>CALXKU010000018.1 GCA_944389025.1 uncultured Spirochaetaceae bacterium
TACAGGGAGTTCAGGGAAGCTTTAGAGTGGCTTAAGGGCCCGGGAGGAAAGAGGAAGATGTGTGAGACTTTTGAAATACTTAGGAAGATTGGAGAAAAGGAAGGGATTGAAAAAGGTCGTTTGGAAGAGAGAGAAAAGAGCAGAATGATTATGCAAGCAAGCTGCTCCGGTCAAAGCTTTTGAATCCTGAGCAGATAGCGGAAAATCTTGAAATACCACTTTTGAAGGTGCTTGAAATTAAAAGTCGCTTGAGTCTCTGACTAAAGTCTTTTTAGTGGTTGCTATATCAATAATCGGCTGGATTTCTCCAGCCGAGTTTTGTTACCAGTTTTTTCCGCAACAGTTCTTATACTTCTTACCGCTACCGCAGGGGCATGGATCGTTTCTTCCGATCTTGGGTGTTGTACGCCTTATCTGCTGATTCTCGCTCTCACTTCTTGAGGAGACTGCCGTCTGGCTCTGTGCCTGGGCGTGTTTTGCGTTAAGAATTCTCTCTTTCTGTTCTCGCTCCGTAAGGACTCTGACCGAGACGACTGTTTTCACAACCTGGTCGCTTATTTCACTGATCATGTCATCAAATGCATCACTTGCAGTATTTTTGTATTCTACAAGCGGATTCTTCTGTGCATAGCTCATCAGCCTTGCCGAATCTTTGAGCTCCTCGAGCGCATCAAGATGGTCTATCCATCTTCTGTCTATGTTTCTGAGATAGACGAAGCGTATGAACCTGTTGAATTCAGGCTTTGTAATTTTCTCTTCCTTGCTCCTTATGTTGTTCTCAATGAAGGAGTAGGCGTTATCGAGAGTGAAGTTATCATCGCTGATATGGAAGAAATCCCTTAATTCACTGAGTGCTTTGCTCTTATCTTTCGGGTTCTCTTCCCTATAATAGTCTATGATATTCTTCACATTCTCAAGAATCCTGTCAGATAAGTTGTCTGCAAGGAGGATCTTGTCACGTTCAGAGTATATGTAGTTCCTCTGCTCGTTAAGGACATCATCATAATCAAGAAGATGTTTTCTGATTTCGAAGTTCCTGGCCTCAACCCTTTCCTGCGCTTTCTCTATCGCATTGTCGAGCATCTTGTGCTCGATGGCAGAGCCATCATTAAGACCGAGACGTCCAATCATCTCTCTAAGCCCTTCTTTAGCGAAGAGTCTCATAAGGGGATCTTCAAGGGATACGTAGAAACGGGAGGTTCCCGGGTCTCCCTGTCTTCCGCTTCTTCCCCTGAGCTGGTTATCTATTCTTCTTGACTCATGGCGCTCCGAGCCTATGATGTATAGCCCTCCAAGCGCTTTTACTTCCTCGTAGGCCTTCCTGTACTCCGGCATGATTTCATCAAGAGCTTTCCTGTACTCCTCGAGGCTGGCATCGGTTCCGCATTTCTTTCTTGCGAGGTGCTCAGGAGATCCACCGAGCTTGATATCCGTTCCACGGCCGGCCATGTTCGTTGCAATCGTGACAGCACCTTTCATGCCTGCCTCTCCGATGATGTAGGCCTCTCTTGCATGGTTCTTCGCATTGAGAACTTCATGCCTTATCCCGGCACGTCTTAGAAGGGCAGAAAGGAGTTCTGATTTCTCGATGCTTACTGTTCCGATGAGTATCGGCTGTCCAGTCTCATGTATCTTCTTTACATCATTTACTATCGCACTGAACTTCGATTTCTCATCATAGTAAATAAGATCCTTGAGATCTTTTCTTATCACAGGTCTGTTTGTCGGAATAACTACTACATCAAGGCCATAGATTTCCCTGAATTCTCCGGCCTCTGTATCTGCCGTACCGGTCATTCCTGAGAGTTTATCATACATCCTGAAGAAGTTCTGGAACGTGATGGTTGCGAATGTCTTGCTCTGTCCGAGAACGCGTACTCCCTCTTTCGCTTCTATCGCCTGATGAAGCCCGTCCGAGTATCTTCTGCCCTGGAGGACACGGCCTGTGAACTCATCGACGATCTGCACCTGTCCGTCTTTTACGATGTAATCCACATCTTTTGTAAAGAGGCGGTGAGCCCTGACAGCCTGTGTCACATAGTGAACAAGCTCGAAATTCTCCCCGTCATAGAGGCTGTATATTGTGCTGCCATCATCATCCTTGCTCGGAAGAAGTGCTCCCGCTTTCTTAAGCAGCTCTTCCATGTGGCTCATTCCCTGCTTGGTGAATGTGACCTTCTTCTCCTTCTCCTCGAGTTTGTAATCACCCCTCTCGTCGAAGTTGAGGGCTGTCTCCCTGTCAAGCTTCTCCATCTCAGTAAGCTCGTAATAAGTTCCTGTTTCCGGATCCTTCTCACATTCCTTAAGCATTGGGACGATGGAGTTTGCAGCACGGACCTTCGGAGTGTCATCCTCTCCCTGTCCTGATATGATGAGCGGGGTTCTCGCCTCGTCTATGAGGATGCTGTCGATCTCATCCACGATTGCATAATGGTGCTTGGGCTGGATCTTATCAGCATAGCTTGCTTTCATGTTGTCCCTGAGATAGTCGAAACCGAACTCATTGTTCGTACCGTATGTAACACCGCATGAGTAGTTGGCTTTCTTCTGTGCAAGATCCATATCGCTGGTTATGACACCGACGCTCAGCCCGAGATAGTTATAGATGGGGGCCATCCACTCGGCATCACGACGGGCAAGGTAGTCGTTAACAGTAACGATATGAACTCCCTGTCCCTCAAGCGAATTAAGGTATGCAGCTGGAACACAGGCAAGAGTCTTTCCCTCTCCCGTCTTCAGCTCCATGATCTTTCCCTCATGCAGTGTCACAGCACCCATGAGCTGAACATCATAGTGCCTTTCCCCTATGGTTCTGAAAGCCGCCTCTCTGGCAAGAGCGAACGCTTTAGGAAGGATTTCATCGAGGCTCCTTCCTTCCTTTACTTCATTCTTCCAGCTTTCCGTCTGTCTTTTGAAATCATCTTCTCCAAGGCTTTTCGCCCAGGCTTCCTCATCATTTATCTTTTTAATTACAGGAGCAAGATGTTTCATGTCCCTGTCATGCTTCGTTCCTCCGAAGAGGGCTGTTAAGAAATTAGCCATGCCCATAATATACTAAAATTAATTGAAAAATGGTAGGAAGAAAGTCCTTTTTTCGTTTATCATTGACAGGAGGAGTTTTCAATGGAGTTTCAAATGCCTGGAATTCTCGATGCCGTTCTGGCTCTCATCCTGCTCGTATCATGTGCAGGGGGGATAATAAGAGGACTGATTAAAAGCATAAGCTGGCTTCCCGGGCTCGTACTGGGAGTTCTTGCCGTCAAATTCTTTTCCATCGCACTTGCCGACCTTATAAATGAGAACAGCACGCTCTCTCCGCTTTGGAGCACGTACATATCCGTAATCGCACTCATGGCGGGCACTTATCTAGTCGTACGACTGCTAGCCTCGATTTTCGCATCTTTTCTGGATGAGATAGGGCTTAGTGCGATAGACAAGATTCTCGGAGGGCTTTTCGCACTCGCTTTCACCCTTCTTGTATTCGGCCTCATCATATCTGTCGTCGATAATGTGGCTGCTCTCGATGGGGCAAGAGCTTTCCTTGACCAGTCGTGGCTAGTTAGAAATGTGATCCGTCCTTTCATCTCAGGGACGATCTCTTTCGTGAAGGGGGCGATATAATTGAAGCTTTATAGGCCGGGGCTCTGGGATGAGATATCAAGATCGATAAAAGAAGATAAGCTTGCACGTTCAATGCTTTTTTCGGGCCCAAGATATTCGGGCAGGCTTTCTTTTGCAATGGATCTTGCTAAAGAGCTTGGTGCGAAAGATGTCATATTCTTTCCATCCCGGGATCTTGCACTTGAAATTGATGCCGCTTATAACATGCTGACAGAAAGATATTCATCACGCTTTCTCTCCCGTTTTCTTCTATCCGTCCAGAATGTCCTTCTTGAGTATCATCCGGCGCTGCAGAGCGAGAGCCCGGAGGGTGCGAAGGATAAGCTTTTCTCCCTTGCAGCCGATATCGCGGATATGATCTATCTCTTGAATGGACTTGATGCTGAGAAGAATCGCGATGAGGTTTTGAAGCTCTCTGCTGAGATTTACTCAAAATCCACGAAAAGCGATCTTGTGTACAGGGGACGGAAGAAAGGGGTGATTTCCGTTGACGAGGTCAGAGCCGTGCAGAACTATCTTGCAAGAAAGAGCGGAAAGTGCATGGTGATCATAGAGGATATCGAGGATGCCACCGAGGCAAGCCGCAATGCTCTCTTAAAGGTCCTCGAAGAGCCTTACCCCGACAGCTATTTCGTTCTAATATCATCAAACGCTCAGAGGATTCTTACGACCATACTGTCAAGGCTGAGAAAGTACAGCTTTTCTCCTCTGGAAAAGAGCGATCTTAATGCATACCTTAGGGAGAAATTTCTTACTCTGAAAGATTATGATAGCTATGAGGATTTTCTTTTTGAGATGAGCTGTGAGAAGGAAGAGCGATCTCTAATAGCAGAAAGCGCCGCTTTGATATCAAAGGCCCTCATTGAAGGGATTTATCCGGATTCTGAAAAGCTTGATGAGGCGTATCTGAGCGTTGAGAAGAATCCATCCTATTTCCTCTCTCTTGTAATCAAAGCTGTCAGAGCATCGTTTTCATCCGGCGCTCTCAGCGCTTCGAGGGCACTAAGGATACTCAAGGCCCTTGATGGTGCGCTGCTTATGAATACCGTGTATAATCAGAATATCAGGAGTGCTCTTGATCTCGCACTCAGGGAGGCTGTAAGTGTCGGTTAAACTTTTAAAGAAGGTTATGGGATCCAATATCCCTCTTAGTCATGAGCATCTGATTGAGCTGATAAACGCATCCCTGGATGAATATGACCTTCTTAAGGAGGTTCTTGACAGGGAGGATGAGGCTCATATCGTCGTGGACAGGAAAAGGGAGGAGGCTGTGCTTGTAACCCGCTCGCTGGCAAAGCTCATTCCTGTGAACATGAGTGGTAAAAGCATTGAGGATTTCATCAAGGATAACGATTTGAAAAAGTATTTTCTTTCTGTCCTTAGCGGGGAGGAGGGCTTGAACGACAGGGACTTCTCATTCGGGGAAGGGGAGATAAAGACGATCCGCATCTCTTTTCTTCCGTTCATGCTCAAGGACAGGGAATATCTTGATATCCGCTTCCGTGATATCACAGAGAGCCTTAAGAAGGAGATGAAGCTTAGAAACACCGAGGCTCTGGCAAGCATGACAACAATGGCCGCAGGGGTAGCGCATGAGATAAAGAACCCTCTTGCGGCAATGCAGATATATACATCCCTTTTAAGAAAGGCGATCCAGAGTGGAAAGGGCATAGAGAAAGCGAACGAGTTCATAGACATAATAGAGCAGGAGACTGAAAGACTTAATGAGATCGCCGTGGATTTCCTCTTTGCTGTAAAGCCGATGCAGGTCGATCTCAAGATGGACAGCCTCAATGATATCATACTCGAGCTAAGCGATTTCGTTGCGGTAGAGGCGGCGACAAAGGACATTAAGATCACTCTGCGCCTGGATAAGTTCCTCCCGTCCCTGATGCTTGACCGAAAGCTTTTGAGAAGGGCATTTCTCAATATAATAAACAACAGTTTCTATGCGATGAAGAACGGTGGGGAGCTGGTCATAGAGGATAAGAGTGATGGGGACTACGTAAAGCTCTCCATAAGTGATAACGGTACGGGAATGAGCGAGGAGACGCAGAAGAAGATCTTCGAACCCTACTATACCACGAAAGCAGAAAGCGGTACGGGGCTTGGCCTTACGGCTGTTCTTAAGATCATCAATGCGCACTCTGGTGAGATAGCTTTGGAAAGTCACCTTGGGAAGGGGACCTGTTTCACGTTCAAGTTCCCAATTCCTAAGAGCCAGAGGAAGGTTTTGAAAAGATAAGGATATGGAAAGTGGCGACAATACTGATAACTGATGACGAGGTGAATATCGTCAGTGGACTGAAATACGCTTTCGAGGATGAGGGGTATACCGTCCTTAGTGCGAATAACGGTCTTGAGGCATGGCATCTGGTGAATACCAATGCCGTGGACCTTGTAATAACTGATCTCAGGATGCCTGAGATGGACGGCTATGAGCTTATCAGGAAGATAAGCGCCTCCTATCCTATGCTTCCGATCATCGTCCTTACCGGGCATGGTACGATTGAGACCGCTGTAGAGACGATGAGGGATGGGGCTGTCGATTTCTTCACGAAGCCTGTCGATCTGGATAAGCTTCTTCTTGTTGTTAAGAAGAGCATCAAGAACAGCCAGCTTCAGGAGCAGAACAGGAAGCTTTCTGAGGAGATAGACAAGCTAAGAAGCCAGCAGAAGTATTCCAAGATAATCGGTAAGAGCGGAAAGCTCTCGCAGATGATGCAGATAATAAACCAGGTTGCACCGACAAAGGCGAGCGTGCTCATAACAGGAGAGAGCGGAACAGGTAAGGAGCTGGTTGCCGATGCAATTGTCTCCTTGTCTGACAGGAAGGATAAGCCGTTTATCAAAGTGCATTGCGCATCCCTTTCCGAGAGCCTTCTTGAGTCCGAACTATTCGGTCATGAGAAGGGTGCGTTCACAGGTGCATCAAGTCAGAAGAAGGGCCGTTTCGAACTTGCAGACGGTGGTACGATATTCCTGGATGAGATCGGCGAGATAGATATGAGTACCCAGGTGAAGATTCTCCGTGTCCTTCAGGAGAGGGAGTTCGAAAGGGTGGGCGGTGAGAAGACCATAAGGGTCGATGTCCGTCTCATTGCCGCTACGAACAGGGATCTGGCAAGCGAGGTGAAGAAGGGGAATTTCCGAGAGGACCTCTTTTACCGCCTCAATGTTGTTCATATAGAAGTACCTCCACTGAGAGAGAGAAAGGAGGATATAGAGCTCTTGACCATAAATTTCCTTGATGAGTTCAACAAGGAGGATGGCAGGAAGATCGAGGGCATAAGCCCGCAGGCAAGAAGGGCGCTTCTGAATTATGACTGGCCCGGTAACATAAGGGAGCTTAAGAACTGCATCGAAAGCTCCGTCGTCCTTGCCAAGGGCAATATTATACAGCTGGAGGATCTGCCCCCGCAGGTTACGCAGAAGGAAGGGGAGGCAAAGAGCAGCATAACAATAAACCTCCCTACGACGATGGAGGAGGCGGAGAAGAAGATAATTCTCTCCACGATTGAGTACTGTGCGGGAAACAAGAGCAGAGCCAGCGAACTCCTTGATATCGGTCGAAAGACGCTTCACAGGAAACTTAACGAGTATATGGGAAAGACAGATGGAACTTGATGACGTCTTCTCCCCGGGCGGAATTCTTTCTTCAAAACTCCCATTTTACAGTTATCGCGACAGCCAGTATGAGATGGCAAAGAAGATAGAGGCGGCATTCAAGGATGAGAGGATTGCAGTCCTTGAGGCAGGAACGGGAATTGGAAAGAGCTTTTCATATCTTGTACCTGCATTCCTTGAGATAATGAGGGATAAAAAGAAGCGCGTCGTTATCGCAACAAGCACGATAACACTTGAAAATCAGCTTTTTGAGAAGGACATTCCTCTTATAAATGAGGCTCTCGGTGCCGGTGTTGAGAGCCAGATCCTGTTCGGCCGTTCAAACTACGTCTGCCTAGCCGCTTTCAAGGAGAAGGAGGAGGAGCTAGCTGTCTTGAAGGATGATGACGCATCCGATTTCTCACGTCTTAGAGCCTGGGTCTATTCGACAGAAGATGGAACACTTTCCGATCTCAAGGATAAGAGGGCGCTCTCTCTTTTCCATGAGATAGCATCCGATATAAACACTTGCAAAGGTGCAAAGTGCCCATATTTTTCCGAATGCTTCTTCTATGAGTCGAGAAAAAAAGCCAAGAAGGCTAGGATAATAGTAACGAATCATCATCTGTTCATACTGGACGGAAGAAGCAGGCTTGAAAGGAATATCGATTATGATGAGGATGCTGTGCTTCCATCTTTTGATTATGCGGTCCTTGATGAGGCCCATCATCTTGAAGAGGAGTCCTCCCGCCTTCTCTCATCATCCTATTCTTATGAGGCTCTGCGTAAGACGATAGATAATCTGCTGAAAAAAGAGAAGGACCTTGGCGGAAGGAACAAGGTTGAGTATGCGAGAACCTATGAGAGGAGGAAAGGTGCCTCATCCGAGTTCCAGAAAAGTCTCAAGGTCATCAGGGATGATGCGGAGAGATTCGATTCGGCTCTGATGATGAGCCTTTCGGCTTTGACGAGGGAGGCTGAAATCCTTCTTGATGAGCGTCTGCTCGGTGCATTGAAAGATATTGCGGATTTCTCATCAGAGCTCTCTAGGAAGATTTCCAATTCGACCCTTTCCTTCATGGGTGCCCTTGATATCGAGGGCTCGGAGTCCGATGCCACGCTATCTCTTCTCTTGAGAAACATCTCATCCCTCAGTTCATACTCCCATGTGCTTTCATCGTTTTTCTCCATTCCCGACTACTCTAAGAGCGTTCCGTATTTTTTAAGGGAGAGAAGTGGCAGGTATTCTTTACAAATCAGTCCGATGGATATCGGAGCAATGCTTGGCGAGATGTTCTACAGCCGTATTAAAAGCATAATATTCTCCTCTGCTACACTGACCGTTGGAAAGGAGTTCTCTCACTTCTTAAGCAGGGTGGGGCTCAAAGGGGCGGATACGATCTGCGCTCGTTATGACTCACCATTCAACTTCAAAAGGAATCTCATGCTTCTCATCCCGCAGGATGGAATGCCATATAAGATAGGGGATGATGAGAGGTATTACAGCTATGCCTCTTCTGTCATTTCGGATGCTATAAAGATGAGTGGCGGTGGTGCTCTGGTGCTCTTTACCAGCAATGAGATGCTCAGCCGTGTCTCAGAGATGGTTTCAGCGAGTCTTCCAGATATGAGAATCCTCAAACAGGATGGAAGGAAGGTTAACAGGAAGAAGCTTCTTGATGCGTTCAAAGCGGATAAGGATTCCTCCCTCTTTGCCACCTCATCCTTCTGGGAGGGGGTGGATGTTCCCGGAGACACACTCCGTCTGCTGATAATAGCGAAGCTTCCTTTCTCTTCTCCGACAACTCCGATGAACAAGGCGAGGGAGAGGGTACTCGAGATTGAAAACAGAAGTTCGTTCTATGAAATTTCACTTCCTGACGCTGTTATAAAATTCAAGCAGGGGGCGGGAAGGCTAATAAGGAGCGAGGGGGACAAAGGTGTGGTTCTCATCCTTGACGGGAGACTCGCAAGAAACGGCTACCGCAGATTTTTCATTGAAAGTATTCCCGAGTGCTATTTCCCCGAAGATTGCAAGATAGATAACATAGCGGATAAGATTGAAAGTTTCCTTTTCTAGTACTTTTCCTCCTCTGAAATACAAAAGCAGTATAGTATTAATAATCTAAATCTAGTTTGTTAGAGGGGAATATGAAGAGGAAAACGTTTTTGTTTTTTTTTAGTAATACTTGTCTTTTTATTCAATTCTTGCGTCTCTTTTGATGTTCCTGCATCTCGTTCGCAAGGAAGTGAACCTCGGTATGAGTCAAATGTTTATTCTAGTAACCTTTCCCAAATCGATTTCGAAAAAGATGCTGGCATTATTGTGTTTTGCGATATATTAGATAATTCTCTGATGCAGGTTGCAACTGAAAAGAATATTGTTGATGCTTTGGAAAGAAGAGGTGTGAGAGCTTATTCTTTTTCTTCTTATACAATTCCGGATGAAACAATAGATAATCTTGTCTCTCAAATGTATGATTTAGCAGAGGTGCTTAATTGCAGATACCTATATTCTCTTTCATATGAGGAATTTTATACATTTGAATTTGGCGGTGGAATCTCTAATGTGTATTTTGATTCTGTAACAATAGATAGAGAATATCAAGAAATCTCTGTTAGGGTAACTGGAGCAGTTTTCTGTGATGAGAATGAATTCCAGTCGTTTAACGAAAGTTTAGAAATAGTTTACGACTGCATTGGAAAAGCTGTTGCAGATGAATTCATAAAGTACTCACGATGAAAAAACAGGACACTCGAAAACCGAATGTCCTGCTCCCCTAGCTTCATCTAAGTTCTTATTTGATGATAGCGAGAATATCCTGAGCATTTACGATCAGATAGTCCTCTCCGCCGTCCTTGATCTCCGTTCCAGCATACTTGTCATGCAGGACCCTGTCTCCGGCCTTGACCTTGATCTCCTCGCTGTCTCCGATTGCAACAACAGTTGCGATCTGTGTCTTTTCCTGTGCTGCCTGTGGAATGAAGATTCCTCCTGCAGTCTTTTCTTCTGTCTTTTCTGCCTTGAGCAGAACTCTTTCACCAAGTGGAATGATTGTCATTTCTGATCACCTCGAAAAATCAATTTCAATAAGTAATATATATAAGGAATGTGAAAGCGGCAAGAAGGAAAAAGATATAAAGTTGGAGAAGTTTTTTTTCTCTGAAACTCTTAACTTTTACTTTATATTTGTTATATTTCTGTTAAGGACAGGGAAAATGAAGTACGAGGAGAGTGGAAAAAAGTTTTCAGAGGCAGGACGGAGGATGAGAGACGGGGATGTTCTCAAAGCTTTCGACATGTATTGCGATGCCCTCCTTGAGCGTCTTTCTGTTTCCTCTGACAACACTGATTTCTTCTTTTTCTTCCGCTCCCAGCTCATAAAATACTTAAGGGAGAAGAACAGCCTGTTTCTGGGTCTTGCCGAGGCTGACATGGTAAGCGATCTCATAAGATGCACGTATGATGAGTTCAATCTCTCTTTAAAAAACAATCCGTTTATCAGGAGCGAGAAGGGTAGATTCCGTCTTTTGATGGCTGTGAAGATAATATTCCCGGTTCAAAATGACACAGGCTTATCTGAATTGGTAAATGTTGTGTCAAAATGATACTCTTTTGTTGCTGTTTTGTTTTATTGTGTCAAATTGAAACCATGTTGATATAAACTACATATTGTTTGTAATATGTTAATTCCTTTTTGTATGAGTAAATAAAATAGAAATTATAAAGTTGGCATGTTTCTTGCTATATGTAAATTGTAGGAGAAACAGAAATGTCAAAGGAATTATCAAACGCATCATATCTTGATTCGGATAACGAGGTGCTTTCCATATATCTAGAGCAGATTAACAAGATTCCCATGCTCAGTTATGAAGAGGAGTATGAGCTTGCTTTAAAGGCTAAGAATGGGGATAAGAGGGCGTTTGATAGGATCATAAACGCCAATCTCCGTTTCGTTGTCTCGGTCGCTAAGAAATACAGGGGCCAGGGTCTTCCTCTCTCAGATCTCATTAATGAGGGTAACATAGGGCTTATCACGGCTCTTGAGAAGTTCGAACCGGAGAAGGGCTATCACTTCATTTCATATGCTGTATGGTGGATCAGACAGTCGATTATGAAAGCTCTAAGTGAGAAGGCAAGGGCTGTGCGCCTGCCTCTCAACAGGACCAATGAGCTTATGCAGATTCAGAAGGTACAGAGCGAGATTCTCCATGAGAACGTTGAGGACCCGAATGATCTTGAACTTTTAAGCGAGAGAACCGGCCTCGAGAAGAATCTTGTAAAGGATCTTCTCTCGATCAGTCAGGATATGGTGAATCTCGACTCATCCATAAAAAGCGATGATGACTCATCCTCCACATTCTCCGAATTCATCGAGGATCCGGCTGCAGGACCTGAGGCTGAGGTTGTTGATGAGTCCCTTCGCACAGAGGTTCGCTCTCTTCTTCTTACTCTAAGCGATAAGGAGAGAACTATACTTAGCATGCGCTACGGGCTTGACGGACAGAAACCGATGAGTCTTAAGGAAATAGGGCTTGAGTTTGGACTTACTAAAGAAAGGATCAGGCAGATAGAGAAGAGAGCTCTTGAGAAGCTGAGAGATAACAGCCAGGGTAGGGCGCTTGAGTGCTACACTGTCGCATGATTTTGATCGGGGAGGCGAAACCTCCCCTTATTTTATTTCAAAAATGAAACTTCGTTTCAATTTTAATAGATATATTTTTATGGCATAAATAATTAAATAAATTAGGTTGTATTATCCCCCATTAAATGGTAATCTTTAAAAAGTTTAAATTCAGAGGTAAAGATGTCTAAAGTTGAAAAAAAGAAGTATGTTTATTTTTTCGGAGGGGGTAAAGCTGAAGGTACAGCTGATATGAAGGCCCTCCTTGGGGGAAAGGGTGCGAATCTTGCTGATATGACCAGCATAGGGCTTCCTGTACCTCCTGGATTCACGATTACAACGGAAGCATGTGCTTTTTTCGATAAGTCAGGTGGTGGCTATCCTGAGGGAATGAAGGATGAGGTTCTTAGTAATCTCAGGAGGCTTGAGGAGCTGCAAGGTGCTAAGCTCGGGGATAAGGAGAATCCTCTTCTTGTTTCCGTAAGAAGCGGTGCGGCACAGTCGATGCCTGGAATGATGGATACAGTCCTTAACCTTGGTCTTAATCAGGACAGTCTTGAGGCTCTCGTCAAGAAGACAGGTAACGAGCGTTTCGCATGGGACAGCTATAGGCGTTTCATTCAGATGTTCGGCGATGTCGTTATGGGCGTCGAGCATGCTAAATTCGAATATATTCTCCAGAGCGTAAAGGATGAGAATGGCATACATTTTGATAACGAGCTCACTGTCGATATGCTCAAAGAGGTTATCAAGCGCTATAAGATCATGTACAAGAAGTCTACAGGGGAGGACTTCCCGACAGATCCTGAGTATCAGCTGTTCAAGGCAATAGATGCCGTTTTCAGAAGCTGGAACAACGAAAGGGCGATTAAGTACAGGATGATGAATGATATCCGCGGTCTTCTCGGAACGGCTGTCAATGTCCAGTGCATGGTATTCGGCAATATGGGTGAGACGAGCGGCACTGGCGTTGCATTCACACGCGATCCTTCAACAGGTGAGAACAAGTTCTTCGGAGAGTATCTGATGAATGCCCAGGGCGAAGACGTTGTTGCAGGTATCAGGACGCCTCAGTCAATCGATACCTTGAAGAACGTGAACCCGGATGCGTATGAGCAGCTTGTAAACATCCGCTCTATTCTTGAAAAGCATTACAAGGACATGCAGGATCTTGAGTTCACAATCCAGGAAGGCAAGCTTTACATGCTTCAGACCAGGAATGGAAAGAGAACTATATTCAGCTGGCTCAGAAGCCAGGTTGAGATGGTGGAGGAGGGGCTCATCGATAAGAAGACTGCTGTAAGCAGGGTTCCTGCAAGTGAATTCAGTAAGCTCTTTGCTCCGATTCTTGATAACAAGATCATCCGCGACCTCTCATGCAAGCCGGCGACAACCGGTCTTAACGCAAGCCCGGGAGGTGCCTGTGGTCAGATCTATTTCACAGCAAAGGATGCCGAGACTGCTGCCGCAGAGGGAAAGGAAGTCCTTCTTGTCCGTGTTGAGACTAGTCCTGAGGATATCGGAGGAATGGCTGTCAGTCAGGGCATTGTAACATGCCGCGGAGGAATGACGAGTCATGCTGCAGTAGTAGCACGTGGTATGGGTTGCCCATGCGTATCAGGTTGCGGAGAGATTCATGTCGACGAGATAAAGAAGACTCTGGAAGTTAACGGTGTTATCCTCTCCGAGGGTGATTACATGGCTATCGATGGATTCACGGGTGCAGTCTATGCACAGAAGATTCCTGTAAAGCCGAGTGAGATCATGCAGGTTCTCGAGGGAAGCATGAGGGAGTCCGAGTCAATCCTCTTCCAGAACTATAAGAAGTTCATGGGATACGTCAACGAGTACAAGACAATGGCCGTAAGGACCAATGCAGACACTCCTCAGGATGCCAGACATGCAGTTCAGCTTGGAGCTGAGGGTGTCGGACTTTGCCGCACGGAGCACATGTTCTTCGGTGGAAACAGGATTATCAGCATGCGCAAGATGATTCTGGCTAACAATACGAAGGACAGGGAGAGTGCCCTTTCCGAGCTTCTTCCTATGCAGAGGGAGGATTTCATGGGCATATTCAAGGCCCTTAACGGACTGCCTGTGACAATCCGTCTTCTCGATCCTCCTCTTCATGAGTTCCTTCCAAACGACCATACGAGCCGCCATGAGATGGCTCTTACGATGGGAATCAGCCTTGAGGAGATTGCTCAGAAAATCAACAGCCTTCATGAGTTCAACCCTATGCTTGGTTTCCGCGGTTGCCGTCTTGCAATCGTATATCCTGAGATTCTAAAGATGCAGGTGAGGGCGATAATAGAAGCGGCAATATTCGTCAAGAGGGAAGGAATCCAGGTCCATCCGGAGATCATGATTCCACTGGTTGGAATATACAAGGAGTTCAATTTCTGTAAGGAGAAGGCCGTAGAGACGATTGAGGAGGTATTCAGCGAGCAGGGCATAAGGATCGATTACAAGATCGGTACCATGATCGAGGTTCCTCGTGCGGCCATAACAGCTGATGAGATTGCAAAGCAGGCAGAGTTCTTCTCGTTCGGAACTAACGACCTGACACAGATGACCTGCGGTTTCAGCCGTGATGATGCAGCATCATTCTTAGGACACTATGTCAACGATCCTGATAAGCAGTTCTATGATTACGATCCGTTCGCAACCATAGACTTCGATGGAGTTGGTAAGCTCATAAGGATGGCGGCGGAGCTCGGACGTTCTGTACGCCCGGATATTAAACTCGGTATCTGCGGTGAGCATGGAGGAGATCCGAAGTCCATCGCATTCTGCCAGTCGATCGGACTCAATTACGTCTCCTGTTCCCCGTTCCGCGTACCTATCGCAAGGCTTGCGGCGGCACAGGCTGCAATTGCACAGTCTGCCAAATGAGTTTTTAAAGATAGGGAAGTCTTCACGGCTTCCCTTTCTTCTGTTATATTCTTGCTATGTTTAAAACATTAGTTAAAGGTTTCATTGTTGGTTCAAGCATGATGATTCCCGGTGTTTCTGGCGGATCCATGGCAATGATCCTAGGAGAATATGACCGCCTCATAGCTGCGATTCCTTCGCTTTTTTCCAGAAAGACATTCAAAAGCAGTCTCGTTTATCTTCTTTTATTCGTGATTGCGGCCCTTGCAGGCATTCTTATTGTCGCACGTCCTCTTGAGATTATAATCAACCGCTATTCCCTGATAATCATGTACCTCTTCCTTGGAGCGGTTTGCGGAACAATTCCGATGATGGTTAAAAAGGCGCACGCCGAAGGTTTCGATATTCCCAGTGCGATATATATCATAATTGGAATTGCTCTTGTCTTTTCTGTTGAGCTCATTCCCGAGGGGATTTTCAATCCCACGCTTGATGCGTCATTTTTGGATATTCTCATACAGGTTCTCGGTGGCGTGCTTGTCTCAGTAGGTCTCGTACTTCCTGGTATAAGCACGAGTTACCTTCTTCTTGTTCTCGGTCTTTATGAACCGATAATAAGCGCGCTTTCGAATAATGAGTTCATATCCCTTATTCCGATAGTGGCTGGACTTCTTGCAGGAATACTTGCCCTTACCAAAGCTTTGCAGATTGCAATGGATCGTTATCCGAAGATAACGTACATGATGATACTCGGCTTTCTCCTTGGTTCTATAAAAGAGATTTATCCTGGACTGCCATCATCGTGGGGTATTCTCGTTGCTCTTCTACTGTTTGCTTTGGGCTTTGCTGTTGTCTATAAGCTCTCACTCTTTGAGGAGGAAGATGAAAAAAAGCAAAAAACCTGTTGAAAACAAATTCTCTTTTTAGTATATTTTCTAGGTACGCCAAAGTAGCTCAGTGGTAGAGCAGCTCACTCGTAATGAGCAGGTCGCGGGTTCGACTCCCATCTTTGGCTTAGTTTGCACCTCTTTAATCGGGGGTGCTTTTGTTTTTAATGGTGCTATTCTTTTGTGAAAGAAATAAGTTATATTATATATGAGGATTGGGAGGTGTATATGGATTACTTGAATGATGAGTATACGAACTATCTCAACGACTATTATGACACTGAAAGCGCGGTAGTGCTTTCAATCGACAGGAAAAGAGCGAAGAGCGGACCGGGGCCGGAGATTGGCCTCACATGGTCCGAGGATGTTTTTAACTATATTTTCGATAACATGGATTACAAGAGGATTGAGAAATTCCTGGAGGACAGCTATAGCGCATCCTACCAGAATTATCTATCTCTCATGATGGGAAGGCAGATAAACCTATGACAGTACTTGGAATTGAAACAAGCTGTGATGAGTGCTCCGCAGCAGTGGTTGTCGACGCGAAAGAGGTGTTAAGCAATGTCATTGCCACGCAGATCGAACTTCATAAGCCATACCAGGGGGTCGTACCAGAGCTTGCATCGAGGCTTCACACGGAGTGGATAGAGCAGGTTGTTGATGCGGCAATAAGCAAGGCTGGCATTACGAAAGAAGATCTTGATGCCGTGGCTTTCACGAACAGGCCTGGTCTTCTCGGCTCTCTCCTTGTAGGGGTGAATTTCGCAAAATGCTTTGCCTCTACGCTGGACATCCCATTTATTGCAATAGATCACATCAGGGCGCATTTATACGCCTCGCAGATTGAGACCCCGCTTGAATACCCTTACCTCGGAGTGCTTGTCTCCGGAGGTCATACGGTAATCTGTAA
Source organism: uncultured Spirochaetaceae bacterium (assembly GCA_944389025.1). Classification (GTDB taxonomy): domain Bacteria; phylum Spirochaetota; class Spirochaetia; order Sphaerochaetales; family Sphaerochaetaceae; genus Ornithospirochaeta. Next base: position 16,527 of record CALXKU010000018.1, read on the forward strand.
AGTAAACAGTTATGACAGCGTTGATGTTCTCGGTACGACCATCGATGATGCTATAGGTGAGGCGTTTGATAAGGTTGCTAAGTTCTACGATCTCGGATACCCCGGAGGGGTCGTGATTGACAGGATGAGCAAGAGTGGGGATGCAAATGCTTTCGCTTTTCCTGGTCCGACAATGGACAGAGATAAACATCCATATGATATGAGTTATTCCGGACTAAAGACTGCTGTGATAAACCAGAAGGACAGATTCCTCAATCCAGGTCATGAGGATACGAAGGAGAATATCGCGGCCTCATTCCAGCGTCAGGCTGTAAATATCCTGATGCGCCGTGTTAAGGTCGCTTTAAAAGATACCGGACTTACACGCATAAGCGCAGGTGGTGGTGTTGCTGCGAACTCACTGCTAAGGAAAGAACTCAAGGATCTCGAGAAGGGGGGATATACTGTAACTTTCCCATCACTCAAGCTTTGTACGGATAATGGCGCCATGGTTGCAGGTCTTGCCTATAACTATCTCAAGGATGGTTTCAGGGATGATGTTAACGTCAGTGCTAGCGCTAGAGTAAGTGCGTTTAAAAAATTTTAAAAATTAGTATTGACAGGTTATTCAATTTTCTATAGGATACCTGAGTGACCTTTGGGATGTAGTGTAATGGTAACACTGCAGATTCTGGTTCTGCCTTTGGGGGTTCGAATCCCTCCATCCCAGCTGATTGCGGTTCCTTCGTCTAATGGTTAGGACAGGAGATTCTCAGTCTCTAAATAGGGGTTCGATTCCCCTAGGAACTATAAAGAAAATCGCCTAACTCTTTTAAACATAGGAGTTAGGCTTTTTTATTTTCTTAGCTCTGTACCATTTCTGTACCAAATAACTGCATTTTTAAGCTGGTTCTATTTTTATTGAAGTCTCTGCGAGTTTATCCAGCTCCGATACGAGCTCCTCTTCTTTTTCCTTGTACATGTGGGAGTATGTGCTGAGCGTAATCGTCACATCATCATGGCCTAATCTCTCTGATATCTGTTTCACAGGGATTCCCATGTTGATCAGCAGGGAGGCGTGAGAATGCCTCAGATCATGGATTCTTATCGTTTTCACGTGGGCTTTCACGCTGTACCTTTTCAGACACTCCCTGTATTTCGATTCAGAGCGGTCAAAAAGCCTCGTAGACGCGTTCAGTCCATAAATGTGGGAAGAATACTCCCTTATCTTTTCCATGACGATTCTGGGCATCCTTATCGTTCTGGTGCTCTTTTTCGTTTTTGTACCGTAGATGTAGGCCGTTCCTTTCACGACGACATAGTTCTTGCTTATCGATACCGTGTTGTTTTGGAAATCGAAATCGGAAAGTGTCAGGGCGCATGCTTCTCCTATGCGCATCCCCGAATAGAAAAGGAGAAGGAAGAAGGCTTCCTTGTCTATTATACCCGAAATAGCCTGCATGAACCGGTTGAACTCTTCCAGCGTCCAGAATTCCATTTCCTCGGACTTAGTGCTCTTGATATTTCCTACAACCGTGCAGGGATTCTGTTTCAACCCGTATACCTTTATTGCGAAATTGAAAATTGCCGATAGCTGCTTGTGTGTCTTTCTGAGGGTTGAGTTCTTATAGGTACCGTTCTTTATCAGTTCCGTTTGCCACTGTCTGATGTCGGCCGGAGTGATCTCATTGATCCGCTTCTCCCCGAAGTAGGGAATGATTGCGGTTTTGAAATTCGATTCCTTGTTACTTACCGTTGTCGGCTTCATTCTTGCCTGGCAGTCGTCGATATAATACAGGAAAAGGGAGTTGAATGTCATATCGCAGTTGTTCTGCTGCTTGTCCAGGAATGCCTTCTCATACTCCTTGGCCTCCCTCTGGGTTTTAAAGCCTGTTTTCTTATGCTGTTTCGTTTCTCCCTGCCAGTTCTTATAGCGGAACTTGCAAGCCCATGATTGCGTATAGCTGTCCTTGAATACCGCCATTGTTAACACCTCCTTCCTGATGCTAGAATATTCATATGGCTAAAGATGATTACTACGTTATTGTCTACAAAATACTTGCTTACCTTTATGCTCGTCTCAAGGAAGATGAGAAGATCGATGTTAGATTGATTGCCCATGATAGCCCAATGCTTGATATCAAAAAGGGATATTGGACCTATATAATCGAGCATATGTGGAAACAGGGTTTCATTGAAGGAATAGACGTGGCATATGGGATAGGGGATTACCCTGAAATCGTAGGTCTTGAGTACATGAAAATTACTCCAGATGGTATAGGCTATCTCTTGGATAACAATCTTCTGGCTAAAGCTAAAAAGCTTCTCAAAGATATGAAAGAAATAAATCCTTTTGTATGACAAATTTGCCTCCTTTTCTCAGAGGCAACCATGTGCTAGAATGACAGGGAAGACCTCTGGTTTGAAACTGAAAAACGTTTCTATCGCTATCGATAATCAGGCCGAAACCTGATACTCCAAGGTGTTTCAATTGGGAGCTGCATGATCTGTGGTAGGTGAGATGCAGCTCTTTTTTTCTTATTGCTTTTTTTTCTGATGTTTTTTTGCTTCCTTTTCTATTCCTTTTATTGTCTCTAAGTATGATTCTTCAACGGGAGACAGATTGTTCTGAATGAATTTCTGATATTCTTTCTCTGCTTTTGCAATTGCTTGCTTATGGCTGATTCTTCCTGAATTATCGAGAAGTGGTTTTCCTGTTCCTGCAATCATGATATCAAGCTGTTTGATGTAGTCCTTCATATACATTTTCTTATGTTCGATGGCATTTATTTCTGCCAAATCAAAATAGGCTGAAACCAGATTGTTTAGAACTTTCAGTTCGCTCTCAGATAAATAGTTTTTCGCAATTGCTACATCCTTCTTTGTTGGGAAATCGCTTGCAAATGAAGTCAGCCCCATGAACTCTTTTTCAGCATCCGCACGATTGTATATGACCTCAGCTGCTGTATTCCCATGGGTTGCATAATGAAATTTATTTTGAACCATCTTGAAGAATGTAATACTCTCTTCACTTTTGGGGTCATAATCTATGCTTGTCGCATACAGATCCAAAACTTGCCGATACAAAACTTTCTCCGATGAACGGATATCCCTTATCCTGTCAAGAAGTTCTTTCCAGTAGCTCCCTCCTCCAAGTTCTTTCAGCCTTTCATCGTTCAGTGCAAAGCCTTTCTTGATATATTCTTTCAGGACTGAATTTGCCCAGATCCGGAATTGAGTGCCCCGTAATGACTTAACCCTGTATCCTACGGATATGATTACGTCAAGCGAGTAGAATGTGGTATTGTAGCTTTTCCCATCGGAGGCAGTAGTTCGGATTTTCCGAACAACTGATTTCTCCTCAAGCTCACCTTCTTCAAAAATATGCTTTATATGTTCACTGATGTTTGATTTGCTGGATTGGAATAGCTCAACCATCTCAGCTTGCGTCAGCCATACGGTTTCATCCTCAAGCCTGACATCTATTTTTGTCATTCCATCTTCAGTTTGATAGATAACTATTTCAGATTTGTTTTCCATTTTTTCTCCCTCAATAGTTAACATGAACCAGCCTTTCTTCACGGTTCCCTATGAAGCATTTGATCAGACTGAATTGGCATGAATCCAGCCGACAATATCTTTAAATTCGTTGGCATCTATTATTTTTATATTTTGATCAGGTGTTAGACCTGTTTTTGCAATTTCAATAGTTGAGTCGTTTTGATATTCTCCTACAACAATCATAGTCGTTTTCTGTCTTATTTGATTCCCATAATCACCTCCATTGTCGAAAACTGCTTGAATGGCTTGTCGCCTTGTCATGTCAGGAATCTTGCCGGTAAATACAATATGTTGTTTATATAATGGCAAATCTTTGCAATTCTCAGGTTTCTTAAATTCTCTTTTAGGAAGCTCATAATGATACCAGATCATATCTACATCATAGGCTTTAGGATTGAGCTTTCTCCCTTTTTCTCCTAAATCTTTTTTCATTCCTTCAAATACAGTGTGTGTCATTTTACAGTCGTAAAGTGCATCATGAGCATTTTGAGGTATTTCTCCAGTGAAATATTGATAGAGATTGGACAAAGAGTATCCATCTCTTAAGCTATAGAAATCTCTTGCCAAGGTGAGCGTGTCTATTCTTTTATTCATTAAGGATTCTCCCATGTGATATTCAAGAAAAAGTTTGTCAAAATGGATATTATGACCGACAATGTAATCATCTCCTAGAAATTCTAAAATGGACTGAACGTAGTAAGAGAAATTTGGTAGCCCTTCGACATCGGAATCTTTAATACCATTTACTTTTGTTGCCTCAGGAGGAATAGGTATTTCGGGGTTTATCATGACCTGCATGGAATCAACAATTTGATGGTCTCTTACTCTTATAGCGGCAAATTGTATTATCTTGTCTGTTCTATAATTTAACCCCGTTGTTTCAATATCAATGATAGTATAGTCGGGGAAGAATGAAGAATTATCGACAGCAGTAATTCGCTTAGTTTTTGAAGATGCGACAACAGGGGGGTTAACGGGATTGTATGTTTTATAATTAGTTTTTGGCTGGTTTGTTTGTTTAGTGCTATATGCTATGAACAACTTAAAAACAATATAACCTACAACTAAGAAAAAAAGTATTCCAAACATATATTCCTTCTTTTTAATAATTCTCCAGATGAATCCATCCTATGACCTTACCGATTATTGATACGCAGTCCGAATCGGTCGTCTTAGGAGGATAGTCTTTGTTTGCACTGATTATAGTCACCTTGTTTTCCATTGAATCGAACAGAATCTTCTTCACCAGCACGTCCCCTCCATAATTGATGACATATATTCCAGAACCTCTTATCATACCTTTTGAGAACACGGCTATATCTCCTGAATAAATCTTCTCTTCAATCATGCTGTCTCCTATGACCTCAGCTGCAACTAAAGTACTCTTGTCTATGCCTCTTGCCATGGAAGAGAGAATGTCAATCTTTCGGATGCTTATATCGTCAGATGATAGGTAATTCTCTCCTACGCCAGCAGAAAGCTTTTGATTAATAAAAGGTATTGTTAATATTCCTGAGCTTGAATCATAAGACGGTACTTCTTCCTCCATGCCAACATCAAAGCCTGCAAGCCAAGCAGGAGAAACTCTTAAAACTTTTGCCATTTCTAATAGCGGTGTTCTTTTGGGTTCAAAACGTCCTGATACATATGAGCTAATAGTGCTGAAATTAATACCTGTCAGATCTGCTAATTCGGTTTGTGTCATCTCTCTTTTTTTTAAGGCGATATTCAACCTTTCTGAGACCATGTTCTTATTGTATTCTGGTTTCATTCTTTTGTTCCTTATGCAGTCTCAATCATACGGCTATATTTGTTTTTACGCAACAAAATTTTGTTTTTACAAAATAATTTTATAAATTAGCAAGTTTTTGCTTGACAACTGCAAATAGCAAGATTATAGTTACTTGTGAAATTAGCAAGTAGGAGATGGAAATGAAATTTGCGAAGTTAAGAGGACTTATAAAAGAAAAAGGAATGACGGAAGCCGAACTTGCAAATAAAATAAATCTTTCTGCTTCAAGTCTTTCTTGTAGACTTGGAGGAAAGGTTGATTGGACACTTCCTGAGATGAGAGCAGTTTGTGATGTTTTGGAAATCAACTTTTCTGAGATAGGAAAATATTTTTTTAATTGAATACTTGCTAAATTAGCAAGTTAATTTACAAAGGAGCTAAACACATGAACAGAAGCAGAAGACAGAGGATTGAAAAAGCAGTCGATGCTTATCTCGCAAAGCTTGAGGAGATTAAGGAAGACCTCATCAACGTTCTCACCGAGGTTAAGGACGAGGAAGAGGAGGCTTACTACAACATGCCAGAATCCTTGCAGGATGGCGAGAAGGGCGAGGCGATGCAGGAAGCTATCGACGCTCTGGATTATGCCGTTTCCGAAATTGAGGAGGAACCGGATTTCTCCGAGCTTTACGAGGCCTGCGGGCTGATATGTTGAGAGGAGCTGAACGAATGAGCATATCTACAATTGAAGGTTACACACCAAAAGATGCTGGAAAACCTGCACCGAAGAAGCCAGAGAACTTCATCCCAGCCGGCAAAGAAAGAATCAGATCCAATGTCGGGTTCATCATCATTGCATCAGAGCGCAACAGGGCAGGGGAGGAGATAGTCCTCGGATACAACCCTGAATCGAAGCTCTATGTCACGTGGCTCTGCCTTGGCGGCTATGACTACAACCACGGTCATTACGGCTCTGACTTCTTCAAGGCAGTCGAAGATTTCAAAAGGAGATCTCAAAGATGAAGGAAGAAAAGAAACGCCTGTACATCTGGATACCATTAAAGCTTTTTGCGGATTTGCAGTATGAAGCGAACATGAGCGGTAAGACCCTTACCGATTATGTCATCGATGCCCTCCAGAGGAGGTTGAAGGAGAGCGGAGATGAGAAATAGAAGATTGGCAGCGGGAACCCGCCTCTTGCCCCTGCATGTTTCAGGTGCATGGTCGTACGGGCTCCGCCATTATCCTCACGGTCCAGAACCTGCTGATGTAAACTCCAGTACACCAGGCAGTTCCTGGATGTCACTTGTCATCCGTTTTACTGAACTTAAAGTGCAGCACATGTCAACAGAGGCGTACCGTTCCCTTGTCCCAACGGACTTGGGCCTAGCATGTCAAAGTGACAGGTGTCCGATTTTGGCCGCTGCCGGTCTTCGTCCCCGTCAACCATGCCTGTCCGTAGCTGGAGACTGCGGCGCAAGAATAGGGGACTTCAAAAGTTTGGTCAACATGTTACCTCCTTTCTCGGTCCCCCGAAATGGGGGGCTGGGATTCATGTTACCACTTTTCCACAAAAGAGCAAATAAAAACAGAAGGAGGATACATGGCTAAATCATCAATCACACAGCAGGTTCCTTTTAGAAACAAGGGAATCGAAAAAATGAGCATTGTCGAAGTTCCGTACTACACGGCAGAGGATGTCCAGAAGCTTCTGGGAATCGGCAGTTCAAAGGCCTACTACATCATCAGGCAGCTGAATGATGAACTGAAAAGCAAAGGGTTCATTACAGTTGCTGGGAAGGTTTCCAAGAAATATTTCAGGGAACGTGTGGCGTTATGAAAAAAGCTCCTAAAAAGGAGCTGGATAACGAGGAGCTATACCCTCACTAACATCAAGGTAAGTATAGCAGGGAGGAAAAGATAATGCAAGTTGAAACACACTTTCTCACTGCGGCGGTTGTACTCTTGGCAGAGGCTGTGATCTCAATGGTTGCCAGGGGGATATCCAAGAAGATCAGCAGACATAATCAGCTCAGAAACGAAGAGTTCTGGACGCTCACGCGGGGCTCCGTCGGCTATATCGGCGGTGAGTACGTGAGAGGTGCGAGATGATGACAGGCAAGGAGAGCAATATCCGCAAGCGGCTTGCCTTGGTGCGCCTTGTACCCGTCTATCCGGATTCCGTGCATATGAATGATATCTGTAAGGCCTTAGGCATGGATCCGCGAACATGGACAGTCTTTCTTACAAACGTGGACGGCCTTGCAGAGCGTAATAACTGGATTTGCTTCCCGTCCCTTAAAGACAAGGAAAAGGCGGAAAAGAAATACGAGAATCAGCTGGCCGAATGCCAGCGGAAAGATAACGGAGGAGACTTATGAGAATAAGCGACATCACAGCAGTAGCGGAAGCCCAGCTTGAGGACTCTATCAAGCGCACTCATGAATCATCGGGATTCGAAGGGGTTACGGTGAACGTGGCATACACCAAGAAGCCGTCCCTTGAAATCAGGAGCACCTATTCATTCGTCAAAGGTGAAACAGTGGAGGGTGAATGATGGCTGGAAAGTACAGACCGTCGAGGCAGACAGTCATAAGGAATTATGAGGTTCTGGTTTCAAAGGCGGAAGAGATGAAAAAGAAGGCGGAGGAGCTCATTGCCTCCGGCATGTGCCCGTGGGGACCGCCTTCATTCATCCTCGTCAACGACAGCATAACATGCTGCCAGGTTTTCGTGAAGAAGGAACAGGTCAGAGTGACCATGAAGGAGGATGTTTAATGGCATTGAGAATCTTATCGACGGAGGATTACGGCAGGGATGCCGGAGTCAAGGTGTTGGTGTATGGCGCACCGGGAGCAGGAAAGACGAGGCTCTGCGCTACGGCGCCGAAGCCTTTCATACTTTCCGCTGAATCGGGGCTTCTGTCTCTTAGGAAGGAGAAGCTCCCATATGCGGTGATCAGCAACATAGACGACCTTAATGAGGCGTATGCATGGGTTACTGAAAGCGAGGAGGCTAAGGAGTATCAGACAATATGCCTGGACTCGATATCGGAGATTGCCGAACAGGTGCTTTCCACGGAGAAGGCGAGTTCCAAGGACGGCCGTAAGGCATACGGGGAGATGCAGGACAGGATGAACAGGCTTCTAAGAGCCTTCAGGGATATCCCAGGGAAGAACGTCTACTTCTCAGCCAAGATGGAGAGGACACAGATGGATTCAGGTCTCATACTCTATACTCCTTCTCTCCCGGGAAGGAACCTCACCCAGGGCATCGGATACTTCTTCGATGAGGAATTCGCGCTCATCACGGTCAAGGACAATGACGGCAACGTGGAGCGTTACCTTCAGACGGCTTCCGATACGGCCTATGAGGCGAAGGATAGATCCGGCTCTTTGGATTTCCTTGAAAAGCCAGACCTTACAAAGATTTTCAGGAAGATAGCAGGAGGAGAGGATGCCTAAGATTCCGGTAGTGGCGATTGAAAGCGCCGAATTCGATCAGCTGGTGGCTGCGATAAACGAAGCCAAGGATGCGATCAGGAAATGGCAGGAGTATCAGAAGAAAAAGGAAGAGGAGCTTGAGGAGAGATTCTCAACCATAGACCCATCTTCGGACTTCGAAGGGATAGAGCGCCTGGACAGCGAAAGATACACGGTCAAAATCACCCATAAGCTCACAAGGAAGGTGGACAAGAGGATGGCAGATTACGAGATATCCAAGCTCGGTTGCATTCCTGAAACGCTTTTCAACGTCAAGTACGACTATTCGGCGACTCTTTTCTACAAGCTCAATGATGAACAGAAGAATGCTGTTCTCGATTCAATGACCACAAAGAGGGCCAGAAGCTCTCTTGAAATAACACTTAAGGAGGCCTAAATGGCAAGATTAAATCATGCAATCGATGTGACGGAAGAGAAGGGCGGACTCGGTGAGTTCGAACCCGTTCCGGCAGGAGTCTATCCTGCCCAGATCATATCCGCAGAAGAGGAACCGACAAAGGACGGTACAAGCTGGGTTCTCAAAATCCAGTTCAGCATAGTCGGTCCCAATTATCCTGGACACAGAGTATGGGGAAGAATAATTACAGCTTCTACGGATCCATCAAAAGTAGCCATGGGAAAGAGGCATCTTGCGAATCTTCTTGATGCGATCGGAGTGGGAAGAAGGATAAGCGATACCGATGTACTCCTGAACAAGGTAGCTCCAATCAAAGTGAAGCTTCAGGCGGCAACTGAGCAGCATTCTGCATCAAACAAAATAGTCGAATACGGAATAGCTGCGGATCCGTCTTTCAGACCTGCCAACGACGTACCAGGTACGGCATCCTCTTCTGCGGCGGCTCCTAAGCCTGGTTTGAAAAAACCACCTATGAGTTTCTGAGGCTGGAAATGGCGGAACTGCACATAGACCTGACAATCTCAAAATCCAAGACTGCGGAGATGATAGATGACGCATGGTTCTGGGAGGGGAACAAGGCCGAGCTCAGACCATATCTCGGTGTTTCCCTGATAGGCCATCACTGCCCGCGCTATCTCTGGCTCAACTTCCGCTGGTTCTCATGGGACGTCCAGGAGGGGCGCATGCTGCGCCTCTTCAGGAGAGGACAGAGGGAGGAGGAGACCGTGGTGTCCGACCTCAGGATGATAGGAATGGAGCTTGATCATGTTCTTGATGATCAGCTCGACATGGATTTCGGCTGTCATGTCAAAGGACATCCGGATGGCATCATCCTATCAGGAGTTCCCGAGGCCCCTAAATCACCTCATACGCTCGAAATCAAGACCCATAACAGGGAAAGTTTCAACGAGCTTGAGGCGAAGGGCGTCATGGAAGCCAAGCCCATGCATTACGCACAGATGCAGTGCGAGATGCTGGGGTCATCGAAGACTCTTGGATTGAAGATTGAAAGGGCGCTATATGTCGCGGTTTCGAAGGATGACGACAGACTGTATACCGAGCGGATCCGATTGGACCGACCTTATGCTCAGAGCCTCATAAAAAGAGGCCAGGATATAGCCGTCTCGGATTACATGCCTTCTCCGATATCCACCAGGCCCGACTGGTGGCAGTGCAGGTTCTGCCGTTTCCATGACCTCTGTCACGGAGGGAAGCTGCTTCCCGAAGTCCATTGCCGCACATGCATCCATTTCACGGCCGAAAAGGACGGAAGATGCACGTGCGCATGTTACGGGGGCAAGGAGATTCCACTTGAGGCACAGCGGAAGGGATGCCCATGTCACGTTTTCCATCCGGACATGGTTCCTGCCTGGGAGCTCATAAGGGAGAGAAGCACGCAGGATTCGGCCTGTTACAGGGTTCCGGAGCTGGGGGATGTGCTCAACGGATGGGAAGGTTATCCGTCAGAAGACATAAAGGCTGCCGCAGGGAGGGGCGAGCATGGAACTGAGAACATATCAGCTGAAAGCGATCCAGTCGACTTTTGACTATCTTGCGGAGAATCCCGGTAAGAACCCCTGCCTGGTTCTTCCTACAGGTGCGGGGAAAAGCGTCTGCATCGCCGCGTTCATCGAGGCCGCGCTCGAATGGTGGCCGGGAATCAAGATAATGATTCTCACTCATCAGAAGGAACTCATAGAGCAGGATGCGAGGGCGTTGCACAGGATTGTTCCGGACCTCTCCATAGGGCTTTACTCATCATCACTCAGATGCAAGGACCTCTCACAGCCTGTGACCTTTGCATCAATCCAATCGATCTACAAGATATCCGTGCCGGATGTCAGATTCATCCTGATAGACGAGGCGCATCTTATCAACAACGAGGACCAGGGGATGTATCGCCGGTTCCTGGAACATTCGAGGGCGCGCATCATCGGGCTCACAGCCACGCCGTACAGGATGGGGCAGGGATATCTTACAGATGGGGACGGCATATTCGATGAGCTCATCCAGCCGGTTTCCATTCTTGAGCTTCAGGGGCTCGGATATCTTGCGAAGCTCAGAAGCAAGGGGACTTTCACTAAACTAGATGTTTCCAACGTCCGTCTCAGGGGAGGGGAGTTCATAGACTCCGACCTTCAGAAGGAGCTGGACACGTTCACAACCAACGAGGCCGTGGCTGAGGAGATAATCAGGAGCGCCGCATACTACAAGAGGGCGCATATACTCGTATTCTGTTCGGGTGTGGAACACGCAAGACACATATCGGAGATACTTTCTGATAAAGGCATGAAGGCCTCATACATAGCTGGGAACATGGGCATGGAGGACAGGGAGGAAATCCTCTACTGCTTCACTCATGGCCATACCACAGCGCTCTGCAACGCTAATCTTCTCACGACAGGCTTTGACTTCCCTGACATCGACATGATAGCCATGCTCAGGCCTACGATGTCACCAGGGCTATATCTTCAGATGGCTGGTAGGGGATTGAGACTCAAATCAAATGGTGGGGACTGCCTTATCCTTGATTTCGCAGGCAATGTGCAGCGCCATGGTCCTGTGGCTTTCGTATCTCCACCTGCAAGAAAAGGGGAGGCGAGGCAGGGTGTCATGCCGTGCAAGGAATGCCCTCAGTGCCTTGAGATAGTTCCTCTGTCTCTTGGTGTCTGCCCTTCATGCGGATATGTGTTCCCGAAGAACTCCCTTACATGGGTGCTCTATGACGGGGATGTCAACGGGGACGGATATGAGAAGCACTCCGTCTGGAAATGGTCATGGATGATTACTCAATCCAGGAAGAACAGCACCCCGATGATAGTCTGCGAGTTCCGTACAAACGGCAATGACAGGATAAGCAAGTACTTCCTCGTATGGCATGAGAAGATGAGGAGGAAGTCCGTAGTCGAACTCATCAAGGTGGCAAGAAGGGCTGGCGTGGATCTTGATGCGAGTTACTGCGATGAACTCAAGGAGGAAGATGACTGGTGGAATCTCATATCGGCCATAGAAGCTGGTGAGATGCCTCAGATGATCATAACAAAGAGGTCCGAACAGGACAGGAGATACAAGAACATAGCCTACATGCTCTGGAAATCCGACATCGAGGAGCTGAGGAATGAGGCTGAAAAGGAGAAGGAGGTGATAGAGGATGCAAGAAGAAAACTTCTCGGCTGAATCGTTCCAATCCTTCACTCAGCGCATCCTCGGTGTCGCCGTCAATCCAGTGATGGATGACAGGCTCCACAGGTTCGATGTGAAAAAGCGCGGAGACAAGGCAGGCTGGTACGTATACCACTACAACGATGGAAACCTCCAGATAGCCATAGGTGGCTGCTGGCAGACCGGGACGGAATTCAGATGGTCGAGCAAGAATAAGTCCGATTACACATCAACCGACTGGGAAGCGATTAGGCGTGCTGATGCTGAAAGGAAGAGAATCCAGGAGGAGGAATGGAGGAAAGGAGCTGAAAAGGCTCAGGAGATCTATTTGAATTCACCCGTATGTCCGGATGACTTCAGCTATCTTGTGAGGAAGAATGTCAGGAACCATGGCGGTCTTCTCCACATCACCGAGACAGGGGACGCATGCATAATCCCCGTATACGGAGCTGATGGAGAGATCAGGTCCATTCAGAAGATCTTCGCTGATCCGAATAAGAGGAAATGGTTCATGCTTGGGTCCCGTAAGAAGGGCGGATTCTGTGTCATAGGCCAATTGGAGGATAAGGCCTACCTCTGTGAGGGCTATGCCACAGGAGCGTCAATCTACGAGGCAACGGGAAGGTCTGTCGTCGTGGCTTTCGATGGCAACAACATGAAGGATGTGGCTGATGAGCTGAAATCCAGAGTTGAACTCACCGTAATAGCAGACAACGACCAGAAGGAGGATGGAAGCAATCCGGGAAAGACATACGCAGAGAAAACCGGGCTTCCTTACATCCTCATCCCTGAGACGGGCAAGGATGCCAACGACTATGCTGCTGAGCATGGTCTTGAGGCTCTGAAGAACCTTCTTATGCCTCAGACATCCTCATGGATCGAGGATGGAGACGAGCTTCTGAAAACACCATCCCCTCTGCGCTGGCTGATTAAGGGATGGATTCCCCGGGAAGGTCTTGCCATGGTCTTTGGCGCTTCGAACTCAGGAAAGACGTTCGTAGTCCTGGACATGCTGCTGAGCATGTCTACCGGCCGTGGAAGCTGGATGGGGATGAAAGCCAGGGATGCAAAATGCCTCTATCTATGCGGCGAAGGATTCGCAGGGCTGAGGGGAAGGGTTGCATTATGGGCACAGGAGCACGGCCTCTCATCAATGGGTACGTTCAAGATCTCGAAAGGTCCTAAGAGACTCAACGAAGCCTCGGATCTGGCATTCGTCGCAGAGCAGATAGACCTTTCCGGTATGCAGCCGGACATAATCGCAATCGACACTCTCAACCGCTTCTTTTCCGGAGATGAGAACTCTGCTGAAGAGATCAGCGGTTTCCTCGAATCGCTCATGGAACTCCAGAATAAGTACAAGTGCGCAATTCTGCTTATCCACCATACGGGAGTATCCAAGGAAGCCGACATGAGGGCAAGAGGTTCAAGTGCGCTCAACGCCGCTGCGGATGTCGCTATCTGCGTGACCAACGAGAAGGGCTATCTCACCTTGACTCAGACAAAACAGAAGGATGCGGAGCTTCAGGAACCTGTTGAGGTCCACCTGAAGGGCGCAGTGATCAACGGCTGGCTTGATGAGGACGGTGAGGAGGTCAGATCCGCAATCATTGAGCCTGTGGGCGAGGAAGGCAAGCAGATCGATGTCACGGAAGAGATGGTGATCATTTCCGATGCATGGCTGAGGAGCGAGCACAAGATGATGCTCGGATACCCCGCGCTCTCAAGCTCTGATCTGAGGGCCTACATGAGGGATGTCCTGGCATGGAGCCGCAACAAGATCAAGAAGGTTTTCGCCAACGACTACGGCTCAAGATTCCTCAGGAAGATGCTTTCCGCAGGTGTCATCCAGATGGTTGAAGAGCAGATTCTGATGGTTGACGAGGTCTCGGTTTCATGCTGTCTACTGACGCTTTCCGGCATGGAAAAACAGGGTGGTGCCAATGGTGCCAACGTGGTGCCAAAAACATTTTGGCACCAGTGATGCAATCTCCCCAAATGGTGCCAACAGATGTGCCACACACTCTATAGAGTGTGGCACCATTGGCACCAGGGAGCATGGGGATGAGTTGGAACCGTATTAGGAGGGTTAATGGATAGGAAAAAGTACAGGGGTGCCAAGATGGTGCCAAGACCTGCGGAGGCTGTGATACAGGCTGATGTTGTGCAACTTCTGCAGAAGAACGGGATATTCTGCCACAGCGTTCCAAACGAGGGCGCAGGTACGGATATGATACGCACCACGCAGCTTATCGCGCTTGGCTTGAGAAAAGGCGTGGCCGACCTGGTTGTCTGGTGGCCGGATGGAATCGGATATCTCGAGATGAAGAAGCCGGGTGGGACGCAGTCCCCTGAGCAGAAGGTGTTCGAGATGAAATGCAGGGAATACGGAGTGGCTTATGATCTGGCTCATTCCGTGGAAGAGGTTGAATCACTTATAGAGTGGCATAGGAGGAAATGAGAATGGGAAAGAAGAAGGAAAAGGAAAACGTGAAAATCATGAGAGCCAAGTATGACGGCTCAAATGTCGTTGTCGAACTTCTCAATGAGAAGGGTGAGACCGAGACCATAAAGAGCAGGCGGAATCCTCATGAGGATTTCAAGAAGGCGCTTAAGAAGGGAGGTACGGACGAAATCTTGGACTTGAAATCTACAGGTAAGGAGATTGAGTCATGTATTCAGTTGAAGAGAGACAAAAGGCAGTTGACCTTTATCTTAAGTATGGAAGGAATGCAGCGCTAGCCATAAGGGAGTTGGGCTATCCAAAGCGCCATGCTCTGATGCAATGGGTCAGGGAATATGAAAAGACGGGCAAATTGCATGAGAAGACTGCTGGTCATAGAGGGTACAGCGAAAAAGAAAAACGGACAGCTGTCGACTTCTACCTTGAACACGGCAAACAAATCAAATATACGCTGAAGACACTGGGCTATCCAGGAAGGACAACATTGAAGCTCTGGATAGATGAGCTGGCTCCAGGCAATCGCCGCGTATTCGAAGGCAACTCAACCCAGACCAGATATCCTGATGTGGACAAGGAGAAAGCTGTTGCCGCACTAATATCTAGGGAAGGTAGCGCAGCACAAGTCGCCAAGGAGTTCGATGTCAGACGCTCAGCCCTTTACAACTGGAAAAAGCAGCTTGCTAATGATATCACTGTCCCTGATATGGAAAAGAACCAGGACGGCGGAATCAAGGTAGCCGCCATTGAAGAGGCGCAGGAGATCATAAGGCAGTACGAGGAAAACATAGCTCGTCTCAAGGAAGAGAATGCCGCACTTGACCGCGAGCTGTATAGGAAGCGGATTGAGGTAGCTGTGCTTAAGAAGGCTGCAGAAGTAGTAAAAAAAGGAGAGGGCATCAGTCTGGAAAAGATGACAAACAAGGAGAAGACACTCGTGATTGATGCCCTACGCAAAGACTTTCCTCTTAAGGACCTTCTCCATGTAATGTGCATCTCGAAAAGCAGCTACTGCTACAGTCACAATGCACTGTCAAATGATAAGTACAGAGAGCTCAGGGTACAGATATGCCAGGTCTTCAATGAGAATGATGGCCGCTACGGTTCTCTGCGCATCTGGATGGCCCTCAAGCGCAATGATGTAGTCATTTCAGAGAAGGTTGTCAGACGGATCATGAAGGAAGAAAAGCTGCGTGTCAGATGCGTCAAGAGAAAGAAGTACAGCTCATACAAGGGTGAGATCTCGCCTGCTGTACCGAACCTCATCAATCGCGATTTCCATGCTGATAAACCCAACGAAAAGTGGCTTACCGACATCACTGAATTCAGCATACCCGCAGGTAGGGTCTATCTCTCCCCATTGGTCGACTGCTATGATGGTATGGTTGTATCCTGGACGATAGGGACGAGTCCCAATGCTGAGATGGCTAACAGAATGCTTTCTGCAGGCATAGCGGCTCTGCAAGAAGACGAGCACCCGATTGTGCACTCCGACAGAGGCTGCCATTACCAGTGGCCAGGCTGGATTGAGCTCATGGAAGAAGCCCAGCTAGTCAGGTCCATGTCCAAGAAAGGATGCTCTCCTGACAACAGCGCATGTGAGGGCTTCTTCGGAAGAATGAAGAACGAAATGTTCTACAAGAAGGACTGGAGAGGATGGACAATCAATCAATTCATCGAGGAAGTCGACACATACATTCATTGGTACAACGAAAAGAGGATCAAAATGTCTCTTGGGGGAATGAGCCCTCTTGAGTTCAGAAAAGAAACTTCCAATAATTCAGAGGCAGTCTAAGTCCAAAAAAACGTCCGCATCCCCAAGCTTGTTCCTATAATGAGCTATCACATGGAGCTGGACGACATGGATACCAGGATCACCATTACAGAGGCAATCAGAAAGGATGCGAAGGAGTATTCGGGGTATGTGCTCAAGGGTTCCCTATACTGTCCGGGCTCTCAGAGCAGGATGAACATATCATCATGTTTCCTCATGGTTCCTGATGAGAGATTCTGGGTCGAGCATGATATCAACGAGAAAGATTACAACGGAATCCTGGATGATGAGGAAATTGCGGATATCGAGAACGTCCTGAATGAGGCATACCTGTATGCAAGGAAGAACAAGAACGGTGTGGAACAGCCTGACCTGTTCGATAGCGAGGATGAGGACGATAAGGATTCCGTCAAGAAATAATCAAACAACAATTAATGATGATATAAAGAATTGGCTGGAATCGCTATGTTTCCAGTCAAATAAAAAGAAGGAGAAAAGAAATGATGGATGAAGCGTCATATGGAGCGGAAAAGGAATTTAACTACCGAAATAAAATGGATCTGCTTTTAGGCATATTCAGAAGTTTCGCTGAGGTTTATTCATATTCAAATGGGTACAAGGTCATTGAATATGAAAGCCATCATTTTGAAATCATACTAGATAAAGATAGTCAGAAGCTTAAATTTATTGGGCCCCATGATGAAGTTGTTTTTGATGTCGATTTCACACTAACCACAGATGAGATCGCAACTGTCGTGGAGACAGCTATTACTGCTTATGTTCATGGCTACAATAATGGATATTCGCAGGCATGTGGTTTGTGAATATGGACGTAAGGTTGAGAAGTAATAAGGAGGTTAGTGATGATTAAGAAATCTCCGCAAGAAATTGCGGATTTCTTCGGCGTTTATGTCGCTCAGGATAATGAGGGTAAGCAGTGGAATTTGTTCGCTGATAAACCACAACGCATAGGTTATTGCTGGTATGCTGAACTGGGAGATGGAGGAGTTGATTACGGGATAGACATAACCGACTTCATCAATGCTCCGGCGAATCACGACTGGCGCACCCTGTATGAGCCTCATACGTATGAGACAACGCATGAAAAACGCATGGATAGCGCACCTCATCAGAGTAACGTCTATCTCCATCCGGAGAACGGGAGTTACAGGACGGTCACGGGATACACGCTCCCTGAGCTTGATAACAAGGTTCATGCGGCCATGAAAGAAGGCTGGAAGCCAATCTCTATACACGTACATTCTTTTGAGAATGCACCGAAGGTGATATTTTACATGGCGATGGTGAGGGGGCTGTAATGAGCAAGGTCAGATTCTTCAAAGGTGATACTGTAAGACCTTCCGGATCCGATAAGAGATACAAGGTTGAGGAGATTGTCCATGACAGCCAGGGCAGGCGCATAATCATAGCCTTCCCTGAAGATCATAAGGGCATAGGTCTGAAATTCTATGATTTCGACAGATCATACCTGCCTGTGAGGTGATTGATGCAGGGCATCCATACTCCAGTGATCATCATATATCCAAGACATACGGAGTACTACCCGTCAGTCATATCCGCAAGCAAGGCCACCGGCATAAGCCGTTGGCGACTCTTCAGAGGGCTTGCGGATCCTTACGGGCAGATTCCTTCCACAAGGCCGACCCTGTATATAGATGAGGCTGTGGAACCTCCGAAGGAAGCATAGCTTGTGCAATATTCGCACAAGTGCGCTTTTCTATTTCCTTTCATGATTCAACAATTGCAGTCATGGGCATATTGAAGAAACGCTGCAAAACTTATGGGTGTAGAAATTTTCATCATAATGTATCCGGCTACTGTGATGAGTGTACTGCCAGATACAATGCTACTCATCCCCGAAAGGACGATAACAGACCTTCCGCTGCCAAGCGTGGCTATGACTGGAAGTGGAGGAAGTATGCCAAGGATTATCTGAGGGAACATCCTATATGCGCAATCTGCGGAGCTCCCGCAACATGTGTTGATCATAAGGACATGACAGCTGACATGATGATGGATGCCTATGGCTCTTTCGATTACGACCCTTCACATTATCAGGCTCTGTGTTCTTCATGCAACGCTAGAAAAGGTGTGAGGGAGGATAAGGCAATGAGAGCAAGATATGAGCGTGATAAGCGGGATCTTTCAGCGATTTCTTCTACCCCGGAGGGGGAGGGTGAGAAAAATACCCCCCCCTTACCGACCGCGTTGGGTTCAGAGTATCCCACACACAAGAGGAATGATTGATGGCTAAAAAGAAAATCTTGGATATTCCTGAATGGATGAGTGATGAAGCTAAAGCTCATTACGAGTGGCTTTTCCCGAAAATTACAAAAGAGAATGATGTTGAGGAGATTGATTACCCTCTTATCTGGGCTGCATGCGACTACTATGGCCGATTCCTAACATCCGAGAAAGTCGCAGATAAGAAGAACTATCTTTCAGCATATTCGAATCTGCTGGAGAAATTCAAAAGGAAGTTAGTTGTGATGGAATCTAAAGAGGAAGGTTCTGAGGAGGGGAGAGAAGATGTCATCTCAAAAGCCTTCGAATAGCAGTACTCTTCAGAACAAAATCCTGAAATACTACAGGGATGCATATGCCAGTTATCGGGACAGCGTATTATGGGGTACCCGTGTATGCTCCACGGCTGAGCGCCAGAAGGTGGAGCGGCAGGAGCGGGATATAAAACAGGGAGTATCAGGGTATGAGTTCATATTGGAAGAAGGACTCAAACCTCTCCTTTGGATAACAATGAACCTATGCATCCCTCTTGGTAGGAAGAGGGGCCAGCCTATGAAGCTTGAGGCTTGGCAGGCATATGATACTATAGTGCTTTTCGGGTGGGTAAAGAAGGATGATCATGCGAGAAGGCGCTTTGTTGACGCTTTCTGGGAGATTGCCAGGAAGAATGGAAAGAGCACATTTTCCGCAGCTCTTCTTGATTACCTCATCTTCGGGGAAACTCCTGGAGTGAGAGGCTACATAGGAGCAACCACCTTGGAACAGGCCGAAGAGGTTTTCGTCAGGTGTGAGAAGGAGCTGAGCCTAGTAAACAAGGGTGTGAGCGTAGCTAATTCGAAAAATAACAAGGTGCTCAAATGGAAGGATGGTGTGATAACAGCCATTGCCGGAGAACCAAAGGATGGAAAGCTCGCATACGGCACTGTAATAGATGAGTACCATCAGCACAGGGATAACGGGCTCATAAATTCAATCCGATTTGGAAACATCTCTGACCAGCAGTCACTTCTGATCAGGATTACGACAGCGGGTGTCTCCCTCGGAGGTGTCTGCCATGAGGAGTACAAGAAGTGCAAGAGGGTTCTTTCCGGAGAGCTCGACATACCCCGGTATTTTATATCGATCTATGAGGTGGATGAGTTCGACTCTCCGGATGATCCTTCCATCTGGCCTAAGGCGAATCCAAACTGGGGAGTCTCTATAGATCCGGATGATTTCAGGGCGAACTACGACAGTTGCAAGGCAAGTGCTACGGAGATGCTTGAGTTCAAGACCAAGAACCTGAACATGTGGTGCCACAGTCTCAGCCGATGGGCGAACATGCCCGTATGGATGGAGAAGTGTCAATGGACAGTGAATGAAGATGATCTATTTGGAAAACCCGCCTATGGCGGTCTGGATTTATCATCCATCTCTGATTTTACGGCTTTCACGCTTGATTTCCCTCTTGAAGACGGAAGGCACGTACAGATCTCCCACTTCTGGATTCCTGATGCGATGGTGGAAACACTTCTCAGACAGTGCAGGATACCGCTGAGGGAATGGATTGAAAAGGGCTGGGTTACGGCCACTCCCGGAAACACCATCGATTACAACTACGTAATGGATTATCTCAATGACTGCTACGAGAAATATGAGCTCTGCTTCATAGCTGCAGATAAGTGGAAGATCAACGAGCTAGTGAACATCATGCCTCCCTGGTTCATCGATGTCGCATACGAGTTTAGCCAGGGGATGAAGACGATGAGTCCAACTATCAGGGATTTTGAGAAAGCCTATTTGGAAGGCAAGATTTCGGCAAATGGAAACGAGGTCATCGACTGGATGATGAGCTGTGCGGAGACATATCAGGATTCAAGTGGCAATGTGAAAATCGTAAAACCCAAACAGAGGACGGAGTCGAGGATAGACGGGGTGATCACATCTATCATGGCGCTTTCAAACGCCAAGACAAACGACATCAGCTATCTTGGCGATGTCAGTCATATGATAACCGCATGGTAAGGAGAGGATATGGGAATAATGAGTTTTTTTAAAAGGAAAGCAGAAAGTATTCAGAACATACTTGTATTAGGCTCAGGGAGAAACTTGATATTCTCCTCATCCGAGTTGTTCAATTCTGCGCTCTGGTCATGCGTGATAAACCTTTCAAGGCTTTATGCGACCCTTCCATGGCATGCGTATTCCGAGGACAGGAAAGGGAACAAGCATAAGGAATCGGGGACGCTCCTTTCCGAACTTCTCAAAAAGCCAAACCCATTCATGACCGATTATGAGTTCCGCTTCGCTATGGGCTACAACTTCGAGATGCACGGTGAGGCTCCGGCAATCATACAGAGGTCGACAACGGGACGGCCGATAGCGCTCTATCCTGTTTCACCTCATTCACTGGTTGCAAGCTGGGAGGAGGGGAGGCTTTACTATACTCTCGCATTGGATGGTAAGAGATATCCGGCTTCAGATGTTCTTCTGATAAGGAACACACCTACAGGATACGGTGCGGGTAATGTGCTGGATCCGATATACTACGCAGCTTCGGATCTGGAGCTGGAAGAGCACTGCAAACAGCTACAGAAAGAGTATTACAACGGCGCATCCGTTGTTGGAAACATAATATCTGTTCCGTCTAGGACTCCGGATGATCAGAAGGACAAGATAAGGCAGCAGTTCAATTCTGCAAAAGGATTCAGGAACTACATTGTTGATGAGAACGTCAAAATCACTCCAATACAGATTCAGAACGCAGACATATCTAAGCTTTCTGAAGCACAGAAATGGAATGCATCAGAGGTTGCAAGGCGCTTCAACATTCCGCCTTTTCTCATCGGAGATACCACTGGTACATATAACAACTCTGAACAGCAGGGGCTGCATATGGTCATCTACTGTCTTCAGCCGAGAGTGACTGCATGGGAGACAGCCCTCAATGCTTCACTCTGCAACAAAGACCAGTATGTGAAGTTCGCACTTGAAGGACTTATGAGGGGAGATCATGCGACAAGGTCAGCTTATTACCATAACGCAATCATGGACGGTTGGATGGATATAAATGAGGTACGTGCAAAAGAAGAGCTTCCGGGAATAGGCCCTGATGGCGATGTCCATTTCTTCCCTATGAACTACGGTTCTCTTGCGGATGTCGCATCCGGGAAATTCGCCTCTTCCGGAGTCGGACTGGGCGGCATATGGAACGAGCCGGCAGGCAAGAATGAGGCGCAGAAGAAACGTACACTCCGGGAGGAGAAGAGGGCGCATGATCTGAGATATGTGGCCGAGGCTCAGGCTCCGGCAAAGAGCAACAGGGCTAAGATTGAAGCTCTGATAAGGAAGCAGCTAAAAAAATCCATAGAACAGCTGAGGGCTCTTATCGCTACAGGTTCTCCGACAAATCAGGTTCTTTCTGATTTCAAGAATTGGCTTGATACGTATGCTGCGGAACTTCAGCCACAGTACAAGGCCATATATCTCGATATCCTTCAGAAGATGGTTCCAATAGTGAAGGATGAGACGGGAAAGGATGATGAGATTCCTGATGATAAGCTTGAATCATACGCCTCATCCTATGCAGACGGAGTTGTTGGCCGGGTTTCAGGAACGGTTCAGAGCACAGCCAAGAATTCCATAGATACCGACAATTTCGATGACGACATGGACAATCTTGAACAGGACTATCCGATAGATCAGAGCGAGGAGGAGGTCAACAGGAGCAGCAATGCTTTCGCTGTCTTCCTCTTCTCCCAGCTCCATCTGAGCGTGTTCCATGTCGTAGCGGCATCCAACAGCTGCGAGTTCTGCAGCGCTTTGGATGGTAAGACGGCTTCCGTTGAGGGCTATGTGCTTAAAAAGGGCTCCGATGTCGATACGGGCGATGGCGGGGTAAGACATATAAACAAGGACTACAGGCATCCACCGTTCCATTCGCACTGCAGATGTTCTGTGGCTCCGGGAGAGTAGGAGGATTAGATGAAAGGAAAACTATTGATTGAATCGGGTGGAGTGCTGCATAAGCCGGCTCTTAAGGAAAGCGAGACGAAAGGGAAATGGACTGCGAGCATATGGAAGTTGGACCAGAAGAATCTCAACGGCAGGATCTACAGTACCGAACTTGCCAAGAGGATATGTGCAGAGAACAAGGTCACGGTCGCCTATGACGGCCATGAGGTCAACTGGGCTACGGGAGAGGAGTATGGGATATCCAAGGCGGTCTGCTCGAATCCCCGCATCGAAGGTGAAGAGCTCAGGGTTGATATTAAGTTCGTGGATAAGGATTATGAGGCGCTTCTGACATCCCTTGCAGAGGAAGGGGTTGCCATCGGGGTATCTTCGGTCGGATATGGTGAAACAGATGATTACGGCCGCATAAAAGAGGACACCTATGAACTTGTGCGATATTTAGACTTTGTCACTATGCCGGCAGGAGAGGTGTACGCGAAAATGGGAGAAAAGGCGGGAGAAAGGCATCCTGGACAATCGGAGGAATCGATGGATGAATCCGGTGCCGATGAGGCGTTGGCTGAAAGGCGGTTTAAAGTTGCCCAGGCTTTCGCGGATTTACTGATAAGGAGATGAATCATGGATAAGAAGACACTTATGGCGATGCTCGCAAAAGTAAAAGCGAAGATTAAGGAGAAGTTCGAGGCTATGCTTGAGTCCTCGAAGGATGAGGATATCAAGGCGTATGAGAACCTTCTGAAGCAGGCCAAGGACCTTGAGGAGCAGATTGCGCTTGTCGAGAAGGAGGAGCTTGATGAGGGCGGTACGATTCCAGAAGGTCTTGAAAAAGAGGATAAGAAGCCTAAGGAGCTCTCCGAAAGGGAGAAGTTCGGCCAGAAGATCGTCGAGGCCGTCTCCAAAGGAACAAGCTTCACAGGCCTCCTTCCAAGGGAATGCACAAGAAACATCCAGATGAAGAAGGAGCAGATTGCAAGGGTTCGTGGCCTATGCACAGTGCATCCCGCATCCGGAGAATATACGATTTGGGTTGAAGGCGATGATGTCGTAGTTGACTACATCAATGAAAACGGAGCTTTCGGAGAGACGACCCCAAGTATCAACGGTGTAGGGCTTGCGGCTCTAAAGCTTGGCGCACTTACAAAGATCTCCGAGGAGTACATTGCGGATCTCGGTGTTGATGTCATGGGTTACATCGAAGAGAAGTTTGCGAAGGCTTTCGCCAAGAAGGAGGACAAGGAGATCATCTTCGGTTCCGGAACTTCTTCCTCAAAGACCAAGCTCAGGGGGGTTGCTGTGAATGCGGCTGCAGCCAATATCGTTACGGCGGCATCTGAGACGACAGTTACATGGGTCGAAGTCAAGCAGACAATCCAGAGGCTCAAGGCATATCGTGGAAACGCAACAATAGTATGTTCCCAGGAGTTCCTGGACATCGTGCATGAGTTCAAAGATGGAAACACCTACATGTTCCCTCAGGCTAATGAAATCAAGCAGATAATGGGTATTCCTGTAGTTGTATCAGGAGAATTCCCGACTCTCGGATCAGAGGCGGTTGCAATGGTTGTCGGTGATTTCAGCTACTACCACATCTGCGACAGGCAGAGTGTCGAAGTCAAGCTTCTTCCGGAGCTTTACGCCGCCAACGGTCAGGTGGGCGTGAGAGGTCAGGAGAGGATTGACGGAGATCTGACCGTGAAGGAAGCTTTTGCAGTCCTCAAGATGAAGGAGGCTGCGGCTTGAGGAGTAGTTGATGCTTGTAACGCTTGATGATTTGAGGACAAGATATGGCTTTTCGTTTCCGGAGAGCCAGAATGCGGCTTATACGGATCTGCTTTCAACAGCTGAAGAGGCCTGCCTTTCCTATGCTTCAATAGAGCTGGGTTCTGTCGAGGAGCATTTCAAAGGCGGAGGCAGCATCTATGTCTTGACTCATTCCCCAGTGCTTTCCGTTGAGAGCGTGAAAATCGGGGAAAGGGATGTCGTCTTCAGATATGAAAAGCGCTCCGAGACTGTCGTATTGGGTTCTGCAGCATCTGAAGGGGTGGAAGTGGTTGTCAAATATACATGCGGGTGGGAAGAGGGGAAAGTTCCTTCTTCCCTTCGTACTGCCATAGCATTTACGGTGCAGCATCTTTCCAAGCTCAATTCGGCTAAGCTTTTAGGCATAACATCAAGAAGTACGGAGGGAGGGACGGAGAGCATCGAGCAGTCCGTTCCTCCTCTTGCCGTACAGAAGCTTTTAGAGCCGTTCAGGAGGAACAAGGTATTATGACACCGATGTTCGCAATTACTGATAACATGCGCATAGCCGAAGTCATGGAGAAACTTAAGGATGTAAGTGACAGGAGGCTTGTAGCCTGGGTGAATTATGAGCTCGGAGATCAGACTGATAAGCTTGCCGAACATATCAAGGTCAACTATGTTTCCGGACAGCGTATCAATGTCATAACAGGCGAGACAAAGAACTCTATAGCCGCTTGGTCGCAAAGGAAATCCAGGAGGAAGAATCCTGATGCACCTACTTACCTTGTACGCCCCGGAGTTATAGGGTTAGATGGAAAGAAACCCATAGATGGCATGCTCAACTATATCGGACGCTGGTCAGGTACTAAACATGAGTTCATGACTCCTGCCTATAAGACGTTCGGAGGCGAGGCATATATCGCACGTATGGTGGAGGCAAACATCATCAAGCAGTGTGACAAGCTGGAGAAGGAATTATGAGAAACAGCACGGAAAGATTCGTAAAAGCCGTTCAGGATTATCTGAAGACGGCGTTCTCTGAAAGGGTTGCTGATATCAATGAGAAGGATAAGGACATCCATCTGCAGGATATTGCGCTCTGGCAGTCAGGATTCAACGGAGTGACGGCGGGACTTACCGCATACCCCGGATGTCTCATCCTTGTAAACAGCAGGACTCTGGTTGATGCGTATACCACATCATATTCACTGATCATAGGCATCGGGGTAACCGCTGATGATCCTGATTATCTTGAGCGTCTTGGACGGTACTGGGAGGATATCCTTGAGGATTCGATACGATCGGACTGGCATCTTGGCGGTGCTGTTCTTGATACGGACATCGGAGTCAAGTTCGAATCGGATTGTACATCAAATGTCTATATTATTCAGGCACAGCTGACATGCCAGGTGGACCTTCAGGGGTTCGTATATCTTGATGAACAAGACGAACCGGAGATGGCGCCTGAAGAAGGAGAAGAGGATGAAGGCGAAGGAGAAATGGTTCAGGTGTCCTAAATGCGGCAGTGTTAGCGGCCCATATGGGAAGGATAAGGAGATAGCATTCTGCGCGCACTGCGGAATGATTATGAAGCAGGTTTCGAAGGAATCTGCGAAGAAGAAAGTCTTGATAGACTAGGAGGAGAACAAGATGGGTGTAATGGCAGGAAAAGATGGTGAAATCAAAGTTGGGACAAACAAAATTGGATACATTGATAATTTTTCAATCAATGTGAATCTTGGATCTGCGGAAACGAGTCAGATAGGTAAGCAGTGGAAGGAGTATATCCCTACAGCTTCGGACTGGTCTGGTTCCGCCTCGGGAACTCTTGACTATGCCGATGCGGCACAGAAGGAAATCGTGGATGAGCTTTTGAACTGCACGGATCAGCTTTTCACGGGTGAGTTCAAGGTAGGACCGACATTGACTCTGACTGGTTCCATGATAATCACATCCGCATCCATCACCGGCTCTCATGGTGATAAGGTGGCTGTGAGTTTCAATTTCCAGGGAAGCGATGCGCTTAGTGTCAAGGAGGCTGCATGATGGTTACTCTTGAAAGGGAGAGGACGGTTTCCATTCCGTTTCATGATGTCAATGTCAATGTGACATTCAAAGTGCCTACGGCGGAAGAAGCCCAGATGAAGATAAGAGGAGTGAAGGAGCTCACGGATACTGGGATTTTCAAGGAGTTCGTATCAAAGGTTGAATCGTCCGAAATAGCAGGATGGGAGAACGGGGTAAATGCGGATAACGTTCTGCACAGCCCCGGAACTTTCAACTTTGTTTCCAAGGTCGCTATGGAAATCGTCAATGCGGCTTTCCTTATGGATAGCGAAAAAAACTGATAAAAGCCGTGTATTCCCTGCTCTCTGAGGGGTACACGGCCTCTTATTCACCCAGCGGGGAAAAAGACAGGGAAGTAAGGCTCAAGACTGATGAATGGGTGAAGGCATATGAAATACCTGAGATGCTTAAGGATTCGGAGACTATGGAAGCCATACGGTTCTATCTCAGGTGGAAGAGGATGGGCATGCCCTACGGTCCATGGGGCATGAACCCAAATAAGCTTGTTGAGGTGGTAGAGCTTCTGGACCCTCTGGACGGGTTCTATCATCCGAGGATGATTTGACAGGATGATGGATTGATTTTAAAATACAAGTATGAGTTTCGAATATTTTGGTAAAGGAGCAATTGCCGCATTAATATTTATTATTTGTGCAATTCTTTTTTGGCCGATTGTTTTTTTACTTATGCTTATTTTCTGAGAACAATCTTCTTCCTGCTTTGAAGATTCATTATGGCAGGAAATATAACTTTAAAAATATCTTCAGATGTACAGTCAGCTGTTAACGGTATTAATAGTGTCAATCAGAAGTTGGATCAGTTCAAACAAAAGACAGAGTCAGCTGCTTCAAAACTAACCCAATTTACTGTAGGATTCAATTCCTTTGCAGATATGGGAAGTAAGGTGGTTTCTGTAATAAGAGCAATTGTTGATGTTGCTACAGAACTAATTAATTCCTATTCTGCGCAGGAGCAGGCCGAGGTCCGTTTGCAGTCCACGCTGGCTGCAACTCAGCAGGCTTGTGGAATGACCGCTTCAGAACTTTTAAATCTTGCGGATTCCCTCCAAAAGGTAACCACCTACAGCGATCAGGAGATTATTGCTGCTGAGCAGGTGCTTGTGGCAACAAGGAAGATTGGCCGGGAGGTCATGCCTGAAGCTACAAAAGCGATTCTTGATATGGCAGCCGCGACGGGAGAGGATCTCACAGGGGCGGCACAGAGACTCGGTCAGGCTCTTGCAGATCCGGCGGGTGAAATCGAATCCTTGAAGGAAGCGAACATACAGCTTACGGAAGAACAGGCTGAGAACATAAAGAAAGTCCAGGAACAGAACGGATTGTATGCAGCACAGAAACTGCTTCTGCAGGAGGTGAAGAACACCTACGGAGGTATCGCTGAGAGTCTGGCTAATACCGATACCGGTAAGCTTGAGAAACTCCAAGACGCTTGGCAGGATTTGAAGGAAGGTCTTGGAGAGACACTAATGAATTCTCTTGATGGAGTTCTCGATTATACGCTAAGTCTTGTTGAAAGAATTGAAGGTTTCGTGGATGAGCATAATGAGAACACCCGTTTGGAGAATCTGGGACAGTCCGTAATCTCCGGTAGCAGCAATGTTGATTATAAGCAGTTGTCGGATTCGGAGCTTCAGGCAATACTGGATGCATCCTCTTATATTCACTGGACTCAGGAAGCAACAAGACAGCTTCCAGATTTTGAATCAAACAGGGTGAATTACGCATATGCCGGTATAGATGCCGGAGTATTCTCTGAAACTGATATGAGAGCCGCCTTGGCTGTCCTGGATGAGCTTGAAAGAAGGACAGCTGAAAGGGAATCCGCATCAAGACTGGTTGGCTTTCAGAACCTTTGGAAAATGCAGGATCTTGCGAGGAACGATTTAGGTATTGCTCCTATAACAGTAGGACAACCTTCTGTTTCCGAAATATTGTCAGCTCCTTTTGGATATTCTTATGATAATGCCTTATTCTCATCAGCCGAGCCTTACGCTGAACAGCAGAGGAAGCAGGATGCTTTCAGCGAATACATAAAATCCAACGGCTCTCTTTCAACCTCCTATCAGATCGATCAGATAAACCAGCGCATGCTATCTGGATACGATCTCATCAAGCAGGGAGGTCTGAGCGAAGATCAGGTTAAGCAGATAGGAGAAATAAATGCGGCACTCTATGAACAGAAGAAAGCCCTTGAGGATGTGTCTGGAGGGGAGGATGACCTCAAGGAGAAGGTCGAGGAGATAGGGCCTGCCATTTCAGACATAGTTTCGGAGCTCATGACTTTCACCAGCAGCATAAGCGACCTGTTCTCTGCCATGGCTGACAACGCGGAAGCATCACTTTCCAAGATCGAGGAGAAATGGGATGAGTATTTCTCAGAACTCGATGAGAAGCAGGAGCGGCAGAGAGACAGCCTTAATGCTCTTCTTGCTTCGGGAAACATCTCATATGGCGATTATATCGATTCAATGAATGCCATGGATGAGGAGCGAGCCGAGAAGGAAGCTGAAGCCGCAGAGGAGGAAGAGGAAGCGAGGAAGAAGGCAGATCAGCTTAACGAGGCGGCATTCATTGCAAACCAAGCGAACGCTATAGCAGGAGCGACGATATCCGGAGCTCAAGCGATCATGAACGTATGGGCTGATTCAACGACTCCGATCTGGGCGAAAGGAGTCATGACCGGTCTTGTTACCGCAACTACGGCCGCGGAGATTGCTACCATCGCAGCGCAGCAGTATACGCCGCTTGCCGCTGGTGGAATAGTACAGAGCCCTACAAAGGCGCTCATAGGAGAGGGCGGTTCTCCGGAGATGGTTCTTCCTCTTACGGATTCCAACATGGAGCGTTTCGGAGTCTCTGGCAAATCGGCGGATAGCGGTGTGATAAACATCATCATAAACATAGGGAACTCATATTCCGGAGAACAGCTCTCCGAGGATGTGTTCAGGGGAATTGAAAGGGCCCAGAGAACTGGAGCTCTTCCTTCATGGAGGTATACAGCATAATGCCGGTATTGGATTATCCATACACGTTGAACATCGGTTCGAAATCGTATCCCATCCTCAGAGATGGGTTTTCTTTAAAGGTTTGTGCCGGGGCGGAGGGAAAGCACAGGAGCTCTTTCTGCACTCTTTCCGTTAGAGGTGATGACATCCTTAACGAAATCATGTATGCCGACGGCCTTATAGATGCGGTTGTCAAGGATGATAATGGAAATGTGCTGTTCACGGGAGTGATTCGTCCTTACGCATCGATTACAGTCAATCAGACACATCTGGGTAACATCTCGCTCGAAGTGCTTGAGCTGTCCGAGAAAATGCATGTCAAGGTATACGAATCTCCTGAAGATGAGAAGGAGAAGGTGGAAGGTATCATCTACTCAGACGTATGGGATGGCTACAAGGTATGCGCTCCGGATGATACGGAGCATTCCATAGTCCATCAGCTTTGCGCGCTTTCCGGTATAGCTGTTAATAACGCACCTGTCATTGATACCGTCGTTTACAGGTTTTCTCTGGAATATGGAGATTATCTTGATGAGAAGCTTTCCAAGCTTCTTTATGAGTTCGTGTACGATTACGGGTTTGATGAGCACGGAAACATATTCTTCTTCCAGACTGGGCCGATTGTGACGGATACCGACAACGGAGGGGAGCCTATGGTTTCAGATCTTGAAATGAAAGGTACCGTGGATTCCTTCCTCGGCAAGCTGACGGTTTCCCGTGCGGATGACACCAAGCAGGGCATACTGATTTCCTATCCGAAGTTCGAGACCCAGAAGAATGTGGAAATATACAGGGAAACGCGATCTTCATACTCTCTTATCCTCGATATTCATCCCGGATGGTGGATACAGGACTACAAGGATGTGCAATGGGATTTGTCAAAGGTTAAGCCAGGGGTGAAGGATGTAATCCTGTCGAATTTCTGGATGAGTTATGATGATCAGTCTTGGGGGACTGGAAGCATCTGGATGGTTGAAAGCGATATGAAAAACTGTGATTCCGAAGGTGGTACCATTTCCTGGCAGATTGGCATGATGGGCGGTTTGATTTTCAACACAATAAAAGGTGGACCCGTTGTGTATGCTGATGCATCCTTCTTAGTTGATACAAAAAACTGCGGTTATGCGGGAGAAAACGCGGAAAGCTACTCCGCTCAATACCTTCAGACGGAGGAAGCCGCACTTAGGCTGGCTTATGCGATCAATACAAGGAACACTTATAACAGATACACTTACAAGTTCAGCTCTAAGGAAAAGCTTGTTCCTGGCCAGATCTATGGACTATCAGAAAAAGCTCTTTCCGGAATGAATGTGACTGTGAGAATAATATCCAGGGAAATGAAGGATGAGCATGGTGTTTACAGCTATGAGGCAGAAGGCTACGGGGAAATAGCTTTTGTCAAACCAATGATGCTTTCAAATGATATCCAGCTCCAGCCGACGGATGTGACATTCCTGAATCTCACGGTATCTGAAGATCTGATAACAGATGACACGGACATGGATGTGAACGCGGTTGCATCCGGCGAAATCTTCGAACGTTATGGTGCGGTGCCGAGATGGTACATAAACCAGGTGCAGCAGACAGAGCTCTCAGACAAGGCTGTACAGCTGTCAAAAAACAAGTTCTATCCGGGGAAGAACATTCTTAGAGTCTCTGCTGATTACAATGGTGAAACATATTCCCTTGATAAGGTGATTACATGCATAACGACTGTAGCCGTTACCTTTGAAATGCAGTTCACGCTCACCGATGCGGGAAAGCGCCCAGGTGCGACGGCCGTATGGTCGGAAATACAGCCGATTCCTGGAGATGGGCAGGTCGTATGGATGCGCTTCAAATCATCTCAGGATGATACCTGGACGATGCTGCAGGCGACAGGTAAGGACGGCCATGATCCGATTGTCTACTTCCAATGGGCGACAACCCCGTATTACGCTCCTGATGAGGGCTGGGATCTCATAGCATGGGGTAACACGGCCATAGTATGGGAATGCTCCGATGGGACCCTTATGGGCTTTGCTGCCAACGATTCAAATTGGGAGACGCTTGTTCCGGAGAAACCGTTCGGAATGAACTACCTCTGGGTTAAATATTTCAATTACCAGATCAACGACTGGGATTATTTCTGCACAACTGGAACACCAGCCATGAGTTTTGACATTATTGTCAATCCGCAGACATACAAGCTTACCACTAGGGGAGTTACAAAGGATGGCCAGAAAATCAACGTGAAGTGTCAGAAGATAAATACTACAGCCCCTGTGACATGGATGATCAGTGATGGCCTTGAATATGATTATCCAAAACAGAGCGATGATTCCGAAATTGAAATTGTCATCCCTGAAATGACTGCTTTGCCGTCTTTCTCCATCACATGTTCAATTGCTGATATCGATATGAGTAAGGAGTGCGTCGTTTCTGGAGTCCAGGAAGGAAAAGCTGAAGAGATCTATTTCGGAGTCGTATCAAGCCTTGATGAGCTTAACGCGATTAAAAACACCAGCGAGGGTAAGCTGATGGTCGGAGACCATGCTGTAGTCGAGATAAACGGTGCGAGAGTACCATATTACTGGAATGGATCAGCATGGGTGATGTCGGATTCCGAAACCCCGGCGAATATAAAATATAAGATTCTTAACAATTCTTTGTATGATGCTCTTCAGAAGCCGACCGCGGATGCAGCAAGCATCATAAACCTGTATGCCGCGAACTTAGCGGCATGGGATGCATTGCTTTATAGGTTGGTCGTTTTCGCAATAAAGATAGGCACGGGTACGCCGTCTGAAGGATTGTATTTCAGAATCATGGATATAAATGAAAATGGGGAAAAGTTACCGGTTCCTGTTTTCCAATGCTTATACGATGGGACAAATGTTTTTTCAATTGATTTCACAGGACCTCAGGTGATTATAGGAGACTATTTCAATACTGGAGGATTATTATGGGATGCAAAGCAAAAGCAATTGTATGTCAAGGGTACAGGAACTTTTCAGGGTACTCTTGATACATTAACCATAAAGACGACAAAAGGAGATGGAATAACTACTTATCCAGCAAAAGACATAAGTAATTCTAAGCTGTTGTTGGATTTCATTTATACATATACGAAGAATCCCAATGAATCAGTGAAAGCATCAGGAACAGCAAACAATAAGGAAATTGTGAGCGTATCGCTTACTTCGTTAAAAAAAACAGTATTTCACCATCAGGATCAGTTTGGAATTCTAGGGTTGCATTCGTATGATAACTATTCATGCATGGTTTACTATTGTGATGTGGTTATCGTTTTTGCAGATGGTTCAACTGCTGTATATCGTAAGGTGGCTCAATGGACAGAATCTAAAATTGAGAAAACGACAAATAAAAACAATTTCCCGACTCCTGCCGATCCCAATTGGGACATGTCTGATTTTATAGAGCTATCTTATGTGGCAACTATAAGTAGCCGCTATAGTGATAGTTCAACTCAAGATGGTTATAAAGCTTTGTATCCTTATGAGCTGATTGATTTTGCTCTAATGGATTCTACGAGTGAACGCTTGCTAATAGAAAACCTACCAAGACAAGCGCCAGATGAGCTTAATAGGGTATGGAGAGATTCTGAAGGATATTTGAGAATTGTTTAGGTATTCACGAGAAAGTCAAATTCCCGCACATCCCGGCTTGCTTCAGCCTCCTGTCTGGAAGAAGATTCTATCAGGAGGCTGAGCATGGCTGTAAATACTGAAAACATTGTTATAGATGACATCCTTACTATGGAAGATAAGCAGAAACCTACTGAAGATCATTCCGTGTTCACTTTCAAGGTGGGCAGTGATGGACGTCCGGAAAAAGGAAGCCAGGGATGGTATACGATAGGGGAGCTCATCGATGATTTCGGAGAGGAGGCTGTCAATGCCAAGAATGCCGCGGTGTCGGCACAGAAGGCTGCGGAGGCGGCTCAGAGTGCTGCGGAAAGTGCTAAGAATTCAACCAAGGCCATCTATGATGATGCTGTTGAGCTGAAATCGGAATATGATGCAAAGGTTTCCGAGGATACGACAGCTTTCAATAATAACTATGATTCTAAAATGCAGGCATTCAACAATAATGCCACGGCCAAGACTAATGAATACAACAGCAATCATTCGACGAAGAAATCAGACTATGATAACAATGCACAGGAAAAGCTGAAGGATTACAATGATAATCATACATCCAAGAAAAATGAGTATGATAACAATGCCTCAAGCAAACTAGGAGCATACAATAACAACCATACGGAGAAGATGGCCGCATATGATGCTCAGGCATCAGAAGATATGACTGCACTCAATACTCTAAAGACCCAGACCGAGAAAGCAAGGGATACCGCGGTATCTGCTCGTGATGCTGCCGTATCAGCCAAGACGGCCGCCGAGACTGCAAGGGGGCAGGCTGAGGATGCAAAAGATGCAGCTGTCTCTGCAAAAACTGCTACGGAGACTGCTCGTGATGCTGCTAAAAGCGCGCAATCCGCGGCCGCATCTTCTGCCAGTACAGCCTCAACAAAAGCCTCTGAAGCAAGCTCTTCAGCGTCTGCCGCCCAGAGTGCGAAAACGGCAGCGGAGTCGGCTAAGACAGCCGCTGAAGAAGCAGAGACTGCGTGCCAGAAGCTGGTTGAATCAGTGGACGCCGAAGGGCTTGGAGAGAGGATGGACTCCATTGAAGCAGATATGGCGAACAAGTCCGATAATGGTCATAAGCATACATCTGCCGATATCACGGATTTGCAGGGTAAGCTTGATGCGAAGCTGGATAAGGGTGCTAATGCCGTTTCCGCATCCAAATGGCAGACGGCCAGAAAGATAACGGTATCAGGTGATGTATCTGGTAACGTATCGATGGATGGAAGCAAGGATGTATCACTGTCCCTTGCTCATAAGACTTCAGGCGTGACGGCTGGAACATATGGTCCGACTGCCGCGGTAACGCTTGCTTTCGGTGGTTCAGTGAATGTTCCGAAAGTAACTGTTGATTCAAAAGGTCATGTTACAAGTGCGTCTCATTATGCGATTAAGCTTCCTGCCGCACCTACGAGTGTATCAGGTAACGCAGGTACAGCCACAAAATTACAGACCAAGAGGACAATAACTCTTGCGGGGGCTGTTGCTGGATCTGCACAGTTTGATGGCTCCGCAAATATCACTATAACCGTCACCAACGAGCGCCGCCACTGGCCGGGCGAGATTTTTGCTTTTGCTGGAAAAAGCAATAAGCTACCTGCAAGAACTCTAGTTTGCAACGGAGGTGCAGTATCCAGAAACACATACAAAGAACTCTTTAATGTTATAGGCACAACATATGGAGCAGGGGACGGTAGTACTACATTTAATCTTCCTAACCTGTACGCTTGCAAGAATGATGATGGAACCACTGTAAACAACGGAGTTTTTCTACGCGCCGCGGTTAATGACTCCCAAATCGGACAGAAGGAGCAGGACGCTATAAGAGACATTACCGGAACTGTATCAGGAGCAAGTGGCAACAATAAGTATTTAACTAGAGGTAGAGGGTGTTTTACATATTCTACTAAATATTATAGCGGGGATAATAATATGGGAGGTTTTGGTAACTGGGATTCCCATTATTATCATAT
Source organism: uncultured Spirochaetaceae bacterium (assembly GCA_944389025.1). Classification (GTDB taxonomy): domain Bacteria; phylum Spirochaetota; class Spirochaetia; order Sphaerochaetales; family Sphaerochaetaceae; genus Ornithospirochaeta. The sequence continues at coordinate 51,770 of CALXKU010000018.1, forward strand.
TTTTGATGCGAATGCAGATAACAATAATTGGGGCAATCCAATGAAAGGCCATGCGGTAGGAACCGATATTCATCCTTATTCAATGAGGATCCTATATCTAATTGCTTACTAGATTTGAGACATTACTGGATCTCTTACGTTGACAGGAGGTGATAATTCTCTTTTCTGGGGCTCTGGGACAGGAGCCTTCGTAGTAAAAACGAAGAATAATAAGAATTACATAAGGTATTCGGCTCACGCTCAAACACCACCGATGCAATATGGCTGGGATTTCGCAGCATCAAACGTGATAAAAACTGCTTCCGAGGTAAGGCCATATTCGTTGCATGTCTTATATCTAATTGCTTATTGAGACATTACTGGAAATCTCAATTTTACAGGGGGCAGTGATTCTCACCCATGGGGAGGTGCATCAGGCGCATTCAAAGCAAATAGTAAGACCTATTATAACTTTCTTGGAGGTCAGAAAATAAGCGCAGGGGCTTCCCTTGTTTATTCATGGGATTTTGCTGCTTCCAATGTCGTTAATACAGACAATGAAGTTCGTCCTTATTCTATGAAAGTTATGTATCTAATTGCATACTAATAGGCTATCAGATACAAAACACGCATTGTATACGGATGGATATCAACTCCATTTGCGTGTCCAGCCATAAGATTGGTTGTTTCATCTCCAGCGTTTGCGTCAAAAGAAATAACAGAATGGTTGTTATAACTCTTTTGCGATCCTCCCGCATAATTCATATATGGTTTAGTTGTTTCTATTGCGCCAACACGTCCTGTTCCACCTCTTTCCGACTCTAGTTCTTTAGATCGTCCGGTAATGTCTCTT
>CALXKU010000019.1 GCA_944389025.1 uncultured Spirochaetaceae bacterium
TAGCCGTTGACCACAGGCATGAAACCTCACGCCTGCCGCTTGCTAAGCGGATTTACTCTGCCCCTTATGGGCGCACAGAAAACATGATTAAGAACATGCATTGCGATGTTATCTGGACCTGCTGTGGAACAGCTGGACTAGGAGGACTTCAGGCGTGTCAGCTTAATAATGCATATGGAATCGGTGTTGATTCGAATCAGGACAGTGTTTATCCAGGCTATATCGTGACATCAGCAATTCGTGACAATTCTTCTCTTATCGAATTCTATGTTCAGAAATATCTGGATGGAACGATAGAGCAGACTGAACCGGATGTATTCAACCTCTCTAATGGTGGCGTCGATATCACTGATATGAGCGTAATAGCAGAGTATGTCACGAATGAGGAGAACTTCGAGGAACTGAAGACTATCATTCAGGATTGCAAGGACTGGATCGCAGATGGAACCATTGAGGTTTTCGATGCGAGACTTGCGAGTGTGGAAGCTGATGGACAGCGTCTGGACGACTGGATTGCCACATCAGGTAAGTTTGTAACATATGATGAACTGAAAAACATGTAACAGCTGATGCTGGTGCCTGGTGGAAGCTGCAGGAGTTTTCTCCTGCAGTGACCATCCCTTTGAGGAGGTTACAGGTTTATGGGATCCATTCTTATAGAAACAAGAGACATAACAAAGAAATTCGGAGACTTTACAGCAAATGATAAGATTAATATTGCTGTTGAGGAAGGGGAAATCCGGGCAATCATAGGTGAAAATGGTGCAGGAAAATCCACTCTTATGAACATGCTGTATGGCATCCTGAAACCAACAAGTGGCGAGATCCTGTTCAATGGAAAGCCTGTAATTCTGGATTCCCCACTCGATGCGATAAAGCTCGGAATAGGAATGGTTCATCAGCATTTCAAGCTATCCCCATCCCTATCCATATATGAGAATATCGTATTAGGGGATGAGACCGTAAAGACTCTGAATGTTTTTGGAAAGCATTTCAAAGGATTTCTGGTAGACCAGAAAAAGGAAATGGCGGAGATTCAGGCCCTTGTCGATAAATTCAATTTCAATCTTGATATTACTGCCAAGGTCCGGGATATCTCAATCGGAGCAAAACAGCGTGTAGAGATTCTTAAGATGCTTTACCGCAATGTCAATCTACTTATTCTTGATGAACCTACTGCAGTTCTGATTCCAAGTGAGGTTGAGGATCTGATAGAAAGGATGCAAGACCTTAAAAAGGCCGGTAAGACAATAATAATCATAACGCACAAACTAAATGAAGTAAAAATGTGTGCGGATAATATCACCGTCATAAGAGGTGGCAGGGTCATAGGTACTGTACGTAATGATGAAAGTACGACAGATTCTGATCTTGCTGAAATGATGGTAGGACGTCCTGTTCTTTTAAGAGTTAATAAAAGTGACAAAAAACCAGGAGATAAGGTAGTCTATAGGGTTTCCAACCTGAGTGCGAAAGACTCTGATGGAAAGAAGATAATCAATGACATCTCCTTCGATATACATGAGAATGAAGTAATTGGAATCGCAGGTGTTGAAGGTAACGGGCAGACGGATCTGATGCTTGCCCTTACGGGGTTACTGGATATCTCGGAAGGTAGTGTAAGCTTCAACGGGGAGGATATTACAGGACTGTGGCCTGATGAGCTGAGACGACATAAGATAGGTATCGTGCCTGAGGACAGATATCGTCAAGGTCTTTGCCTGGGTATGCCTGTATCTGCGAATCTTATCGCAGGAATGCATGGTCGGTGGCCATTCTGCGTTCACGGCATAATGCAGAATGCACCTATAAAAGAGAACAAGGAACGGCTCGTTGAAGCTTTCGATATCCGTCTTGGCTCTGATGATCCACCGGTAGGATCCCTTAGCGGTGGTAATGCTCAGAAGGTCATAATTGCAAGGGAATTCAGTAAGCATCCGCAGCTTTTGCTGGTAAGTCAGCCTACACGAGGTGTGGATATTGGTGCTATCGAGTTCATACACAATGAAATTTTACGTATGAGAGATAAGGGAGCCGCGATACTGATTTTCTCATCCGAGCTATCAGAGGTTGTTGGATTGTCCGACAAGGTTTATGTCATGTACAAAGGGGAATTCGTAGGAATTTTTAAATCCGATGACGTGTCATTTAATGAACTCGGGCTCTATATGTCCGGCGTAAAGAGAATGTCTAAGGAGGAAATAGCAGCAAATGGCTAAAGATAAAAGTGTTAATAGGCTGATTTCCATTGGAAACATAGTAATCCCTCTTATCCTTGCATTTATAGTGGGTAGCATATTTTCCATCCTGTCCCGTTGCAATCCATTCACTTTGTATGGGTATATCATAAAGCGGGCGTTCTTCTCTGTCGGCGGGATTCTGAATACGCTGGGCTATGCGACTCCGATTATAATGACAGGGATTGCTACTGCATTCTCCATAAAGGCTGGAATCTTTAACATGGGAATCGAGGGACAGGTGTTCGTAGGTGCCTTCACTTCAGCTTTAGCTGGATACATGATAAAAGGCCTTCCCGTATTCATACACGTTCCACTCTGTCTTCTTATCGGTGCTCTCTCTGGTGCCTTATATGCACTTGTCCCTGGCCTTTTAAAGGCAAAACTCAGAATCAACGAAGTTGTTACTACAGTTATGATGAACAGCATTGCAACACAGGTTACAGGATTCCTTACCCAGAGCTATCTGAGCACTGGAGATGCGTATGCTCATACGGAGTTTATACTTGAATCCGCACGATTATCAAAATTCATATCGAAATATCGTTGTACAACCGCTATTTTCATAGCTCTGGCCATATGGCTTGTCATCTATTTCGTTCTGAAGAAGACTAAGTTCGGATACGAGATTGAATGTATCGGCAGGCAGTGGGAATTCTCAGATTCTGTTGGTATGCGAGTAAGTAGGAAGGTGATAATAATTTTCGTTCTTGGTGGTTTGATTGCAGGTGTTGCCGGAGCAACTGAGATAATGGGTGTGAATTATAATTTCGTAAGCACATTCTCCGCCAATCCTGGGATTGGATGGGATGGTTTTTATGCCTGCATTCTTTCTGCCAGCAATCCTGTTGGAATATTGATTTATGCTATTGTTTTCGGAGCCTTAAGATATGGAGCACTGGCCGCTCAGACCTGGCTAGGTGTGCCTCTTGATTTGATAAATGTCATAAAGAGTACACTTGTGCTTTTCGGAGCTATCAAGCTGTGTACCGTTTATAGCGAGCAGATAAAGGGCTTCTTCTTCAAGAAAAAAGCTGTCAAAGCTGAACATCAGGCACAGGAGGTATAGTAATGGATCTGTTTCTTTCTTTACTTAACATGACGGTCGAAGCTTCCGTGCCTTATCTACTGATTACGATAGGTGGTGTCTTTGTTGCAAGGGCAGGTGTCTTTAACATATCGATGGAGGGATGTACCGAGTTTTCAGCGTTTGCCGGCATTCTTTTCACATTTGTAACAGGTAAGATATGGGTCGGTGTTATCTGCTCGATTCTTCTAGCACTGTTTATTAATTTTGTATTTTATATTTTTACTGTAAAGCTGAACGGTAATCTCAGTGTTGTTGGTACGGGAATAAACCTTATGGCGGCATGCATTCCTGCCAGTCTGCTTTCAGCTCTCTTTTTCACAAGGTCAAATCTGATTGCTACGAATATCATAAACCCCGCGGATATGATGTACGATGTTCCAATCCTGAGAAGCATCCCGGTCCTAAGTGATATTCTCAACAGACAGACACTGATCACATATCTGACACCGTTTATCGTTTTTGGTCTCATTCTTGTCATGTATAAGACCAAATTCGGAATCTATGTTCGTGTGACTGGTGAGAATCCGAGTGCAGCTCAGGCCGTAGGAATAAAGACAAACCGTATTAAAATGTACTGTCTGCTTATTTCTGCTGTAACATGCGCTTTAGCGGGTCTCAACCTTTCTGTGGAAAAGCTCGGCATGTATACGATAAACATGTCTGCCAACAGGGGATTCATCTGTCTCAGTGCCATAAACTGTGGACGAAAAGAGCCTGGCAAGGCGTGCATCTATGCTCTTATATTCGGTTTTGTTCGCGCTCTACAGACCATTATCAATAATTTTGTCCCTGTGGCGATATCCTCCCTCTTGGGAATCATGCCATATGTGGCAATCATCGTTGTACTTCTCATCGTGGAGATTCCGAACGCGAGAAAGAATCATTTGAGATGTTTCAGGGATCTTGCCTGATCTTAGGAGGTTTAAATGTCTAAAACGGCTGTACTCGTAATCGATATGCAGAAAGACTTCACGGAGCCGGATGGAAAATTCTATTACCCGGAGACGACGGGGGCGATGCTTGATACTTTCTTTGAGAAAATTGATGAGATGAGAAGGCTTGGTGCGCTTATCGTGTATGTCTATACCGTTCATCCAGAGGATGAGAGGGAAGTCAATCCAGAGCTTACAAGGATGTTCAGAAACGGGAAGAAGGCCTCATTGGTCGCGGGAAGCAAGGGGAGTGAGCTTGATGACAGGATAAAAGTGCTTGATGGGGATATCCTTTTCAGAAAGTATGTTCCAAGCGCATTCTTTAAGACCAATCTCGATGAGGTTCTAAGGAGCAAGGGAATTGAGAATGTGCTTATCTGCGGCGTGAAGACAAACGTGTGCTGCAGGGCAACCGCGACTGACGCGTATAGTCATAAATTCAGAACATTCATGATCTCTGACATGCTTGGTACCAACACCAAGGCCATAAATGATTTCCATCTTGAAGAGATGACAAAGTACTTTGCGAAAGCGATTTCCTCTGATGAGGCTATCCGCCGTCTTAAGGAGGGTGTTTTCTAATGGGCAGATTCAACTACACCGTAATAGGAACAGCGGCAACCGTATCCGTACTCAAGGTTGAAAGCATGCCTGAGAGCGGCAAGTCCACACCTGTATATTCCGGTTCGATCTGTGAATATGAGAATGGTGGGATGGGGCTGAACATATGCGCGGCTCTTGCCACTCTTGATCTGGCTGTCTATCCTGTCCTTACTTATGCGGATATAAGGCAGAAAACGTTTCTCTATGATTTCTGCAGAAATTTCAACCTGCCGGAAGATGGGATAATGGATCCTCCCGAATGCTCTTATGGGACGACGATAATGATTCAGGATTCCTGTAAGAATCATATGACGCTGATTACCGATTATGAACATAGGAGGCCTGGAAGCACATTTTTCTCCGTGCAGGAAATAAAACCTGAGTTCCTTAATAGCTCTGATTTCATCATACTTACCGCTCCGATGCCATGCAATTCAGATCCCATGATTGATGCGATCATCAGGAGCTCTAAGCCTTTAGCGCTTTCAATGAGAAAGGACAGCAATGCTTTTCCTCACGATATGCTATGGAAGGCTCTGACATATTGCACTTTACTTTTTGGAAATGAGGTTGAGATGAGTTATATTGAAGCAGAATTCAATCTTGACTCATATTTGAGCCTGTTTTCCGTATCTCCTTCTCTCAAACATATTATTATGACGCGTGGAGGGCGCGGTAATTCCGTATTCTCGAGAAACAAGGATGGAGGAATTGAGGAAATACGTACGATTGCTGTGGAACCGGAAAGTGATTGTATCTATTCAGTCGGCGCTGGGGATGGCTTTGTCTCCGGTTTCATGTACGGGCTGGCAAAAGGGCATTCAATCAAGGATTGTTCGCTTCTTGGAAGCACGCTCTCTTCTTTTGTCCTGGAAGATGAGGGGAGCATAACGAATCTGCCGACAGAGGCGAGACTGCTTGAAAGGTTTTCAAAATGGAGGGAAAAATGAGCTCAGCATTCGAACTGGTCAAAGGAAATAAACTTATTATTGGAATGGTGCACTGCTTGCCGCTTCCAGGAACGATCCGATCAAATAATACTATCGACGATGTTATCGAACGTGCGGTCTCTGATGCGATTGTGATTGAGAAAAGCGGGTTTGATGCCCTTATTGTGGAGAATGAGGACATGTGTGTTGCCCGTAATCTTTCGAAAATGCAGTTTGCTTCAATGAGCATTGTCATAAATGCAGTAAGGCAAAATGTGAGCATTCCTATTGGAATTTCTTTAGGCTGTCTTAATTATGAGGAGGCGCTTGCAATAGCGGCTGTGGTTCATGCGGATTTCATAAGGACACCGGTCTTCGTGGATACTTTGCTCAATTACAATGGAATCATTCAACCATGCAGTACATCAGTCATCAATTACAGGAATATGATAGGTGGAAACTCGATCAAGATTTTTGCTGACATACAGGTAAAGCATTACCATATGCTGAAAGATATTGACATCTGCGAGTCGGCTGCGTGGGCGGAAAAACAGGGCGCGGATGTGATTATCGTAACCGGGGTATCGACAGGGAAGGAGACGAAGAGCAGTGATCTTGAGAAGGTTTCAAATGCATGTGGTATCCCAGTTGCGGTAGGAAGCGGAATAACCGAGGAGAATATAAAAGAAAAGCTTAAGTACGCGGATATTCTTATTGTTGGCACTTCCATAAAAGTTGATGGTAAGCTGAACAAGCCTGTTGATGCACATAAGGCTAAGAGGATTATCAACTCAGCTCGAATCTGATGGAGGTGATGTCATGAAGTATAATAAACTTGGAAAGACTGGATTTGAAGTATCAGAGATAGGTCTTGGTGGTGAATATCTCGAGGGAAAGGATTTTCCATTAGTGAATGATGTCGTATCTGCGGCATTGGATGGAGGCATTAATATTCTTGATTGTTTCATGTCCAATCCTGATGTCAGATCGAATCTAGGAAAGGCATTGAAAGGCCGAAGAGATAGGATACTCATCCAGGGCCATATGCGCTCGATATGGAAAGATGGGCAATATGCCCGTACGCTAGATATTAAAGAAGTTGAATTCTTCTTTCAGGATCTGCTGAAAAGATTTCAGACCGATTATATCGATATCGGCATGATTCATATGATTGATAACGCGGAGGATTATGATGCGATTTTCTCCGGCCAAATCCTGGATTATGCCGTAAGGCTTAAAGAAAAAGGTGTCATAAGATCCCTTGGAATTAGTTCCCATAACCCGATTCAGGCTCTGCGTGCGGCAAAAAGTGGCGTAATAGATACCATTCTTTTCAGCATAAATCCTGCATATGATCTTCTTTCAGAAGATGCGGAGAGGCCAAAGAAACTTGATAATACTTTTTTCAGAGATAAGGATGCTCTCAGCATAAACAGCGTGCGTAATGATTTTTACCGGTATTGCGCTTCCCACGAGATTGGACTGACCGTGATGAAGACATTTGCGGCTGGAGCATTGCTTGATGAGCGGACATCGCCATTTTCGGAGGCGATGACTCCTCAGCAATGCATGAGTTATGCGCTCTCACGTCCCGCGGCCTCCAGTGTGATGATTGGGATGCAAAGTGTGAAGGAGGTTGAGGATTGTCTTTCATATGAGAGTATGGGGGATGATGAGAAGGATTATTCATTCATCTTTTCTTCCTTGCCACGTTTCTCAATGAATGGGCGCTGCGTGTATTGCAACCATTGCCTTCCCTGTCCTGCGCATATCGATATCGCACAGGTTGGAAAATATCTTGATATGGCACTTCTTGATGGAACGCCTTCCCCGACAATAAGGGCGCATTATGATTCTCTGGAACATAAGGCTGATGAGTGTCTGAGTTGTCATGCATGTGAGAAAAGGTGTCCATTCGGAGTGAAAATCGTAGAACGTATGTCGCTTGCGAAACGTATTTTCAGCTGATTATAGTATTGCTGACTGATAGGGGATTTCCTTATCAGTCAGATGTACTTATACAGTACGCACCTTTTTTATAGAACGTCACACAGTATTTGAAGATTCTGTATCTGCTGAAATCGGAGGCATATTTTTTATCCTCAATTTGCAGGATTCCTTCATGCAGTTTTTTCTCAATGCTGTTTTCTGTTTTTGCTATCTTGAACTCGAATACAGCTACCCTTTTGTTATTGATATCGATGATTAGCAGGCCTGAACGTCCATTCCCTCTTTCTCGATTTGAGACACCCCTGTATTTTGTGGCAGAAAATAATCCGGTCACAAAAGCGTGGTAGAAGCTTTCCGAATAATCATAGTAGCTGATAGCCCTTTCCAGATAATCAGAAAGTATGCTCCCAATTTTTTTGGTATCACCATTCCAGATCGCATTGAAAAGTTCGGAGAGATTTTCACTTCGCATTCTTTCCTGAAACCAGGAGTTGACCGCACGTATGAATAGTTGTCGAATTTCTTCGTTTGGAAGTTTTAGACATATCTCTTCGTTTGGTCTGTATTTATCCGCAAGAGTGAGATATCCTGTCGAGAGCATCAATGACCAGATATTGTTGTCATTGGAGTACATGTCTTTGTAGGTGAGATCTTCTGAGATGATCTTCGCTATGTATCCTCCATTGATTAATGTGCTGTAATCATCGTAGATGTTGATATCAGCATGATTGATGAATTTTCTAATGATAGTGTTGCCACTCGTATTTGCCCAGTAATTATCTGGTAGTGCATTCTTATCACTCATGAGATCGTTTATGTAAGAAAGCATATCCCATGGAGCATAGATTGACTCTCCGGCAATATTATAACCATCGTACCATCTTTTTATATCGCTCGCTTTATTGCTAACGTTATAGTAAGCGAGCAGTCGGCTCACTTCATTTTCAGTGAAGCCAAAGGCATCTGAGTATTTTGCACCAGTAAGTGAGTAGACTGTCATGTTGTTAAGTCCTGTAAAAAGGCTTTCCTTTGATATCCTGAGACAGCCTGTGAGAATTGCCTTTTTCACATTCGGATTATCTTTTAATATGGACAGCATTGAGTGCATCACATCAATCATCTGGCTGTAATAACCATTCGCTTCCGCCTTAGCAAGGGGAACGTCGTATTCATCTACGATTATTATTACACCTTTATGATAATGAGCACTGATAAGGCGAACTATAACTGACAGGGAACGTCGTATGTCAAGATCTGTAATCTCTCCAGAAAGCATTCGGCTGAGAAATGATGCATCCGCTTCAACAATGTCGTCCTCAAGGAGAAAACGGTACTCAGAAAATAAATCCTGAACTATGCCTTTCAGAATTGATAAGGCGTTCTCGTAATTCAAGCCATCAACATCTTTAAATGATAGGAAAATAACAGGATAACAATTCATCCAGCTTTCGACCGTTTCCTTATCATTCATTATGCTTAAGCCTGTAAACAGAGAAGTATTGCTTTTTCTTATATCGAAGAAAGCTTCAAGCATCGTTTGCAGTGTGGTCTTGCCGAATCTTCTTGGCCTAGTGAACAGGATTATTTTGCCATTGTCCCTTACAATCTGTCCAATGACATGAGTCTTATCAACATAGTAATTCCCTGATTCACGTATTTCTGTAAAATTCCCTGTTCCGACAGGCAGTTTAAGCATTTCCATGTCTGAATTTTAGCAAAATTTACAAGTCCCTCGCTATTAGAATTAAAACTGATCGTTCTGTTTAAAATGGAATTCTCAATCCAGATACTGTTTGTAAATGCTCGACTGGGTTTCCGTATTGGTAGAGTAGAATGATTCAAGAGCTGCAAGACGGCAATGATCTATATGTTCGCTGAGCTTCATTCCCGCTTCCTCATATTCCTTCTTCAAAAGCAGGTTTATTATTTCCAGATGTTCTCTTCTTGATTCGTTCACATGAAGCTGGTTTTCCTTGCTCGCTATGATGATTCTTGTGTTCTTATCAAATACTGAATGCATCATATCGATAATGAAATTATTACGGCAGTTCTCTACGAAATACATGTGCATCGCGGTATCCAGCTTGTAGCCGCTCATGTAGTCATCGGTATCTTTAGAAAACCGTGTTTTAAAATCAAGAAGGACGTCGTTATCCAGATTCGCACGGCCCATTTTCAGAGCTACAGGCTCAATTTCCTTTCTTGCCTGAAAGATCTGCATTATCTCATTTGCCGTGATAGCCGACACGTATATTCCCTTTTTAGGTATGATGTGCAAAAAACCCTGTCTTTCAAGCTGGATTATTGCCTCCCTGGTCGGGGTACGGCTACATCCAAGCTCCGCTGCTATCTGTGCCTCGTTGAGTACGGAATTGGGCGCATATTCACAGGTAATCAACCTCTGCTTGATTTTTTCATAGACATAATCCGTTAAACCTGCATTCTTTTTTGCCAATTTCCAGCACCTCTTGTATGTTACAAGTATACTAGATATTAATAAAAAAGCAAGAACTATTTCTATTTTTGAAAGAATTTAAAAATATGGTATCCAAAACTAAACAAGTTAACTTTAAAAATAACGTAATAATTATAAATATAATAAGGAAAAATTATCGGAATTAAATTCTTCTTGACAGGTGGAATATTGTGAGTTATGTTGTATACAACAGGTAGATATCCTGAATCTAACATGCAGTACAGAAGATGAAGGAGTATTCAATGGTTCGAAGTGGAAATGATGTGACAAAAGAAATGTTCGAGCATCGATTCGGTGGTGATGGCTCAATTATCGTGGAGACCCTCAATGCCGATAATAACGAGCTCAATGGAAAGGGAAGGGTATTCGCCCATACCACGATACAGCCCGGCTCTTCAATCGGCTATCACGAACATCATGGGGAATCTGAGATTTATTACATACTCTCAGGGGTCGGTGAATTCAATGACAACGGTAATAAGATTCCAGTATCCGCTGGAGACGTTACCTACACCTTCTCCGGAATGGGACATGCGATAAGGAATACCGGTAATGCTCCGCTGGAGGTTATGGCACTGATACTTTTTGAATGAAACAGAAGGAGAAACAATATGCTGTACGATAAACCACATAACAAAAAGGGATTTCTGGAACTCATGGCAGACCATACCGTAGTTGCGCCATGTGTTTATGATTGTGTTTCTGCAAAACTTTGTGAGGAGGCAGGTTTTGAAGCGATGTGCTTATCCGGAGGGGAGCTTGCTGCATCACTCTGTGGATTTCCCGATATAGGCCTCGTCACGCAGGATGAGCTTGTTGGTGTTGTTGAACGAATTTCATCTTGTACCGAGATTCCTATGATTGTTGATATTGATACGGGATTCGGAAACGAGATTAATCTTATACGTACATGTAAAAGAGTAGCTCATGCAGGAGCGAAAGCGGTGCACCTGGAGGACCAGACTTTTCCTAAAAGATGCGGGCATCTCAAAGGTAAGACCGTCATACCAAGAGAAGATTACATTTCGAAGATAAAAGCCGCTGCATTCGCTCTTGAAGGCACAGGATGCATTCTTATTGCCAGAACGGATGCTTATCACACTCTTGGTTTAGACGAGGCGATTGCAAGATGCAATGAGGCAATAGATGCAGGAGCCTCAGTTTCATTCATAGAGGGGTGTGGTTCTCTTGAAGATATTGAATATGCGGGAGGAAAAGTAAAGGGTCACAAAATGTTTGCAATGCTTGCAACCGGGGCCAGTCCCGCGGTGACATATGAACAGTGTGTTGCTTGGGGATATAGTCTTGTCACCCTGCATTGCGGAATGCGTGGGGCCATACGTGGGATGAGAGAGTGTTATGCACGTGTTTTTGAAAAGAAGAGCGATATTGCTCTTTTTGACCTTCCGCCAGTTGATCCAAAGTATGCAGGAAGCGGGAAGGGGATGTTTGAGATGTTTGGATTAAATGAATGGCTGGAGTTAGGAAAACGATTTAATCCTAAAATTGAGATCGCGGAGCATCTTCACTCTAAATAATTGGAATCAGAAAAAGGAGGAGAATATGAAAAAGGTTTTATGCGTCATTTTATTATGTATGTTACTTATTCCTGCTTTTGCTGGAGGTGGGCATGAGACAAAGGAGGCAAGCCCAGCTTTTGAACCAGAAAGCAGATTTGGAGGGACTCTTGTAATTGGCACAACGGCGACTGTCAGTTCTTTGAGCACCGTTGATATGCGAGGAACAGATCAGTTTTTCGAGAACCTTTTATATGAGCCTCTATTGACAGTTGGCCCCAATGGAACGATTGTTCCTGTTTTGGCAGAGTCTTATAGTGCTGATCCGGAGTCATTGACATATACATTCAAACTCAGACAAGGTGTTAAATTCCATGATGGCTCAGATTTTAATGCCGAGGTTGCGAAATGGAATCTTGAGTATTACAAGGAAACAGGGGTATACGGTTCATCATATGTTGGTGTAATAGATTCAATTGAAATAATCGATGATTACACGATAGTGTTACATCTATCCTCATGGGATGCCTTCCTTCCTGTAGCGTTAGCTCGTGGTGGTGGAGCGAGCTACATGATGAGCAAGCAGGCTTTTGATACTTATGGTGCGGATTATCTGAAGAGGCATCCAGTATCCACATCTCCTTTCATGTTTGAGAGCTGGACAGATGGAGAATCAATTAAATTGGTCAAATTCAAAGATTACTGGAGAGGTGAACCTTATCTTGATGCTGTTACGATTGAGATGTTCTCAGAAGCAATGGTGCTCCAGGCGGCATTTGAAGCAGGAGATGTTCATATTTTCTCCGTTTCTGATGGTGATATGGCAGCTTATTTGGAAAATAACGGCTATTTCATTCAGAAGTCCTCATCCCCGTCCATGGCTTATGTCATAGGATTCAATTGCAATGATCCTTCAGATCCTTTCTCTGATGTCAGGGTTCGTCAGGCTGTAAGCTATGCAATTGATTCGGATCAGATTGTAAATACCTGTTTTACTTTCAATGGAACAGTTGCAACACAGTTGGATCCTGTTGGAGGTACGTATTACAATGAGAATATAAATCCATACGATGTCGATATAGAGAAAGCTAAAGCTCTTCTTGCGGAAGCTGGATATGCTGATGGTTTCACAACTACTCTTACTACGATGAACCAATGGAATCTTCCTCTTCCTGTGCAGATGATAGCTGAACAGCTTAAGGGAATAGGGATAAATGTGGAGCTTAACATCGTAGAGCGTGCCCAGTTCTTTGTTTTGCAGGATGGTTGGGGTGCAGAAGGAGGAATGTTTGCATCTTGCTTCTCCCTTCCTGCAGGAGGAGGTAGTCAGATTGCTGCTAATTTCGCACAGAATCTTGGTTCTGCTTTTGGTCGCACTTCCTTATTGCACCCGGATGATGTCAATGAGCTGATTCAGAAAGCAAAGAATTCCAGTGGAGATGAAAGTGTTGAATACATTAAGAGTGCAGAGGAGCTTGTTTATAACAAGTATTGTCTGATGAATGTGTTTGCTATGACGAATAACATGACGGCAATTAGCTCTAATGTAATCGATTCTGAATTCGGTAAGGATACAGGAAGCAGTAATACCCTGTGGAAAGCGTATCTCGTAAAGTGATTATTTAAGGGGCTGCCCCAAAGCCTAGACTTTTGCAACAGCCCCGAATTCAATTAATATGGTAAAATTCATAATCAAACGTATATTGATTTCATTGGTAATAGTCTTCATGGTTTCGGTATTTGCATTCTTTCTTATGCATATTCTTCCAGGAGATCCAGTAAGAATTGTTCTGGGAGATGAGGCATCTGTAGAGGATGTGAATGCCTTAAGAGAGGAGCTCCATCTTAATGATCCTCTGATTTCTCAGTATTTTAAATGGATTAGTGGGATTTTCACGGGGGATTATGGTACTTCCATCACATACATGAGGCCTGCAGGTGAGATTATTTCAGAGCGCTTGCCTAAGACCGTTTCTATCGGGCTACCGGCTCTTATCATCGCATCTGTAGTTGGAATCGTATTTGGCACAGTCAGCGCTGTAAGACGAGGTTCGAAACTTGATAGTGCTTTGACTCTGTTATCCACATTGAGCTTGGGCACACCGACATTCTGGATTGGAATACTGCTCATATATGTATTTGCTGTTGAGCTAAGGATATTGCCAATGAAAGGATATATGGGGCCTTCTGATGGATTGTTACAGTATTTTAAATACTCAATCCTTCCTGTTTTCTGTCTTTCTCTAAACATGGTGGCTGGTATAACAAGGCAAACCAGGACGAATATGCTAGATGTTATAAATCAGGATTATATCAGAACTGCAAGAGCGAATGGTATATCTGAAAAGAAGGTTATCTTCAAGCATGCATTAAAAAACGCTCTTATTCCAGTTATCACACAGATTGCGCTTCAGGTAAGGGTAGTAATTGGAGGGTCCGTTATCGTTGAGCAGATATTCAATATAAATGGAATAGGGATGCTTTTGCGAGAATCCATTTTTAACAGGGATTATATGATTGTTCAGACAAGTGTTTTCTTTATTTCTCTTGTAACTGTGTTCTGCAATCTGGTTGTCGATATACTTTACGGGTTTGTAAACCCTCAGATTAGGAAAAGTGGGTGGTGATTGCAATGATTGATAAAATGAAACTTAAAAAGAACCTCCGAGTACTTTTCGGACGTGGCGTCTTATCTGTGATATGCGGCATATATGTCGTGTTATTTATTTTCATTGCGATTTTTGCTCCTCTGCTTTCCAGATATACACCTACGGAGTTTTGCGGTTCGAAATTTCTTTCTCCCTGTGCGGAATTTCTTTTTGGGACGGATGCTCTAGGACGAGATGTGTTTTCCCGTATTATGTATGGGGCACGGATATCTTTCGTAGCAAGTCTGTTATCCAGTGCGATTGGCCTTGTGATGGGAACGACTTTAGGCCTTATCGCTGGATATTTCAAGGGATTTGTCAGCATGGTGATTATGCGTTTTACAGATGCTATCCTATCTATTCCAGCATTGATTCTTTCTATGGTTCTAGCTCTGCTATTTAAGGAAGGTGGTATCTTAAGCGTAGGATTTGTAATCGGTTTTACACTCATGTCGAGTTATACAAGAGTTGTTTATGGACTTGTACTTGGAATGAAGGAGAATGATTACATAGTTGCTGCCAAATTGGTCGGACAAAGCAAGACAGCCATAATATTCAAACATTTCCTCCCGAATTGTTTTCCTTCCCTCATAGTAATGTTTACGATGACCTTAGGAAATGCAATTAGTTTGGAGTCATCACTAAGCTTTCTTGGTGTAGGTATCACCCCTCCAACCCCAGCGTGGGGCAGCATGGTTTCAGAAGGATACAAATATCTTGTGATGAAACCATCTCTAGCTATTCTTCCAGGACTTTTTGTTTTGCTTACTGTCGTTGCTTTCAATGTTGTTGGGGATGGTGTCAGAGATGTACTGGATCCAAGACTTAAAGGAAAATTATGATGGAAAAATTGATAGAAGTAAAAAATCTTAAGACTTCATTTTTCTCTTTAGGTGGTGAGGTTAAGGCAGTAAATGACGTTTCATTTCATGTCAATAAAGGGGAGATTGTTGCAATCGTCGGCGAGAGCGGGTGTGGAAAATCTGTTACTCAGATGTCGGTAATGCGTCTAATACAAAGTCCTCCAGGAAAGATTCTTTCTGGGGAGGTACTGTTTGAAGGGCGAGATCTTTTGAAATTAAGTACAAAAGAAATGCGTTTATTTAGAGGCTCTCAGATTGCAATGATCTTCCAGGAACCTATGACAAGCCTTAATCCTGTATATACTATTGGAAATCAGGTCTCAGAGGTCATTAGAACGCATTTCAAATGTTCTCGAAAGGAGGCTTGGGATATAGGTGTAAAAGCATTAAGAGATGTTGATATTCCCGAACCAGAATTGCGTATGAGGAATTATCCCTTCGAAATGAGCGGTGGAATGAGGCAACGTGTTCTCATAGCTATAGCGGTTGCATGCAATTCAAAACTGATTATAGCGGATGAGCCTACTACCGCACTTGATGTGACCACACAGGCGCAAGTAATGGATCTTCTTTTAAATATCGTAAAGACTAAGGGAAAATCCATGATAGTTGTAACGCATAATTTGGGGCTCGTTACAAGATATGCGGAACGGATATATGTGATGTATGCAGGGCGTATCGTAGAATCTGGCACCACTCGTGACATACTTCTTAATGCAAAACATCCTTATACGAAGGGACTTTTGAAATCCGTACCTGATTTATACGAGGATAAAGATGTGGCGTTGATTCCAATTAAAGGGTCTCCCCCATCTTTGGCGAACCTTCCTGACGGATGTGCTTTTGCTCCCCGCTGCGATTATAAATGTGAGATGTGTCTTACAGGAAAAGCTCCAGAACTTGTTCAAGTTGGAGATAATGAACATTATTCAGCTTGCCTGCGAAACGGTAAGGAGGAATTTTGATGCCAGAAAAACCATTACTAGAGGTAGTTGATTTAAAAAAACATTTTCCGATAGGCAATAAAAAGGAAGGTCGTGCAGTAAAAGCAGTTGATGGAGTTTCTTTTTCCATTAACGAAGGCAAAACATTCGGATTGGTTGGCGAAAGCGGTTGTGGTAAGACCACTACTGGGAAGTGTATACTTCGTATCCATACTCCAACTGCAGGGCAGATAATATATGATGGTGCTGACATCGCAACAATGGATGATAGGGAACTTTCACCAATCCGACGCGAAATACAGCTCATATTTCAGGATCCATATGGATCTTTGGATCCCCGGCAATCGATCGGTTCCATATTGAAAGAAGCCATAAGTGCAGATCATAAGCGGCATTCAAAGATTGAAATTAATGAAAGAATCAGGGAATTGCTGGAAATGGTAGAACTCTCTTTCGAAATGAAAGATCGCTACCCACATGAGCTTTCAGGGGGGCAGAGACAGCGGCTTGGAATTGCCAGAGCCTTAGCCTGTAAACCGCGTTTAATCGTTTGTGATGAACCTGTCAGCGCACTTGATGTAAGCATTCAGGCTCAGATAATCAATCTTTTTAGAACACTTCAACAGAAACTTGGGCTTACATATCTTTTCATTGCACATGATCTTGCTGTTGTTAAGCATATTGCAGATGACATTGGGGTCATGTATCTTGGAACGCTTGTTGAGAAGATGAATGCCTCCGTATTTCACGAACGACCTCTTCACCCTTATACTCAAGCTCTTTTATCTGCTGTTCCTACAACGAACTATGATGTCGAAAGGAAGAGGACAAGAATTGTCCTTGATGGTGAAGTTCCTAGCCCTGTGCATGCTCCATCCGGATGTCCATTTCATCCGCGTTGCCGATATGCGACTGCTAAGTGTCGTGAAGAAAAACCTCAACTTAGAAGGATTGCGGATAATCATGATGTAGCCTGTCATTATGTCTTTGAAAATCTGAATAAAGGAGGATGCTGATATGGGGAATTGGACATTTGAGAAGGAAGGAATATTCGTTTCTGCTAAAGAATCAGTTGTTACCATAAGAGTAAACAAGCCAGAGACTAAAAATGGAACAGATTGGAGAGCTCTATATGCGCTTTCAGAGGCTTACGAGAAAATTGGCAAGGATGATGAGCTAAGAGTAATAGTTTTGCGTGGAAATGGGGAGTATTTCTATACAGGAGGGAGAGTAAATCCAAATGACCCTGAAGATAGCAAAATGTATGCTAAAGCAATAAGTGAGTCAGGAAAAGCAAAGAGTTCTATAAATCTACCAGTTATAGCTGCCGTGGATGGGCATTGCCTTAAAGCAGGAATGGGATGGCTTATCAGTGCAGATTTGGCAATCGCCAGAAATGATGTGACTTTTGCCTTTCCCGAGGTTAGAATGGGCGGTGTTCCAATGATGGTTATGGCTGGATGCATGGGGCATATACCTAAGAAAATCGCTCTTAAGGCATATTATTCCAGTGAAGCATTTGATGCGGAAACGGCTTTAAGATTCGGATTGATAAACGAAGTTGTCAGTGCTTCGGAATTTGAAGAAGTCCTTGATCGGTATATCCGTATGATTATTGATAACCCAAAAGCACTTATCCAGATGACTCATGACGCATACTATACGATGGAGGCCATGACGTCAAAGCAAGAGAGGGTTGCATGGGCCAGAAAGGCGCTTGCTGAGCAGGTACTACCACAGATGTCCAAAGAAAAGCAGTCTTATAATGTGTGAGGATGTTATGGAGTACATATACCTGCAAGGGACTGATTTATATGTTTCCCGGATTGCTCTTGGTTGTGGTTTCCGCGGCCTGTGGTCGGTAAGTGAAGCTGTTAGAACAATAGAATGTGCAATTGAAAATGGAATCAATTTCATAGATTGTGCAAATATATATCGGTTAAGATCTGGTGAATATGCGGAGCGTGCACTAGGTGAGGCAATAAGGCATAAAAGGGATAAAGTGGTAATTACTTCAAAACTTGGTGCCCCGACCATGACTGATGATGGAGTATATCTTGCGGGGGCTTCCCCAAAAGTAATGGAAAAATGTCTGGACGATACTTTATCCAGAATGAAGACTGATTATCTTGACGTCTATTTGCTTCACGGACCTGATAAGAATACGCAAATTTCCGATATCGTGGATACGTTTAATCGTATGATTAAAAAGGGGAAAATCAGGTATTATGGGTTTTGTAATTGCGAGTTTTCATACATAAGTGATGCTTGCAATTATGCCTCTTCTCAAGGGCTTCATAAACCTGCAATCGTCCAGGGGGCATATAATCTTATTAATCGTAGTGCGGAAGCGGATTTATTTCCATACTTGAATGACCAAGAAATTTCTTTCATGGCGTATAGCCCTCTTGCTGCGGGACTATTGAGCAATGTGTTCCTGGATCGAGAATTTCCTGAGAAGTCTACATGGGCACATGATGGGTATTACAGGAAATATCTGTCACATATTTATAAAGGAAGGATATTGGATATTGCTAAGTATTTGGGAAAACTTTCTAGAGAAAAGAACTGTCCTGTTTCCACCATTGCTATATCCTGGATCATGAAAAATAAGCATTGCTCTGTTTGTGTAACAGGGGCGGACATGCCAGATGAGGTAATTGAAAATCTTTCATATGCTAGTGTTGTTTTTGAAGCATCTGAACTTGATATGCTTTCAACTCTTTCATATGGATTATGCGAGAAGCTTACAAAACCTTATGTGGTTTCACGGATTGAAGAATTGGAATGACTGTAAGTTTTTTATCCCCCTGGAGGCAAGAACTAACAGCTTCTTACGGATGTTTTACGGGACTTGATATTTTGTTATCTAGAGGTGGTTATTGTGAGAATACATGAACAGAATACACATGCTTGGAAAATTTTCATAATGTGTTGCTGTATTTCTGGGGCGGTAGCTGGAATGGTTGTCCATTGTAAGGGTATTTTTTATACTCCCGCTGCAAAATCATTGGGAGTCAGCCCAACCCAGTTTGCAACTTATTCCGCATTTGGCAGCCTTGCCGGTGTATTCGCCATGCCTATCGTTACCAGGTTGTTTAATGAAAAACCTCTTAAAAAAATTTTGCTTTTATATTTGGGTCTTTTTTGCTCATCGGAGATTCTTATGGCATTTGTGACAAAAATGTGGCAATGCTATCTTCTTGGAATCATGCAGGGGCTTGTTTCCTCTTTCCTCACCGTATATCCGATAGCATATCTTCTGAGAAACTGGTTTACCCGCAAGCGAGGTCTTGTCACCGGTGCTGCAACAATGTTTGCTGGATTATTTTCAAGTATAATGAATATGGTTCTGAGTTTTTTAATAGACCAGTTTGGTTGGCGCATGACATATGCGATTACAGGCTTATCAGCTTTTATGCTCTCTTCCATACCTGTTTTACTTTTTGCTGTGAGAAAACCCTCTGATATTGGATTGGAGCCTTATGGGGGATACGAAAATAAAGCAGTTGAAAATGAAATGGATGAGCAAAAAAAGTCTACCAAGGGGTTATTCATTTCTCTTATACCCGTACTTATTCTGACTTTCTCTTTTTATATGGCGACAGGATACAATCAGCATTTGTCGAATTATGCACAGCTGTTAGGATTGAGTTCACTTTTTGGGGCTTCCCTGATTTCCGTTTGCATGCTTGGAAATACCATAAGCAAGCTTATTTTGGGAATTCTCAATGACAGAATTGGCGTATATGTGACTTCTTCATTGACGGTTCTTACGATGATGGCATCATTTCTTATTTTGATGATGGAGTCCACCAATGTTATTTTGTTATATTGTGCCGCGATATTCCTTGGGCAATCGACAGCTTTCATCGTTGTACAGATTCCTTTACTCTTAAGTGATCAGTATGCGGTTCAAGCCGAGTATGAGAAGTGCCTTTCATCTGTAATGATGGTTGGATCGTTAACAAGTGCCATGAATAACATCATAATAAATTTCCTATACACGGAAAGTGGTTCGTACAAACTAGGACACGGGCTATCAGCTTTGATGCTTTTACTCTGTGCATCAATGATCATATATTTGTATAAGAGAAAGAAACTGCTGAAATGACTGTTAATTTCTGCTGTAACTCAATAGGACATTCTTCTTATTCATTTAACATTCTAAAACTGATTGTTTGGAGGTTCATCATGAATGTTGATGAGTATGAAGCGTATCTTAGGAAGAATACGGATTTTGCGGAGAATACTATACTCTCTTATGTTTCTGCGGTTAGGCAGTATTACGGAATGTATAGTGTGTTGGGACATAGAAATCTAAAGATGTATAAATCATTCCTAATTGAGAACTATAAACCTAAGACTGTTAATCTACGGCTTAATGCGATTAACTGTTATCTGGAATGCATTCATAAGGAGAGGTGGAAGCAGCCTTTCATTAAGATTCAGCAGAAACCGTTTCTGGAGAATGTGATAAGTGAGGCTGACTACTCCTATTTCAAGACATGTCTGAAAAATGACGGGGAGCTGTACTGGTATTTCGTAATAAGGTTTCTTGCGGCAACGGGCGCAAGGATTAGCGAGCTCGTGCAGATCAAGGTGGAGCATGTGAGACTCGGGCATCTCGACCTTTACTCTAAAGGGGGAAAGCTGAGGAGGATATACATTCCCCGAGCTCTGAGAGATGAGGCCCTTGCCTGGTTTGAGGGGCGAGGCCTTTCTAGCGGATTCATATTTCTTAACAGATCGGGAGTCAGAATTACCACGCGTGGCATTGCGGGGCAGCTTAAGAAGTTCGCCGTACGTTACGGCATAGATCCCAAGGTCGTTTATCCTCACTCGTTCAGGCATCGTTTTGCAAAAAGTTTTCTCGAACGCTCAGGGGATATCGCATTCCTTGCCGATCTTATGGGACATGAGAGCATAGAGACTACAAGGATATATCTTAGAAAGACGAGTACTGAGCAGAGGGAGATTGTTGATAACGTAATAGACTGGTAAGCGTATACTATAATTTTAAACTGGATATTTCAGGAGGAGAGAAATGAGAATAATCGTAATAGGTGCGGGTGCGATGGGCAGCATATATGGTGGGCATCTCAGCCTGCATAACGAGGTCCGTCTTGTCGATACCAATGAGAGTCTGATCGAAAGAGTCAGGGAGAATGGAATCACACTGGAAGAGAACGGGGTTGAGAATAAGTTCTTCCCATCTATTTCAACCGGGGCAGAGGATTTTGGAAAGGCGGATTTAGTGATACTTTTCACAAAAGCCATGTATTCCGCCGCGGCCATTGAGAATGTCATGTGCGCTGTAGGGGAAGGGACGTATCTCATGACGCTTCAGAACGGGGCAGGGCATGAGGCGGTCCTTTCACGTTTTGTAGATAAGAGTCATGTTATAATCGGAACAACGGAGGACAACGGTTCGTTGCTTTCTACGGGAGTCATACATCATGGAGGAAAGGGGGTGACAAACATTGGTCTTGCCTCTGGAAATGATACTAATGTACTTTGTCGAATAAAGGAGGTTTTTGACAGCTGCGGCTTTTCCGTACGTATCCACGAAAACATTCAGCAGCTCATCTGGGATAAGCTCATGACGAATGTCTCCCTTTCAGTTCTTACTGCGATACTCCAGTCGGACATGTCATTCATCAGCCGTGATAAGAGTGCGTTCGAAATCTGCAAGAAGCTCATAGAAGAGGCTGTGACGGTTGCAAAGGCGATGGGCCTTTCTTTCGACCTTTCATCTGTGATTGAGAAGGTGAGAAGTACGAGTGAGAACAATCCCGGAGGCTACACTTCGATAATGATGGACATAAAGAACGGAAGAAAGAGTGAGGTCGACACCATAAGCGGTGCTGTGGTTAGGAAGGCGCATGAGCTCGGAATACCCGTCCCACACCATGAGATGGCGGTATCGCTGATTCACGCGCTTGAGAACGTGAGACGGAGTTGAGAACAGCTTTCCTTGACCCTTGCTTCTTCTGGTGAGATAATATTGTAATCGATTGCACACTCTGGAGGATTCTGTGACAATTTACGATATAGCAAAGGAAGCGGGGGTTTCTGCCGCAACGGTATCGCGGGTAATAAACAATCGTCCTGGTATTAAGCAAAGCACCCGAGAAGAGGTTTATAGGATTCTGGAGAAATACAGTTTCTCCGTCAGTGCCACTGCCCGCGGCCTTGTGAGGCAGAGTAGCATGATGATAGGCCTGCTCATATCCGATATAAGGAATCTGCATTATACGGAAGGGGCATACATAATCGAGAGGGAAATGCTTAAGGATGGATATTGCTCGCTCATAATGAATACCGGTGTTAGCCCATCGGACATGGCATGTGCGATAAGAACGCTTTCCGAGCGCCGTGTCGATGGTGCGGTTCTCATAGGATCTGCATTCGCAAATGATGAGGTGAAACGGGCTATCGAGACCTATATGAGGGATATTCCATTCGTGATAGAGAACGGAAGAATGGATCTTGATAACGTGGTCGAGATCCTTGCCGATGATAAGCTGGGCTCATTCAAAGCCGCTCGTTACCTCGCCGCAGAAAAGAGGGAAAGACTCTGTTTCGTAAACAGCAATGATACTCCATCAAACAGGCTGAAAGTCGAAGGCTTCCTGGATGCCACAGGAGGGGATGGGATTGTAATCGATTCTGTTCCAGACAGTTATGATGGAGGATATGATGCGACAATGACGGCTCTGAGGGAGCATCCTGGTATTGACGGGATAATATATGCTGTCGATATCCTCGCCCTTGGCGGGGTTAGGGCAATAAGGGACATCGGCCTCTCAATCCCTGGTGATATCTCGGTTTTCGGTTTTGATAACAGCCCTTATGCATACATCTCAAATCCGAGGTTAAGCAGCATAGATTCACGCCTTAACGAGCTGTCGATAACCTCTGCAAAAGCACTGAAAAGACTTATTAGAAAGGAACAGGTGGAGAAGAGCATTCTCTTTCCACCTGATCTCGTCTTAAGAGAGACGACCCTCTCTGCACTCGCTTCCGAGCCGGACTCCCCATAGCGCCCTGTAGCTATCCATGAGGGAAAGCACGTCAAGCGTTGTCTGCCACGGCATGCTCCTGCTCTCCGTGCGACCTTCCCTGATCGCCTCGACAGCCTCCAGAAGTTCGTACTCGAATCCGGTTGACGCATGCTTAAGGTTATGCTCTTCCTTCTTTGTCACCACTCTTCCCTCGTATGTGAAAACCTCTATTTTGAGTGGATTGTTGACGTTATCAACTTCGATTCTTCCCTCTGTTCCATAGATGATGCCTTTTCTGTCTGAGAGCGTCTCAGTGTCTGTGAACATGCTGATCGCAACACCGTCCTCGGTTATCGCATCCATCGTTTCCCTTATGTCGGCACCAAGTGCGTTCTTGACGCATAGTCCTCCTATTTCTCTTATTTTACCATCCTTTAGGGCCATCAGGGCGAAGTTGATAGGGTAGACCGATATGTCAAGCATCGCGCCTCCTCCCATCTCAGGATGCTCTATCCTTGGCTTCTTTGAAATAGTGTATCCCAGGTTCGCCGTTATGGATGTAACTCTTCCTATCGTGCCAGAATCGATTATGCTGTTTATAAGCGTTCTGGATGGCATGTAGCGTGTCCAGATTGCTTCCGCAACATAGAGGTTTTTCTCTTTTGCAAGAGCAAATACCTTCTCGGCCTCGGCCCTGTTAACCGTGAATGATTTCTCGCAGAGGACGGGTTTGCCCGCCTTTAATGCGGCTATCATATGATCTTTATGAAGGCTTGTAATCGTTGCTATGTACACAAGACTGACATTTTCGTCATTAAAAAGGTCATCATAGCTTCCATAGCACTTCTCAGCCCTCCATTTCTTTCCGAAAGCCTCGGCCTTCGCCCTGTCTCTCGAGGCAACCGCGTAGAGCGTTACGCCCTCGGTGTCTCTTACCGTCTCTGCCATCTGTTCTGCGATATGTCCGCAACCAATTATTCCAACATTAAACATATGAGAGATTCTATACTCCTTTTTCTTATTTTCATAGAGAGGAGGTGAATATTGTGGGATGGCGAATCTTGGCGGGAATGGTGCATTAATGCTATCATGATATGGAATTATTCCTTTGGGAGAAGATTCTGATAAGTGATATGAGAAAAGTACTGTCCATCTTAATAATTTTTACGCTTTCCATGTCATTATGTTTTGCCGAAGAATACTCAGAGCCTATTACCCTTAAAACAGAGATTAACGGAGTCTCCGGCTATCCTGGTTTCGGCTTAGGACTTTTTCCTGCATCAACATCTTTTCAGTATTTGCGTTCCGATATAAAACTGTTTGAGGACGCACCCTTTGATTCTAAGCTGTATTTTTATATAACATATGGATTTTCCAATGTAAATGATAACGGAAGGGAGTGGGATACCGGACGTCCGAGCTATCTTTTAACGCAATATGAGAAGGAGAGGATCAACAATGATGCTCTTTATGATAAGTTCACTGTCGGTAACGCTTTCAGGCAGCATGGTGCGATAGAGCTGTGGTTCGGACAGCCGTTCATAGAGAACCCGGTGAAAGAGAGCGAGTACCGTCAGCTTTTCGAGTTCCGTTTCGGTATCAACATTCGCTATACGGCTACGACAGAGAGCCTTTCCCTGGGAGCAGGCGGAAGTCCGACCTTCGTGGATTTAGACGGGAAGCCGAAGGGAATATTCGCTCATGCCAGCCAGGAACGCCCGATAATCGCATACCCCTGGCTAAATGGGGATAGGAGGGTTCTTTCCGCATATCTTTTTTCGACACTCTATTTTTATCCCTACCGTGAGATCCGGGCGGGGGTCCAGGATGGCGTTTACGGCTATCTTACTGTCGAGTACAGTCCGAGATGGCTGCTTAACAACATATCTCCGAAAGGTTACGTTACTTCGGATTACTACAGGCTCAACGCATATCTTGAAGAAAAGCTCGTGCTTTTTGATGACAGGCAGAGCAATGGATGGAACTGGCTTGCGATATATTTCGGGCATAGCAATACTGTAAATCACATAGAAGGCAAGGTAGTCCCTTATTATAAGATCCCATCAAACTACCTTAGCACGCAGATCTCCGACAGGCTCTGGCTCCATTTCATGGGCCCCAATTTCATAACATCCGACTGCTATTCATACCTGGAGCTCGCATTGAATAACAGCATCTCATTTGGAGAGACTGTGAATTCCTCAGAGCCGTTTGATGCCGTATCCTACAGTGGCTCTTTCTCCCTGACGCTCCATCTGCGTCTATTCAATTTCATAAGATTCACGTATGATTGCTCCTATACGTTCGCTCAGGGGATCAACTCGTCATACCCGAGATGGAACCAGGGGGCGATAATCAATTTCTCGGTGTCGATATAGGGGTAATGGTATGAGGAAGAAGCTTGCTGCATTTATTCTTATCATCATGATATCCATCCCCGCATATTGCATCGGTTTCGGCTATCATGTGTTCAAGGTGAGAACCGATCCATCGTTCTCAATCGGTAACTGGGAGCTTCCCATCTCCACTCTCTACCAGTTCAATTTCCCCGTCCCAGATCTTGTGAAAGGCTCTGCAACCTCGTTCTCTTTTCGTCTGGATAACGGACTTGAGTACAGGAAGCTCCGACAAGACCCAGAGACAGGTGCGCCGATCAATCCTTTAAACCATCCTTATCCAATAGATTACATGGTTCTTTACGATGAGTTCAATTTCGCACTCTCGCAAGGTCTCGTGCATATGGATTTCAACGATGAGGACCTCATCACTTTAAATGTTCTTGTAGGGGGCAGGTTTGAAAGCGCGTTCGAGAATTTCGATTACTACTCCGATGCCTCCCACAAAGAAGGGGTGTTCCACACGATTGGTAAGAATGAGAAAGGGGAGAGTGTGATAGCTGACCGCGAACCCTTCGGTTCATCATTCCTTCCAGGTACCCCTGAACTTTCAGGGGACAGGACTATGTTCGAGATTAACCTTTCTGCAGGCATTGACATAAATCTGATGAAGGATGAGATCACATCTCGTAACGGGATGAGGCTTTCAAGCTGGATCAGGGTGAGCCCTTCATGGCTAAACTTCTTCTCAGACAGATCCGATTATCTTTTATGGTGGACGAGGCTTGATCTTGCCTGGACGCTGTTTTCAATTCCCCTCTCTGATGAGCTTAGCGCGCTTAGCATGATGCTTTCGAATTCAACTGAATACAGGTTTATCAGTGGAAATAAGGTTCCTTCTTACATACAGGGTGGGGAAATCTGGCAAGCTGAGGCGTTAAGTTCTGAGCATGTCATCACGAACAGGACTGAGCTTACTCTCTTCGGGCCTCAGCTTTTTGCTCCTGATGTCTATCCCTATGCCTCCGCTTTCTTCTGTATGGCATACAGTTTTGGAAATGTTCTGAATTCCGATTCTCTAAAGCTGGATGGAAATCTTGCAGCAAGTTATGGTGTCAGGGCGGAAGTGGTTCTATTCAATGTCGCAAGGGTGTATTATGAGATTGGAGCTGTCTCCTACTCCGATGGTTGGGGAAAATCTAATCTGATTCAGCGCTTCGGATTCGCTTTGGGGGTGTAAGTTGAGAAGATTCATACTTGTGGCAATGATGAGCGCTTTTTTTCTTTCCTCCATTTCAGCGGTGGAGGTCAATCTCAATCTTCTTGCAATAAGAAGCTCTGAGACGAACATATTCTCAGATCCTCTTCCTCAAAACGGTAGCAATGACTTTCTGAAAGGGGTTGTGGAAAAGCCATACCTTGATAGGACAGATTACGGTGTCAAGGCCGATGCGGATCTTTTTTTCATCCCGGAAAGCAGGACAGGTCTTTCATTCTCATTCACTTATTCCCATCCGGTTTCGGCAACGGAGACCTATCCTGTCGCGGATGATGGTACGAGTTTTGATGATAAGGAGCCTGCGAAGTGGCACTATGAGCAGCGGGATGCCCTTTCTTCTCAGCACGATAAGCTCTCATTTACTCTTGGTCCGGTCTTCAGGTTCCGCTATTCAGCTGTTGAAATCGGCTCTGCTGTGCGTTTTTCCTTCAGCACATATAATTTCTTTGACTCATTCACATTTGGTGTTGAGGCTCAGCCATATTTCAAAGCGTATTTCAATTCCTGGCTATACGCGACGCTGGGCCTGTCGTTTACTGCAAACATTTTCCATTTCATAGATAGCGAGGTCGTGTTCTACGAGACGAATTACACCATGATATCACTTTGCCCGTACCTCGGTATCGGTTTCAGATTCGGAGGTGGTAATGCGGAGACTTAAGGCCGCTATCGTTATCTTTTTCGTCTCTCTTTCTTTATACTCTGCCCCATCAGAGCTCTATCTTGGAGGAAATTTCTTCGGCGGAATGGATTTCTTAACACAAAGCACCGGTAAGCGCTTTCCAACGATGATAAAAGGAAGTTCTACGAGCTATGTTTCCAGCATGACCCGCTTCGGTCTTGGCGTTGAGATGACATATTTCCCTTATTCCCCGTTAAAACTTGGCATAAGTGCGGGCTATCATGTGCTGATGCCTGTTGGCTATTGTCTTACGGACAGCCTCAGTGGAGTTGCAGGCGATGATGTGGCTTATATAAACTACTCATTCCTAGGCCGTCATGATATCAGTCTTGCACTCTCGTATTTCTGGATGATAGGGCAGGAGTTCGGCATGTATTTCGATGCAGGGGGAACAGTTTCCATACATACCATACCTGACAGGAACGACAAGAACAGCCGGCTGGATGTAAATTACTCATCATTTACCGAGATCGGGACATATGCCGATGCCGGACTGCTGCTGTTCCATGGAAACTCATATTATAAGATTGGAGCACGCGCCCTTCTTCTGTTTCCCGAGTCCACCCCCGATATATCTGTTGCCATAACATTCTCTGGAGGCTTTCTTTTCTCTTTCTCCTGAATCACCACATCATGGCAATCAAATAGAGTGGAATGACATTGCTGGCGGGGTACTCGATATTGTCGCGTATGACGTAATCGCTTTCCTTGAATTTCTTCTTTTTACCTCCGACTTCGATCGTAATCGGTTTCCCGTCCTCTCGGATGATGATGAAGTCACCGCTCTCTTCTTTAGGAGATGAGAAGATTCTCGCTCCGCGTGTTTTAAAAGCAAGGGATACAAGGGCTTCTCTCAGATTCCCTTCCCGTCCGCCGAGCACCATATAGGCAGATGGATTTGTGAGGAAAACTTTTGATCTGCTGAATTTCTCCTTGTTGTCATTGTATTCCGGTATGATGGATATAAGAGAGGTCTCTTCCATGACGTGAAGAAGCTGAATCAGCTTCTCATAGCTTATATTCCACTCTCTGGTCATGTTTTCCGTCACAATTCTTGGTACGCTGCTCTTTGCAAGAAATGTGGTAATCTCCCTCATAAGCTGTATGTGTGCACTCCTTATTTCAGGGATGAAAAAGGGAATATCTGAAGTGATTATCTTAGCTATGATGTCTTTCAGTTTCTGCTCATAGTTTCCTGTGAGAAATATTGGAAGAAAACCTTCCTTTTTATAGTTCTCAAAATTATAGAGAAAATCCGAATCAATGGGAAATGATATCTTCGCATTGAAAGGATCATCAATCTTTGGGTAATTTTTTCCGGTTTTCATAAAGAGATACTCCCTAAATGACATCAGAGGAAGCGATGTATGGATGTAGCGTCGTGCGGTTGCTCCAATTGCTGAGCGAAGACGGAGCGATGATGAGTCACTGGCCCATATTATCTTGTCTTCATACTTATCATAGAGGCTTTTAAGGACTCTGTCCCAATTTGAATCGAAATGTATCTCATCAATGAATACTCCTTCATAGCCAAGAAGAAAAGCATCGGATGCAATATCATGTATACTGTTTGCGGGAACATCGAAATCATCGGCCGAGAAATATAATATCCTTCTGTTTGCAGCACTCTTTAACATGAAAGTTGTTTTTCCTGTCCCTCGTGGACCAAGCAATATTGAATGCCGGTCAAGATCTTTCATTTCTGCTATAGCTGGCCTTAATGGGGATGAAAGTTTTAGCATCGCTATTCGTTGCATTGTCTGTTCTAGCTTTTCTATCAAAGATTTATCCATATATTCATTATATAATAATACGTTATTTTGTCAATTTTGTAGTTTAAAACTACAGTTCTAAATCTACTGCGACTTTTAATACTTCAAAATTGTTTTTTTTGACTAATTCTGAAGTTTTTCCATAGAGCCCTTGCAACTAAAAATAATTCCATCCTGTTCACTTTTCTCTGTTTCCGTCATATCTTAATGTTCTGTTAGGAGGAAAGAGTGGAAGACAGGAAATTTCTTGGAGAGGAGAGGATAGGTTCCCTCCTTTTTCGTTTGGCTCTGCCTACGGTTGTGGCTCAGCTTGTAAACATGCTTTATAACATAGTGGACCGTATCTACATTGGACATATCGAGGGTACGGGAGCACTTGCCCTTACCGGTGTCGGGGTGTGTCTTCCCCTGATTCTCATAGTCTCAGCTTTTGCCGCCCTCATAAGCAGTGGAGGCGGGCCCAGAGCATCAATTATGATGGGCCACAATGATTACGCGAAGGCAGAGCAGATCCTTGGAAACAGTTTCACAATGCAGATCATAATCTCTGCATTCCTTACTGTTCTGCTTCTTCTATTCAATGAAAAGATACTTCTGCTCTTCGGGGCAAGCGAGAACACTATTGGTTATGCGACCACATATATGAACATCTATGCCCTCGGCACGGTCTTCGTACAGATTACTCTCGGTATGAATTCGTTCATCACTGCGCAGGGGTTTGCAAAAACCAGCATGCTCTCAGTAGTCATCGGAGCAATCACGAACATAGTTCTTGATCCTCTTTTCATATTCGTTTTCGACATGGGAGTTGCGGGTGCGGCTATCGCGACTGTCATATCACAGGCTGCGAGCACAATCTGGGTCATGCTTTTCCTTACTGGAAAAAGGACGAGCCTTAGAATCAGAAGGAAGTATTTCCGCCTGGACAAGGCTGTCTGCCTTTCGGTCCTGTCCCTTGGACTTGCATCATTCATAATGCAGGCGAGTGAGAGTGTTATAAACATCTGCTTCAATTCGAACCTTCTCCGTTACGGTGGGGATCTTGCGGTAGGGGCGATGACGATTCTCTCCTCGGTCATGCAGTTTGCTATGCTTCCCCTCCAAGGGCTTGGACAGGGGGCTCAGCCGATAATAAGCTACAATTTCGGGGCTGGGCTGAAAAACAGGGTCAAGAGTGCTTTCAAGTATCTTCTGATTACGGATTTTACATTTTCGATGCTCCTCTTCCTCCTTGTGCAGTTCTTCCCGTCGGCTTTTGCAATGATGTTCACGGATGACCCTGAGCTCATCGCATACTCCTCTTCCGCGCTCAGGATATTCATGGGCTCTACAGGCATATTCGGCATACAGATGGCCTGTCAGTCCACATTCACAAGCATAGGAAATGCGAAGAGTAGCAGTTTCATCGCGATTCTGAGGAAGATAATCCTTCTTGTGCCGCTTATTTTCATAATGCCGCTTATAATCAAATCCAATCCGACGATGGGCATATATCTTGCTGAGCCTATTGCGGATTTCATTTCGGTTTCATGCACGATAGCGATCTTCTCATTCCAGTTCAGGAAGGCTCTCCGCCTGATGGATGAGAGAAAGACTGTCTAAGAAGGGGGAGATATGAAGCTGCTAATCATAAATCCGGGGTCCACGAGTACGAAGGTAAGTGTTTTCGAGGATGAGATGAACATCTTCACGGAGAGTGTCTTCCATGATGCTCCCGAGCTTTTAAAATTTCCGACAACGAACGACCAGCTTCCATTCAGGAAGGCTGTCGTCCTCGATATGTTGAAAAGGCATGGCCTTGATATTCTCGACATCGATGTTTTCGTAGGGCGTGGAGGATGTGCATATTCTCAGAAGGAAGGGGTTATGGAGATCGACGGGGCCCTTTACGCTGACACGAGGGATGACAAGGGTGGAAGCGACCATCCTGCAAAGCTCGGGGTGATGATGGCCTATGAGTGGGGAGTGCAATATGGAAGGAGAATGTACACACTCAATCCGACGAATGTAGATGAGTTCATCCCCCTTGCACGGATTACAGGTATCAAGGGGGTGTACAGGCGTGCACAGTCCCATGTCCTGAATCAGAAGGGGATTGCCCGTCTTCATGCTTCAAAGATTGGAAAAAGCTATGAGGAATCCTCCTTCATTGTCTGTCATATCGATGGAGGCATCACCATAGCCGCGCACTACCATGGCCGTATGATAGATGGTACCGAGGGGGCGGGAGGAGATGGACCTTTCACTCCAACAAGGCTGGGAAGCATTCCTATCATGGAGACTGCGAAATATCTTGAGAGTCACAGTCCCTCTGAGCTTGAGGCGATGTGTTCACGCTCCGGAGGTTTTGTAAGCCACTTCGGAACCTCCAACTCCGACAGAATCCACGCGATGAAGGAAGAAGGGGATGAGCATGCCTCTCTCGTATGGGAGGCGATGATCTATCAGATTGCGAAATCAGTCGGGGCGATGGCTGCCGTGCTGAAAGGTGATGTGGATGCCATCCTTCTTACCGGTGGTCTTTTGCGTTTTTCAGATATCGTGGAGGGTGTCAGGGAACGCACATCATGGATTGCACCTGTTTACGTATACCCCGGGGAAGTGGAGCAGGAGGAGCTTTGCAGTGAGGTCCTGAAAGTCCTGAGGGGGGAAAAGAAGGCAAATAAATATACTGGCAAGCCTGTTTTTTCAGGATTTGAATGGGATGAATGATTTATCACTTAAAAACCTCGCGTTTTTAGTATTATGGACCATTTAGGAGGACGAAGGCGCTCTAAGGCGGCAGTGCCGGTTTAGGGTGCCTTTTTATTTTTTTAGTCTAATAATATTGAATTTTCTCTCACATAGGGGAAGTATCATGTTAGAATAGGTCTATAAGAGGTGAGTTTTTTGGATAATAATTGCGCTATTGAAATGAGGGGGATCACCAAGCGTTTCGGACAGGTTGTTGCGAATGACAGCATCAGCCTGAAGCTTTTCCGTGGTGAGATCCTCGCACTTCTCGGTGAGAATGGAAGCGGAAAGACCACGCTCATGAACATGCTCTCAGGAATCTATCAGCCGGATGAGGGGGAGATTTTCAAGGATGGCGCTCCCATATATATCCACTCTCCGAGAGAGGCCTATGATTATGGCATAGGAATGATACATCAGCATTATAAGCTGATTGAGGTCTTTACCGCGGCTCAGAATATCATTCTGGGGCTTAATGACGGGAAGATGGATATACGCGCGGCTGAGAAGAAAGTCAAGGAAATATGCGATCGCTACGGCTTTGACATAGATCCGTCAAGGAAGGTTTATGACATGTCGGTTTCCCAGAAGCAGACGATAGAAATCGTGAAAATGCTTTACAGGGGAGCCGATATTTTAATTCTTGATGAGCCCACAGCCGTTCTTACACCCCAGGAGACCAGAAAGCTCTTCACAGTTCTGAAGAATATGAAAAACGACGGGAAGGCGATTGTCATAATCACTCATAAGCTTCACGAGGTCATGGAGGTCTCCGACAAGGTAGCGGTTCTCAGAAAGGGACAGTATATAGGGACTGTTAACACATCTGAGACAGATCCACAGGCCCTCACGGATATGATGGTCGGCCATGCGGTAACCCTTAATATCGATCGTCCTCTTTATCCGGAGCCGAAGAAGAAACTCATAGTGGAGAATCTTACCTGCGTGGATGAAGAGGGGATTAAGAAGCTCGACGGGGTATCGTTTTTTGCGAACACGGGGGAAATTCTTGGAGTCGCAGGAATCTCTGGCTCTGGACAGAAGGAACTTCTTGAGGCGATGACAGGCCTTTACCCTGTAAAAGAGGGGAGCATACGCTTCATTAACGGAGACGGGAATGAGGTTGAGCTTGTCGGAATGAGCCCGAAGAAAATCAGAGCCACAGGGGTTGGCATGGCATTCGTTCCCGAGGACAGGCTTGGCATGGGCCTTGTGGGATCAATGGGCATGTCGGGGAATATGATGCTCCGCTCATGGAAGAACGGTAAGGGAGCCTTGTTAAAGAAGAAAGAACCGGAAGAGCTTGCAACCAGGGTATGGAAGGAGCTTGAGGTCGTGACACCGGATGTGAACTATCCTGTAAGAAGGCTTTCAGGTGGTAATGTTCAGAAGGTTCTTGTCGGACGTGAGATAGCCATAGGCCCGGAAGTACTTCTTACAGCCTACGCTGTCCGCGGTCTTGATATCAACACATCATATACGATTTACAATCTTCTAACTGAGCAGAAGATGAAAGGTGTTGCGGTAATATATGTCGGAGAGGATCTTGATGTTCTTATTGAGCTCTGTGACCGCATACTGGTTTTATGTGATGGAAAGCTTAGCGGAGTTGTCGATGGCCGAAGTGCCTCTAAGGAGGAAATCGGTCTTATGATGACACATATCGGGAATAAGGAGGCTGCCGATGAGTGAGAGTTCGAAAACACCATTCGTACGCCTTGCGAAACGGACGGACATCGATCCTAGACGGGCGATGTTAATAAGGATAGCATCAATCGTAATCGCCCTGATTCTTGGTACGATTCCAATGATCATATCGGGAACGAATCCGTTTGAGGCCTACTCCGTGATAGTTCAGGGATCCCTTCTAAGGAGGACATACCTCAATCAGACTGTGAAAATCGCCATACCGCTTCTTGGCTGTGCGCTGGCGATAGCGCCATGCTTCAAGATGCGATTCTGGAATATTGGTGCTGAGGGTCAGATTACAATCGGTGCGATGTGTGCAACCTATTTCGCACTTTACTGGTATAACAGGGTTCCTCATCTCGTTCTGCTTTTGATGATGTTCCTTGTCTCCCTAATAGGAGGCGGTATCTGGGCCCTGATTCCAGCATTCTTCAAGGCCAAGTGGAATACGAACGAGACATTGTTCACCCTTATGATGAACTATATCGCAATCGGCATAGTAGCATGGCTCCAGGGAGGACCATGGGAAGGAAGAAAAGGCAGTCAGCTGATTCCGATGTTCAATGATGCGGCACGTCTTCCCGATTTCAATTTCATGATTGGTATAGGGGAGCATGAATTCAGCCTTACAAGCCATGTGGGCCTGATTTTCATCCTGATACTCGTAGTTCTCATGTACATTTACATGAATAAGACCAAGCAGGGCTATGAGATTGCCGTCATAGGAGATTCTGTGAATACGGCGCGCTATGCTGGAATGAATGTTGGCAACATAATCATGAGAACGATGTTCATTTCCGGTGCCATCAGCGGCTTCGTAGGCTTTCTTACTGTCTCGGGTGCCAATTACACCCTCTTTAGCGGGGTTGCGGATGGAGTAGGGTTCACTGCCATCACGGTTGCCTGGCTCAGTCAGCTCAACCCGTTTGCGATGATTGTCATCTCAATGATGCTTGCCGTCCTGGAAAAGGGAGCCAACACCCTTCAGACAAGACTTCAGGTTCCGGCATCCATTTCGGATATCATAACAGGCATACTTCTTTTCACGATGCTCAGCTGTGAGTTTTTCATAAATTACCGGCTCATATTCCGTGGCCGTGCGGCAAAGGAGGAAAAGGCATGAATACGCTTATAACGCTCATCACCGCCGGAATCACATTCGGTACGGTGCTCATGTATGGTACGCTGGGAGAGATACTCACGGAGAAATCCGGAAACCTTAATCTGGGAGTTGAGGGCATCATGTACATGGGAGGAGCTTTCGGCCTCGCAGGTGCATTCTATTATGAGAAAGCGGTAGGAGCGGCGGCAATAGGACCGGTTGCAATCATTCTTGCCATCCTTGCAGCGTTCGTTGCAGGCTGTGCGGCAAGTGCCATTTACAGTTTTCTTACAATTACGCTTCGCACGAACCAGAATGTAACCGGACTCGCACTCTCAATTTTCGGTACCGGTGTCGGTCAGTTCGTAGGAGAGCTCATGAGGGTGAAGGAAGGGGGGTATGTCGCACTCTCCAACAGTTTGAAGAATGCCTTCTCCGCATCCGTATTCCCTGGTTTCTTCGTGAAGATACCCATCGTCGGTCCGATACTCTTTAGTCATACGATATTCTTCTACCTGGCCATCATTCTTGCCATTGCCATGTGGTTTTACCTTTCAAAAACCCGTAGTGGAATGTATCTCACGGCTGTTGGAGAATCCCCTGCGACAAGTGATGCTGCGGGAATCAACATCACCCGGTACAAATACCTCG
This sequence comes from uncultured Spirochaetaceae bacterium, assembly GCA_944389025.1. Taxonomy (GTDB): domain Bacteria; phylum Spirochaetota; class Spirochaetia; order Sphaerochaetales; family Sphaerochaetaceae; genus Ornithospirochaeta. The sequence goes on from CALXKU010000019.1 coordinate 35,441, forward strand.
CTACCATAATCGGAGGAGGCATCTCAGCTATCGGAGGCATGGTTTACATAGTGACAACCGCAGGGTGCGTATGGAACCATGAGGGACTCTCAGGTGTCGGCTGGCTTGCCGTCGCCCTTGTCATATTCTGCGTCTGGAGGCCGCTGAACGCCATATGGGGCTCAGTCATATTCGGTGCGATGATGATCATGTATCTGCGTGTCGCAATTCCTTTCATCCCGACACAGCTTTACAAGATCCTGCCATATGTCGTCACCGTTATCGTCCTCATAATTACGAGTATGCGTAACAGCCGCGATAAGCAGCCTCCCGCTTCACTCGGATTGAACTATTTCCGCGAGGAAAGGTGAAAAAATCCCTCGGAAGGGGGAATGTGTGTTAGAATTTACTCAGGCGGAAGGGCCTGAAAAAAAAAGGAGATTACATATGAGAAAAACATTATCAGTACTCTTTGTCCTTCTCATCGCAAGTACTCTCGTATTCGCAGGTGGCGCAAGCGAGAGCAGCACGGGAGGAGCGGAAGCTTCCGATGCTACGACGGTGAAGGTCGGACTTATCTGTATCGGAGATGAGAACGATCAGGGTTACACCTTCAACTTCATCCGCGGTCGTGATGAGGCTACAGAGATTCTCGCAGCGGAAGGAATCAACGTTGAATGGATGACAATCTATAACATCGGAGAGGATGCGAGCTGTATCGATGCCAACATTGAGGCTGCTGAGGAAGGATGTGAGATCATCATCAACAACAGCTATGGTTTCGAGCCTTTCATGCTTGAGGTTGTGGATGACTACCCGGAGATCGAGTTCATCAGCTGCACGAACTGCGCTTCCGTTTTTGATGGAAGGGATAACACCCACAATGCTTTTGCAAACATCTATGAGGGAAGATACATCGCAGGTGTTGTTGCGGGTATGAAGCTTCAGCAGATGATTGACGAGGGAACTATAAACGAGGATGAGGCTGTCATCGGTTATGTGGGAGCTTTCTCTTTCGCAGAGGTTATCTCAGGTTTCACAAGCTATTTCCTCGGTGCAAGGAGCGTATGTCCTTCAGTTACCATGAAGGTAATGTTCGTAGGTTCATGGTCTGATGCTACTGCTGAGTCGGATGCGGCTCTTGCACTCATTGACGAGGGTTGTGTAATGATCAGCCAGCACTCTGATAACACGACTCCAGCCACAGCTGCTCAGTCACGCGGTGTGTTCCATACCGGATACAACAACGACATGACCGGAATCGCTCCTGAGGCATCCCTTATCGGTACGAGAATCGACTGGGGCATCTACTTCTCAGAGCTTATCAGGAACTATGTCAACGGAGAGGAGATTCCTCAGGACTGGTGTGCAGGAATGGGTGAGGGCGCTGTTGTCATGACTCCGCTCAACGAGGCCATAGCAGCACCTGGAACTGCTGAGAAGATCGCAGAGGTTGAGGCAGGCATCGCAGACGGATCAATCCAGGTATTTGATACCAGTACGTTCACAGTCGGTGGCGAGGAGCTTACACACGCATTCGCACTCGACACGGATGGAGACTTCACTGCTGATTCCGAAGAGGCGGTATTCGATGGTGCATTCCATGAGTCGCTCTTCCAGTCTGCACCGTACTTCACAGTTCAGATTGATGGAATCGAATGGCTTAACGCAGCTTATTGATTCATGCCTTAAGACAGGAATGGTAGATCTCTTTTTGAGGTCTACCTTTTTTTTGCCCTTGTCAATAATGGATTGAATGATTATCATTATGGAGGATATACCCCACAGGGGTGGGGTGTAGGAGGGTGCATGAAGCATGAACAGTATGATGTGACGGGTATGACCTGCGCCGCATGTTCTTCCAGGGTGGAAAAGAGCGTCAGAAATCTCGATGGGGTGAGCGGAGTATCGGTCAATCTGTTAAAAAATAGCATGGTCGTTGACTACGATGAGAATTCTCTTAAAAGCGATGATATAGTCTCTGCCGTAAGGAAGGCAGGCTACGGAGCCTCCATTCAGGGGAATACGGGAAAGGAATCGGTAAGGAAGGAGAACAGGGCCTCAAAAGATGCGAGGAATGAATATCTTTCGATGAGAAGGCGTGTAATACTCTCTTTTGTTTTCACTATTCCACTTTTCTATATCTCCATGGGGCATATGATGGGGTGGCCGCTTCCCTCCTTCTTCCTTGGCATTGAGAATTCGATGACATATGCCCTGACACTGTTTCTCCTTTTACTTCCTGTCGTGATAATCAATTCAAAATATTTCAAAGTGGGGTTTAAAACGCTATTTCACGGATCCCCAAACATGGATTCCCTGATAGCACTCGGCTCCGGAGCATCACTTCTATATGGAATCTATGCGCTATATAAGATAGGGTACGGATTCGGACATGGGGATCTGGCAATGGTAAGCCAGTTCTCACATGATCTATATTTCGAGGGGGCAGGTACCATTCTAACTCTCATAACCCTTGGTAAGTTCTTTGAAGCGAGGGCAAAAGGCAGAACTACCGATGCTATAAGCAAACTCTTGGATCTGGCACCAAAGAAGGCGACCGTTATCAGGGACGGTGAGGAAGTGATATTGGACGTAGAAGAGGTTGAAAAAGGCGATATCCTCATAGTCAAGGCGGGGGAGAGCATCCCGACTGATGGAATCATCATCGAAGGGAATGCATCCGTGGATGAGTCTGCGATCACCGGTGAGAGCATTCCTGTTGATAAGACCCCGGGCGATAAGGTGATAGGAGCGACTATCAATAAAAGCGGTTATTTCAGAATGAGAGCGACCGATGTCGGTGATGAGACGGCTCTTGCCAAGATAATACGGCTGGTTGATGAGGCTACGAGTTCCAAGGCTCCTATTGCAAAGCTTGCGGATAAGGTTGCAGGCGTATTCGTGCCAATTGTAATCGCTATTGCACTCATCTCGGCTGTTGTATGGCTTATTGTTGGTGCATCTTTCGAATTCGCACTTACAATCGCGGTCTCCGTTCTCGTTGTCTCGTGTCCATGCGCCTTAGGTCTTGCAACCCCGACTGCTATCATGGTTGGAACTGGACGCGGAGCCAGCAATGGCATTTTAATAAAGAGTGCGGAAGCCCTTGAAACCGCTCATTCGATAAAGACTGTTGTTCTTGATAAGACAGGTACGATCACGGAAGGTCTTCCTGTTGTAACGGACATGATGGCTTTGAATGGGAAAAGCATGGATGAGCTACTTAAGGTTGCAGCCTCTCTTGAAAAACTCTCGGAGCATCCGCTTTCCAAAGCTGTTGTGGCTGAGGCGGAAAAGAGGGGGACTGAATATCTTAGCGTGGCGGATTTTGTCCAGATTCCAGGTGGTGGAATAAAGGGAGTTATCAATGGCAGAGAATGCATCGCTGGAAACCTGAGGCTCATGAATGAGTCGGGTATATCGGATGAAAGCCTTGAGACGATCCGGGATAATGCTGCCAATGAGGGGAAGACTCCTCTGTTCTTCGCTGAGGACGGTGCTTTAATCGGTATGATTGCCGTTGCCGATACCATAAAGAGTACGAGTGCGGAAGCTATAAGCGAGCTCAAGAAAATGGGCATAGAGGTTATCATGCTCACCGGGGATCATAAGAAGACTGCGGAGGCTATAAGGCGAAAGGTTGGAGTTGACCGCGTGATTTCCGAAGTTCTTCCTGAGGATAAGGAGGCGGAAATACGGAAACTTCAGGAAGAGGGCAGGACAGTTGCAATGGTCGGGGATGGAATAAATGACGCACCGGCCTTGGCCAGAGCGGATGTCGGAATCGCAATAGGAGCGGGAACCGATGTTGCTATGGAAGCTGCGGATATCGTGCTCATGAAGAGCGATCTTAGGGATGTTGCAGGAGCGATAGAACTCAGCAAGGCTACGATCAGAAATATCAAAGAAAACCTTTTCTGGGCATTCTTCTATAACATCATCGGAATACCGGTTGCTGCGGGCTGTTATTACGCCTCATTCGGCCTTAAGATGAATCCAATGGTCGCAGCCCTTGCTATGAGTTTCAGTTCGGTGTTCGTTGTAAGCAATGCCCTTCGTCTCCGCTTCTTTAAGCTGGGCCGTAAGGTAAAAGTGAGTGCCGATAATGCTCATCCTACTAAGACTGAAGATGTGGATCAAAAAAATAAGAACAATACTGATAAGAATAAAGGAGAAAACAAGATGAAGAAGGAAATGAGTATTGAAGGAATGATGTGTCAGAACTGTGTAAGGCATGTCATGAACGCTCTTAAGGCGGTTGACGGGGTAGAGGATGTTGCTGTAAGCCTCGAGGAGAAGAAGGCGACTGTCACTGCCTCTGAGAAGGTAACCGAGGAAGCTCTTAAGAGTGCTGTTACTGGCGAGGGGTACACTGTAGTGGGAATCAAGAGCGTATGAAGGCGGATAAGGAAAAGATCTCACGCTCTGTAAAAATCGCACGCGGCCAGCTTGATGGTGTGCTTAAGATGATTGAGGAAGACCGCTATTGCGTGGATATCTCAAATCAGATACTTGCAACCATCGCTATTCTGAGAAAGGCGAACCAGGAGATTCTGCATGCCCATATCAGAAGTTGCGTCCGCGAAGGACTTCATACCGATGAGCCCAATGAGAAGCTTGAGGAGGCTCTTAGCCTTCTCGATAAGCTTGTTCAGTAGGATCCTGCCCTGCCATTAAGGCAGGGTGCCTTTCGTTTTAAATCTTTGTTAAAAAAAGCGGAATCCCCTTTTTCTTGGACTCTTTGCCATGTAGAATATGGCTAGGGAGAGAAAAATGAAGAAAACAATACTGTTTCTGCTTTGCCTTATTATGGCTACAGTATGTCCTCTTTTTGCTGAGGATATCGCTTATGACATGGAGGCCGGGGCTTTCATTGCTGAGAATCAGGCTGATGCGTTCCTTACTGGTAAGACGTCATATCTTATCGAGGGAAGAATGGTGAGCCAGCCGACCGATGTTTACAATCAGCTGGAACTCGTTTCCTATCATGTGGAGAATGACGGGGAGTCTGTAATCCTTACCGGAGTTCTGGGAGAGGAATGGGTGAGTCCTGTGTCAAAGGTGATTGCAACCTATACAAAGGAGGATGGAAGCGCACTCAGCGCTGAGGATTTCACATCTTCCCTTGATAGCAAAATCACACTCAGGACTATTTCCGAACCTGATACGAACTTTGCACTTCAGGTTCCTTATGGGACAGTGGTACGTGTTGAGACGGCATGGGGTGATATCCTTTATACGAACGCCTCCGAAGTTCCTCATGGGGAAGGGGATTACCTCGTATGCAGGAATGTGGATGGACAGGCGGACCTTTCGGATGTCTGGGTTGTTAACGGAGCGACATTCCCTCTGACGTACGACATGACAAACGCACGCTGATCTTATTTTTCGCCCTATGCTCTTTTTCGCATGGGGCCTATTTTTTTTTGCAAATTTCATTCCAATTAAATATTTTATTTCTAATAATTAAATATTATATAATGTTTTACATTAGCTTTGAAAAATTTTGAAATATTTACATAATCTTGAAAAATAATTTGACAACTGTCTTTTGCTGTCTGATAATTATCCCCAGAAAGGAGGCTTTTATGAAAAAAGCATTAGTATTTGTTCTCGTTGCACTGATGGCAATCACATCTGTTTTTGCTGGTGGTGCTAATGAGAGTTCAGGCGCATCTGGGGATGTGCATAGAATCGGAATTCTAGCTCCGGCAGTCACACACGGATGGTCCGCGGGTGTTGCATATTATGCGGAGCAGAGATGTCAGGAGCTTGCAGACCAGGGTCTGATCGAGTACAGGGCATACACTTCTAACAACGCTGATGAGATGACGACTCAGCTTGACGACCTCATGGTATGGGGAGCAGATGCGATCGTAGCATTCCCTCAGTGGACTGGAATGGAAGTACCTATCCAGAACGCTATCAACTCCGGAATCGTAGTTGTTAACTTCGATATCGAGATTGCTGCTGACGGCGTTTACAGGGTTGCAGGTGACAACTATAACATGGGAGAGGAAGGTGCAAGGTACATCGTTGACAAGATCGGAACCGAGGGCACGGTCGTAATTCTCGACGTTCCTTCTTCAGGCTCTGTTGCCGAGCTCAGAAAGCAGGGCTTCCTCGATGTTCTTGGCGAAATTGCTCCTAACATGAATATTCTCACATATGCGACCCAGTTCACAAGGGAAGCCGGTCTTGCCGATATGGCTGATATCCTCACAGCAAATGACCACATCGACGCTGTTTACAGCATGGATGATGAGACATCAATCGGAGCTATCCAGGCTATTACAGAGGCTGGAAGGGATGATATCAAGGTCATCACAGGTGGTGGTGGATGCCAGGAATACTTCAACATGATGCCGGAGTATGAGAACCTTTGGGTTGAGAGTGCTCTTTACAGCCCTGACATGGTCATGGATGCTGTTGACATGGCTGTTGCTATTCTCAACGGAGAGGAAGTTGAGCAGGTCAAGATAATTCCTACGACAATCGTAGATAAGACCAACTATCAGGATTTCCTCGATCCTAACTCACCGTATTGATTCATAACAAACACTGAAAGGAGACGCGTCATGGACTTGGAAATGAAAAACATCTTTAAATCTTTTGGAGCCAATCTGGTTCTTGACGATGTCTCCTTCTCTCTCTCAGGAGGGCAGATCAAAGCCCTCCTCGGAGAAAATGGCGCTGGAAAATCCACACTGATGAATATTCTTGGCGGTGTGCTCGGCGCTGATGGGGGTAAGATTCTGATTGATGGAAGCGAGGTCTCGTTCTCAAGCCCGAAGGAATCGCTTGATATGAAGATAGCCTTCATCCACCAGGAACTTAACCTGATAAACGATTTACCAATATATGAGAATCTGTTTATAGGAAGGGAGATAAGGAAGAAGTCCGGCTTTCTTGACCATGAGAAGATGATAAGCGAGACAAGGCGCGTGTTCGATGAGATGGCGCTGAGCTTGGATCCTGAGGTCATGGTACGGGACCTTGATGCTTCCTACAAGCAGATTGTCGAGATCTCAAGGGCGATGCTCATGGATGCGAGAATCGTGATAATGGACGAACCCACGACAAGTCTTACCGAAAATGAGATAGAACGGGTTTTCGCCCTGATGAGGCATCTTAAGAGCATGGGTGTTGGCATAATCTTCATCTCCCATAAGCTAAACGAGGTCATGGAAATCTGTGACAGTTATGCCGTCCTCCGTGATGGTCATATGATACGGGAAGGAAAAATAAACGAGACCGATACGAGGACTCTTGCTTCCCTTATGGTAGGCCACGAGGTGGTGGAAGGGCTACGTGCTGAGAGCCATGATAATGGGAAGATTATCATGGAGGCCGAACACCTTACCGATTCGAAACATTTCAAAGACATATCATTCAATATAAGGGAAGGGGAGATTGTCGGTTTCACAGGACTGCTTGGGGATGGACGAAGCGAACTCTTTCAGTCGATATTCGGTGCCTCTCTCCCATATTCCGGAAGTCTAAGAATTGACGGTAATGAGGAGAGGATCCATTCGACGCAGCAGGCTGTGCGGCTTGGAATCGGATATGTTCCGCGCAACAGGAAGGAAAATGGAATCGTAAAGGATCTGGATATCCTCTCAAATGGCTCACTGGTGACCCTTTCCATGCGAAAGAAGGGGCTCTTTCTTGATGAGGCGGCTATCGAGAGTGACTTTGCAAATGCAAAAGAGAAGCTGTCAATCAAGATGGGGGAGGACTCGGATCCTATCACAAGTCTTTCTGGAGGAAACCAGCAGAAGGTTGTGCTTGCAAAATGGCTGAGTGCCAAGCCCCGCATCCTCATCCTCGATAATCCGACACAGGGGGTTGATGTCGGTGCGAAGGAGGAGATTTACCAGATAATCACATCGCTTGCCGAAAGCGGGGTTGCGATAGCTGTCCTCTCTTCGGAATCGAAGGAGATAATCAGGGTATGCTCGAGATGCTATGTCATGTATCACGGCAGGATACTCAAGGAGCTCAGAGGGGATGAGCTTAATGAGAAGACAATAATGCAGTATGCGACAGGAGTAGTGGAATAATGGAAAAGAGGGTGGAAAAGTTCAATTTTATCTCATGGTTCAGGAATATGTGGGTGACACATCCATTGTTCTCGACCTTCTGTGCTCTGGTTCTGATGATCATTCTTCAGACCGTTGCCCTCGGTTTTGACCAGGGCTCGTTCTCCAGATGGTTCTCAATCTGGTCCCGTAACTGGATCAACATTCTCAGAAACAATGCCACGATTGGAATTATCTCGCTCGGTATGACATTCGTAATCATAACCGGTGGAATAGATCTTGCTGTCGGATCCACTCTGGTTGCCATTGGCGCTATCGTCATGGTCTTCATTGACTCATCCGCGACGGGACTGCTTTCTGCAATCGGGATCACAGGTGCTCCTGCATTCATCATCGGAATCATAATGGGACTCATAGCCGGTCTCATTCTCGGAGAATTCACAGGAATACTTATAACGATTGGAAAGCTTCCTCCGTTCATTGCCACCCTTGGTATGATGAAGATTTGCCGCTCCGTTACGCAGCAGTGCATGCAGACAGTGAATCCGCAGGTACCAAGGTCGTTTACACAGATAGCCAACCTTTCGATAGGTGGGCAGATGTTCATGCCGATAATCTATTGGCTTTTGATTGCATTCATAATGTACTGGATATCGAAGCATACCGCATTCGGGCGTCATGTGTTCGCCGTCGGCTCCAATGAGAGAGCCTCAAGGCTTTCTGGAATCAACACTGAGCGTGTTAAGAGGGCCGTTTATGCCATCATGGGGCTTCTTGTCGGATGTGCCGCGGTTCTGCAGGTGTCGAGAATCGGAGCTATGGACTACGCGAATGCCGGAAGCGGATACGAGATGGATGCGATTGCCGCGGTAATCGTCGGAGGTACGAGCATGGCAGGCGGAAGGGGAAGCATATCAGGCACAATCCTTGGAGTCCTGATAATAGCTGTGATGAACAATCTTCTCAATCTCATAGGTGTGCCGCCATTCCTCAGGGAGGCTTTCAAGGGATTCATCGTTATTGCTGCCGTGCTTCTTCAGAAGAAAGAGAAAGCTTGATGGGAGGAAATATATGTACAGGATTGGAATAATCGGGTGTGGAAAAATCGCACAGGTAAGGCATATACCGGAATACTTGGCAAATGAAAAGGCAAAGATATGTGCCGTTTATGATATAAATCAGGAGAGGGCGAAGGAAATCGCCTCAGCACTTAATGCCGTATCGTATGAGAGTGTTGACGCCCTTCTTTCATCCGGCCTTGATGCGGTATCGGTATGCACGAGTAATGACAGTCATGCAGAGATCGCGGTGAAGGCACTTGATCATGGTCTCCATGTCCTATGCGAGAAGCCGATGGCTGTAACGCTTGAGGGGGCAGAGAAGATGGTGGAGGCTGCCAGGAAGAACGGCAGGATTCTCATGATAGGGCAGAACCAGCGTCTCAATGGTACCCATCAGAGGGCTCATGAGCTCATTAGGAAAGGCGAGATAGGAAAAGTGATCTCTTTTGAGACGGTTTTCGCTCATTCCGGTCCTGAGACATGGAGCGTGGATCCTGGTAAGAACACCTGGTTCTTCGATAAGAAGAAGGCCGTGATGGGTGCTATGGCTGACCTTGGAATCCATAAGACAGACCTTATCCGCTTCCTTCTTGATGACGATATAGCAAGCGTTGATGCTAAAATCGTAACACTGGACAAGAGGGGTTCTGACGGCTCTCTTATCGCAGTCGATGACAACGCCTTCGTAATTTATGAGATGAAAAGCGGAGCGGTTGGAACTCTAAGGGCAAGCTGGACGAACTACGGTCCTGAGAACAACTCTACCGTGATTTACGGAAGTGAGGGTGTTATGAGCATATTCCTCAATCCTGAGCATTCCATAGAGGTTGCCAAGAAAAACGGGGAGAGGGATTACTATGATGTCGAGGTTATGCAGACCAATGATAACCAGACATCCAGCGGTGTGATAGACGCTTTCATAGATAGTCTTGATAGAGGCACTGCCGAAATAAGCGGAGAAGATGTGCTTGAGAGCATGAAGGCTGTTTTCGCAGCTCTTAAGAGCGCAGAGGAGAGAAAGGAGGTTAGGATATGAAGCTTGGCATACTGAGCAGCATAATGGAAGGCTGGAGCTATGAGGAGATGATTGATGACATCTCGAGAATCGGGTATGAGTCTGTCGAGGTGGCATGCTGGCCTCAGGGCAAGAGCGTAAGACGCTACGCCGGGGTAAGCCATATAGATACGGAGAATATCGATTCTGTGAAGGCGGAAGGGATTCTGAGCTATGCAAGCGAGCATAATGTCGAGCTTTCAGCACTTGCTTTCTATCCGAATACCTTGGATCCGGACGAGAATAAGAGAAAGGCGGCCATAGATCATCTCTATTCGGTAATCGATGCCTCTTCAACTCTTGGCGTCAACCTCGTCAACACGTTCATAGGACGTGATCAGGAGAAGAACATTGAGGAGAATCTGAGGCTCGTTGAGAAGGTTTGGCCACCGATTCTTGAATATGCGAAGAAGAAGGGTGTAAGGATCGCCATTGAGAACTGTCCTATGATTTTCGGACCGGATCAGTGGCCGGGAGGACAGAATCTGTTCTCATCTCCAGCTCTTTTCGACAAGATTTTCGAAATCCTTGATTATGACAATTTCGGAATCAACTTCGATCCGAGCCATTACGTATGGCAGCAGATGGACTACGTAAGGACGGTTTACGAGTATAGGGATAAGCTCTTCCATATCCACTTCAAGGATATAAAGATGCTCAAGGATAAGCTGTCGAGATGCGGCACTCTTGCCTATCCGCTTGATTTCATGATTCCTAAGCTTCCAGGCCTTGGCGATGTCGACTGGGGCTCATTCGTATCTGCTCTAACCGATGTTGGATACTCAGGCTATACTGCGGTGGAGGTTGAGGACAGGGCTTTTGAGGCCGACAAGGAGAGCATCATAAGATCAATGACGCTCTGCTATAAGTATATGAGAAATTTCGTGATATGAGAAAAAGGAAAATAATAGTCAACTCGAACTGCTACCACGGCTACAGCGTTTTCGATGCCGTGGACGGTATTGCCGCTGCCGGCTTTAGGAACATAGAGCTGACGGCTACGAAAGGATGGACGGAGCATGTTTTTCCGTCCATGAGTTTTTCAGAGCTTCAGGACGTGAAAGATTACATAGCCGGAAAAGGGCTAAGTATTCCCTCAATGAGCGGACATACGAACCTGATGGATGAGGAGAGGATTCCGGATTTCATAAAAAATATCCACCTTGCCCATTTCTTCGGAGCTGGTATGATCGTATCCAGCATAGGAGAGGCGCATATCGCTGATAAGAGGAAAGGAGGGCTTGAGACGATAAAACGTAACATATCTTTATTCCTTCCTCTTCTTGAGCGCTATGATATGCGTCTTTCCCTTGAGACCCATGGGGAGCATGGAACGGGATTCGAGATAAAAAAAGTCGTGGATGCGCTCGGATCTGATCGTGTTGGAATCTGCTACGATACTGCCAATGTCATCTTTTATGGAGGCATAAGGGATGATAAGGATCTGATATATTCAGCCTCCTCTGTCAATTATGTCCATCTCAAGGATAAGGCAGGGGATGAGAAGGAGTGGAATTTCCCAGCCCTCGGGGAAGGTTATGTCGATTTCAAGAGCCTTCTTTCTGTTCTTGACGAGAGTGATAACCCCTCATCTCTCTCAATAGAGATCGAATTCACGAAGGATGGGCCATCATCCCTTGAGGAGGTAAACAGGGCGCTCAGGACAAGTGCCGAATATCTGAAGAGCATGGGGTACGAGTTATGAACATACTGCTCATAGGACTCGGTGGCATGGGTAAGGTGCACTATGCCAATGCCTCTGATATCGATGGTTTTAATATCGTAGGGGTTGTCGGAAAAGGGGACTTCGACCGCAAGGAGGCTGAAAAAAGAGCTCTTCCTTTCTTCTCTGGTATCGATGAGGCATTAAAGGCTTTTCCTGATATTGATGCTGTTGATATCACGACTCCGACATTTCTGCATAAAGATTACGCACTCGAGGCTATTTCCAGGAATCTCGATGTCATATGCGAGAAGCCACTTGCTCTCAGCACATCAGATGCTTCTCAGATCTTCATGGCGGCAGAGGAGAAAGGAAGAAGGGTATACTGCGCACAGGTTCTCAGATACACTAAAGAGTATTCTCCAATAAGAAAAACAGTGGAAAGCGGGAAGTATGGAGCTGTTGTTGATGCCGTTTTCTCACGTATGAGTGCCTATCCTGAGTGGGCAACGGGATCATGGCTTTCTGATAAGAGCAAGAGCGGCCTTGTTCCGTTTGATCTTCATATCCATGACCTCGATATAATCGTAAGTTCGTTTGGGAAGCCTCTTGGTGTGTCATCTAGCGAGAGTACTAAATGTGGAGACTACTGGTCTTTCTGCTATGACTATGGCTCTTTCAAGGTTCATGCCGAGGCAGGTTGGATAAAGGCTCCGATTCCTTTCTCCGCAACTTACCGGATAATATTCGAACGCGGTGTGCTGACATATGACGGCTCTTTCCTCAAAATGTATGAGGAGGGTGGAGAAGTGGTAAATTACGATATCTCTTACGATAAGATCATAAGTACCGGGATTAACGTTCCTCCCACAGGATGGTATTATGAGGAGCTGAAGGAAATCCTGTCTCTTCTCTCTGAGAAGAAGGAGTCGAATGTGAAATACTCCGAGATACTGGATGTCCTTGGAATTCTTGAGAAATTCTGATGAAGGAGAGTCGGATGGCTATTGGGAAGAAGTTCACATACAATGACCTTGCAAAGAGAACGGGTATTTCCATAGCCACGATTTCCCGTGTGATGAACCGCTCTCGGCTTGTTACTGCCGAAACGAGGAAAAGGGTGCTCTCCGCCCTCAAGGATGCAGGAATCGACATAAGCGATTATGAGATAAGGGACGATGAGAAGCTAATAATATTCAATGTTCCGACGCTTAAGAACATGTTCTATTCCCCAATAATAACGGCTGCAAGGGCCTCAGCCTCAAGAAAAGGATACGCTCTGCTTGTGAACGAGGATCCGCTTTCTGCCGAAAGTATTGATTCCTTTCTGCGCCTTTTAAGGAGTACGAAAGCCGAGGGGCTCATACTCACAAATTCCATAACCCGTGACAGACTTGAAATCCTCTCCGGGGAAATCAGTACTGTAACCTGCTGCGAGTCGGTACCCGATTCCAGCGTTCCCTTCGTTACGATCGATGATGAGGGGGCCTCTTATAATGCGGTAAGGTATCTGATATCGCTGGCACGGAAGAGGATAGCCCTGATTAACGGTCCTCGCTCTTTCAAATATGCTAGAGAACGGGAGAAAGGTTATCTTGAGGCGCTCAGCGAGTCCAATATGGAATGCGATAGGAAATACATGGCCGAGGTCGGAGAGGATATGGATTTTGAGACGGCAAGGGCGATTGCCACGCACATGCTTGGCTATCCAGAGAGGCCAGATGCTTTTTTCTGCATATCGGATGTCATAGCATGTGCCGTTGAGAAGGCCGCCCTCCAGCTTTCGCTGAGAATCCCGGAGGACATAGCCATAGTGGGTTTTGATGATATCATGGCAAGCCATATGGCGAATCCGAGCATAACCACAATCAGGCAGCCGACGACGCAGATGGGTGCTTTGGCAACAGAGATGGTGATAAAGCTGATAGAGAAGGATGAGAGCAGCATAAAGTCCGTGTTGCTCGGAACCGAACTGATAATACGGGAGTCCACCACGATATGAGTGGAAATAGAATCACCTATTCCTCCATTTCGGAGCGAACGGGTATTTCCGTTGCCACAATCTCAAGGGTTGTGAACAGATCCCCCTGGTAAGAAAGGAGACTAGGGAAAAGGTTCTTTTGACAATGAGGGATTGCGGCCTGGATACCTCAGCTTTCGAGATTGGAAAGAGGCCTCTTATCGTATTCAATGTCCCGACACTTAAGAACATATTCTATTCTCCGGTGATTTCAGCCTCAAGAAGTGCTGCCGAACGCCTTGGCTATGACTTTCTCGTAAGTGAGAACACTTTGGATGGTGAGAACCTTGAAATTTTCAGGGAGCATATGAAAGAGCTTGGAGCCCGTGGCCTTATTCTTGCGAATCCGCTTAAGGAGAGCGAACTTGCGATTCTTTCATCCGATTTTTATGAAGTTAGCCGCCAGAAAACCGGCAAGGCTTGTCCTGCCGGATGAAGGCGGCAATGATTATTTGATCTTGTAATCGGCAAATACATGTCCACAGGATTGGCAGACATATGCCTCCGCCTTGTGTTCAAGAGCAAGAGGGCAAGATCCATCATTCCTGTCAGGCTTGAATATGACATTCGTGCTGAATGGCATGCTCCCTGATGATATGACTGTTCCCCTGAGCATTCCTTTGCCGCATGTTGGACATTTCATCATTCGGTACCTCCGATGTTCGACTTCTGGTTTTCAATATACCTTTTAACACTGTCTTCAGTAATGGCACCGACGCTTCCGTAGTAGCAGCCGCGTGACCAGAGTCCCGATCCCCAGAACTTCCTCTCCTTCAGTTTTGGAAAGGCTGTGAAGATGTGGACAGCGGAAATCGACTTCAGCGTTCTTGCAATTGTCGATGGTGCTTCATCGGGAGAGGCTTCCAGAAAAAGATGTACATGGTCTGGCATCACCTCTATGGCCTTGAGACTCCAGCCGTACTCGGCGCATACCTGTGCGAGTATGGTCTTAGCCTCCACCTCGACAGCACCTGTGAGTATGGGATGCCTGTACTTTGTGCACCAGACGATGTGGTATTGCAATGAAGAGACTGAATTGTTGTTGCTTTTCATGTTGCCTCCTATTATAAAATAGGATATGATTGATGTATGAGAAGGTCAATCACTGTTTTCCC
>CALXKU010000020.1 GCA_944389025.1 uncultured Spirochaetaceae bacterium
GCTCGACTTGCATGCTTAAAACGCGCCGCCAGCGTTCGTTCTGAGCCAGGATCAAACTCTCCGTCATCGATAGCCGGCGCCCGAAGGCCCCGGCCTAACTTCAATTATCTTGACCCTGCCATCTCGCTTTAACCTTGGCTTTATCAATCTTGCCTTTGTTGTTCTTTCTCGAATTGACAGAAGCACCACGCTTCTGCTTCTGAAAAACTAGTTTTCAGTTACCTTCTCTCTTCCCTTCTCTGATATATCTGTTAAAAATCATCATGCATCGCATCATTTGCGTGCCCAATTAACCTACACCAAAGAAAGGTCATTTGTCAACAAAAATTTTAAAATTTTTTGGATTTTTTTCTATTTCCCTACTATTTCCATTATTCGCAAGAAGATAACAATTTCGATATCACATAAGAAAAGGAAGAGCCTCCATACATGTTCGTGATATATGTAGGCAGATATCTGAATGATGCAATATTGTCATACACCCTCTTGTTTCCAACAGAGAGGGAGAAAGCAGAGAAAAGGGCCTCGTCATTTGTGCTGTCCCCAAGGGCGAGGGAGGAATAATAGAATGAAGCAATATCCTTTTTAATGCCTAAGGAATCGCTCAGGACAGGGAAAAAAGCATCAAGTCCTTTTTTCTTGCTTATGGGGGAAAAAAGAACATTAACATGTATGGAACTGACCAAGGCGGTACCGCCAAGGTCCTCTATCATCTCAAAAAGCCTCTCTTCCCTCTCCTTGCTCAAAGCACGTTTCTCATAAGCCACATCATAGAGCCTTGCATACTGGTCCGAAGAGAAAACATAGTTGCGAGTCATTGAAAGTAGCGTTTTTCTCTTCTTTTCAAAATCAGCATCCTCAGAGATTACGGGATTTGTCAGATATGTTATCCCCCCTTCCTTCCTGTAAAGGAGAAGTGCACCGCTTTCGGCAATCACTGCATCGATTGGCCACTGTCTTATGTAAGTATCCGCCCAACCTGCGGACCCTCCTGTAACGAGGATTATCCTCTTTCCGTTTTTCTTAAGGCTATACAAAGCCTCAAGCGCCTCAGGATAGAGAAGACCATCGCTGGTGATGGTATCATCGACATCACTTACGACGGCCTCCACCCTCTCCTTCTCTTCTGCGGTGAAATCTGAGAAGAAAGTCATTATATCAGCGTGTCATGCCAGAGAGAGCATGGCTCTTGAATATTGAATTAAGATATGTGATAAAGCTCATCAGAGAGGCAAGAGCCGAGAGTGCGAACGCAACATAAAGCACAGTAAGGCATGTTCCCTCAACAGCAGAGATGTCGAAGAACGTCTCGAAGACTATGTAGGCTATGGAGAGAATGCTGGTAGCGGCATAAAGACAGGTCTTGCTCTTACCCCAAATGTTTGCAGGCATCGCTTTTCCTACTTTCATCATCAGCATTCTTAAGAAAAGAATCGAGAACTCCCTCCACATTATGATAATGAAGCACCAGACAGGCATTATGCCCTTATCCATGAAACAGACGAAGAAAGTGAGGTGGGAAAGCGTGTCTCCGAACGGGTCCATGACCTTTCCAAGATCGGTAACAAGATTATGCTTTCTTGCAATCTTTCCATCCAGCAGATCTGAGAGCTCGGCAGTCGCGTAGCAAATCAGCATCAGAACCGTGCTGATGACACTGAAAGACGAGCCGAACCAGGAAGGAAGATAATAAGAGATGAAAAATACAGGAACCAGGCATAGTCTCAGTACTGTAAGCTTATTTGGTAAGTTCATAGTTTCTCCTTAGAGGAAAGCCCCGCTAGGTCTTCCATTTCTAAATATTGAACTACCCCTACTTAGGAAGTGAGGGCCTCCGGCTTCGGCAACGGATCTTTGAGTGGGAAATCCCGTTCAAGTCCTACCATTCCACCGGAGTACATATGTGTTCTACATACGTGCAGAGTTTATCTGCTCTGCAAGCAGATTATCTGTATTATATCATACGATCCATCTCCATCCTATAGAAGAGGAACGGAGTCTTCTCGTTTTTTTTCGGCAAAGATTAATTCCACCACACGAGAGTGAAAAAGAAGAACCCACCCTCAAGAGAGCGGGCTCTGCTAATTTCAGGACAATCAGAGCTGTTCCTTGCTATCGACCTTCTCCCTGATCTCGGAAAGGAAAGCATCATAGCTCAGCCCGAACGCCTGCTTGCCATTTCTATAACGCACGGATACGGTTCCTGCATTCATCTCCTTCTCTCCGAGAATGAGCATATAAGGAATCTTAAGCTGCTGCGCCTTACGTATCTTGGCATTCATCCTGTCATTTGAAAGATCACTCTTTACCCTTATGCCATCCTTTTTAAGCTTCTTTTCAAGCTCTGCGGCATAATCATTGGCAACCTCGGCAACAGGGATGAGCATCACCTGCTCAGGTGCAAGCCATGGTGGAAATGCCCCGGCATAATGCTCAAGAAGCACACCGAAGAATCTCTCAATCGAACCAAGGAGAGCCCTGTGAATCATGTAAGGCTGCTTCTCAACGCCGTCCTTATCAACGAATGTAAGACCGAAGCGCTCTGGAAGGTTGAAATCGAACTGCACTGTCGAAAGCTGCCATTCACGTCCTATCGCGTCCTTGATCTTAAGATCGATCTTCGGGCCATAGAAAGCTCCGCCTCCCTCATCGATATCGTATTTAAGCCCTTCTTTCTCAACCGCTTTCTTAAGAGCCTCCGTAGCCGCATCCCACTTCTCCTTCGGACCAACGGACTTCTCAGGTTTTGTTGAAATATACGCATGGATTTCCTTGAAGCCGAAGGAATGGAGCATATGCAATGAGAATCTGAGAACTTCCATGATCTCATCATCCATCTGCTCAGGGGTTACAATGAGGTGAGCATCATCCTGTGTAAATCCCCTGACCCTCATAAGGCCATGGAGAGCACCGGCCTTCTCGTACCTGTATACCGTTCCAAGCTCAGCCCAGCGGCATGGAAGATCCCTGTAGCTCTTCTTGCTGTTCTTATAAATCATGATATGGAACGGACAGTTCATCGGCTTCACGTAATAATCCATGTTGTCCATCTCCATCGGTGGGTACATGGAATCCTTGTAGAATCCAAGATGGCCGCTCGTCTCCCAAAGCCATGACTTTCCAACATGTGGGGTATATACCATCTCATACCCGTTCTCATAATGTTCTTTTCTCCAGAAATCCTCTATGATCTGCCTGATCCTGGCTCCCCTTGGATGCCAGTATACGAGACCGGGACCTGCCTCCTCATGAAGGGAGAAGAGATCAAGCTCCTTTCCAAGCTTTCTATGATCTCTCTTTTCTATATCGGCAAGGTGATCAAGATAGAGTCTGAGTTCCTTAGGATTCTCCCATGCGGTTCCATATATTCTCTGAAGCATCTGGTTCTTCTCATCTCCCCTCCAGTAAGCACCAGCGATGGAAAGAAGTTTGAAAGCCTCAGGATTGAGCTCTTTCGTTGACTCGACATGTGGACCTCTGCAAAGATCGGTGAATGCACCCTGATTATAAAGGGATACATCCTCCCCCTCCGGGATGGCATCGATAAGCTCCAGCTTGTATTTCTGATTTTTAAAAATCTCCTTCGCCTCATCACGGGAGACGACACTTCTGACGAATTTCCTATCACTCTTGATGATCTTCTTCATTCTCTCCGTAATCTCTTCCAGATCTGTCTCTGTAAGAGAACGAGGAAGTTCGAAATCATAATAGAATCCATTCTCAATTGAAGGCCCGATTGCAATCTCGGCATCAGGGAAGATCTCCAGGACAGCCTCTGCCATGACATGAGCCATCGAGTGCCTTATTTTTGCAAGTTTCTCTTCGTTTGCCATTTTTCCTCCACTAAAAAATAAAGCCTTTCAAGTTTCATCCTCGCCTAATGCAAGGACGAAGCTTAAAAGGCTCCGCGGTTCCACCTTGCTTCCCTTCCCTTATGGAAAGGACGCTCAATTCTCTCTTAACGCAAGATTACGGCAGGATATACTCGTTTCCTTTCCACCCTGCAGCTCAGAAGTGGTTTTCGTCACCCTATCCCTAAGTGTCTTCCTTCCAAGGACACTCTCTCAGGAGGGAATCAGGAGCTACTCGTCTTCGTCATAGCTGTTGGCTTAAGGATAATGCTATTAAGGAATTTATGCAATATCCCAAAATGTCAGGATATCAGAGCTTTGATTTTTCTGACCTTATCCTCTCCAGTAATTGAAAGAGAAAACTCATCCTGCCTTAATAAGCCACCCATGAAAACCCTTCCTCCATGATATTCCATTTTTGATTTCACGGCGGAAGAAAGCCCCATATGGTACTCCTTTGCATGTACGATGCCATGAAGGCGGCTGAAATTCCTCTCGTTAATTCCTGCCCCAGGCATCACAATGATCTTATCCTCAGCCTTCTCAACAAGACCTTTAAGCGTATATGCCCCCTCAAGAGCCGAAGACTCAAGGCCGCTGGTAAGGACCCTCTCCACGCCAAGAGAAATGAGGTTATCAAGGGAGCGGAAAGCATCACGCGTCATATCAAACGCCCTATGGAACGTAACGGGAAGGGGACGGGCAATCTCAATAAGTTTTGCAGCCCGTTCCATATCGATTTCCCCATCTGATGTAAGAATTCCGAATACAAGAGAAGCAGCCCCGGCTTCTTTGAAAAAGCGGGCTTCCCTCATCATCACCTCAAATTCGATATCGCTGTAACAGAAATCCCCTCCACGAGGACGGATCATCACATTTATTGGAATTGATGTCTTTTCTTTCGCAAGAAAGAATGTTCCGATTCCTGGAGTAAGCCCTCCCTCGAAAAGGTCCGAGCATAGCTCAACCCTGTCTGCCCCACCATTTTCTGCCGCTATTACGGACTCAACGGAGGCTGTACATATCTCTATCTTGATTTCTTTACTCATGGGAATGATTATATCATGTAAGAGAAAGACTCAGAAAGCAAAGAAGAAAGGGATGTAAGCATCTTTTTCTCATAATCAGAGAAACGGTTCAAAACAGGGCTGTCGATATCGATAAGGCCCCAGAAAGTACCATCTTTTCTGATTATAGGAATGACTATCTCGCTTCTGCTCTTTGCAGAACATGCTATATGACCCGGAAACAGGGAGACATCAGGAACGATAATACTCTCCATTTTCTCCGCGGCTCTTCCACAGACTCCGCATCCTAGCCTTATTTCGATGCATGCAGGCTCCCCCTGGAAAGGACCGACAATCAGTTTATCTCCATCAAAGAGATAGAATCCCGCCCAGTTCAAATCGGGGAAATAAGAGAAAATGAAAGCACTTAGATTCGAAAGGGTCGCAATGAAATGGAAATAATCCTTCTCATTCTCAATATAAGAGGATGCCACCTCCAAAAAAGAAGTGACATCCCTCTCATATATTCCGCTAGCTGTTAAAGGCGATAGCCTCATGCCTTCTTAGCCGCTGCGGCTTTGTTTGCCTGTCTCAGGCGCAGTGCAACCTGAGGCTTTACTATCGTACCAGGTCCGGCGATACATCCACCCTGACATGTCATGACCTCCACGAGATCGACATCCGGGGCTTTTTTCTGCCATGTGCTCATCAGCCTTACCGTCTTCTTATCGATACCATCGATATTCATTATCTTCACAGAAGATGGATCCTTAAGGCGTGAAAGCACGCATCCTGCCACCCCTCCGGTTACAGCGTATTCCCTGCAATCACCGAACGAGGAATCATCTCCGAGACTCTCCTCAGGCATCTCTCTGACATCGATGTCCTTAGCCATGAAGATTGCCGCAAGCTCTGCGAATGTGATGACACCATCGATGATATCACGATACTTCTTGTTCGCCTCCACCCTCTTGGAAAGGCATGGCCCGATGAACACCGTCTTGCGCTCCGGATCCTCCTTCTTGCAGATTTCGGCGGAATAAGCCATCGGTGAATAAGCGTCACTGTACCTTTCTTTGAGGAACGGAAGATGCTTTGGAATAAGCTCCATATAGCTGGAGCAGCATGATGTGGTCATGTAACCCTGCTTCGATTCTATCTTCTCGACAAGTTCCTCACCTTCCCTTACGCTCGTGACTTCCGCACCCTTGGCAACCTCAAAGACATCTGTGAACCCAGCAGCCTTGAGGGCGGATTTTATCTGGCCGAGCGTTCCTGGGAACTGGCCATCAATCGCAGGGGCAATCATGGCGACAACCTTGTCACCACTCTTAAGCATCTTCAGGACATGAAGCAGCTCACTGCGCTCAACAATCGCTCCGAACGGACATGAGCGTACGCACTTTCCACATCCTATGCACTTCTCGTGTTCAACCTCGACAAAGCCCTGCTCATTCTTATGGATTGCATTGACCGGACATGCTTCCTCACATGGGACAGGGATATGCACGACAGCATGGAAAGGACAGACCTCCATGCACTTTCCGCAACGAACGCATCTGTCATCCTGGATGTGAGCCTGTCCGTTGATGAAGACAATGGCATCACGTGGACAGTTGGCCATGCATGGGCGTGCGAAACAGCCACGGCATGCGTCACTGATCCTGTACTGATCTTTTGGGCAGCCATAACATCCGCTCTTTATGGTCGTAAGAAGAGGAAGGGACGGCTCATCCTTATCCAGAACCTCTTTCACATATTCTCCAAGAGGCTTGAATTCATCATCGTCGTTATCAAGATCAACACCAAGAAGTGTGAGGATCCTGTAACGGACCATCGCCCTCTCCTTGTATATGCAGCAGCGTGATGGAATTCTGTCCTTAGGGATGATCTCAATCGGAAGCCTGTCCGCAGTCTGAACAAGAGTATCATTAAAGAAGCGGCGTACGACTTCTGCATCGATTTTCCTCTTCATTAGCGTAAACTGGTTGTTCAGTTCAATCATTCCTTAACAGCCTCCTTGAGAAGTTTGCAGAACACATCCTGCGTAACACCATCATAAATCTTGCCATTGATCTCTACGAAAGGAGCCTGACCTCCTCCGACCTTGCACTGCTCAAGGCATGAGCAACCCTCGATCTCGCAATCAGCAAGAACTTCCGGCTCCAGGAAATCGTTGTAAAGGAGCAGATCGGCTCCTCCCTGGACAAAACAAGCGGTGCCAAGACAGATTCTGACTTTTACCTTTGGCTTCTTCATAAACACTATCCTCCTACAGGTATTCTACTGAAGTTTCTTTTATGTAATTTTCCTCAAGAGCTTTTCTCAGACGTGCGATTATGGTTCGCCTGATACCGATCTCGAAAGGAATATTCGGATCCTGATGCGCTTCGTTGATCTTCGTTCCAACTATGATATGTATCTGATCGGAATCCAGAAGAATCTCAACGAACTTCTTTGCGGGATCATTCGGCATGTCCGCAATATTCTCCTTCTTCTCAAGCGCGGTAACTACTTTGCTAAGGGTAAGCATACCCTCCGTCACAAGATCTATGCCTTCCATTTTGGATGCGGGAGGAACATCCGGGGACCAGCACGAGAGATCCACCTTGAGCTTTTTGCCGAAAAGACGAGCTACGATCTGAGCCGTCGTTCCACCGGAGACAATCTTCTTTCCATTGAAGTTCCTGATTTTCTCACCAAGAATCTCGTCCGCCTCCTTCGTAAACGGTGGTCCCGTGACAATAAGCGTCCTCCTCGGCCTTCTTATATACACGACAACGCAAGTAATATCATCTTTGGATGAGAATCCATCGAGTGCACATGCCTTCTGCACTATCGCCCTACTGAGCTCACGGGATGAGATGTCAGGATTGGCAGAAATCTCCTCCTTAATAAATTTTCTCACCCCGTCAAGGCGCCATCCAAGGGGAAGACTCTTACCAAGCCCCGACTGGGTAACACCATCTGAGAACATCACAAGGCGCTCTCCGATATCCATCTTGAAAGAAGACTGTGCGATCGTCTCCTTCTTGAACGCCCCTTCCCTCTTAAGCTCGGTCCTCGTCCTGTCCCATTTGATATCCTCCGCACCCGAAAAACGCAGCGATGCCGGGTTATCGTACTCGATGAGGTTCACGGCGATATTCTCCATGTCATCGTTGTAGTGTATATCGGCGATGGTGAATGTGGAGTAGCTGATCTTCCTCTCCTTACAGACAGGAAGGGTATCCATTATGATCTCAGCCGAGTGCTCAAGGGAAATCGGCGAGAATGACAGCTTATGAGCCATATGGGCAGTAAGGGATGCAAGAACGTTCGCCTTTACCCCGCTACCAAGACCATCGGAGAGCGTTGCAACGATCTGATTGTTCTCAGGATTCCTGGAAAGGAGGAAGACATCTCCTCCGATCTTCTGTCCATGCTTATATATCTGCGCATAATCCACGTCGATGAAGATGTTATTCATGTGATATCCCTGTCATCCTCCATCGTGAAATCCTTGTCATCTCCTGCAGCGGAATGGACGCTGAATGCATCGATGAGCGAATTAAGCATGATCTCGGTTTCAGCCGCATTCTCACCGAGCAGGCTTGCAATCTGCTGAACCGTCTCAAGAGATTTCTGTATTACGTCCTCAGCTTTCTTAACGACAGTCTCCCTCTTGATTGTCGGATTCGTGATATCATCGAACATGGCACCAAGGAGTCTCTTCTTCTCCACGAGGAAGAAGGTCACACGGATGAACTTATCCTTGTAGTGCATCCTGTACTGTCCAGGGTGAGAAAGGTAGAACTGGTCCTTGAACTTGTCCGCAAACGGGACGAAACGCTCAACGGGAAGACCTCGTACGAGGGAGAGCATGCTCTGGTCGACAAAGCCCTCTTCCATGTCTCCGAAAAGATCCAGGAACTGGGTGTTGCAATCAGCTATCTTGAGATCGCTGTCCACGATTACGACGCCCATTGGAATCGTACGAAGAAGGACATCGACCTTACTCTGGGCCTCTTTCCTCATCTTGGTAACGCACATCTCCACCTCAGCCATTCCATCGAGGTATGCTATCGCCATACCACGGCATGTGGAATAGCCGCAGCCACCACAGTTAAGCTCGTCAGCTTTCGTAAGCTTTCCAAGCTCAACAAGAGCCCTCTTTATATCATCCTCACTATGCTTTTTATGGAAAGAATCCTCTTTTCCTGGCTGACTGCCTCCAAGGATTGCATAGCCCTTCTCAAGCAGGAGATCGGAAAACTCATCATCCCCTTTGAAGAGATCCTTCTCCTCAAGTCTTCTCTGAACATAATCGCTTGAAGCCTTCTTTCTGAAAGCTATTGAGTAATCCCTCTCGGTTCCAGGTCCGTTGACACAACCACCGTCACACCCTAACAGCTCAAGGAACGCAGTTGGCTCATGCTTATCCCCAAGTGCGGATAGAACTTGGTCCATACCAGAGAGAGCAATCGCTTTGGCATGAATCGGATCATGTCCCCAGATCTCACTTGATGTTATCTGTCCTCCCTCGATCGGATATAGGCTTGAAACTCCCGCTTTAGCCGGAATGAATTCAACCTGCTCCTTAACCTCGAGGGTATCAAGATCGATTCCCTCACTTGAGAGCCAGTTCTTGAGCTCTACGAAAGTAAGTGCATAATCAGGATAGCCTGGATACATATCTGCCTCATGCTTCTTTGCGGCACATGGTCCGATGAACACGATTATGATATCTTCTCCGTAAAGCTTTCTCAAATACGCACTGTGGCACTCGAGCGGAGATGGAATCGGAGAGAGCCGGTATAGACTATCAGGATAGTATTTCTTAACGAGCTCGACCACGGACGGGCAGGCAGTTCCAATCCAGTTACACTCCCCTCCATTGCGCCTGATATGCTTATCGATTGCTTCTGTCACCAGATGAGCTCCGATAGCGGTCTCACTGACATCGGAAAAGCCAAGGAGCTTAAGAGCGTAAAGCAGCTTTTCCTCCTGAAACCTGAACTCCGATGAATAGGATGGAGCAAGGGAGCAGATTGCCCTCTTGCCACTTGAGAGCGCAAGCTTGACGCGTGAAACATCATCCCTTATCTTCTTCGCATTATTCGGACAGACATGAACGCACTTACCACAGAAAATGCATCTGTCCTTGATTATCATGGCATGGCCATCCTTGATCTGAATCGATTTCGTGGGACAGACTCTGACGCATTTGTAACAGTCCCTGCAGCTTGTAATCTCAGTATAAATCGGATACTGCATCTCTATTCTAGCTCCTTTTTCAACAGGTCGATAACATTATCCTCATCGAGCTCAGAGTACTCCTTTCCGTTTATCGCAACGTGAGGCCCCGTATTGCATCTGCCAAGACATAAATGACCTTCAAGCTCCACACGGTCCTCAAGATTATTCTCATTTATGAAATTCTCAATAGCAGACAGGACGCTGCTATTTCCTCTGGCAAAACAGCTAGAGCCCATGCAGAGCTCAACCTTGACAATATTATCAGCCATTCAATATCTCCCTCTGTTCTAGTTTAGGGTAATTCAAGAAAGGAAAATAGTCAATAAAACACTTACAAGGAAAGAATTAACTCCCATTTTACAGCTTATCGAGCAGATGAAAACCATAAAACGGGAGTTTAATGTGAAAAGTGGAAGATATAGTCATCTGACTATATCAAATCATATCCTCATCGGAATCTAAATCATCGCTTTCCGCCAATTTCTTGCTCAGCTTTACAGAAAGAACTGCAAAACTGGTTGCAAGATCGGTCCTCTGAACAACGACGCTTTCAGGAACTTTCAGATCTTTGGGGGCGAAATTCCATATACCCCGTATACCGCATTTCACAAGCAGATCACATACGGCCTGAGCCTGTATAGCGGGAACCGTTATTACGGCGATGCTTATCCTGTTCTCCATGATGAAACGGTTAAGACTCTCCATGCTCTTTACGGTGAAACTTCCGACACTCGTGCCTATCTTCTCTGTGGATTTGTCGAATATGGCGACTATCTTAAGCCCATAAGAGGCAAAGCCATCATAGCGAGCAATAGCACTGCCAAGATTTCCAGCCCCTACTATGAGGGCATCGGTCGTATTATCCCAGCCAAGGACATGGGTGATATAGTGAATGAGCTCCTCTATGTCGAAACCGATTTTCGGCTTACCCTCGATTCCGGTAGACGAGATATCCTTTCTTACCTGTATCGGGTTAAGCCCCAGCTCCTCCGCCAGGTTCGTTGCACTGATATATTTCTTTCCCGCGTCCTTTGCCTGATTAAGAATCCTCAGATAGGATGGGAATCTCTTTATCGTTGGTATTGGGATGCTCATATCTCTTCTAATCTCCTCACTGCCTTATCTATAACATCATCAGGGGTGCTGCTTCCAGCACTTACTCCGATGGTCTCATACCCTCTTATATCTTCAACTCTTATATCATCGGCACTTTCAACCAATGATGAGCCGATACCGTTATCAAAAGCCTCTTTCACAAGCGCATTGGAATTAGCGCTTCTTGGATCCCCGATAACGTAAATGTAAGGAACAAGGCCCTTCATTGCCCTTATGGAGGCTCTTCTCCGCTCGCTCGCCATGCAGATTGAGTTTGAGACGATATATAGGATTCCTCTCCTATCCAGTTCTTCCAGCAGCATCTCATATCTGCGGGTCTCAAAAGTTGTCTGAACTATGACACGGTATTTCCTGTCATTCGGAACCTCAGCAAGATCGGAAACATCCTGAACAACATAATACTTCCTTCTAGCCGCGCCCTCGACAGCCACCGTCTCGCTATGACCTTTTATTCCGAAAAGTATCACATCAAGCTCGCTGGACCTCATCAGATCCTGATTCTTAAGAACAAGCGGGCATGTGGCATCTATGATTTCGGAGCCTCTAGCCTCAAGCTCTTTCCTCTCGCTATCACTTATTCCATGCGCCCTTACAAGCACGACCGATCCCGGCTCAACATCCGATGCATGATAGACGGTATCAAAACCATAGCTGGCGACCCTGTCCATAACGCTCTGGTTATGAGCAAGATCCCCATAAACATACAGTTTTCTCCCCTGGTAATTCGCTCGGACATTCTCCACCATGGAGAACGCACGCTTGACTCCAATGCAGAAACCCATTTCCTCAGCTTTAATAACTTTCATATCAAATCGATAAAATTTTACCCGTATCTTTAAAATATTGCAAACCAAAGGTGAAAAAAAACTGGAGCCGAAGCTCCAGCATCATGAAAACGTAAGAAATTACTTGTCCTCTTTCTCCGTGGAGGATGTATCCTTCGCTTCTTCCTCACTCTCAGGTCCGACCATCTCAAGAACAGGTCCTTCCTTCTTCTCCTCTTCCTTCACTTCCTTCTTTTCAGCCTTCTCCTCCTTCTTCACATTCACAGCCTTATCCTTGCTGCTTACGGAAGAGATTGCAGACTTGGAGAATTCGATACGTGCGGAATCATCAACCTTCACAACAACCGTCTGCTCTCTTACGGCGACGATCGTTCCATGGATTCCACCGATAGTGACAACCCTGTCACCCTTCTTCATAGCGTCAATCATAGCCTTGGCTTCCTTATCCCTCTTCTTCTGTGGGCGGATAATAAGGAAATAGAAAATAAGGATGATAAGTACGAAAGTTATCAAAGTGGCTCCCATAGAACCACCTGCGGCGGGATCTGATGCCATTAATGCGATTGCGTTCATTTATTACCTCAAATTTATCAAACTAGTAAAAAGCTAACATGAAAGCGATTTCCAGTCAATAAAAACAGGCCAGGATCTCTCCCGGCCCGTTAAGCCCGCTATGGGTTTATCACATCATGCCGCCCATTCCAGGATTGCCCTGTGGCATCGGAGGCTCCTTTGAAGGGATGTCCGTAACTGCACACTCCGTCGTAAGGATAAGAGATGCGATGCTTGCAGCATTCTGAAGAGCGGATCTCGTAACCTTGACAGGATCGAGAATTCCAGCCTCAACCATATTGCACCATACCATCTTATTGGCATCGAATCCAACACCGGCCTTCTCCTTCTTGCACCTGTCGGCAACGATAGAACCATCGACACCTGCATTCTCAGCAATCTGCCTGATAGGCTCCTCAAGAGCTCTCTTAACAATCTTGTATCCAACCTTCTCCTCCTCATCGAGAGCAGAGAGGTCCTTCTTGTCAAGAACATTGACAGCCTGGATGAGAGCAACACCACCTCCAGGAATTACACCTTCCTCGATAGCTGCCCTTGTTGCGGAAAGAGCGTCCTCAACCCTGTGCTTCTTCTCCTTGAGTTCCACCTCGGTTGCAGCACCAACGTTGATAACAGCAACTCCTCCAGCAAGCTTTGCAAGCCTCTCCTGGAGTTTCTCCCTGTCATAGTCGCTCGTGCAATCGGCAATCTGAAGCTTGATCTGTGCAATCCTGTCCTTAATCGCATCAGGAGATCCTGCACCATTGATAATAGTAGTATTCTCCTTTTCAACCTTTACGCTCTTAGCCCTTCCGAGCATTGAGAGATCGGCGTTCTCAAGCTTGAAGCCAAGCTCTTCCGTAATAACCTGACCACCTGTGAGAATTGCAATATCCTCGAGCATGGCCTTCCTTCTGTCTCCGAAACCAGGAGCCTTTACTGCAACGACATTGAGAGCTCCGCGCACAGCGTTCACAACGAGGGTTGGAAGTGCCTCACCATCAACATCCTCTGCAATGATAAGAAGCGGCTTGTTGGTCTGAACAACCTTCTCGAGGATTGGAAGAAGATCCTTCATATTGGAAATCTTCTTGTCGTAAATAAGGATGTAAGGATTATCAAGAACACTGATCATCGTATCCTTGTTATTGCAGAAATAAGCGGAAAGATAGCCTCTGTCGAACTGCATTCCTTCTACGAAATCGACTGTTGTCTCAATCGTCTTTGACTCTTCGACTGTGATGACTCCGTCCTTTCCGACCTTGTCCATCGCGTTAGCAATCTCATCTCCGATTGCCCTGTCGTTATTCGCGCTGATTGATGCTACGCTTGCGATCTCTTCCTTATCCTGGATGATCTTGGCCTCTTTCCTTACCGCATCAACAGCATCCTTCACAGCCATGTCGATACCACGGCGGATACCCATCGGGTTCACTCCTGCAGCAACACTCTTCATTCCTTCCTTGGTAATCGACCATGCGAGAACGGTTGCTGTCGTGGTTCCATCTCCTGCAACATCATTCGTCTTTGTGGCAACTTCCTTCAGAAGCTGTGCACCCATGTTCTCAAACGGATCCTCAAGCTCGATCTCACGAGCAACGGATACTCCATCCTTTGTTACCGTAGGAGCACCATACTTCTTATCAAGAAGAACAAGACGGCCCTTAGGTCCGAGTGTCGTCATCACGGCTTTTGAAATCTTTTCTACACCATTAACGAGAGACTTGCGTGCCTCTTCGTTGAACTGAAGCTGTTTTGCCATATGTTTATGCCTCCAAAATTAACTCTAAAATCTAAAATATATATAAAAGGAAAAAACGGCAAGCAAGTTTAGACTATAATGCCTAAAACGCGCGTACCTTCACTCTCAAAAGAGATCTCGCCGCCTGCGTCGTTGAGGAGGAACACAACTAAACTGTACGGCTTCATGTTAAAATCATAGTCAGGAAGATCAGGAAGAAGCAAACAATATGAAAGCATGTCAGACATATCGAAGCCTAACGAACCATCATAGAACTCCTTGACATCGTATCTTGGATCATCCGTCAGTCCCCGCCCCGTCGTTACAACCATCATGCAGAAGTCATAGAAAAGGGTACCGAAGTCCTCCCCTGTCGCATGCTCAATCATCCTGTAGTCATTGTATGGACATGTGTAAATCTTCTGGATGATCTCTTCTCCGAATCTTGCTTTCAGATAATTGAAGAACATGGCAGAAAGAGCATAACTATATGCTTGTTCCTCATCATATCTCCATTCTATCAAGGAATTGTCACCATCAACATCGATAAAAAACATTGCCAGATCACACACCCGTTTCTTGAATATTTCGTCTCTACCAGAGTATGCCTCCGCAAGGCTGGACAAGCCTTCTGTTATCCACATTGAGAAATCAAAAGGCTGGCTATAGATCCAACGGTTGGCACTGAACACCTGATGCTGAAGTTCATGGACCATTACAATCTTGGTTAATTCATTGAAATAAGAATCAGGACTCTGAACAGCATTCAGTGAAAGATAGATGACATCACCTTCATTTGACATCCCATCCGTCTCTTCATCATTAAAGAAATCTGCCGTAGACTGATAACCAATCACGGTCTCATCCCATTGTCCGAAAACGGCTATAAGCTTCCCATTTTTGTCAATATCTGAATATGGTCCGAAAATCTCCTTGAACCTCGGATAGACTTTCTCGAAATCATCTACAAGCACTTTGATATCGTCCAGATCTTCCTGATCATATTCTACGTCTTCCTCAATCATGACATATACGTTTTCTGTGATGTAAACGCATTTTACGTCTGCAGAACGGCTCTCAGGCAAGTACAAATATACATCTTCCCAGACATCTCCAATTTCAAAGACGTGATCACCAGAGTGTACCAGATTTCCATTATTTTCATATGTTCCAGGAATTTTCGGTGTCAGGAGAGGAAGGGAATCTGAGTGTCTGTCACGAATGAATTCAGCTCCTTTAATTCTGGGAGAAGTAAAATGGAGACTGACCTTTGCAAAATCGGAGGAGGAAAACTCTGTTTCATTGCTTCCATCGAACCCGTAATTCTGATCCTCCTGAGGCAGGCATAGGAAAAGAGCGTACATGGCATTCTCCGGCAACGTGTAGGTTCTATCCTCTTCAAGCAGCAATACTCCTTCAGGGACATCCAATCCCCCTGAGGGATTTTCCTCCTTTTGGGAATCTGGAGGAAGACAAGAGCAGAGCAGCAGGACAATACCGATACAGAAAAATACTTTTTTGAAACTCATACCGCAACCACCGTTAAAATAAATGCAATCATAACTGAGAACAGGCCAGAAAGCAGATTGACCACATCATTGTCTATGAAAGATATTCCACGAGCCCTTTCATTCTTCCTGCCATCACTCTCCCCATGCTCGGTAAGACTTCCATCATCCCTCCTGTAATGCACCTGTACCGTTGCACCGAGGAAGGAGTCAAAGAGGGCCCCCAGGGTTCCGGATATCGTGATAACGGGAAGCATAAGCAAAGGAAGCGTGAAACACCCTACCGAAAGAAGCGCCACGAGAAATGAACCTAAGAGGCCTGAGAAGGTGCCAAGTGCGCTTACCCCGCCACTTAATCCTTTGGGAACTTTTGTGAAGGTTATTATCGAAACAGGATCACTCTTGCTGAGCGAGCCTATCTCCCCGCTCCAGGTATCGGCAACGGCCTCCGCGATTCCCGTGGAGAACATGACAAGACCGAGTGTGTCATACACAGTGAAACGGAAGAGGAACAATCCGATCAATGCAGGGATGCTGTTCGCAAGTACCTGCATCGCATCCCTTCTTGCACCCTTCTTCTGTATTTTCCTTCTATTATCGGGAATGATCTTCCCGATAACGGCCGCAGATAAGAAGAAGAAAAGCATTATGAGGATGCCAGAAAGACCTCCGATGTATGTGATCACAGATCCTACGATGAACGCTGCGATAAGCCCGCTTCCTGTAAGCTGCTTCTTCCTGATGGAAAACAGGACGATGAGCATCATCAGGATGAAGATGATCAGAAGCCGGACGGATATGGGCATGGAAAAAAAATAAGAATCAATATAAGCCATTGAAAGCTCCTAATGCAAAAGCGCTTATCAGGGGAACTGTTATATTATCAAAGCCGAGGGGGGTTATGTTTTCAAGGAGAGTGGCGAAAATAGCTACAAGCAGGGAGACGTACCACGGCCCCTCAGGATAGACAACAAGAAGAATGGTAAGGGATACTGCGAACATGGTAAGTGTTCCCTCAAGACTCTTCTTTCCTCCAATAAAGCTGTAGCCATGACGGCCGAAACGGCTTCCAATCAGGGCGGCAAGGCCATCCCCGAAGCCCATCATCAGCACGGAAGATATGACGATCCTCTCATCGGCAAGGCCGTTATACATCATAATTACCAGGACAAGTATCGAGAGTGGATAGTATATCAGGCCGTTATCCCGCTTCCTGTTCCCCATGCCAAGGTATTTCGAGAATCCGGAATACACGAACGCGGCATTAAGGAATATGAAGGTCACAGGCCCGATAACAGCCCAGGCAAGGCTGTCATAGCAGTTCACAAGTATGAGAACCCAGCCTGAGACCAGGATATGGATGAACTTTCTCACACCCTCGCTGCCTATCTTCGTAAAGCGGTAAAGGACGAAAGCCACCGCTATAATCGCGAGAATATATATAAATGAATATATCGTTGCCAGAAGATTGGTGTTCACCAGCTCCTACCTCCTCCACCAGAGAA
Source organism: uncultured Spirochaetaceae bacterium (assembly GCA_944389025.1). Classification (GTDB taxonomy): domain Bacteria; phylum Spirochaetota; class Spirochaetia; order Sphaerochaetales; family Sphaerochaetaceae; genus Ornithospirochaeta. Next base: position 17,304 of record CALXKU010000020.1, read on the forward strand.
CCCCCCTCCCGAGAATCCTGAGAAACCGCTATGGCTTCCAGAGCCCCCTCGGAACGTGTTTGACGGGGATGGTGCTATCAGATTCCTTTCATTTTCATAACTTCTTCTCCAACGTGTGGAGAAAACATGCCACATGAGATACCCCCCTACAGGATCAAAACCTGAGTACCACTCTGGATAAGAGAGGCTCAACGCTTTGAATTTGGCACTGTACTTCTCTTCCAGATTCAGGGCTATCGCATAACTCAGGTTATGATAATAAAATTCAGGGTCTTCTTCTATCATGGCTCTCAGCTGGTCCATTTCAACGGTCTCCAGGAACTCCTTATAGCCCAGAATCTCCGCAAGCATCTCATCCGCATACTCGCTGCGCTTGTTAACAGCAAAAGAGAAGAAAGAGGTCGAGAATACACCGGCGGTATTAAAGAGAGCAAGAAGCAATGCAAACGGTATGGAAAACGATGCGAGGCTCAAGAGGTAAGCAGACACAGAAAAGAGAGCTGCCATAATGATGGCAAGGAAAGTGAACTGCAGAGCCACAATGGAGTTATGTACCGCACTGTTTGAGAAATACTTATGCCCGACCGCGGATGAAAGTGCGAACGAGAAAAGGGATGGGAAGAGCAAAAACAGCGTAAGATCCCCCACGTTCGGGATGGAGACGAAAAGGGAGAAGACTATCTGAAGGGCGATGCCAAACATCCTCAGAAGGGATGCCCGCCTGATACTCTTTCCTTCAAAGAGCGGGTGATTCTTCTCATAATACCGCTCCACATCTGGGGAGATCTTCGCAGTTGCCTTCTGGCAGAAATTCCTCCTTGCAAGGGACTCCATGTCACACTGGTCGGATGTGGAGAAAAGAAGGGAGAAAAGATTCCTCTCATATGGTGGCCTGTCCTCCTCAACCTCTTTGAGCTTGATGAATGTGAAACCATCCCCGCTCTCCTTTATCCTCATATATCCCTTATCTGCGAAATAAAAGAGCATTGAGAGTATATCCTTCTCAAATGTGATGGCCCCATCGATTATATAGCCGACATCAAGACTGCTAAGGCCCTCTGGGGGATTAAAGCGCACAGGAGACACTATCTCCTTATCACGACCAAGGTGGTAGTAGGAATAATAGACGAACGCTATGACCAAGCCTGCAATGATTATATAAAGCACAGGAAAAAGCGATCCGTAATCCTTCTTAACCGCCTTTGTGCTGAAATACCCCTCATCAAACTCAGCCCGAAGCGTCACTCCACTATAAGGACCAAGGTCGTATACTATCCCAGAAACGGTTCTTAGGTCACTTGAGATCATGTAATCCAACTCAGCAGTGGAGCCATAGCTACCGCCGGTGAGCCATATGCGCTGCGGATCTATCTCATGAGGGAATGTAACAGAGAATGAGAATGTGCCGATATCAGTATCCCATGCGGGAGAGAGGAGATTGACATACCACTCGTCATACTCCCTGTTCCCGTCATCCTCCAAAAGAAAATCATACATTATGTGATAGTTGACGTGCCCGAAAACATACCTATCCGGAGAACCCAGGCGCAGAGAAAGGAAATCATCATTATAGCTCAGGCTCGACTCAACATTAGCCATTATGTTCGATACATCCGCACTGAGGGTCACGAACGGCCTTGGATTGAAACGGTACTGTATGTCCCTGATAATCCCATGACTTGGGGATTTGAAATCGAGATCGAGGAACTCATTGAAAGTACTCTTGCTGTCATCAGCGACCATAACATCAACATGATAACTATCGACAACGAATGTTTCCCTGGAAAATAAGGGTGCTATGCATAGCAGTGCCGCGACTACGGCAAGAACCTTTCTCATCAGAACTGGACCTTCACATTCTCTTTCTTCTCATCAGAGACATCAACGTAGCTGAGTTTTGAGAATCCCATCGGCTTCGCAATCAGGGATGCGGGGAATACCATCATCCTGTCATTGAACATCCTAGCAGTGGCATTGTAGTACTTTCTCGCGTTAAGAATCTCACTTTCCACTTGATTAAGGCTGTTCTGCAGCTCGATGAAACTTGCGTTCGCCTTCAGATCAGGATAGCTCTCCGCAAGGGCAAAAAGACTCTTAAGAGTGCCTGAGAGTGCGTTATCCGCCTTATCCCTCTCATCAAGCCCCTTTGCAGAAAGACAGGCATTCCTAGCTTCTATTACCTGGCTGAGTGTCGCCTCCTCATGCTTTGCATAACCCTTCACGGTCTCAACAAGATTCGGAATGAGATCATAACGCTTATTGAGATGGACATCGATTCCGCTCTCGGCCTCCTCCGCTCTGTTTCTCGCCTTGACAAGTCCGTTATATATTCCAATCGCCCATATGGCAATCACTATGACTATGGCCAAAATGATGAAAAAGACAGTCATGATTCCTCCATGTTCTGACTATATCATATTAAAACAGAAATTCCTTTCCCTAATTACAACAATCCTGGAAAAATATTAAGGATGAAAAGTATTGATTATTGCAATTGTTTGGGCTATGATTGCATAAATATGCATTTTATATTCATTTCTTATATGGAGGCAGGAAATGCGCGAACGACATAACAGACTGTCAGTTATCAAGGAACTGATTAAAAATAACCGTATAGATAACCAGGACACTCTCCTTGAGATGCTGAAGAAGGAGGGTTTCTCTGTAACGCAGGCAACCCTATCCAGGGATCTCAAGATGCTGAAGGTCGGAAAGATATCCGATGGCTGGTCGGGATACTATTACAGCCTTCCAGAAAATGATTTCGTATCTGAGAGCGAAAAGAGCTATATACAGGACGTGAGGCGTGGTATCATATCCATTGAGTTCTCGGGAGATATCGGAGTAATCAAGACGAGACCTGGTCATGCGAACAGCGTATGTTTCGCACTCGATGTTCTGGCTCTACCGGAAATACTGGGATCCATTGCTGGAGATGACACGATTTTCATCATCCTTAGGGAAGGTATGACGAAAGAGGATCTTCTTGAAAGCTTCCAGACGAGAATTCCGGAAATAAAGGATTAGGGGAATAAGATGGAGTACGTCAACTTGGACAGAACTAAGGCCTTCCAGGAACTGAAGGGCATGGAGAAGAAGAGCGTCAAAGAGCTTCTTTCGAAGGAACGAATCGGAAAATGCAATATAAAGCTGGGAGGAGGACTTACATACAACTACGCCTCTATGCCAGTCTCCGATGATATAGTAGCTAAACTGAACGACCTCGCTCGAGAGATGGATCTTATCGGCAAGTATAAGAAGATTCTCAGCGGAGAGAGGATGAACACGGGGGAAAACAGGCTCGTTCTTCACCATCTTACCAGAGGAAACGTACTTGGGGAGAAGGTAGAGGCCGACGGAGAGGACAAAGAGGCCTTTTATAAGGGAGAACTTGAGAAAATCAGACAGTTTTCAGCCGATGTGCACGAAGGAAAGATAAAAGGCAGCACAGGAAAGGCCTTCAAGACCGTATGCCAGATCGGAATCGGAGGATCGGACCTCGGACCGAGGGCACTCTACCTGGCACTCAAAGGTAATGAGAGGAAGATGAACGCGGAGTTCATTTCCAATGTCGATCCAGACGATGCTGCCGAGGTTATCAGCCATCTTGATTTCGAAACGACGCTCTTCATTCTCGTTTCCAAGAGTGGCACGACGCAGGAGACTCTTACAAACAGGGATCTCGTACTCGAAACACTGAAGAAATCACCGGTAAAGGGTCTTGTTCCGAACAAGCACATGGTAGCTGTTACAAGCAAGACAAGTCCTCTTGCAAAGGATGAGAGCCTTCTTAAATCATTCTTTATCGATGACTACATCGGAGGTCGCTACTCCTCTACAAGCGCAGTCGGAGGGGTCGTGCTATCACTGGCATATGGATATGACACATTCAAGGAGCTTCTTGAAGGTGCGCATGAGGAAGACACGCTCTCACTCAACACCTGCCCGAAAGAGAACGGTGCTCTCATGGATGCTCTCATCGGTTTCTACCTGAGAAACGTCATGGGCTACCCTTCCACGGCAATACTTCCATATTCACAGGCGCTCTCAAGATTCCCGGCCCATCTTCAGCAGCTTGACATGGAATCGAACGGAAAACATGTAAACAGGTTCGGAGAGAAAATCGATTACGTTACCGGCCCTGTGATCTTCGGAGAACCGGGAACGAATGGACAGCACTCTTTCTATCAGCTTCTGCATCAGGGAACAGATATCATACCGCTACAGTTCATCGGATTCAGAAAGAGCCAGTATGGCATGGATATCGAGACCGATGGCTCAATGAGCCAGACAAAGCTCAATGCGAACCTCTCTGCGCAGATCGTCGCATTCGCACTTGGAAAGGATGATGAGAATCTGAACAAGGAGTTTGACGGCAACAGGCCTTCCTCCTTAATCTATGGAGAAAAACTTACCCCGAAGGCACTCGGAGCACTTCTCGCACATTACGAGAACAAGGTCATGTTCCAAGGCTTCTTATGGAACCTCAACTCATTCGATCAGGAAGGAGTACAGCTTGGAAAGATCCTTGCAAAGAAGGTCCTAAAGGGCTGTGAAGGAGATGAAGTGCTTAAAGCATATGCGGATCTGCTGATCTGAGAAAAAAGAAGAAAAGCTATGGGCAGAGGATAATAGCGTCCCCTGCCCTTTCTTATTAAAAAAAGTGTTTAAACACACCTGAAACAATACTGCCTTCAAGCTACTTCATATTCAGCTACGAAGAATTCGCTATTCAGCTCCTTTGCTTTCGTTATAATCCTCTCGATATTCTGCATAACCTCATCGGTATAATACTTCTCTCCACACTTGACGCATTCCAGACAAGGAACATTCTTGATGATGAATGTGTAATCACCAATCACAGCGACATATGTTGTTATCGATTGTTGAAGTTCTTTTCCACGGCAATATGAACACATCTCACTTCCTCCTTGTCCTGAAATATGACTCAAAATAGTAACAAATCCAGAAAGCGCACATATGGAAAATATTGAATTTGCCACAATACGCACTTATGGAAATTATTTAAAATGCCAGAATACGCAGATATGAAGGAAAACATTATATCTCAAAGCATCTCAAAGATGAGCGGAGGTGGTATGCAAGGTCCCTCTCATGTCCTTTTGCAAAACTCCATTCGCTATAGTAGCCAAGGCAGGGACAGATGTAGCTGACACCGTTTCTCTCCACCTCTTTCCTGTAATGCACATGCCCGGAGATAGACAAAGAGACGCCATGCTTTTCAAACAGTTCTCCGAATCTTGAAGAGCCAAGGAAAGCATTGAAGTATTCCCATTCAGGACGGGCATCAAGAACTGTGAAATCCCTTATCGGCAGCATATGAGTAACTGTGATAATCTTTTTGCCTTTTTCTTTCTCAAGTTTCTCTTCAAGGCTTTCAAGCTGCGCTTGGCATTTTCTCCTGTTATCCCTCGTCCAGGGATTTTTCAGAGCATCCTGCCAGGTACGGCCAGAGTATGTCATCTTCTCAAACATCTCATCGCTAAAACGCTCATGATTGCCAAACGAGTAATCGTACCAGCCAACATCACCGATGAATGTGACACCATCCAGAGTAACGCTTTTTCCTGAAAGGCATCTCTCATCATCTTTGAAAGAAGAATAGATGTAATCTATTTTAAATTTGCTTGGCTCAGGAGACCATAAATCATGGTTTCCTGGAACATAGAGGACTGAGAACGATGATGAGTCTTCCAAGGCTCTCATCTTATCCTTTACAATGCGAAAATCCTCTGAGATATCACCGGCGACGATAAGGTATGAAGCCCCGCTTCTCTCTACCTCATCCCTCAAGCTCTCAAGTACAGGGTAGTCCCTGTTTATATCGATATGCAAATCTGAAATCGCAGCTATTCTCATTTTCTCTCCTCCTCTCCTAACGGGTAATGGCAGGCTACGAGATGGCCTTCAGAGAGGCTCCTGAGCTCTGGACATTCAAGGGAACACCTTTCACTTCTGTAGGCACATCTTGTATTGAACGGACAGCCCGAGGGCGGGTTCATCGGGCTTGGAATCTCCCCGCTAAGGGTTGCACTTATGTCTCTTGATGCCTTGAACAGTGCTTTCGTATAAGGGTGTGCCATCTCGCCAAGTATCTCTTCCGTCCGCCCTATCTCCACAATGGAGCCAAGGTACATCACCGCGATGCGATCCGCCATATATGATACCACATTAAGATCATGGGAAATGAAAAGGTATGTAAGACCATGCTTCTCTCTCAGATCCATCAGAAGGTTCAGTATCTGGGCCTCGACCGAGACATCGAGAGCGGAGACCGGCTCATCGAGTACTATCAGGCGGGGACGGAGTATCAAGGAGAGGGCTATGGCCACCCTCTGCCTCTGACCGCCTGAGAGATTTGAGGGATAGCGGGAGGCATAGGATGGATCGAGACCGACCTCCTCAAGACTCTCGGCCACCCTTCTTTCTGCCTCATCCTCGCTAAGGTGCTTATCATGAATCTTGAGGCATTCCCTTAAAAGATAGCCTATCTTTTTACGTGGGTTTATCGATGAGTACGGATCCTGGAACACCATCTGGATTTCTCTCCTGTATTTCCTGAATTCCCGCTCAGAAAGTCCTGTGATATCTTCCCCGTTGAAAACTATCCTTCCACCATCGCTTCCTATAAGGCGGACGATTATGTTTGCAAGTGTGCTCTTTCCAGAGCCCGACTCACCGACAAGTCCAAGAATCTCCCCACGCTCTATTTCAAGACTCGTCTCTCTGAGAGCCTTGATACGACCATAAGGCGTCTTATATTCCTTGCTTATGTTCTCCATCTTCAGCAGGCTATCCATTCATCCTCTCCTCAATCTCGCTCTCAGAATAGAAGCATGAATACGTATGACCATCATGTCCCCTTTTCTCAGGAATCTCAGAGAAACAGTGCTCTGAGCATATCGCACAGCGTGGAGAAAACGGACAGCCTTGCTCACTCCGCTCTTCAAGAGAGGGAACGCTTCCCGGAATCGAATAGAGTCTTCTTCCCCTATTTTTCACATTAGGGATGGACGCGATGAGGCCACGGGTGTATGGATGAATAGGGTGCGAGAGGATATCATCACTCCTGCCCTCCTCCACGATCCGTCCCGAGTACATGATATAAGAGCGATCCGTAAGTCCTTTCACAAGAGAAAGATTATGTGAGATAAGAAGAACGGCTGTCCCCTTTTCCTCATTCATCTTTTTAATCAGTTCTATTATCTCAGCCTGTATCGTTACATCAAGGGCCGTTGTCGGTTCATCCGCGATAAGAAGAGATGGGTTGTTTATAAGGGCCATCGCTATCATGATTCTCTGTCTCTGTCCACCGGAGAGCTGGTGAGGATAGCTCTTATATATCCTCTTCTCATCGGCAAGCCCCACGCTCTTAAACATGTCAAGAACCATTTCTTTCGCTTCCGTTCTTGCAACTCTCTGATGGGTAAGGACCATTTCCAGAACCTGTGAGCCGGTAGGAAGCAGTGGGTTGAGAGCGGTCATGGGCTCTTGAAAGATCATTGAGATACTCTCCCCTCTTATCTTATTCCACTCACTCTCGCTAAGGGATGCGATATTCTTTCCTTCAAAGAGTATCTCACCGGATGTGATCGCCCTCTCATTCTCAAGGCCCATCAGGGAAAGTGCAGTCACACTCTTACCGCAACCGGATTCTCCAACAAGGGCAACCATCTCCGATCTCTCGATATCCAATGCTATGTCAGAGACCGCATTGAGAACCCTTTGTCCCTCTTTGAATGAAATAGAGAAATCCTTAAGGCTGAGAAGACTCATCTTTCACCTCCGCTTACTTCCTGAAGTCCATCTCCGATAAGATTGAACGCAATAACCAGAAGGGCGATGGTAACAGTCGGGATGAGAACATACCAGGGAGCCCTGAGCATGTAATCCTGAGCCTCGCTGAGCATGATTCCAAGACTTGGAGATGGTGGCTGCATACCCAGTCCCAGATAGCTTAGTCCCGCCTCTGCCATTATTGCAGATGCGAAAGAGAGGGAGGCTGTGGCAACAAGCTCACTCATGATATTCGGAAGAATATGAAGATACATAATCCTGAAGCTTCCGGCTCCCCTGATCCTCTCCGCCTTTACGAAATCGGAATCCCTGTATTCCATGTAACCGCTGCGTGCAATTCTTGCAAAGCGTGGTATTGCCATCACGGAAAGGGCTGTCATCGTGTTTAAAAGCCCGTTTCCGAAAACAGCTATCAGCATCATCGCGAGAAGAACCCCTGGAAAGGCCATGAGGGTGTCAATCACCTTCATCACCGCCTCATCGAGCTTTCCTCCGAAATACCCCGAGACAGATCCTATCGCAAGACCTAAAAGAAGGCCTGAGGCAACGGCTGTAAGCCCTATCAGGAATGAGACCTCGATTCCTTTCATCACACGGCTGAGGATATCACGTCCGAACTGGTCAGTACCCAGAAGATGCTCGCCCGATGGCCTCTCAAGCTTATGGGCAAGATCCATCGCGGTAACGTCGTACGGAGTATGGAAAAATGAGATAAAAAGCATGGCGAACATGATGGAAAGAATCACCACGCCGATAAGAAAACTCAGATTTTTTAAATACCTTGCCATACCTACCTCAGCCTTATCCTCGGATCCACAAGGGAGTAGATGAGGTCAACAACGAAATTGCATATGACAACAATCAGAGCAAGGTAGAGCACAAGCCCCTGGATAAGAGGAAGATCCCTACTTGAAATGGAAACGGTGATCAGACGCCCGATTCCGGGAAGGGTGAATATGTTCTCAATGATTATGCTTCCCCCGAGAATATCCGCAGTGAGAATTCCCAGTATCGTGATTACGGGGATAAGTGAGTTCTTCAGCACATGGGCATACATTATCCTGAATCGCGTCAGTCCTTTGCTACGGGCGGTTCTGACATAATCCCTGCCATTCTCCTTTAAAACGGAGACCCTGACATAGCGTATCAGGATGGCACTTGAGCCGATTGCTACAGAAAGTGATGGAAGAAGCAGGGATTTGAATGATTTGAAAAACCCCTCAGAGAGCGGAGTATAGCCAACAGAAGGAAGAAGTCCCAGGCGGACGGAGAATATGCTTATCAGGAATATTCCCATGCAGAAGGAAGGAACAGAAAGCGAGATCTGGGAGAGCACGGAAAGAGGAATCGAGTACTTCTTACGGCTGTGCGAGGCAAGAAAAAGACCCACGGGTATTCCTATGAGCACGGTAAGAATCATGCTGTAAAGGGCAAGTAGTGATGTAACTTTCAGCCCCTCTCCTATAAGGGATGATACGCTCTGTCCATATCTTATCGATGTGCCGAGATCCCCTGAGAAAAGCCCCCTTACCCAGGAAAGATAACGCATCAAGGGGCTCATATCCAGATTCAGACTCGCTCTGAGTGCCTCCAGCTGATAAGCATCGGCATCGGGGCCAAGGATGATAAGAGCAGGATCCCCAGGAAGGACCTGGAAAACCAGGAATGTCAAAAGGGAAACAAGAATCAGGGTTATAAGGAGCCCTATGAGCTTTCTAAGATAATATCTCAACTCGTCTCTTCCTCATAATACAGTGAGCTTATATCGGTAAATGTGAGAGGATACGCCTTATAGCCTTTCAGATCCTTTCTCGTTGCGATTACGAGGTTAGGATCACATGTCCATACGCATACAGCGTCCTCTGTGAGTATCATCTGACAATCCTTGTAGAGTCTTATCCTCTCGCTCTCATCACTCTCTACCATCGCCTCTTTAATAAGCCTGTCGAACTCACTGTTATCATAATGGAAGAAATTCCTGCTATAATCCGAGACGAAGCGGACGAGGATCTCATACGGATCAAGCTTTCCCGTAAGGCCGACGACTGTCGTCTCATAGTTGCCATTCGTATAGACATCCTCAAGCCATGCGCCCCACTCCACAAGCTGTAGGCGGGCATCAATGCCTACAGCCTTAAGATCCTCCGCTATTATCTGTGCGGTATTCACATGCTGCTGATAGTTCGCTGGAACGGTGATCGTGAATGAAAAACCTCTCTCATATCCCGCCTCTGCAAGGAGCTCTTTAGCCTTTACGGGATCATAGGGGTAATAGTTCTCGACATCGCTGTTATAATAGAGGCCCATCACAGGTGAGAAGTTCGAATCGAGCCTTGTGGCATAGCCATCGAAAGCCCCGTTTATGATATTCTCCTTATTCACCGCGTAGTTCATAGCCTGACGAACTCTTATGTCATTAAATGGAGGAACGGCATTATTAAGTGCGAAAAGGCATACCATGTTCTGAGGATTTGAGTGTATTGTGAATTTTCCTTCAAGAATCTCAGCATCCATTCCGGTAACCTGAGCCATATCAAGCTGCCCGGACTGAAGCGCGGTAACGATCGCACTCTCATCCGTCATTATGTACACTTCCGCCCTTTCAATCCTACCCGCTCTCGAGCTGTCATAATAGAGATCGTTCCTCTCAAGGACTATGCGCTGACCGGGGACATACTCTATGAACTTATAAGGGCCGGTTCCCACCGGACTCGTCGCACACTCTCTATAGCCGGAAGGGATGATTGCTATCCTTGTCGCCTCAAGAAAAGCGGCATTCGCCGAAGCAAGGCGGATTATCACGGTGTAATCATCAGGCGTATCTATTTCCGTTATCGTGCTGAAACGGGATGAGAGAGAAGAACCCGTGGTAAGCCCCGATAAAAGGCCATAGGAATATGCCACGTCCTCACTGCAAAAATGCTTCCCATTATGAAATGTGACGCCTTCCCTTAAATGGAATGTGTACTCGAGCCCATCATCGCTTATCTGCCAGCTCTCGGCAAGGCCGGGGACAATCTCTCCATCTTCATTGAAAAGGACAAGACCCTCATATACGTTATGCATAACAGCTTCGGTATCACTTGCTGTCGAGATGTACGGGTCAAGGCTATCTGGTTCTGAGGGCATCGTCAGGCGAACGAGGCTGGGCTGAACGTATGACGACGGGCTCTCTCCACCATCACTTTTAGAACAAGAAACGGCTAGCAGTACCGTAAAAAGGAAAATCAGAACCTTCTTCATCCCAGACACCTCCACCATAAGGACGGCAAACTTCCAAAAACACCCCAATATCAGGGTCTCTGCCGTCTTTCCATGGTCATCCTTCCCTGTTAACTCGCGATATCGGAGATATGAAATCAATGTTAACCAAGTAAATAGTATCAGAAATACGTCATTTATGGAAATCTTTGAGAGAACAAAGAGAGTACGAAACACATATTGGGTCTCTATACAAGAAAAAAGCTCATTATTTTTTTCTTATTTTACTACGTGGCTTACTTTAAAAAACATATGCCTTTATTTTATAATTCCATCAAGTTTTTTGAGGAGGAGATAACCATGCACAGTCAGACTGAACAGGTTTACCAGCAGGTCTTAGCAAGAGATCCTGGGGAGAGGGAGTTCCAGCAGGCGGTTTACACCTTTCTGCTTTCTATCGACAAGATCATCGATGAGCTTCCAGAAGTCACATATCACAGAGTACTTGAGAGGATGGTTGAGCCGGAAAGGGTCGTAATGTTCCGCGTTCCATGGGTGGATGACGATGGAAAGTGCCAGGTCAACAGAGGTTTCAGGGTACAGATGTCCTCAGCAATCGGCCCATACAAGGGAGGCCTCAGGCTGCATCCGTCAGTCAACCTCTCAATCATGAAATTCCTCGCGTTCGAGCAGGTTTTCAAGAACAGCCTCACAGGACTGCCGATGGGTGGTGGAAAGGGCGGTTCCGATTTCAATCCTAAGGGAAAGAGCGATAACGAGGTCATGCGTTTCTGCCAGTCGTTCATGACTGAGCTCTGCCGCCATATAGGACCGGACACGGACGTTCCTGCAGGAGATATCGGAGTTGGCGCACGCGAGATCGGATACCTTTTCGGACAGTACAAGAAAATCAGGAACCAGTTCAGCGGTGTTCTTACAGGAAAAGGACTTGAGTACGGTGGATCATACATCCGCCCTGAGGCCACAGGTTACGGTCTCGTATATCTTTCAGATGCTATTCTCCGTGACAAGAAGATGGGCTTTGAAGGAGCAACCTGTCTTGTCTCCGGAAGCGGTAACGTAGCTCAGTTCACGGTAGAGAAGATCAACGCTCTCGGAGGAAAGGTAATCACACTCTCCGACTCTTCCGGAATGATTATAGACGAGGCTGGAATCGATAAGGAGAAGCTGGCATTCGTGAAGATGCTCAAGAACGTGAAGAGGGGAAGAATCAAGGAATATGCGGAAAAGTACGGCGTCCCTTATATCGAGAGAAATCCGAACGAGCCGAATCCACTATGGAACATCAAGGCAGATTACGCCTTCCCATGCGCCACGCAGAACGAGATTCTCAAGGATGATGCTCTCAATCTCGTCAAGAACGGTATCAAGCTCGTAGGAGAAGGAGCTAACATGCCATGCTCCATGGAAAGTGAGGAGATCCTCACCTCTTCCGGCGTTCTCCTTGCACCAGCAAAGGCGGCAAACGCGGGTGGTGTTGCAGTCTCCGGTCTTGAGATGAGTCAGAACTCTCAACGCCTCAGATGGTCTCCAGAGAGGGTTGATGAGGAGCTTAAAGGCATCATGAACAACATCTACAAGAACATCAGCGAGGCTGCTGAGACGTATTCCTCAAAAGACAACTTCATCGATGGTGCGAACATCGCAGGATTCATGAAGGTTTCTAAGGCAATGATCGCACAGGGGTACGTATAATGCGCAAGATCGGCTTTGACAGCGCAAAATACATAAAGGAACAGACAGAATACATCCTGGAGAGGGTTAAATCCTCTTCAGGACGTCTTTATATCGAATGCGGGGGAAAGCTTTTACATGACAAGCATGCGTCAAGGGTTCTTCCTGGATTCGATGAGAACAACAAGATGAAGGTGTTCAAAGAGCTCAAGGAGCACCTGGACATCATAATATGCATCTACGCGGGGGACATAGAACAGAGGAAAATCCGTGGAGATTTCGGTATCAGTTATGATGCCGATGTTCTCAAGATGATACACGACTTCGCCTCTTACGGCCTCAAATGCGACAAGGTTGTCATTACGCGGTTTGAGAACCAGGTCGCAGCGGTCCAGTTCAAGAGGAAGCTTGAGCAGAGAGGGATAAAGGTGTATGAGCATACTGCAACACCGGGCTATCCATCGGATATCGACATCGTAGTATCCGAAGAGGGGTACGGCAAGAACCCTTACATCCCTGTTGACGCCCCGGTTGTGATCGTCACAGCCCCAGGCCCTGGATCTGGAAAGCTCGCGACATGTCTCAATCAGATGTATCATGAGGCGAAGATGGGACAGAAGCCGAACTATGCGAAGCTTGAGACCTTCCCTATCTGGAATCTTCCGCTCAACCATCCTGTAAACATTGCCTATGAGGCGGCAACTGTCGATATCGGGGATGTCAACCTCATAGACCACTTCCACCATGATGCATACTCAGAAGTGACTGTGAACTACTCCAGGGATCTTGAGGCCTACCCTATTTTAAAGAGGATTCTCGAGAAAATCACGGGAGAGGAATGCGTATATAAGAGCCCGACCGACATGGGAGTCAACAGGTGCGGTTTCGGTATAATCGATGACGGGGTCTGCCGCCATGCCGCCAACATGGAAATCATAAGAAGGGTGTTCCATACGAAGACGGACTACCTCCAAGGGATATGCTCGAAAGAGGTTTATAACAGAGCTCTGGCACTGCTTGACAAGGCACACCTCAAAGAGGAGGACCGCCCCACGGTCGTTCCCGCGAGAGAAGCCCTGAAGAAAGCGATCATCGAGCACAAGGGAAAGGATGACGGGACGGTCTGTGCCGCGGCCATAGAGCTTGAGGATGGAAGAATCATAACCGCCCACAATTCGAATCTCATGCACGCTGGAGCTGCACTGATCCTGAACGCATGCAAAGCGATCATCGGCATCGATAAGAACACAGATCTCATACATAACGAGGTCATAAAGGCGGTCACACATACAAAGAGGGATATTCTCTCAAGCAAGGGCGTATCGCTTAATGTCGATGAGATCCTCATAGCCCTCTCAATATCGGGAATATATGATGAAAATGCAAAGATGGCATCAGAAGCGCTCAAAAAGCTCAGAGATACTGATGTACATTTTACGCACATTCCATCGGCCGGAGATATCGACGGAATGAGGAAACTCGGGATAAACTATACATCGGAGCCTCAGTATCCTGGTCGCAGCATATAATTATTTAGGAGAACTTTTTTCTTATGGCAGAAAGAGAGTCACTTTCTTCACGCCTTGGCTTCATCCTGCTTTCGGCAGGATGTGCCATCGGACTTGGGAACGTATGGCGTTTCCCTTACATAACCGGACGTTACGGCGGTGCCGTATTCGTACTTATCTATCTTGGCTTCCTGCTCATCATGGGACTGCCCATAATGGTCATGGAATTCTCCATCGGAAGAGGTGGAAAGCAGAACATCGTAGGAGCCTACAGGAATCTTGAACCGAAAGGCAGCAAATGGCACATCGCAGGACCTTTTGCGATAATCGGCAATTACATGCTCCTTTTTTATTACATTCCAATCACTGGATGGCTGCTCTACTATTTCCTCTCTTCTATAGCGGGAACATTCTCTGGGCTTGGAACTGCAGAGGTTAACAGCTTCTTCCAAGATCTTCTTGCCCACCCTCTCAGACAGTTCGGATGGGGTGCCATAGCACTTCTTGTCACCGCGGCAATCGCAGTCATGGGACTAAAGAACGGAGTTGAGAGGATATCGAAGATCATGATGGCCCTCCTTTTCATCCTCATGATATCCCTTGCAATCCACTCGGTAACGCTCGAAGGGGGCAAGGAAGGACTCTTCTTCTTTATTAAGCCCGATCCCAGTAATCTCGTGGAATACGGCCTTGGAGAGTCGATATTCGCAGCAATGGGGCAGTCATTCTTTACCCTCTCTCTTGGAATAGGTGCAATGTCAATCATGGGCTCATATTTCAGCGAGGAGAGATCTCTTACAGGAGAGAGCATCAGGATCGTATGCCTTGATACTTCTATCGCACTCCTTTCCGGGTTCATCATCTTCCCCGCCTGCTCTGCATTCGGCATTGAAGCGGGAAGCGGACCAAGCCTTCTTTTCATAACTCTTCCAAATGTATTCTCACAGATGACAGGAGGGGTTTTATGGGCGACGCTCTTCTTCCTTGCGATGGCTTTCGCAGCCCTTACGACCCTGATCGCGGTATTTGAGAACATCCTCTCCTACTGGATGGACATAAGGGGAATGAGCAGGAAGAAGGCGACAATCCTCAATATCGTGATATTCCTAATCATGATCCTGCCTTGCATTTTCGGCTATAACATCTGGGCAGGCTTCACACCGCTTGGAGAAGGGACCGGAATAATGGATCTTGAAGACTTCATCGTCTCTAACCTCCTGCTCCCACTCGGCTCTCTCGTGATGGTCTTCTTCTGCACTTCACGCTATGGTTGGGGCTGGGACAAGTTCATAAGAACGGCGGATATGGGAGACGGTCTCAAGTTCCCATCAAAGCTCAGATTCTACTGCGCATACATACTGCCTCTTATCATACTGTTCGTAACGGTGAAAGGCATAATCGACATACTGCTTTAGAGGGGAAAAGATGAATATCAAGACTATTGCAAGCAGGATAGATATCGACTGGGAAGAAGCTTTGGAGTATTACGGAGGAGACATAGCGATGCTCAAGGATAAGCTTGCCTCCTTTGAAAGCGATACAGAGTTTGAAGAACTTAAGAAAGCAGTTGCTTCAAAAGATCCTGATGGTATCAGAAAAGGTGCTCACAGGATTAAGA
This sequence comes from uncultured Spirochaetaceae bacterium, assembly GCA_944389025.1. Taxonomy (GTDB): domain Bacteria; phylum Spirochaetota; class Spirochaetia; order Sphaerochaetales; family Sphaerochaetaceae; genus Ornithospirochaeta. The sequence goes on from CALXKU010000020.1 coordinate 33,144, forward strand.
AAGCATCTGAAAAGGTTGGACTCAAGAGTCTTGCAAAGATGGCGGAAACGCTTGAGAAAGATAGCACTGACAAAACAGAAGAACTCTTTTCAGACCTGAAAGAAGCATACGATAGCGTCATAAAAGCACTTAAAGAAGAATAAGCAGACAAAGAGAAGGAGAGGTCACTCGGCCTCTCTTTCTTATTGAAGAGAAGAATATGAATGAGGAAGAGACGAACAGGTATCTTCTACGACTTGAGACAGTAATTGAAGCGCTAACACTCCTTTCCTCTCTCACGATAATATTCATAGCCGCCTTCCTCATTCTCGTGGGCATAGCCACATACATCCTCATTGCAATCGCCCTGATAATATTACTGATTGGAACATACTTTGCATTAAAGATAGAGCACGATGCAGGATATTACGAATGCCAGCACTGCCATCAGAGTCACATTCCAACGCTGAAAACCGTAGTGCTCGCACCTCACATCGGAAGAAGCCGATGGATGAAATGCCCATACTGCCATAAAAGAAGCTTCATGAAAAAGACTCTGACAAAATCAATCCTGCCGGCAAAGCGACAGGATTGATAGCATTAAAACGAATCTAGGAGTGCTAATTTGTTGTTACAGGAATCAACTCAAATCTCATTTCTTTTCCTCCGACAGAACAAATCACAAATATGGTTCCATCCTGATGCAAAGCAAATGAATATGTCATATCGCCCAAATATTCTGTTTCAAGCGTAATCATTTTGCATGGGTTTCCGGCATCCGTTGCATTCCCATTATAAGAGAAACTGGTTACACCTAAAGTCTCTTTAAACGATTCGCCATCTCTGAATACATCATCAACGGTGATTACATACCGCACGCTTTCTTCCATTTCTAATGATGTGAACGTTCCACAAAATTCTTCTGGAATTTCAAAGTCTACCGACTGTGTTGGCTCAATATACATTAAATTCAAAAATGCATTCGCTGCAGCAAGTTCAGCCTCATTAGCATTTCCGAACCCGAGAATATTGAAATTGTAAATATCAAGATTCTGTATCTCCGGGTAATCAGGCCCATAGTACACCTTAAAGCTTCCTTCTCCTGATATCGTATAATCGACATCACCATAGATATCGTTCAGCTCTAGACCAGAAAACTCGAAATTGGCACTTGTTTGTCCGCTGGTATTCTTTGTAATGCCTGAAATATCCACGGAACCGTTAAATCGGACCTGTTCCGTTCCTTGATTATTTAAATCCAATGTAAAGGTGCTCTCTTCAGTAGCTTGGAAACCAGGATAGGTCACAATACCGCCAACCAAGGTACTAACATAGGCGAACTGACCGAAAACCTTAAGCATACTCTTGAGCATGTCATAGCTCAAGTATGAGTAATCCTCTCCGCCTATCTCCATTTTCACAATCTGAGCATCTGCTATATCATTGCTCCAAGCATATAAATGGATGGTCATATTTACTGCACCATATTCAGATGTGACTGCACTTACATTTATGATTCCAGGATCTTCATATGACATAGGCATAGGCTGATCAGAAATGATATGATCACTGACATTCAAGCTGTAACTGCTAAATGTTATATCACCATCAAAGATAGTGGATGCAACTATATTCAGCATCGTAAGTTCTTCAGCTGTAAACTCATGAGAGTTTTCTCCCTCCCTCATCATGAAGATCATCTGGTAATATAAAGCATAGAACCTAGGTGCGAAATCACTTACGACAAACATGTCATCAAGACTCTTTTCCTCATCATCTTTGACAATTGGATTGGAAGAATCTTCTATCGCTCCCGCCTCCTCATCAACATCAGCCCAGCCGTCTATCGTAATCTGTCCTCCAATGGAAGACATCGTATGCCACTGGTTATCAAGGTCTGGAATTCTGAATACAAGAATACCCTTACCGGAGGGAGAGAGTCCCGATTTCTGACAGTCTATGATGACAATGCCAATATCTGGTACATCAAGACTCAGCTCCGTCATTGCAACACCAAGCTTATCCAGGTGTGTTACAGCTGTATGCAGTACATTACCAAGCCCGGAGAGAAGAGCTTTATTTGAAAATGCCAGTGCAACAGGAATGAACGTATCACTGTCTATGTCAGAGACTATCGCGTTATCGACAGTGGCTGTTGTAGCTACTGGCTCGATGCCAACTATTTCAGCGTTTTCAACAGTGACATTGCTCTCATAATCAAGGGTAATGTCTTTATTATCCTTATCTTTTGCCTTGGTGATGTTTATCTTCAGCTTTTGCTTTGAGGATGAATTCAGGCTCCTTGCTGTTATGCCACCATCACCTTCAACACTGATGATACCTTCTTCGACAGTTACCCCGTTTGAAAGCGTCATTCCGTTAAGAGTAACCGTTTCTCCATTTGCAAGGACATTCATGATTTCATCGGAAAGCAGATTGATCGTGCTTTCTATGAGGGACTTTTCCTCTGTAGTCTTCTCTACAAGCGTTCCCTCTTCCTTCAGCTCAGGATCTAATGGTGGCTCTGGAGCAAGTGCCTCCCAGTGTGCATATAATATGATTTCTTCTGTTATCGGACTAGAAAAATCAAATTGCGTTTCAGCGTTCTCAAGATACCAGCCAAGGAACTTATATCCTTCAAGAACAGGGTCTGTCTCGGGCTTTGTGATAGTATCATTCACATACACTTCAACATCTTCAGGCATACCCGATACTTCTTCAGTCACACTCTCTCCTAGACCGTTATTGAATCTGACAAAGACTTTCTCTCTCTCCTTCCATTGTGCTTGGAGCGTTATGTTTCCTGTTATAGGGTCTTCAAAAGTGAATAAGGATCCGTTAAGATACCATCCTTCAAATACATATCCTTCGAGAGTCGGATTTTCTGGGGCTGTGACTTTGCTTCCCGCCTGTATGTTTTCGTATGCTTCTGGCATACCTTTTATCTCTGAAGCAGCCCCTGCTGGTTTGTTCTCTTCAAATGTAATTGTAAAAGTTTCTACAGGTTCCGATCCTTCTGTCCAATGAGCATAAAGCGTAATGTTATCCGTTATGGGAGTATCAAAAGAAAACTGTGTTCCGTCTTCTGTGAACCACCCTTGGAAAACATATCCGGGAAGCACTGGATCCGATGGCGTAGTTGCCTTATCCCCTTCTCCAACCTTCTGCACCTCTGGCATATTCGTAACCTCAGTATCCGCAGGTGCTTCCTCAGGCTTATTCGCATCAAATGTTACAGTAAGCATCTTAACAATTGATATCGTAACCTCGTCTTTCACCCCGCTTGAAGCAATCGCAGAAATGGTTACATCTCCTTCTGCAACACCAGTAAGAAGTCCTGTCTCGCTGACAGTTGCGATTTTATCATTCGAACTTACCCAAGTGATGCTCTTGTCTGTAGCATCTTCTGGCAATACGGTTACACTTAGCTGTACCGTATCCCCCTTTTCCACTCCCTGTGACTCCGTGATACCCGTGATTGTCACACTTGTGACCTCAATGGTATCAGGAAGATTGTTATCACAGGAGATAATCGAGAATGCCATCAATGTGGCAAAAAGAATGATGATAGCTTTCTTCATCTACCCCTCCTTTTGATACTGGAAATATAATCCAGCTACCCCCCCCCAGAGACTTTTTGGCGGAGGGATCAGATGATGCTTCATCCTGTTGTACCAGTTGTTTTTCCCTCTGGGGTTACATTAAAAGTCTAGCATGAGACATAGCTGTTGGAAAGAGTTTTAATCTCTAAAAGAGACTAAATATTTCCTATAGTATCCTCAAAATAGCTAAAAGAAATAAATTAGGGATGATACAGAAGCATAACTTTTGCATCATCCCCATATGGTGTGGATTCCGTCGCTATTAGGCTTAAACGCCTACTGTTTTCTATTATCTTTTTCCATACACCCACGTGCTAATTTCCTTGATAAACAATAGTCGCATTGCAATCTCTATCCCAATTGGCTATCCATGTCGGTATCCCCAGCTCTCCTTCCTTCCATGGAACATGTATTTTCTGCTCACTTGTCCATCCTTCAAATGCACCCGTGCCAACTACATCTATTGTATCTGGCAGTGTAATGCTTTTTATGCTTGTGCAATTTGCAAATGCCTTCTCTCCGATGGATTTTACATTCTTACCGATGATGAGATTATCGAAAGAAAGATTCTCACAATTATTAAAAGCATAAGCACCAATCTCTGTCACTCGGTTTGGAATATTTATCGTCTTAAGATTTGAACATGAATTAAAACTACCTCGAAGTTTGAGATGAACATCTCCTTCATCTATAATAACTTCAGTAAGCTCATTGCAATAATAAAAACTATTGTAAATCATATTAACATTAGCAGGAATTCTCACTCTCTCAAGTTCTGTATTCGAAAACGCGAGATTCCCTATGGTCTCAAGAGTGTCCGGCAGCACGATCTCTTTAAGGCGATATGAGTCCTCAAATGCTCTATCTGGTATTTTTATTGTACCTTCCTCGAATATAACTTTTTCAATAGCTGATGCCTCTGAGATATAGTTATTGGTTATACTTTTGGGGATATACACGACCTTGAGATCTTCACAAGGGATGTCCATCACTCCGGGTTTGCCAAACCAGTTTCTAGCAAGTTCTGTTACAGGGTAACCCTTATATTCAGATGGAATTATGAAGATATCCAGCGGGCTTTTAAGACTTGTCTCTGTTCCTGTGACTGCATAATGCGTGATATTCCCATTTGTGTCTTCTCTGGCTGTAAGTTCAAAAGCACCCCATGAAGGCTCGTCTTCATCATCATATACTACATCCACATTCTCAACTCCAAGGTTCCACTCAGGATTCCACATCACTCTGGTTTTTCCCTCCTGCCATGGCACTGTTATCTTTTTAAGATTGTCAGAGCCTCTGAACACACCTGAGCCCATATCAATCACGCTTTCAGGAATCACAATCTCTGAAAGAAGAGTGTTCTCAAAGGCATAAGAGTATATCTCTTCAACATTTTCTCCTATTGTGATTTCCCTGAGCTTGGTATCTTTAAAAGCACTGCTTCCGATTATCTCAAGAGATTCAGGTAAGGTTATCTCTTCAATATCAAGACCTTCGAAAGCTGAAGCTCCAATGCTCTTGAGATTCTGAGAAAGTTTTACATTCTTGATACTTGAACCCATGAAAGCTTCACTACCAAGTTCGGTAACGGAATCAGGAAGAGCAATCTCTGTCGCACTCGTTCCGCTGAACGCATTTGCATTTATTTTTGTAACCTTATCTCCGAGAGTTATCGATGTGATATTCTCACAGCCTTTTATGAAGCTCTCTGGAATTATGCTTACATTCACACTCATCTCCGTAAGAGAAGTGCAACCACTGAAGCAGGAGGTACCAAGGGATACGACGCTTTGCGGTATGACTATCTCCGGCAGAGAAGCACAATCTTTGAAGCTTGAAGCCCCAATGGATTCAACCCCTGATGGAATAATTATCTCCTTAAGGGAAGTACATGAATTGAATGCATTGCTTCCTATAGTTTTCAGTCCACCATTTAAAACAACAGTCTCAAGAGATGAACATCCATTGAAAGCGCCAGCTTCTATTTCAGTAATATGAGACGGGATCTCTATGTGCTCAAGAACTGTACATCCACTGAACATTCCATCAGGAATTACGACACATTTTTCACTGAAAGTAACACTTGAGATATTGATACAGTCTTTAAATATATCGCTGTATCCATCCAGAGGACGATTCTCCAGATTCAAATAAGGGACGACAACAGAGGTAAGCAAGTTGCAGTCGCTAAATGCATTGTCTCCAAGGTATGAGAGAGAATCATGAAGTTTTACTTCTCTTAATCCACTTTGCCTAAAGGCATCCCTCCCTATCTTTGTAATATTCTCAAAAGAGAATTCCTCAAGAGAAATACATCCCATGAAACCCTTTTCTGGAATCTCTGTGACAGTATCCGGTAGTGAGATGCTGCTCAATGATTCACAGTACAGGAAAACCCCAGATTCAAGAGTTTTTACGCTTGCTGGAATTTCAATTTCCTTAAGAGAGGTACAATAGCGGAAAGCCTGAATCCCTATTTCTTCAATTCCATCATGAAGAACAATTCTCCCAAGATTCTGACACCCATTGAATGCCCATGTCTCTATTGTCTTTATGTTCCCCGGTACCACAACCTCAGTTATCTCAGTACCGTTAAAAACACCGCCCTCAAGAGTGGTTAGTCCTTCAGGAATTACAACCCTCTTCAATACTGTATTAGAGAAAGCACCCCCTCCAAGCCTAGTCAACGATGAGGGAAGATCAGCAACTCTAAGGCTCTCAGAATATTCGAATGCATCTACTCCAATTTCCAGAAGGGATAAAGGGAAATATACTTCTTCCAGATGACTGCCATAGAATGCGCTATCCCCTATTTTCTCAATCCCCTCTTCAATAACCACAACCTCAAGATGGGAATTATTATAGAAAGCATTTGATGCTATCTCTTTCACAGGTAAGCCTTCGTGCTCTGAAGGAATTATAAGTTCTGTGATGTCTTTATAACCGCTATTCAGCCCTGATACTATATAAGCGGTTTTATCAGCATTAAGAGTAAATTTTATTGCCTCCAGATTGCCTTCAACGACAGGTCTCTTGCCATCATAGCCTATCGGGATATCATCATTACCAAGCCAGGAGGCGGACCATCCATCAGGCTTTTCATTTTCTTTCCAAGGAACAATCACGTACTCCATGGAGGAACACCCCTGGAAGATATCGTCTCCAACAGTGATAACATTATCCGGTATTCTCATGAATTCGAGAGCAGAACCCCCGCTAAATGCATAATCCCCAATTGATGTAACCGTGTAAGGGATGCTGATTGTATTGAGATTTGAGCACTGGTAGAATGCATTGCTTGTTATCCCTGTGACACTGCGCCCTTTAATCATTGAAGGAATCGTTATGCTTGTCTTTGATTTATCAAGAAGTCCTGTAATCGTATAGGAATCGCTTGTCTCATTATAAGAAAAAGAAAAGCCCTCATATTCGCTGACTACAAGAGGACCGAACGAATTATCTACTTCCGCATCACTTCCGTTCCAGCTCTCATTCCATCCCTCAGGAATGAACGCACCATCGATATTAGTCTTTATGACAGTAAGTTTAGTACAACCTAAGAAAATATTTTCTCCGATAGTTATACAACTTGATGGGATCTCGATAGAAATGAGGGATGAACAGTCGGAGAAAGCCCCCTCCCCGATGCTTTCAAGAGAGGATGGAAGCTTTATTGACACCAGTTTTTTACAGGAACTGAAAGCATTCTTTCCGATGCTTACAACAGAATCAGGAAGAGTAATCTCTATTAGATTAAAGCAGTCTTTGAAAGCTCCCTCAGGTATGACTTTCAGAGTTGAACCATCTTCAAAGATAACTTTCTTCAGACTCCCGCAATAAGCGAATGCCTCTGATGCAATCTCTGTAATTGTCGAAGGAATCTTGATAGATAATATGTTTCCAGTCAGGCTAACACCATCAATTCTGATGACTGGGAGATCAAGATGCACTGATGGAATCGCAATCTCAGCTTCGGTCTCACCAAGAGCTAATGAAGCATTAAATATGACAGCCCATGCATTCATGCCTTCAATGAATCTGTAAGTGTATGCGTTCTCGATTCCTGCATCCGGATCAATATATTTTCCAAAGAATTCCAGATCGCCATCTACTCTGTACGACCTCTCTTCTACTGGGATGGTTAGGTTTTCATAGCAATACCAGGAAGAAAACTCCATGCCACCCTTGTTTTCCGGAATAAAGAACTCTTTGAGAGGATTATTGATCTCATAGAAACTTCTGGCCCCTTTTCTTACAGCATATCTGGCAACAGGATTCCTCTCTCCCTCTGAAATATCATAGAGCGTGATGAAATAGTAGTCCTCGCTGCCTTTCACCTCATCGATTGGAGTCCACTTGGCATAGAAAACAGTATCTTTTGTAAGTTCATATGGGAAAGAGACAGGTGTCTCTCCTTCGGCGTCCAGAGCCCACCCTGAAAGAGCATACCCGTTTTTCAGCGGAATGCTTAAAGGCTCATCCAATATGGTCTTGTCAGCGGCCTCCATGGCCTCCATATAGCTCTGGGCAGTCCAGGTTGCACCATTCGGATCATATCTGTATGAGAACAGTTCCACATCCGGCGAACAGGACGAGAATATCATGAGTATGATTGCAAAAAGAATTAATATGGCTGATTTCCGGAAAGCTGGCATACCCCACCTCCTTTTACTGCTGAGTCCCAAATCAAACTACCCGCCCAGAGCTTTTTGATGAGATATCAAACGGTTATTATTTCTCTGGGATACATTCAAAGTCTAGCATGACACATAGCTGTTGGAAAGATTTTTAATCTCCAGAAGAGACTAAATATTGCCTATGGTATCCCATAAATCGCTAAAAGAAATATTTATAATGCGGGAATAGAGCAGAAGGATGGCAACTTTCTAGGGACTTTTAGAGTTGAGGTATCGTAGCCTTCTAATGTAAGAAGTTTTATCTTGCGCTCTATTCCACCACCATACCCTGTGATATTCCCACAGCTTCCAATCACTCGGTGGCAGGGAACGATTATCGAGATCGGGTTATGCCCTACGGCTCCTCCTACCGCACGGGAAGACATTTTATCAAGACCTCTCTTTTCTGCTATTTCGTTCGCAATCTCACCATATGTCATCACAGAGCCATATGGTATCTTAAGAAGGATTTGCCACACTTCTTTCTGAAACGCTGTACCGATAAGATGCAAAGGAGGTGTGAACTCCGCCTCCTTTCCTGCAAAATAGATATCAAGCCATCTTCTGCCCTCTTTAAGAGAGGGAGTATCTGATTCCTCATACTCAGAGCTGGTATCTGAATATGAGAAACGCTGGTTTTCAAAACCAACAGATGTGATGCCATCAGAGTCACATGTTAAAAACATCCTTCCCAAAGGAGAATCATAGAAACAGATGTAAACAGACATGTCTCCATTATAAAATTCAAAATGACAGTGTGTAAAAACATTTGCTATCAAAATGCAATATTTTGATTAGAAATTTGTAATTTTTGATTACAAGTCTTTTTTTATTATTATCAAAATAATTTCTTTAAATAAAAATAATTATCAAGATTTTTTCCAATTTAAAACGCAATTTTTGGGCCTTTCGCTGTTTTTAGTGGGTAGGTAGGAAAACGAAGTATCTTGTATGTATACTTTGGATATGCAGACAGACCC
>CALXKU010000021.1 GCA_944389025.1 uncultured Spirochaetaceae bacterium
CTTTGTCCTACTTGAGGGGAGCGTATCAGAGCTGACGTCGGACTTCCGGTCCTTCTATGAGGGCTGGAAGCAGTCGGCGGGGAAACCGGAAGCTATCACCCTTTAGGGTGGTGGTAGTTCACATGAAGAATATAAGAGAGAGGATTACCGTGATTATCCCGGATGTTACAAGTGCAATTGATGAGAGTGCTCCCTGAACATCTCCCAGCTCGATGGCTTTACTTGTTCCGACCGCATGGCTTGCTGCTCCCATTGCCATGCCTTGGGCAATCTCATTCTTTATCCTAAATGTTTTTATCAGCACAGGTCCGAGTATGTTCCCGCATATACCTGTTATGATCACGGCAAGCACGGTTACAGCCTCGATACCACCAAGGCTTTCAGAGACAGCTATCGCCATAGGGGTGGTTATACTCTTTGGAAGCATTGAGACTGTTATCTCATCAGGCATTAGAAAAAGATGGCAGAGCCCGTAGACTACGATAAGGGAAGTAAGCGAGCCTGCAAGGCTTCCTGCTATGACGGAAAGCATATGATCTTTTAAAAGCTCTCTCTGCCTGTATACCGTTATTGCAAGCACCGCGGTAGCAGGGGAGAGGAACATGTTTATGATATCCCCTCCGTTATCATACCACTCGAGTGGGATATCAAGAAGGATGAGAAGGGGGATTATTATCAGATAGGAAATCAGCAAGGGATTGAGTATCGCTTTCTTCGTTTTCCTATTAATCCATACCCCGATGCTGTATGCGACTATTGAGAGTGTTATTCCGAAAAACGGGGATGAGAAAACGGTCTCTTTCATTTTTTCCTCCTCTCTTCCAGTCTGAGGGTGAGCGACACGGCTGCCGCTGTCACGAGAAACACGATGACCGTCGATGCTATCGCAATAAGGAAGAACTGCCACCAGACTTGCTTAATCAGATCGAAATGCTCAATCACCTTCACCCCTGCCGGGATGAAGAAGAATGCCATGTTTGAAAGCAGGAAATCGCTCTTTTCTCTTATATGATCGATTTTAAGGATTCCCGTAAAAAGCGCCAGAGCGAGAAGCAGCATAGCGATTATCGCGGAAGGGAATGGGAAGGGGAGTGCAGCCCCTATTATTTCACCCATAAGACACAGGAAGAATATTATTGCAATCTGATAAAGAATCTTCATAGGACGCTCATGTCCGAATGTATCATATCGGGGAGGGAAATTTCCATAATGAAGATAATGAATGCGAAAAAAAAAGCACCGGCGTGATGATGAGCCGATGCTTTCATCTGTTGTTTTTCCCAGGATTATTTCTCAGCTTTCTTCCTTATAAGCTCTTTTCCTGATGTTACGACTATCGTAACTCCGAGAATCATGAGAAGAACTGCGACTATGAGCTGGAGTCCTTCAACCATGAATACTCCGCTTCCTGCTGAGAATGCCTTTACCAGTGCGATGAATTTCTGCACGAGGGCTGAGAATGTGACAATCAGCATGATTACGAAAGGAGGAATGAGCGTCCTCATCTCCCTGCCTGTGACCTTGAGGAACACGCAGAGGGTTATGAGAACAAGTGCGCTCAGAAGCTGGTTCGCACTTCCAAATAGCGGCCATATGTTCGAGTATCCCACCTGTGTAAGGATGTAGCCGAAGAAGAGCGTGATAAGTGTTGAGACGTACTTGTTACAGAGAACCTTTCTCCAGAGTGCGGCATTATTCATGTCGTCCTCGCTGAATAGTTCCTGGAATGACATCCTTCCGATTCTCGCTACTGAATCCAGTGTCGTGAATGCAAGAGCCGAAACACACATCGTCATGAAGCTTTCCGCCACATATACTGGAATTCCGAACATCTCTAAAAATCCTGCGACTCCTGATGAGAAGATCTGGAACGGGGTGCCTACTGCCGGTGTTCCATCGATTCCTGCAGCCGCTCCCGCAACACAGAGTGCGATTATGGCAAGCAGACTCTCAAGCACCATCGCGCCGTATCCTACCTTGAGCATATCCTTTTCGTTTGAAATCGTCTTTGAGGATGTTCCCGATGAGACCAGGCTATGGAAGCCGGAGACCGCACCGCAGGCAACAGTTACGAAGAGAATCGGGAACATGGTCCCAAGCTGCGGGTTATTGAAGCCAGTGAATGCAGGAAGATTCATGTCAGGGTGAGCGAAAACAAGGCCGAAGACGGCACCGATTATCATGCCGATGAACATGAATGTCGACATGTAGTCACGTGGCTGCATCACGAACCACATCGGAAGGACTGCGGCAAGGAAGATATAGATGAATGCGATATATACCCATCCATCAGCGCCCACATAGAGCGGAAGATTGAGTCCGCATACGAAAGAGAGAACTGTGAAGAGAAGACCTAAGACGACCTCTTTCCATCCCTTGAGTGCGAGCTTCTTCTGTATACAGCCGAATATCGCGGCAAAAAGAATGAAGAAGAGCGATGTACTACCGGCAGCTCCGTTCACTGTCGCATTGGCAACAAGCTCCCTTCCGCTTTCAGTAACTGTGAAAGCATTGAACGTTCCTGCGACCATGTCTGCGAACGCGGCGATGACTATCAGAGAAAAGAGCCAGCAGAAACCGAGGAAGAGTTTTCTTCCTGTTTTTCCTATGTATCTTTCAATGAGAAGTCCCATCGATTTTCCGTCGTTTTTGACACTTGCGTACAGTGCTCCGAAATCCGTTACCGCTCCGAAGAAAATTCCTCCGATTACAACCCAGAGAAATACCGGGACCCAGCCGAATACTGCGGCCTGTATGGCTCCCGTTACAGGGCCAGCTCCCGCAATCGATGAGAACTGGTGAGCAAAGACCGTCCAGCCATCGGTTGGAACATAATCCTGCCCGTCGTTATGAATGGTGGCAGGTGTTTTTGCCTTGGGATCTATTCCCCATTTCTTTGCAAGCCGTCTTCCGTAAAGCACATAGGCTGCTACGAGACAGACGGCTGCTATTAAAACAATAACAAGAGTGTTCATATGTTATCCCCTCTACTCAAGACTTTTCTTTCATGTCGTACGCCTTTTTTAAGGATTTTATCGAAACGGCATGGAAAAAATCTCTTTAGTTATATAGCAGAATGAAATTGTTGTTAATCGGTTTAGTGCCTGTTTTTTTACAATTATTTCCGTTTCTCTCAATTAATTGGAGCAATCATATGAAAAATATCTTCTCCTTTGAGTACATTTTTCCTTGAAATTGTGATATCCGCATTCCATTGGGGATGGTATACTGAGCCTCAGAGGCGAAATATGAAAGTTCTAGTTATCGGAGCCGTAGCTGCGGGAACGAAGGCGGCGGCAAAACTAAAAAGGGAGGACAGGGCGGCAGATGTCAAGGTCATAACAAAGGGACGCGATATCTCATACGCCGGATGCGGTCTTCCATATTATATCGGAGAGATCATAGAAAACCGTGATGAGCTTATTGTAAACACTCCTGCAAAATTTTCAGCCCTTACCGGTGTTGAGGTTTTAACTGGAGCAGAGGCTACACATGTCGATTTCAAAACCAGGACAGTGACATATTCAAAGGATGGAAATGAAGGTACGGAGAGCTATGACAGGCTTATAATCGCAACAGGGGCTGAAAATCTGATTCCTCCTTTAAGCGGGGTATCCCTTGATGGTGTCTTCTCTCTTAGAACCCCGGACGATGCTGAGGCTATCAGGGCGTATGCGAGAAAGGAGGGGACAAGGTCCTGTGTAATCGCAGGAGCGGGTTTCATCGGGCTTGAAGTTGCTGAAAACCTTAGAAAAGAAGGGCTTGGTGTCACTGTAATGGATATGGCGCCAAGCATCATGCCGAATGCATTCGACACTGAGATGGCCTCATGGGCGAGAAAGAGAATGGAGGAGGCGGGCATACGTACCCTTACAGGAACAAGGCTTGAAGGAATATCTGGGAATGGCAAGGTTGAGTCAGTTGCAACAGATAAGGGTGAAATCAAAGCTGATATGCTGATTCTCGCACTCGGCGTACGACCTGCGACGGCATTTTTAAAGGATTCTCCTCTTGAGATGGAGAAGGGTGCGATAGTGGTGGACTCGCACATGAGAACCAACATCGATGGCGTATATGCCGCAGGAGACTGTGCTCTTGTTAGAAACAGGATCACCGGCCGTCACATGTACTCGGCAATGGGATCGACTGCGAACATCACGGCAAGGATTCTCGCACGCAATGTCGCAGGAAAGGATACGGAGTATCCAGGAGCTCTTGGATCAGGGGTTGTTAAGATTCTCGACAACCTTAACGCAGGGCGGACCGGTCTTACTGAGGAGGCGGCTTCAAGGGAGGGCTTTGATGTGATAAGCGTCGTAGCCGTAGCTGATGACAAGGCCCATTATTATGAGGGCTCCTCATTCTTCATCATTAAACTCATAGCAGAGAGGAAGACACACCGCCTGCTCGGTTTCCAAGTCCTTGGAAGCGGTGCTGTTGATAAGATGACGGACATAGCGGTTCTTGCAATCTCAAAGGGAATGAGAGTGGAAGAGCTTGATGCGATGGATTTCTCCTATGCTCCCCCGTTCTCAACAGCGATTTCTCCGTTCGTCCAGGCATGCAATGTTCTTGAGAACAAGATAGCCGGTGAGTTTGAGACCATGAGTCCGCTAGAGTATATGAGAGACAGAGCTAAGGGGTACAAGGTGATTGATGTGATGCCCGAAAAGAGCATCCCCGGTGCTCTCTGGATAGACCTGGGAAAGGTGAATGGTCCCATCGATGGCCTTGATAAGGATGAAAAGCTTCTCTTGGTCTGCGCTAGGGGAAAGAGAGGATATTTCCTTCAGAACAGGCTCAAGGCATATGGCTACACCAATACGAAAGTCCTTGAAGGAGGACTCACATTCAATGATGTCAGGGTCGATTTCGGCTCTGTGATACCGTCTGAGGAAGTGAGACGGGTAAAGGGACTCGGATGCCTTCAGGATAAGAGGCAGCCGGATCATTTCAATGTCAGGGTCATAACAAGGAATGGAAAGATAACGGCAGAGGAGCAGAAGAGCATCGCGGAAGCCTCTGAGAAATTCGGCTCTGGAGAGGTCACGATGACTACCCGTCTCACTCTGGAAATACAGGGGGTTGCTTATCAGAATATCGAACCGCTGATTGAATTCCTCAAAGAACGGGGACTCGATACCGGTGGAACGGGGAGCAAGGTCCGTCCTGTCGTCTCATGCAAGGGTACGACATGCCAGTATGGCCTCATCGACACGTTCGCTCTTTCGGAGAAGCTTCATCATATCTTCTATGAGGGATGGCACTCCGTTTCGCTTCCTCATAAGTTCAAGATTGCTGTTGGCGGGTGCCCGAACAACTGCGTGAAGCCGAGTCTGAATGATATCGGGATAATAGGGCAGCGTATCATCGATTTCGATTATGATAAGTGCAAAGGCTGCAAGATCTGTCAGGTCGAGAAGAGTTGCCCGATAAAGATTGCGCACCTTGAAGGAGGGCAACTCGTGGTGAAGGACAGCGAGTGCAATCACTGCGGACGCTGCCTCGATAAATGCCCGTTCGGTGTCACACCTTCATACCGCACAGGTTACGCCATTTATGTCGGAGGCCGCTGGGGTAAGAAGATCGAGATGGGAAAGAGACTGTCACGCATCCTCTCGAGCGAGGAGGAGGTCATAGAGACCGTTGAGAAAGCGATTCTCCTTTTCCGCGATGAGGGAATAAGCGGGGAACGCTTTGCGGACACTGTGAACCGTCTCGGCCTTGAGTACGTTGAGAATAAGCTTTTCAATTCGAAGATTGACAAAGAGGCGGTCTTGAAGAAGAATGTAATTGGCGGGGCTACCTGCTGATTAAGATTTTGGATTTGCCATACTTTAAATAGAAGGAAAGGGCCTTAAAACAATCTGAGTCTTTCACAAGGATCAGGAAAATGTTTAAAAGGCTCTTTCTTTGTCTTATCATCATTCTTTGTGCTCTTTTTCCTGTTTTTTCCATGCGTACAGCATGTCTTAATTCTTCGATTGCCGATTTATGGAAGCTTGCTGGAGGGAGTGTGGACATAACTGTTGCGGAGGCTCAAGAGCGAGGTTTTGCTGATGATAGCGCCATCCTTGTCGACTCCTCATCTGGGCGGAACATAAATCTTGAAGTCCTGATTTCCGCAGAGCCGGATCTTGTTCTGGGATCAGTCGACACCGAAAGCCATGTTCGCCTTAAAGCATTCCTTTGTGACATATCGGTTGATATGCTCCTCATAAAGCAGGACAGCTTTGATGATTTTTTATCGATTTTCAAGACCTTAACAGGCATTACCGGGAGAAATGATCTCTATCAGGAATACGGGGAAGGGCAGAGAGAGGGCATAGAGGAACTGATTGAGGAGGCAAAGGAAGCCGAGAAAAAGCCACGTGTGCTTTTCATCCGTGCGGGCAGTGCGTTCTCCTATGTGAAAGCAAAAAGGGCGGAGGACCATTTTGCCGCCAGGATAATAGAGGAGCTAGGAGGAATCAACGTCGCCGATGAGGTGGAAGCCTTAACCGATTCCATCTCCCTTGAGGCCATACTGAGCACCGACATCGATAAGATAATCATAGTAAGCCAGGGGGATGAGGGTGCGAGCCGCTCTTATGTTGAGAATCTTTTTTCTCAGCCAGGATGGCGTGATGTCAAGGCAATAAGAGAGGATGCTGTCGTCTTTCTTTCCAAGGAGCTTTTTCACTTCAAGCCCAATGGGAGATGGCTGGAGGCATATGGTGTTATGAAAGAGGTACTATATGGATAAGAAATTCACAATCACATCGATACTATCCATTGCGGCCCTTCTCATCATATTTTCCGTATCTCTATTGGTTGGAAGCATCCCCCTTAATATCCCGGATCTCCTTACTGCGGGCAGTGTTTCTAATATCGTATTCTTCTCCATCCGTCTTCCCCGGGTGTTCGCGGCTCTCCTTTCCGGCCTCGCGTTCTCCGTTTCAGGACTGTTGATTCAGAGGGCAACTGGAAATGGGCTTTCAAGTCCGAACATAATAGGGGTGAACTCTGGTGCGGGGGCATCGGTTCTCCTTTTTCTCTCCCTTGCTCCTGATATGTTTGCCATTTTACCCTTGGCCGCGTTTCTTGGTGCCATCATCTCTGTCTCCATCGTATTTTTAATCTCATCTTTGACAAAAAGGGTATCATCATCTATTTCCCTGATTCTTTCAGGGGTTGCTGTGAATGCGCTTTTCAATGCCGTAATAAGTACGATAAGTTCCTTGGATCCTGAGACAATGGCATCATATTCTGCGTTCTCAATCGGAGGTTTTTCCGGGATATATTCATCAATGCTCAGAGTACCTGCACTTTTGATAATTATCTCCATAGCGCTCTCTTTCCTGCTTTCGGATAGGATGGATGTCATCTCACTTGGAGATGAGATAGCCTCTTCCATGGGTTACAGACCCTTGGGTATAAGAATTCTTCTCATCGCCATCGCATCTCTTCTTGCCGCCTCAGCGGTGACTTTCTCAGGTCTTTTAGGCTTTGTCGGCCTTGTAACACCTCATGCAGCATCATTCCTCACATCTGATAACAGCAGGAGAACCCTTATTCTTTCCTCACTGATCGGTCCATCTCTCGTAATGCTTTCAGATCTTGCAGGGCGCACAATTATAAGCCCCTCAGAGCTTCCTGCAGGGGTGTTTATGGCAATTATCGGGGTACCGTTCTTCATATTCCTGCTTCTAAGGAGGAGTGACTGATGGTAAGAGTTGAACATTTGACCATCAAAATAAGGGGGCAGGAGATTCTTTCCGATATCTCCCTCTGTTTGGAAGATGGTAAGATTTATGCGCTCCTTGGAGAGAATGGCAGTGGTAAGACCACGCTTTTAAGAGCTCTGACTTCGTATTACCCTGATTATAGCGGTTCGATAGATTTTGATGGCAGGGAATTAAGAAGCCTTAAAAGAAAAGAGAAGGAGATGGTCCATGCGATTCTCCCGCAGAGCATCCCAATTCTTGATTCATCCGTTTCGGCTCTCCTTTCCATGTATCCCGAAGCTTTGAAGCATCTTGAAAAATATGGGCTACTCTCTCTTCTTGAACGCAGAATAAACACCCTCTCAGGTGGAGAGAGGGAGATGGTGTTCCTCTCTTTTCTTCTTTCTCGCCGTGTTAAGCTTTACGCTCTCGATGAGGTGGAGGCGAATCTTGGAATGCGTTATAAGAGGAGATGTGAGGAGGCGATGCTCTCTTTAAAGGGGGATGGCAGGATAGTCTTCTCATCCTTCCATGATCTTAGCAGGGCTTTTCTCATTGCAGATGAGGCCATCGTACTTGAAAAAGGAAGACTCGTCTTCGCAGGCTCAAAAGGGGAGTTCATCTCCCGGAATATCGCACAAAGGTATTTCGATTCGAGCGTCGGAGTACTTAATGAACTGTCAGGAAAAGAGAGAATCGTTTTCTTTTAAGAGGGCAGTGAAATTGCTTTCAAATATTTCTGAGAGCTCTGGAAACTCCTGAAGAATGCCATGTTCTATCATGCTTACGATTTTACCTTGCTTTTTAAAATACGGGACGAGAACCTCTTTTATATCATGTTTGGCATGGTGTCCGAAGAAAAGAAGGAACGGGATTACATGAATCACTTCTTCCTCTATTTCAAATGACTTATAGCATTCTGAGCCTTTTAGTGTCCTTAGCCTTATGTCGGATCTTAAGAGGGAGTTCAGAATCTCGAATTCTTCATTCTTTTTTCCTTCCTCCCCATGAGCGATGAGAAGATATTTGACGCCAGATAGCTTTTCAAGCTTACCATTTATGATGCCTGCAACTCTCCTGATATTCTCCTCCCTCCCAAGGAGTGGGGCTGCGGTCTTAAAGCCGTATGACAGGATTTTCTCATACTCCCTTCCTTTCTGGATCAGAAGTGGCATTATGATAATCTCATTATCAGCGTTATCTCTTATTACCTCTTCAATATTTCTCTTGTCACCTGCTTCTGTCATTACATGGGATGAGTAGGCGAATATGCACGGGTACGGGGAGAGAGATGAGAGCCTTTTTTCCATGTTTTCGATATCCTTTGCCGCCTTCTCATCCTTTGTTCCGAAACTTGCTATGATGACTTTTTTCTGCATAAGAAAACGTTAGGGCAGAAAATATGGTTGAGACAATAGGAGATGAAGACATTTTTCTCAAATCTTTCTAAACTGATTGCCATGAAAGGTTTCTCTTATTATGTATGCCCTCATTGTGGCAATGTCCTGGTCTCATCTTCTCCTCTTTCTCCATCCTGCTGCGGTAATGAGATCGCTGCCCTGATGCTCTCTGAAGCTCCCTCTTCTCTGTCCCTTCCTGTAAGAAAAGACGGAGATGAGATCATCGTGAGCCTTACACATCCGATGAGAAAGGATGAGTATGTCACATTCATTGCAATTGAGTCATATGATGCCCTTGTGCTCAAGAAACTGTATGCCGAGTGGAATGAGGATGTGATATTCCCTTACATGAAGGGTCGTCTTGTGTGGGCCACTTCCACCGGTAAGGGATACTTCCAGAGGCTTATCTGATACTTCTACTCCTGCATGTGTTGTAGTATCATAAGAGTATGAGTCTTGCATTGCTTTTCCTGGGCCCCTTCCTGGGTACCATTCTCGGTTCTGCAGCCGTTTATTTCTTTCGTGATGGGATAGGGGTGAAGACAGGTAAGATTGTCACCGGTTTTGCCGCCGGAGTCATGATTGCCGCTTCCGTATGGTCACTCCTTCTTCCCGCAATTGAAGAGTCATCGTATCCCCTTGCCGCAGCTGGATTCTTATCCGGTATCGCATTCCTTCTCATTCTTGACAGCGTAGTGCCCCATATACATGCCACTGCTTCAAAGGCTGAGGGGCGCTCATCCGGGCTATCGAAATCGGCACTTCTGATGCTTGCTGTGACATTGCACAACATCCCTGAGGGGATGGCAGTAGGGGCCGCTGCCGCCGCTTCTTTTGCCACTGACGGCAACATCCCATACACCTCCGCATTAGCCCTTTCTCTCGGTATAGCACTTCAGAATTTCCCTGAAGGTCTTGTGGTTTCGATGCCATTATATAAGGAGGGTAAGAGAAAAGGGAGGGCTTTTCTTGAAGGCACGATATCCGGTGCCGTGGAGCCTCTAGGGGCCGTCCTTGCATTTCTTTTCGTCTCCCTTCTTTCTTCCGCGCTTCCCTTCCTCCTTTCATTCGCAGCGGGTGCAATGTTCTATGTTGTCGTGGAGGAGCTCATACCTGAGGCTTCAGAAGGGGATCATTCGAATCTGGGGACGATAGGAGCTGCAATAGGTTTTGCCATTATGATGCTTCTTGACGGACTTTTCGGCTAGAGTGTGTCCGGGATTTCTATCTTGATTTGCAGATAGAGATTGCTTTCTCTCTCTCGTATATCCGCCTTACCTTGGAAAAGATCCATGCGGAATCTCATGTCCTTCATGAGAATTTTTCTCTTGTAGCCATCCATTCTTGGATAAGAGATTGTTGTATCATACCAGGAAAGCGTTGAATCATGGTAGGAAAGCGGGCTCCATGGTTTGACCGTTCTCTGCCTGTCAGGTGTTGTTACAATCTCCCTAATAAGCATTTTCATTCTTGTTTTCTCCGCGTATTCGAGATATCTGCAGAACTGGTTGAGCGGTAATTGTTCCATGTTGTCTTAATAGCATGATTTTTTCTTTTTCATTCTTAAAAGTGGAGAAGAAATATTGCATAGTCTTCCATTTGATTCTAGAATCGCTTTTGTTTTTTAGGAGCTTTGGCATAATATGGCGGAAGATCTTACGAAGGGAAGACCCTTTCCTGTGATTTTGAAGTTCTCTTTACCGATAATAGGCGGTAATCTGTTTCAGCTCTTCTATACCCTCGCAGATACTATAATAGTTGGACAGACGATAGGGGAGAGTGCTCTTGCCGCCGTAGGTGCGACAACCGTCTTCGTGTATTTCATACTCTGCTTCATACAGGGGCTTACAAACGGCTTTTCCATCATTCTCGCTCAAAGCATAGGTGCTCACGATTATGATGCATCCCGGAAAAACATCGCAGCTTCAATATACATATCGGTAGCATGTACGGTGGTTATAACAGTGGTAACCTGTGCTCTAACTCCTGCGATAATAAGACTCATGGATGTTCCAGAGGATATAAGAGGGGATGCTTCCACGTATCTTTTTGTCGTTCTTGCCGGAACCGGAGCTACGATACTATACAATCTGATATCCAACATTCTCAGGGCCCTCGGAGACAGCAGACTGCCGCTTATTTACCTGGTATTCTCATCTCTTCTGAATGTTGTTTTGGATATAGTGTTCATAGTTCCTTGCAAAATGGGAGTCGGTGGTGCGGCATTCGCCACGGTTCTTTCCCAGCTTATTGCAGGCATCCTGTCTTTCATTTCGGGTATCAAAAGGTATGATGTCCTACGTTTAAGGAAGGAAGACTGGACAGGGGCTGTCGGATGCATAGGCTCAAACACTCGCCTCGGTTTTCTCATGGGATTCCAGATGTCCGTGATGTGCATAGGACAGCTTGTAATGCAGACCTCTGTAAACAGCCTAGGAACGGAGGCTATTGCGGGCTATACGGCAGCCACAAAGGTGGATCAGCTATCTGTCCTGGTGAACAACGCCTTCATTACTGCGATTGCCGCATATGTGGCTCAGAACTATGGGGCTATGGAGTATGAGAGGATAAGAAAAGGGGTATGGACAGCCCTTCTAATTACCGAGGTCACGGATTTCACGATGATTGCCATAATACTCCTGATTCAGCCATATATAGTTCCAATGTTTGTAACCGATGCATCTTCTGCCATCTATGATTACGCTTGGGATTTCTTTAAAATCACGCTTCCTTTCTATCCAATGCTGGGACTGCTCTCGGTATATAGGACCAGTGTCCAGGCGATGGGCAATTCCCTTGCTCCCCTTATTGCGTGCATCGTTGAACTCTTCGCACGTTGCTCATCTTCCATACTGCTTGGCTGTGCGATAGGGTATGTGGGTATTGTTCTCTCATCTCCTTTTGCCTGGATTGGAGCTGATCTGATTGTTATACCATCTTACATTCATATGATAAGAAGATTGAAAACACACATGTGATTCGATTTGTATGAAGCTTCAGAAATATGGGAACTCAAAATCAACAAATAAACGTTACAGTATTTCCTTTTTGTCTTAATTCAAACCACAATATTGAGAGGTAAATCAGAGTGCAAGGAGGCAGGAATATGAAAAAAATGATTCTTCTTGCACTTGTTTTACTCGTTTCTGCAGCCATGGTTTTCGCATCAGTCACAGTCAACGCGGATGAGTTGGCTCTTGGAGATGTGTCCTCAGCATCACCTTTGAAAGGTCTCACTCTTAATGGAGAGGCAACTGTTGAGCCATCTCCAGAGGGTACGGGGTATGCCCAGATGCTTACTCTTCCTTCCACTTCATCGATTTCCTTTGATGCTAAAGCGGGAGAGAGCCTGGATCTGTTCGCTCTTGTTCCGGAGGATGGCTCATCGCTTGATCTGGAACTGACAGGACCTGATGGAAAGGAGGTGATTGCATCCAGTTCTTCTGAAGAGAGCACTGTAAAGATTCTTACGAAACTTCCAACAGATGGAACTTACACGTTAGCTCCTCTTGGAGGCAGTGCATCGCTCTTCTCCATTACTGTTGAGTAAGACAAAAAACGGGCAGAAATCACTCTCTGCCCGCTTTCTTTTTCAGTGTGATGTTACTGAGGCTGCTTGCCGATGTAGGCAAGGATACCGCCATCAACGTAGAGAACGTGTCCGTTCACGAAGTTGGAAGCATCTGATGCGAGGAATACTGCCGGTCCCTGAAGATCGGAAGGCTTTCCCCAGCGGTTCGCAGGAGTCTTTGCGAGAATGAACTCGTTGAAAGGATGTCCAGGAACTCTCAGTGGTGCTGTCTGCGGTGTCTCGATATATCCAGGTCCAATGCCGTTGCACTGGATGTTGTACTGGCCATATTCGCTTGCGATGTTCCTTGTGAGCATCTTGAGTCCGCCCTTTGCAGCTGCATAAGCGCTTACGGTCTCTCTTCCGAGTTCGCTCATCATCGAGCAGATGTTGATGATCTTTCCATGTCCGTTCTTGATCATTGAAGGAATAACAGCCTTTGAAACGATGAATGGAGCATTGAGGTCAACATCGATTACCTGCCTGAACTCTGATGCCTTCATTTCGAGCATAGGAATTCTCTTGATGATTCCAGCATTGTTTACGAGGATATCGATCTTGCCGAACTTGTCGAGGATAGCCTGTGTTGTAGCCTCAACCTGCTCTTCATTTGTTACGTCGCAGACATAACCTGTCGCTTCGATTCCCTCTTCCTTGTAAGCAGCGATTCCCTTGTCAACAAGTTCCTGCTTGATATCGTTGAAAACGATCTTAGCACCTGCTGTTGCGAATGCGGATGCGATAGCGAATCCGATTCCATAGCTTGCGCCTGTTACCCACGCGACTTTTCCTTCGAGTGAGAAATCTTTCATGTCCATAACTTTTCCTCCCTGTTATTTATCTGATATCGTTTGTGTCGATCCAGTCCTGATCGTCATAAGCCCTGTTCTCACCACACATAGCCCAGATGAACGTGTAGTTTGAAGTACCGCATCCTGCATGGATTGACCAGCTTGGGTTGATTACTGCCTCATCGTTGTGCATTACGATGTGCCTTGTCTCATTCGGCTCTCCCATGAAGTGGAATACCACGTTGTCATTAGGAATGTCGAAGTAGAAGTAGACTTCCATCCTTCTCTCATGTGTGTGTACAGGCATCGTGTTCCATACAGATCCCTCTTCAAGGTGTGTAAGTCCCATTGAGAGCTGGCATGTCTCGAGTACGTCCGGATGGATGTACTGGTTGATAGTTCTCTCGTTGCTTGTAGCCTGAGCGCCAAGGTGTTTGTGAATTGCATTCTCGAATGGAATGTGCTTGAGCGGGCATGGCTTGTGAGCAGGGGTTGTGATGATATAGAACTTGGCTGGCTTTGCCCCATCCTTGCTCTTGAATGTCACTTCCTTTGATCCCATTGGGATGTAAAGGCAGTCGAAATGACCCATCTTGTACTCACTTCCGTCAACCTTGACAGATCCCTCTTCTCCGATGTTGATAACACCCATCTCTCTTCTCTCGAGAAGGAAGTGTGCTCCGAAATTCTTCCAGGTGTCGATTCCTTTATCAGCACTTACCTCTTCCTTTACAGGCATGCATCCCATGACTACGATTCTGTCGATGTGTGAATAGACGCAGGAGACGTCATCAGCCTTGAAAATTCCTGTAACGAGGAACTCATCCCTGAGCTCATCCGTCGTCATCCTCTTGAACGGCTCCTTGCCGGTTGAATAGCGAATGTCCATAACTATATTTCTCCTTGTTTATAGTTTCTAAAATATTTCCCGTACTTTCCGCCACTTCTCTCACGGATTCTTACAAGTCCGCCGTGAAGATGCCTGTCAAGCAGAGCCCCGATATCCTTCTTATCTTTCGCCTTGACCATTGAAAGAATCTCTCTGTGTTCTTCGACGATTGATAGGAAATCACGGACCTCAACGATATCTAGCATCCTGAGTCTCGTGTAGTGGACGCTTTCCTGTAGCAGACGCCAGATTTCCAGACAGTCCATCTCTTTGAAGAAGAGAGAGTGGAATTCAGCATCCAGCTTATAGAAATCCTCAGCGATGAAACGTCCTTTAAGAAGTATGTCCTGCTTCCTGATTATGTGCTCAAGATCCTCAATGAGGAAGTCATTAGCCTTTGAGATGAAATCGGAGAGTATCCTGCTTTCAAGGACTATGCGCATGAATATCATCTGGCGTGCAGCGGAGAAGTCTATCAGGCTGACCCTGGTGTACTGGTATGGAGCGATTTCAATGAGGTCTATATCTGAAAGCCTTTGAATTGCGGTGCGTACCGGTGTGCGTGAGGCATCAAAACGGTTGCAGAGGTCGGCCTCGGTAATCTCTTCTCCCGGTTTCAGCTCCAGGGAAAGAATCTCCTCTTTGAGCGTATCGAAAATATACTGTGCCGTATCTCTCTGACCTGCCATGAGTATAGAATAAACCCAAAAAGAGGAGTTGTAAAGGAAAATTTTATACAAAATTAAAGTTTGTATACAAAATAATGTTTTACATACAAACTTTCGTGTTTCGAACTATTTTAATTATTCTATTTAAAGGAATTACAGGAATAATCTTATTTTAAAGTAATGTGCCAACCTCATATTCAGTATACCAGCTTTCTATCTGTTTCTTTATTCTGATAATGATTTCGGTTTCCGCATGTGTTTTCTTGCAGATAAGATATGTTGCTCTTTCCAAAGATGTGTTTTTCAATATGCACGGTATAAGATTGTCTAGTGATAGTGGATTTTCAACATAATTCTTTCTACATGGGAGAAACACTATTCCTATTCCTTCTTTTGCCAAGTTGTAGCTTGTCTCATTATTGTCGATATGGAGAATGTTTTTTGGTGTTACTTTATGATTTTCAAGAATTGGATAAATCATTCTTGCTATGCCGAAAGAACGGTTTGGTAGAATCAATGTTTTATCATTCAAGTCATTGATGTCCATTTTATACGGATTTGCAATTGTAAAATCGTTTTTTGCATTTATATATGATGATGGTGAGAGTGCGATTATTTTTTCTTTTCCAAGATGAGAGATGTAAAAATCTTCTTCATTCGTGGACGATCCTACTATTGCTATATCGATTTCACTTTTCTGTATTCCTGTTTCAAGCTGCTGGTCGGAGGCTTCGGCAATCTGTAAGTCAATATCCTCATTTTCCTTCATTAGCAGCGGCAATAGTGATGGTAGCCATGAACATCCTCTGTTGAAGCCTATTCCCAAAACAAATTTTGTTTGTTTTGCATGTGCCAGTTCGTAAATTTTATTTTTAAGGATTTCCTCGCTATCTTTTATTTTTCTCATTTCACGTATATACAATTCACCTTCTCTTGTTAATGTGATCGGTGTCGTTCTGTTGAATATCCTGAATCCAAGCTCTTTTTCAAACCTGCTTATCCTTAACGATAAAGCAGGTTGTGTCATATATACTTGCTCTGCCGCTTCTGTCATGTTCCTGAATTTTTCAATAGCAAGTATGCACTCAAAAGTATCCATATTCTGCTCCTTCTTTGTTAATTATAACAAAAATGTTATTAATATAAATCAAAAATCAAATTAGACAAACTGAAAAAGGTAAAAATATAATCAACCATAACAAATTTGAAAGGAGAGAATATGAAAATTACAGATATCTCCACTCGTGTATATCGATGGAAGAAAAGTGCTCCGATAAAAAATGGGAAACATGTTTTCACTCATAACGAGTTGAATCTTGTAATAGTGGAAACTGATGAGAATTTGACAGGGTATGGAACCGGTTATGATGTAAGTCTTGTTGATCTGTTTAAAGAGAAGCTGGTTGGTAAAGATCCTCTTTCTACAGAAGCTCTTTGGGCAGACATGTGGGATACAAAATTCGTTGGAAGAAGAGGACTTACAACAAGAAACATATCAGCAATCGATATTGCGCTTTGGGATATAAAAAGTAAAGCCGCAAACCTTCCATTATATCAAATCCTTGGTGGCTATAGAACTGAAATACCTTGTTATATAGCTGGTGGGTATTATGCGGAAGGGAAGGGTATAAAAGAACTTCAAACAGAGATGGAGACATATCTTAGTTGGGGAATAAAGAATGTAAAGATGAAAATAGGAGCACTTTCATTAAAGGAGGATTACGAGCGTGTAAAAGCAGTTCGTTCTGCTATTGGTGATGATGTGCGTCTTATGCTCGATGCCAATTGTGCTTACAGAACATTTGAGGCGTTGGAATTCAGCAGAATGGTTGAGGAATTTCACCCATATTGGTTTGAAGAACCAGTTATGTCTGATGATTATGAAGGAATGGCTGAATTTGCCCTTAAAAGCAGAATCCCTCTTTCTACCGGAGAAAATGAATATACGATTTATGGATTCAGAGATCTTATAACTAAGGTGCATCCTGCTATTTTGAATCCAGATGCATGTTCTATGGGAGGCATATCAGAGTATTTGAAGGTTGCTCATTATGCGAATGCGCATAATATAACACTTAGTCCACATGGACAGCAGCAGGTGCATTCCATTCTTGATTGTGCTGTTCCGAATGTCATCTTTGCAGAGTTCTATCCGAAACAATATGACGAAAACATTTATGAGGCATATCAGAATCCAGTCCATTTCAACAAATCTAATGGTTGTATAGAGGTAAGTAATGTCCCAGGGGTTGGTTTGGATTTGAATTATGAATTTTTAGATAAATATAGAGTTAAATAAAAGGAGGAAAGAATATGGCGATTTTAGCTCTTCTGGTTTTAGTTGTGTCCATTGTTATCGGTACTAAATTTAAGATTAATATCGGTATAATGGGAATTGTTGGAGCTTGTATTCTTGCACTCATAGCAGGAATATCTGTCCGTGATTTAGTTGGTGGATTTAACAGTACATTATTCCTGAGGTTGCTTGGCATTCAGCTTCTTGTATGTGCGGCCCAGAATAATGGTACGATGGAGACGCTTGCCAAAAAGTTAGTCTCTATCGTGAGCAAGCGTAGCGTTAGGTTCATTCCAATTGTCATCTTTGTTGTTTTTTCCGTTGCTGGTCTTGCTGGTGTAGATGTTGTTTTCTTAGCAACTCCTTTTGTACTAGCACTTGCTTATCAGATGAACATGAATCCTATAAAAATGCTTCTTGCTCTGATTCTTGCTTTCCAAGGGAGTGCAATAAGTCCTCTTGCTTTATCTGGAATAAATCTCTATTCAGTTGCAGAGCAGAGTGGGATTGCTGTTAATGGATGGAATAATGTAACAGCTACAATGATTTCTTCAAGTATAATTTTCATAGTCTATTTCTTTGTGTCAGGCTGGTATAAGGAAGAGGCTGTAGTATTGGAAGGGGTAGGAGACGTAAAATTTAATTGGAAGCATGTGGTTACTCTATTGGGCTTTGCTGCCTATGTGATAATGACAATGGGATTTGGTATAGATACTCTTATTGCTCCAACTTTGATTGCTTTCGTTCTTCTTATGATTGGTGCCTCAGATTCAAGAAAGACAATAGCATCAATACCATGGAATATCCTTATCATGATTGGTGGTATGTCTTTGCTTACAGGTGTTGTAAGCCTTCTAGGAGGAGTAGAACTTCTGTCAAATGTCATAGCAAAAGTAACAAATCCTTTCATTTTAACTCCGATCATGCTACTCGTGGCTGGTTGTATGAGCTTCTTTGCATCTGGCAATGGCGTTGTAATTCCAACTCTTGTCCCTGTCGTTGCAAATCTAAGTGGTAATGCATCCTCTTTGGTAACTGCTGTTGGACTAGGTGCAGGATGTACTGGAGTCAGTCCTTTTTCTACAATTGGCGGGCATATGATGAGTTGCTACGACTCGCTTTACCACCCTACGGATGAAGAGAGAACGAAGACTCTCAACCAGTTGCTTATTACATCTCTTATTTGTATAGGATCAAATGCGATAATCAGCCTTACAGGAATATTGGGGGTAAATTTATTCTAATGAAAAGTATTTTGTTAAAAAACTCGAGAATCATGGATGCTTTTACAGGTTTTGTTACAGATTCGGATATTTTGGTTGAAAATGGGATTGTTTCTAAAGTCGCTCAAGATATAAAGGTGGGGAGAGATGTTGAAATCATTGATGTTGAGAATGCATACATTTCCACAGGATGGGTTGAAGCTCATACTCACATTACATGGTTTGGCAATGAAGGCGGGCTTATACCAGAGCTGACATATCCTGCTGATGGCATTACTTATGTCAATGATGCAGGGACGGAGGGGCCATTAAATTATTCGTACGTTCATGAAATGATGCAGTCCTTATCGATTAGAAGTAGTTCCTATTTATATGTTGCTATGGATGGAACAAGTCCGGCAGGTGGAGAACTTAAATCACTCGATTATTTGAACGAAGAGAAATTCAAAGAGGTTTATGAAGCATATAAAGATGAAATCATAGGGGTTAAAATCCGTATAGATGCAAGGGTGAATTATGACATACTGGAATCCCTGAAACGTGCTAAGAGATTAGCAAGAGAACTTTCTCTTCCTCTTATCGTCCATCCTACAAGATGTACGGAGCCGTTGGAAAAAGTTTTGAAATATCTTGATAGAGGAGATGTGTATGCTCATACCTATTCTGCGTTAGCTCCCTGCATATTGGATGACAATGGTATTGTAAAAGATTGCGTGAGAGAAGCCAGGAAGAGGGGAGTTTGGTTTGACCTTTCACATGGCAGTTCGAATTTCTCTTTCGATATTGCAAGAAAATCTATTGAGCAGGATTTTGTTGTAGATACTATCTCCACAGATCTTCATACTGCAAATATTCATTCCCCAGTAAGGTCTATTGCAGATACTATGAGTAAGATGCTTTATCTTGGACTTCCTATTGAGATGATAATAAACAAAGTTACTGTTGCCCCTGTTAACATGCTTGGACTGCAAGATAAATCTCTTTCAATCAAGGAAGGGGATATCGCAGATATTACAGTATTCCGTATTGAAGATGGCGATTTCACTTTTTCAGATAGTTATGGGAACATAGTTCATTCTAAACAGAGAGTAAGCAATGTTGTTACTATCTATGGAGAGAATGTATACTTACCAAGGAAGGCAATATTCTTGAAATGATAGGTTTTAGTGTGCCAGGCCTTTAAATCCGGCCTGGCATTTTACATCATGCAAGTCCTATCTCTGGAGCGATTTTAGTCATCGCATCGATGGTGGTCTGTATCAGCTCTGAAATCTCTATTCCGGACATTTCAGCACCCATCTCAATAACCTCGCGGTTCACCCCAGCTGCGAATCTCTTGTCCTTCCATTTCTTCTTAACGCTTTTCACTTCAATGCCTTCAATCTTTGTCGGGCGCATTAAAGCTGTTGCGTTCACAAGTCCCGTAAGTTCGTCAACCGCGAAGAGAATCTTCTCCATCTCCCTCTCTGGCTTCACATCGGTCACAAGGCCATAGCCGTGCGAGCAGATTGCGTGAATCATATCATCCGGTGTGTCGATCTCTTTTAAAAGCTCAGGAGCTTTCTTGCAGTGCTCCTCGGGGAACATCTCCCAGTCTATGTCATGGAGAAAGCCTACTATGCCCCAGTAGTCCTCATCCTCTCCCTTTTTCTTTGCAAACTCCCTCATTACAGCCTCAACCGAGAGTGCATGATGGTATAGGCTTTCGCTCTTGTTATATTTCTTAAAAAGTTCTTCTGCCTGATCTCTTGTTATCATTGTAGCCTCCTTGATATGGAATTTAGGACTAAAGTCAGGATTTATCAATAGGGGAGAGGCTACCATTTGTTCTCTACACGTTCTGCAAAGCCTGCAACGTGGTCAATGTTCACTTTTTTCCCGTCGGAGAGTATGAAATAGCCAGAGAAGAGACCGAATACCTGATCCTGGCGGCTTGCTATTATCTTGTAGTCCTGATGATCCTTGCGGTTTACGAGAGCTTCCATCTCAAGATGCAGTCTCCCGTTCTTCTCATCAATAACCCACTTGCCACTGTCGATGGGATCGGGGTACTTGATTTCTGTCTCTTCTATCTTGTTAACGATACCGCCGTAGATGATGGCATTCTCACTTGCCGGACTCCTGTCTGTAAAGCCTCCTCCAAGGTTTATCATATATGGGATGGCGCCATCGCTTCCCATGACGGCACTCCATAGCCATGTGGAATTTCTGAGCCAGATGCCTCTTCCCCAGTCCAGAAGGGCATAGGAAGAGTTGATTTCCTCAGCCTCAAGGCCCCTGATTATCCTTCCTTCCGTTCTCATCGGGCCTCTCTTCTCATTGTAATAGAACTTTCTCCTGTCCTCTTTCCAGCTGGTCGCGATATTAAGGCTCTCGCATCCAGTGTCAATGATGGTAAGGTCAGCGATCAGGCCATGCTTTCCATCTGGGAGTACCATCTTCGGAGCATTGGCTATTATCTGTCTTTTCTCACCTTTCTTTATGATGGAAAGGGTTATGTTCTCATTCGCATATGTGACAAAGTAGTCGCTATCAGGGCTTTCTGCGAGCCCGGAGCGGTTTCTAGTGAGCATTCTTATCGCACTCTCCTGGCTGAAAGAACGCCTTTCAAGGTCGACGTACGATATTGATACAAGTGAAAAAAGCCCCAAATCCGAGAATGTGAAATTAATCGCATATCCCTTTTGGCTATTCATCACTTGATAGTAATCCCATTCTTTTATTCTGAGGGAGCTCGTATGAAGGGCTTTTCTCGAATACTGCCAGTATGCTCTTCTTGCCCATCCTTCCGCTTTCAGATGCCTGTCATTACCAAGAAGGGCGATATTTTCAACAATCTCTTTTTCCATATCCCTATTATAATGGAATGAAGCTCTCTGGAAAAGAAAAGAGGGGAGGTTAATCGCCTCCCCGGATGTATTGCTTAAGACATTGAATTTCAGTTAGTGCTTCCCATCAGCTGTGTGAAGAAGACTGATGCGAAGTTATCCTCGAAACTTGGATCACGGAAGATCGCTTCCTGAAGATCCGTGAGAGCCATCTGAGGTTTGATATATGAGTACATCGTTGAGATGTATGTTGAGTCGGTATTCGCACTCTCTTCGGCCCCGACCCTCGTTATGAGGCGAGCCCCCGATGTGAGAGTCTCTGCTGGAAGTACCGTACCCTCATCACTCTGGTAGAGCGTGTTTATGTACTCGGTGTTGAAATATGTTGCGTTAGTGAGACCTGAGTTAGGATCAGTCATCTGGAATGATGAGAAGAGTGGGAATCCAGATGGGTTTGGAGTTGTGGAAGCAACCGTCGTTACGCTGAGTCCTGTCTCTTCTGCAACGGTGAAGAAATCCTCCCCTGCGTCAATTCTTGCGGAGAACTCTGCTGCTCTCTCATCAAGATAGGCGTTCATCATCTCACTCTCAGCAGTGGCAATATAGCTCCTTGCTTCATCAAATTCCTCATCGCTTGGCGCTGTCGGCATATGTGCCGCACTTACCAGCTGATATACGGTATAACCTTCATAGGTCTGAATAGGAGAGCTCATCTCACCCTCTGCGAGGGAGAAAACAGTTGCTGCATCATCAGCATTCACGAGATTGTTCTCAAGGGTAAAGCGGAAAACGTTTCCAAGATCTCCATCCGTTGTCACCTGGCTTTCATCCGCTGCTTCGAGAAGGGTCTTCTCTCCGTTTTCTATTGAGCTGATAATAGCATTCGCTTCCTCTTCAGTAGCTGCTGTTACCGAGTAAAGCCCCGCCTGCATGAACGGCTCAGGATTTGAAAGTGCGTATGAAATCACATCTTCCTCTGGATAGAGGGATGAATCAATCACCACGTAGTCAAAGCTCCTTCCTTTTGTGTTGAGTTCCTGAACAAGGG
The DNA here is from genome assembly GCA_944389025.1 of uncultured Spirochaetaceae bacterium. Taxonomy (GTDB): domain Bacteria; phylum Spirochaetota; class Spirochaetia; order Sphaerochaetales; family Sphaerochaetaceae; genus Ornithospirochaeta. Next base: position 22,421 of record CALXKU010000021.1, read on the forward strand.
AAATCTCACCGTTTGAGGAATGCGTCCTTGTAATATCGGTTGCGACAAGCGTTGCAGGTACGCTGTTTTCCATGTATGAGCGGAATGTGTCCTTCTCATAGTTTGATGCGTTGTTATAAAGCTCCGCATCGAAAACTCCGTCCCCATTGCTGTAGAATCCTGAAGAGACGATTGCCCTGTCAACATAGTTGTCAGTAGTAACAGCACCTGCGTCCTTTGCCATCTCTCCAAGCGCTATGTTCGCGATTGTGGAAAGGAACGCATTATTCCATATTGAATAAGAGCCCTGCAGTGAATTGGCATTTGCCCCATACTGGGAAGCGTTCATTGAAGCCTGTGTCTGCAGATACTGATTCGTGAATGTGACATCCTGCCCCTTGATTGAACCGAAGATTATCTCGTGGTTGCTAGCAAGGAATGTGGTAGGGAGGATGAATGTGATGGATATAAGGATTAGCACCACAACTCCGATAATCCAGCCGATTGATTTCTTATTGCCCGGCTTCTTGGGCTTATCGAATGTTATTGTCTTATTGTCCTCTGAACTCATTTTCACTTTGTCCTTTATAAGTAGTTATAGCTGAGAAACAGCTTCATTAAGACTAGCATTTAAGAATTATCCCTGTCAATTTCTAGCCGACACCTAAATCGGTATTTTCGATGAGAACTTCCGCCTTCTCACTTTTCAGGAGAGCTGGAGCTATTTCTTTTTTCACAAAGAGGGCGAGTGCCTCATCCAGCTCTTCGGCTGTGGAGTTTGGACAGAAGAGGTTTACCGAGTAGTATTCGAAATATTTCTCAGCAAGCTCGATATCCCTCTTGATATCCCCCCTCGTCTCTCCCTTGAGCCCAACAAGGAGACAACATCCGTTGAAATAAGATGCGATCTCTTCTGCACTCACGCTCTCGCCAATTCCCTTGTTCCACTTATTTCTCAGAGCGCCATTGAATGACTCGACTCCGACACGGAACTTTACGCATGCCTGGGGAAAAAGTGATGCGAATTCTTTTAGCCTGCTCCTATACATCCAGTGAGCCTCAAACCACAGGGTATGGATATCCTTCTTTCTTACGACATCCTGAATAAGGGAAATTGTTTTCTCATCCAGCTCGAAGCATGAGCCCGAATTTATGATATCCAAGACCCCGTATTTACCGCTTACCATGGAGAGGATTTCCCTGTTTATCGCATACGGGTCCTCAGATGTGTCTGCATGGTAATCGCAGAATGTGCACTTCTTCCATTTGCATCCTTTCCCCTGGAGAAGCAGGAATTCACGGCTTAGGCCTTTTTCGATTATTGAGTATCTATGCATAGTTCCTCTTGATGTATGAGCATGCAAGGTAGGCAAGAGGTGTGCCAATGCATGCTTCAATGACTGCTTTTGCGAAATACTGGACCACGATCATCGATATCAGATCTTTAAGCGTTACAGTACCTGCAAAAGCCAGGATTACGAAAAGAACGGTATCGAAAAGATAGCCGACGAGGGATGAGCCGATTGTCCTGATGAATAGCTTTTTCTCGGTTTTCTGCTTTTCTTTAATCTTGACGAGTACCTTGGCATTCACCAGCTCCCCAGAGAGGAATGCGACTAGGGATGAGAATACTATGCGCGGTACATATGTGAAGACAAGAGAGAACGCTTCCTGCGTCTCTTGCATGTAAGCCGGGTATGGCAGGAATATGCCGATAGTGGTGAATGCGATGAAGGCGACATTCGTGAGAAATGTGAGATATATGACTTTCTTTGCAGTCTTATACCCCCAGATTTCTGCAAGAACATCTCCAAGCATGTATGCAAACGGGAATGTGATTGTTCCCGCATCAAAGAGCGAGAGGGATCCGATGCTTATGATCTTTACAGCAAGTACGTTCGACGTTATGTAAAGCATCACAAGAAGGGCTGATACAACCAAAAGGGGGGTGAACTCTCCCCTCCGGTTTTTTAAAGGGTTTTCCGGTACCTTGTTCACAATTTTCTCCTTAGCCGCGATGACGGCAGCTATCTATCTAACATGAAAAAGGGGATTTGTTCCAGAGCTTACGTGTTTTTCTTATATTCCTCGATGTCTTTGACGAGCTGTTTTGCAAATAAGCCGGCATCATATGTTATTGGAATCTTTCCAAAGTTGTCATCCATTTTTGCAAGCTTCTCTGCATCTTTTGCGTAAGTGTCTATTACCTTTACCTGGGATGGAACATCCTGGTTGCAGTTCCAGCCGACACCGTACTTCTCTATATACTGCGCTGCCGGCTTTACCGAGTATACGAGCTCTGTTACGAGGAATGGCCGCTTGAGATAGAAAGCCTCGAGAATCGTATTTATTCCAAGTCTGCCTGCAACTATATCGGAGGCGAAGAGGTACTCGTTCACATTCTTCACAAAGCCTGTCGGTATGATTCTGACATTCTTTCCTGCCGTTCTCTTTATGCTTTCAACCTTCTTTTGCATCTTCTTGTCGATGCTGCCGATTACGAGAATCTGTATCTCGTAATCCTTCTTTGCAAGCGCATCCAGGAGTGCAAGGGATCCAAGCCCCTCTCCACCCATGTTGAGCTGGACGGTGAACACGTCATCAAGCCCTAGCTTCGTCCTTGCCTCATTCTTGCTCATCCTTGGACTGTCCTTGACATTCTGCTGGAGAGGGAAGGGGCATATTTCACTCTTATCCCTATCCTGTCCTATTGATATCACCCACTCCTTCCCTTCCTCTGTCGGGATGTAGAGCTTTCTCAGATTATTCGAGATTGCGGATGAGGGGGAGAAGAATACATCCGTGGCGTAATAGTATACGGGAATGCTAAGCCCCATGACCTTGATCATCTCCGAAAGGATTGTCGATCCGTATGGATGGGTAGCGAATATGGCATCACATGGGAAATCATCCAGATAAGCCTTCAGCGTCTTCATTCTATGTCTGAGACAGAAATTCGTAAGAAAGGAGATTGCGTTCGAGTGGTCCGCGCCTCCTACGATCATCTCCTCCGTTTTCGAGTGGCGAAGCATCTCGCGCCATATTATTCTGTTGAGTTTTCCAATCAACTGCATCTTGAGAACATCGAATACCTGTTCAAGGCGAACCTCATGTCCGAGTTTCTCGAGCTCTATTTTCATCGTCCTGGCAGGGACCAGATGTCCGTTGCCGCTAAGTACGTACAGGCAAAGTATTTTCATGCCTTTATTGTATTGGGCTCATAAGTTTTCTGTCAAACCGGATTTTGCCGAATTGGAATGATGTTTTTTCCCCATATTGCCAGATTTACGGGCATAGTGAATTCTATCTACATGGTGTTTTCATCTGATTCTTGCAAGTGCTTTACCCTTTGTATTATATTTGCCATGGAGACTTTGATGAGACACGCTATACGAAATGGTTTGATCATAAAAGAGGAGGAGGCATCTCTCCCTGTGACGCTGCGCAGCATGCAGTACGCATACTCTGTTTATGAGGCTTTGAAGCTGAAAAACGGGGAGTTCGTACATTTGAAGGAACATCTGTTCAGACTCAGGGAATCCGCGAGGGGGATAGGAATCACCCTTAAATACAGCGATGATGAGATTTCCTCCTGGCTTGAGGCTCTCAGAGGAGAGGATAACCTTTTCAATGAGACATTCCGTATTCTCCTTGTTGGAAAGGAGAACATCCTTTTCATCACACATGACGCAACGAGGAGCTATCCCGACTCTTATTACATGGAAGGTGTTGACTGTACTCTCTATGAGGGGGAGCGTTTTCTTCCCAATTATAAGACGAGCAATCTTCTTCTCTCCTACCTAGCTCTGGATGATGCTGAGAGCAAGGGTGCTTTCGAGGCCCTCTTTGTAAACAGGTATGGCTATGTCACAGAAGGGACCAGAAGTAATTTTTATGCCCTGCGTGGAAACAGGCTCTATACGGCTCCGGATAAGGATGTCCTTTTAGGTGTTACCCGTATAGGGGTTACGGAGGCAGCAAAGGATATGGGGGTCGAAATCGTATATGAGCCCATCTATGTAAAGGACATATTTGACTATGATTCCCTGTTCATCTCGTCGACGAGCATGAAAGCGATGCCTATCCGGAGCATCAACGGAAAGAGCGTTAAACGCAGCATGAATACCATGGTTCTCCGCTTCTCAGATTACGTTGGTGCGTGGGAATAGACAAAACGCTGGTAAATCTATTACCTTAAATTGGCAATTTTGAATTTTGTTTTGAGGGAAATATATGGATTTTAAAGAATTGAATCTTTCCAGTGAGACAATGGCCGGCATTGAGAAGCACGGTTTTGCATCTGCCACCGAAGTGCAGGAGAAGGTGCTTCCAATCTCTCTGGGGGGAAAGGACGTCATGGTCCAGTCTAAGACGGGAAGCGGAAAGACTCTCGTATTCCTGCTTACAATATTCGAGCGCTATCTGAAAGATAAGAACAGCAAGGCGCTTGTGGTTGCTCCGACGAGGGAGCTTGCAGTTCAGATAGAGGAGGATGCGATCTCTTTCTCATCGGCGATCGAAGGTTACCAGATCGGATGCTTTTACGGTGGTGTGGGATATTCGAAACAGCTGGAAGAGATGAGGGAAGGGATAAACCTTGCAGTCGGAACCCCTGGAAGACTTCTTGATTTCCTTAAGAGCGGAAAGATGGATTTCAAATCTTTCGATATCGTGGTTCTGGATGAGGCTGACAGGATGTTCGATATGGGATTCTATCCGGATATCGAGAAGATGTTCTCAAGAATGAGGAGGAGGGAGGAGAGGCAGACCATGCTTTTCTCCGCAACACTCTCCATGAAGGTGAGAAATCTTGCGTGGGCTTTCATGAATGAGCCTGAGGAGATTGAGGTGCGTCCGGAGGAGGTCACTGTCAAAGAGATAACCCAGGAGCTCTTCCATGTTACCAGGGAGGAGAAATTTCCACTTCTTCTTTCACTTCTCAAGAAGATAAACCCTCAGAGTGCGATCATCTTCACCAACACGAAGGATGCGGCCGTGCAGGTTGCGATGCGTCTCAAGGTCAATGGATACAGGGCAGCGTACCTTATGGGCGACATGGTCCAGAGCAAGAGACTTAAGACCCTTGATGATTTCAAGGAAGGTAAGCTTACGATTCTCGTTGCCACGGATGTCGCGGCAAGGGGGCTTCAGATAGATGATCTTGAACTCGTCGTCAACTATGACATCCCTGAGGATTATGAGAACTATGTTCATCGTATCGGACGTACCGCGAGGGCTGGAAAAAGCGGTAAGGCCGTAACTCTGGCGGATGAGATGTACATCTATGGTCTTGAGCCGATAGAGGAATTCATTCATATGAAGATACCTGTACTCTGGCCTGATGAATGCGGACTTGAGGAGGTCGAGGACCTTAGCAAGGGTATGAAGATCAGAAAGGATCAGAGGATCAGGAAGCCGGGCGAGAGAAAGGACAGAAAGGGCCCATCCCAGAGAAGCGAGCGCAGAAAGAGCGATACTGGTAAGGCTGTTCAAAGCCGTAAGAGCGAGAAAAGGAAGATTCAGAGAAGCGAGAGCAAGGCTGAGAAGAAAGAGGTCAGGAAGATCGATGCTGAGCAGATTCTCAAAAAGGAAGTTGAGGGAAAGAACGTTCGCAGAATCAATCTCTCCGAGGTCAAGACTGAGGAGAAGAAAGGTTTCTTCTCGTTCATCAGGAGGATATTCGGAAAGTGAAACTTCTGAGGCTTTTCGCATCATATTACAAGCCCTATAAGAGGCTTTTCGCACTCGATATGTCAGCAGCGGCCATTGCGTCGCTGCTTTCTGTCGTCTTTCCCTCCCTCACCCGATACCTTCTTAACAGTGTCATCCCATCATCGGATTACAGGATGATGCTTATAATTTTCCTCGTAATGTTGCTTGTCTATCTTGTGCAGATGGCATGCACTTGGATAAGGATAAAGTGGGGGCATATCCTTGGCGTCTGGATAGAGAATGACATGAGAAGGGACATCTTCTCCCATCTCCAGATCCTCTCTTTCTCATACTATGACAGGACGAAGACAGGAAGTCTTATGAGCCGCATAACGAACGACCTCTTCAATATCGCGGAGGTCGCACATCATTGTCCTGAGGACTTTCTAATCTCGGTTCTTACAATCGTGGCGGCATATGTCGCGATGTTCTCTTTCTCCGTTCCTCTTGCCCTGGTTACTTTGATACCTCTTCCTGTGATGCTCCTTTATGGAATTGTTTATAATGGCAGGCTCAAGAAAAAGAACAGGGATGTGAGGAAGACCGTTGCAGATATCGCGGTCGATGTCGAGAATTCAATACAGGGTATAAGGGAAGTAAAGGGGTATAGCCAAGAGAAGTTCCAGGAGAAGAAATTCGACAAGTCCAACAGCAGACTAAAGCATACCAGGGAAAAATATTACGCGGTGATGGCCGCATACCAGAGCGGAATCAGTTTCATGCGCGAGATGTATTATTTCATCACCGTTGTCGGCGGTGTCGTCCTAATAAGCCTCGGCACAGTTTCCGTCTCCGATCTCGTCTCGTTCATCCTTTTCGTCTCTGTCGTTCTCCCTCCGATTGACCGCCTCATAAATTTCACGGAGCAGTTTTCACAAGGTGTTGCCTCTTTTGAGCGTTTTGTAGAGGTGATGGAGACCGAACCTGAGATAAAGGATTCCAAGGATGCAGGGACGCTTCATGTAAAAGATGGAGCAATCAGCTTTAAGGATGTGACATTCTCCTATACGAAGGATGGTCAGCAGAAGACAATAAAGGATCTCTCTCTTGAAATTCCAGGTGGAAAGCATGTCGCGTTCGTCGGAGAATCAGGGGCTGGAAAGAGCACTATCGTGAATCTTCTTGCACGCTTTTATGAGCTTGATGGTGGAAAGATCACAATAGATGGTACGGACATAACAGAGGTCAGCCAGAAGAGCTTGCATGACGCCATTGGTTTCGTGCGCCAGGATGTCTTTCTTTTTGATGCTTCCATAAGGGAGAATCTGAGATACGGCAAAAGCGATGCGAGTGATGAGGAGCTTTACATGGCTCTGGAGAAGGCCAATCTTCTCGATTTCGTAAAGAGCCTTCCCCAGGGACTCGACACTGAGGTAGGTGAACGGGGTACGAGGCTCTCCGGGGGACAGAAGCAGAGGCTTTCAATCGCAAGGTGTTTCCTTAAGAATCCTCCGATTATCGTTTTTGATGAGGCTACAAGCAGCCTCGATACCGAGAGCGAGGCTCTCATCGAGGAGTCATTCCTCAAGCTCAGGGATGGCAGGACCAGCATAGTGATTGCTCATCGCTTATCAACCGTGATAGATAGTGATATAATATTCGTCATCGATGATGGAAAACTCAGTGAGGTGGGAGATCACAGGAGCCTGATGGAAAAAGGCGGCATATACTCCCGTCTCTACAGTAAGGGAGGCATGGCGTGAAGAAGTTGAAAATCATTGTTTCTCTGGTAATCTGTATTCCCATTTTCGTTCCGACTGTCCTGCTGGCGATGCTTTCGGAAGTATTCTTCCTCCTGCACCTCAAGAAGGCGGGAAGAGCCTGGCTTTATTTCTGGCTTTCAATCACCATATGGTGGATCTGGATTTCCTTCAATGCGAAGTTCATCGTCAAGGGAAGGGAGAAGCTTCCTCCTCGATCGGCGAAGATATGCTATGTGGCCAACCATCAGTCGATGATGGATATTCCGGCTCTCTTCGGTGCCGGGCTATGGGGTGGAATAATAGCGAAGATAGAGCTTAAGAAGGTAATCGGACTCAATGTCATAATGAAGGAACTGGGATGCGTATACATCGATAGAAAGGACATGAGACAGTCCCTCAAGGCCATTTTAAAGGGTGTAGAGAACCTCAATGCAGGACTTTCGATGGCAATATACCCGGAAGGAACGAGGAGCAAGAGTGGTGAGATAGCCCCCTTCAAAGCTGGAGCTCTCAAGATGGCTACGAAGGCAAAGGCGGTCATTGTCCCGGTTGCGATACAGAACACGCGCTCATTGTTTGAGAATGCATACACGTTTAGAAGAATTCCGGTCTATGTGAGCATACTCGATCCGATAGATACCTCTCGCTTGAGCGAGGAGGAGCTAAAAGAACTTCCAGAGCGTGTTGAAGCGCTCATAAGGGATGAATATTCCAAGCTTCCTGCCATCGGGAAGAAGTGATGATTGAGATTTGTAATCTGGAATTGTCATATGAAGGGGAGGAAAAGATATTTTCTTCCCTTTCTCTCAAAATTGAGAAAAATAAACCGGTTCTGATCATTTCCGAACCAGGATGTGGAAAGACAAGCCTTGCAAAAGCCCTTACTGGAACGGCCAGCAAATTCCACTCTGCAAAGGTCTCCGGTTCTTTTTTCTTGGATTCGCTGGATCTTTTCTCTCTCGATGTTCCAGAGCGCAAAAACTATGTCGCACGCAGCATACAGAACCCTGATGAGGCGATTCTTTTCCCAACCGTTGAGAATGAGATTGCTTTTCCTCTTGAGCAGCGGTGCCTTAAGCGTGAGGAGATGAGAAAAGAGATTTCTCTTCTTCTTGACCGCTATGATCTCTTAAAGTACAGGGATGCCGACACGGCTGAGCTTTCAGGAGGGGAGAAAAGGAGGCTGAATCTTGCAACCCTTGATGCGATCTCTCCAAAACTATTCATCTATGATGAGGCCTTCGATGAGCTCTCTGCCTCTTGGAGAAAGCGTCTTCTTGAACTGATGAGGGAAAAGGAGTATGTCCTTGTTCTCGGCTCCCATTATCTTTTTGAATATGAGAATTTCTTCGAGAGTACATATGAGCTTTGCGATGGGAGTCTTTTCCCATATGAGAAGAAGAGCGTTCCTTTTGTCTTTCCCGAGTCCAAGGTGGGATTATGTGAGCACACTCTTGAAATCAGCAATCTGACATTTTCTCAGAGCCACAGGGCAATGAGGGAGAAGAAGACTTTTGACCTCACTGTTCCTACGATGAGGATTGAGTCGGGTAGGGCATATCTGCTCGAAGGAGAGAACGGGGCAGGAAAGAGCACACTGGCTAGGCTGATTACTGGAATTTTGGAAAAACGAGGTGGAAGCATAACATATGATGGCAAAGCAGTTGATGAAAAGAGGAGGAAGACTCTCGTGTCCTACCTTTTCCAGAACCCTTTCAATCAGCTTTACCTTCCGAGAGTGCAGGATGAGCTTATGAGTGTCTCATCATCGCCAGAGGAGGCGGAGAGGGTTGCGGATCTTTTCTCCCTTTCTCTAACCGATTATACGGAGGAGCTCTCTTACGGGAAAGCAAAAATGCTCCAGGCCGCCATATATTACATTCTCAACCGGCCGTTCGCAATCTTTGATGAGGTCGATAGTGCGATAAGCTACCGCGATACGATGTCCCTCCTTACTCTTTATCTTGAGAGAGGCTCCGGTGTTCTGATGATAAGCCATGACGAGAGGATAATATCGTCATTTGGAGGCAGGATTTACCATATGAGGGAAGGAAGGCTCGAATGAGGAGTGGAACCTACATTTATAAGGACAGTTTCTATCATAGATTTGATGACAGGGCTAAGCTCATATTCACCCTTCTATTCTCAATTGCCCTGATAGCATCCCCATCATTTTACCCTGCTCTTTCTATGATGCTTCTATCCATTCTGCTCTCACTCTTTTCCGTAGGATTCAAGGAGAGTCTTCTCAATTTCAAAAGGATTCTGCTCCTTGTGATATTCATAATAATATTCTCCCCGTTTCAGAAGAGGGACGCTGAGAGCATTATCAGCATCGGCTCTTTCATGCTCATCAGTCGCGATTCCCTCTTCTCCTCGGTCATGATCCTCTTCAAGTTCGTAGGAATCTCTTTCATATTCTCCCTTCTGCTTGAGACGGAAAGGATAGAGGATATTGTACGAGCTCTGCGCTATTTCCACATATCATATTCTGCAAGCCTGACAATTTCGATGACTCTATCCCTCATTCCCGCTCTCTCTTACAGGTATTCAGAGATAAGGGAGGCAATAGAACTGAGAAAAGGAAAGACGGAACTCAGTACTCTTTTCCCGTCCCTCGTATCTCTCATAGTGTCAGCTGTAAAGCTGATTCCCGAGAACGCCTCACTTCTCGAGGAGAGGGGGTTTACGGGAGAGGAGAGACCTTCGTACAGGAGTTACGGTATGAATGGTTTTATATTTACACAAATGCTCTTAAGTGTCATAATCCCGTTAGCTTTCTTTTTGTGGAGATGAGAAAATGAGTGAGGAAAGGAAGAAAAGCAGTGCTTTAAGGATTTCTCTTATCGCTATAACGACTGCCATAGTCGCGGTATTCACAATCGCAATAAGGGTCCCGACACCGGTGGGTGGGTATGTAAGCCTATGTGATGTCGCTGTCGTATTCGTTAGTGCCACATTCGGACCCGTTACCGGGTTTATTGCAGGTGGTGTAGGGACTGCTATCGCAGACCTTGCAGGTGGGTTCGGGCAGTGGGCTCCGGTCTCTTTTGTCGTTCATGGACTTGAAGCGCTTCTTATCGCCTTGATTGTGCGTTCAAAGCCTGATAGTCTTGTTTATAAACTGCTTGCAGCAGCCGTTGCCATTCTGACAGTCGCCGGGGGATATTTCCTTCTTACAGGTGCATTTCTGATCGGATTTGCAGCCGCACTTCCGGAGGTGCCTGCCAACGTCGTGCAGTCAGCTTGTGGCGTGATAGTAGGTCTTCCGCTCTCAATTGCGGTAAGAAAGGCGTACAGAAGAATAGACGAGCTTAAATGGTAAGAATCGGGAGGAAACATGTATAGCACACTGGTCCAGATGTTTGAAGAGAGGGCTGAGGCGAATCCATCGTATGTCGCCCAGCTTAGCAGGGATGGTGCATCCCGTTTCCGTCCTGTGACCTATCTGGAACTCAGGCGCCGCATAAGGGCTATGGCAGCCTCCCTTATGAGAATGGGTGTCAAGCGTGGTGATATCATCGCGATAATCAGTGATAACAGGGCTGAATGGCTGGTTGCGGATATGGCAATCCTCTCCCTTGGTGCGATAGACACCCCCCGTGGCCGTGATGCGATGGATTATGAGATAGAATACATCCTGAAAGAGACTGAATGCCGCATAGCCTTCGTTGAGAACATCGATATGGCAAAAAGGGTCTCAGCCCTTAAAGAGAATCTTCCATTTCTTGAGACGATCATAATAATCGATGAGAGGAATCTCCCTGAAGACATCGCCTCCTTCTCTTCTACGATAGGCCTACGTGTAGAGCTATATGGAAAACTCCTTGAAGAGGGGTTTGCTCTCATAAGCGATGAGTCGGTTGATAATGCGGTAAGATGCGAGATCTCCCTTGGAAAAGGTGATGATACGGCTACAATAATTTTCACATCCGGTACCACAGGGAAACCCAAGGGGGTTATGATCAGCCATAGTGCGATGCTCTTTCAGCTTGACGGGATGATACAGTATTTCCCTGACATCAAGGCTCAGATGATCTGGCTTGCGGTCCTTCCCGTATGGCATGCGTTCGAGCGCATGATTAACTATCTGATACTCCGATATGACAATATAATCGCATACTCAAAGCCCATAGGAAAGATCATGCTTGTGGATATGGCGACAGTAAAGCCCCATTTCATGTGCTCTGTTCCCCGTATCTGGGAGACTGTCAAAGCGGGAGTTTATCAGACTCTTAAGACGAAAAAGCCGATAGAAAGAAAAATGTTCAATTTCTTCCTTGCCGTAGGCAGGTGCTATTCTAATGCATCGGCTCTTGTTGGAAATCGTGTTGCAGATTTCAAAAAGAGAAACAGGGTTCTTGATTTCTGCCGTGGCATAATCCCGTATATCGCGCTGAAACCATTATATGCGCTTGGCAGGAAAGTCGCATTCTCTCAGGTTCTTTCAAAGCTCGGTCCCAATTTCATCCTCGGGATATCTGGAGGGGGTACGATAAGCAAGGATGTGGAGTCTTTCTTTGATGCGATGGGCCTTACAATCATGGACGGTTATGGTCTTACGGAGACCTCTCCGATGATAGCCGCTCAGGATTTCACTCATCGCGTAAGAGGCTGTCTTGAGCTTCTCAAGGGGTCTGAGATAAAGATAGTAGGGGAAGATGGCAAGAGCCTTCCTCCCGGGAAGAAGGGTGTTCTCTATTTCAAAGGACCGCAGGTGATGAAAGGCTATTACAAGAACAGCGAGCTCACCGCCAAGGTCATAGATAAGGATGGTTTCATAAACACGGGAGACCTTGCGGTCATGACTAGAAGCGGTCTCTTTTCTATCAGAGGGCGGGAGAAGGATACGATAGTGCTCTCAGGAGGGGAGAACATCGAACCTGTTCCAATCGAGAAGGCAATAGAAGAAAGCGAGTATGTCGAAACGGCAGTTGTTGTCGGACAGGACAGGAAGTATCTTGCATCTCTTATTGTCATCAATGTTAAGAGTGTCGAGAATTATCTCAAGGATATGAACATACCGTACATGGATAGGGGAAGTCTTTCTGACTCCGATGCGGTGAAAGCCCTGATTGGACGTGAAATACAGACATACGTGTCGGTAAAGAGGGGCTTTAAGCTCTTTGAGCAGGTGAACCGGTTTTACATACTTACCAAGAGTTTTGAAGTCGGACGGGAGCTTTCTCTCAAACAGGAGATAAAGAGGAATGTCATCTCAGAACTCTATAGAAAAGAGATAGATTCCCTCTTTGCTTGATAAGCATCCTCAAGCGGGGTATAATTTTTAAAATCTTTAAAATTCGGAGGTCCTGCGATGGAGGAGACGGCGAGAGCAGAGCATTTTAAGAAGATGACGGAGACTCCGGTTCGGCGTCTAGTGATAAGGCTTGCTGTTCCTACCATCATCTCGATGCTCGTCTCCAGCATCTATAACATGGCTGATACCTTCTTCGTATCCCAGCTCGGAACGAGTGCCGCAGGGGCCGTGGGAATCGTATTCTCGGTCATGGCGATAATCCAGGCGATAGGGTTTACGATTGGCATGGGTGCCGGTAACATAGCCTCCAGAAAGCTCGGTGCGAAGGATGTGGAGGAGGCCAACAGATACGCCTCCACCGGTTTTTTCTTCGGTCTTGTCCTCTCTCTGCTCCTTCTCGTTTTCGGTTCTGTATTCATTGATGATCTGATGAGGCTCTTAGGAGCTACTGAGACGATTCTTCCCTATGCGAGGGACTACGCGAGATACATACTCATCGGCTCTCCAGTCATGTGTCTTTCGTTCATAATGAATAATTACCTTAGAGCTGAGGGAAAAGCGTTCTACGGTATGATAGGAATAACAGTGGGAGGGGTGCTGAACATAATTCTCGACCCTCTCTTCATATTCGCTTTCGGTCTTGGAACGGCTGGAGCCGCGATAGCCACCGCACTCTCACAGTTTATATCATTCATCATTCTTCTTCTCATGTTCCTCTCCGGTAAGAGCAATCTGAAGCTATCAGTGCGTTTTATCTCTTTCAAGCCTGTATACTACAGGAACATGGTTTTCACTGGGCTTCCGACACTTGCAAGACAGGGGCTTGCTAGCGTGGCAACCATAGCGCTTAACGTCATGGCTGCAGGCTACGGGGATGCTGCTGTCGCCGCTATGAGCATTGCCAACAGGATTACTTTCTTCCTTTTTTCTTTCATGCTCGGCCTCGGACAGGGTTTTCAGCCCGTTGCTGCGTTCAATTACGGTGCCAAACGTTATGACAGGGTGCATGATGCCACGAAGTTCACAAGTGTCATAAGCACATTCCTGATGATCTTTGTAGCTTTCTTATGCTTCGTTTTCGCCCGTCCTCTTATAATGATGTTCCGCCGTGATGACCTTGAGGTTATAGCAATTGGTGTCGTAACACTTCGTGCACAGTGCGTCGCACTTACCCTTACTGGGATAACGACCGTTACCAATATGGCACTTCAGTCGACCGGGCAGGCGGGAAGGGCTACTGTTCTTGCAATGTGCCGCCAGGGATTCTTCTTCATCCCGATGGTCCTCGTCCTTCCACGTATCATGGGACTTCTTGGAGTCGAGCTTGCCCAGAGCTTTGCAGATATCCTTACATTCCTTGTAAGCCTCTATTTCTATATCACATACTTGAAAGAGCTTAAAGCCAAGAGAAATGCACAGGTTGCGGAAGATCTTACGGCGAAAATATGAATCCATTATTTCAAGATGTCTGAATCATACAAATTCTGTAATGATTAAGCCATTAACATGGTTATATTATAATGGCGTTGAATACCTTTCATCATGAATAAAGGAGAGCCGGTATGAGAATCGTCAATGCAGAGGCAAGGAAAATCCGCTATACGTCTGTGATGGTGCGAGACGGAGAGGGACATAGCCATCCTGGAAAGGCTCATGAGGACAGTGTCGGCTTCTTTGTTGTCACATGCGATGACGGCACAAAGGGATACGCAGTCGGTGGAAACATGAATGTCGATATCCTTAACAAGGTTGTCGCCCCTGCGATAATAGGTGAGGACCCGTTCATGCATGAGAGGATATGGCAGAGGATGAGGACGTGGCAGCGTCTGCACTCCCTCTTCTCAGACAGGACCCTGTGTGCCCTTGATCTTGCGCTCTGGGATATCTGCGGAAAGAAATGCGGCCTTCCTGTCTACAAGCTGCTCGGAGGATACAGGGAGAAGGTGCCAGCATATGGATCAATCATGGTCGGTGATGATATAAAAGGTGGCTTGGATACTCCTGAGGCGTATGCGGCATTCGCAAAGGAGCTTGTGAAAAAAGGTTACAAGGCCATAAAGCTTCATACGTGGATGCCTCCTATCATCCCATATCCGGATCCGAAGCTCGATGTGAGAGCATGTGCGGCAGTGCGAGATGCGGTAGGGCCGGATATCGATCTGATGCTTGATCCCTATCATGATTACTCAAGAGAGGATGCTCTTTACATAGCGGATGCACTTAAAGAGCTCGATTTCCTTTGGATGGAGGAGCCGATGGATGAACATTCCATGTCCTCCTACGTATGGTTGAGAGAGAAAACGAAGCTACCTATCTGCGGACCTGAGACTATGGAAGGCAAGAACAGGATGAGAGCAGAGTGGATTCTTAGCGGTGCCTCTGATATAGGTAGGGCAGGAACTGAGGTCACGGGAGGAATTACGAGCGTGATGAAATCCGTGCATTTATATGAATCTTTCGGAATGAGCATCGAACTGCACGGGAATACGATTGGAAATCTTCATGTTCTCGGTGCAATGGGCATTGATGGCAAGTATTTCGAAAGGGGACTGCTGCATCCGCTCATTGATTATGAAAAGCCGAAGCCGTGGTTCAAAAAGATTTATGATCCGATGGATGAAAACGGGTTTGTCAGCATTCCTGACGGTCCTGGTCTCGGATTGGATTTTGATTTCGATTACATAAGAGACAACCTGATTTAGCGTGTGTCTGTTATAATGTATAAATTATAGGGAGGATGACTAGATGAAAAAGTTTCTGTTTACCTTGATGGTGATGCTTTCAATCTGCTCCATCGTCTTCGCAGGCGGCTCAAAGGAGAGTAAGGAAGTACTTACAGAAGATGGATTGGTCCCAATTGAGATGTGGTACGGTGCTGCCGTTACCGAAGCTGGTCCTATTCCTGATGACTGGGTAGGATATGATATCATTCGTGATGAGCTTGGAATCGAGCTTACTATTACGGCTCTTCCTTCAAACGAGAGCGACCAGGATGTAAGAATCCAGGCAGCTGGAGCTGCGAACGATCTTCCGGACGTGTTCTTCGTAAGCCGCCCAGTTCTCGAGAACCTTGTAAAGCAGGGACTGGTTGCCGCAATCGATGAGATTTATGACATGATGCCTAACAGGACTGCAAAGTATCATGATGCGGCTTCCATCAACCACACCATGTTCGACGGAGAGAATTTCGGTATGGCAGTTCCTAGCAGCACGACACCGATTGAGGGTCTTGCAATCAGGAAGGACTGGCTGGACAATCTCGGCCTTGAGATTCCAACGACACTCGACGAGTTCTATGATGTCATGTATGCATTCACATATGACGACCCTGATGGGAACGGAAGGGACGACACATGGGGATATGGAGCATTCGTAGAGAGCAACACCACGCTCAAGGGATATCCAGGATCAAGGCTCTGGCCAATCATGGGAGCATTCGATGTGGTAGGACTGTGGACGTTCGATGAAGATAATCTCGGCCTCACAGTATACAAGGATGGTTTCTATGATTTCATCGCTTTCTTCAGAAAGATGGTTAAAGATGGCGTAATAGATCCTAACTGGCTTTCCTACAGAAAGGATGACTTCCGTGCTGCATGGAAGCAGGGAAGATTCGGATGTATGTATGAGCAGTGGGCAGCTCTCGGAGCAGAGTCCAACTACGCACCGTTCGATGCCAACTTCCCAGATGGAGAGTGGATCATAATCGATCCTCCAATCGGACCGGACGGATATCAGTCAACAGGTGCTCTTGATAAGACATACAGAATCTATGCGGTATCCCAGGATGCAGCTGATGAGGGAAAGCTTGACGACATCGCTCGTCTCTTTGAATGGATGGCTTCCGATGAGGGTTACTATCTGCTTGGATATGGTGTTGAGGGCGTGAACTATGTTCTTAACGAGAACGGAGACCCATCAACAGAAGGTCTTGGCGACATGTCTTATACAGGACAGAAGGGACAGGTATACACTCAGCTGAGAAACCTCGTCTACACCAACACAGCCGAAGAGACCAGAGTTAGATTCCCTGACTATGTTGCAAAGACTTCTGGAAAGACTATCTCTCCGACAGGATTCCTTGCTGCAATGGAGAAGACTGCATGGACGGATGCTGTAGGATCAGGAATGATGCCGACCCCGAATGCGGATGTCTCAAGATTCTATGAGCAGTCTATTGCAGAGTTCCTCAGCGGAACCAGGGAGCTTACCCCTGAGAACTGGCAGAACTTCCTTGATCAGTTTGCAAGGGTCGGAGGAGAAGCCTGGAACGAAGAGGGTATCGAATTCGCAAGAGCGAACAATCTCGTTGTCAGCGACTGATTGTCTCTCTTTTCTTATGGGCCAGCTGTCGGGCTGGCCCTTATTTTGTTGCCATGAAAGATATTTTTAAATTCAGGAAATTATCAAACAGACAGGTTGAGGATGCTCTCGACAGACTTGATGAGGAAGGAATAGCAATGCACAGCCTTCTTGTCGCATATAAAGATGAGGTGATTGCCGAGCGCTATTATGCACCTTTTAAGAGGGATGAGCTTCATAGGATGTATTCCGTTACAAAAAGCATAAACGCGATCGGTATCGGCATACTTCTCAAGAAAGGACTCATATCACTTGATGACAGGCTTCCCTCGATTTTCCCATCTCTTATCACCGAGGAGACCGATGAAAGGGTGACGCGGACGAGCATAAGGGATCTTCTTATGATGAAGAGCCCTTACAGCAAGACATGTTATAAGACCGGAGCTAAGAACGGGAACAACGTGAGCACATACCAGAAGGACTGGGTTGCCTCTTTCTTTTATTCAAAATGTGACCACGAGCCGGGTATGTTCTTCTCCTACGATACTGGAGCTGCAACCGTTCTTGCAAAGATAATAGAGGTCGTTAGCGGAAAAAGCTATATCGAATTCTTAAAAGAAGAGCTCTTCTCAAAGCTTTCAATCAGTGAGAGTACATATGTGCTTTCAGATCCTGTTGGAAACCCACAGGGGGGCTCTGGAATCATGATGAGACCCATTGACCTTCTCAAGGTCATCTATCTTCTCAAAGAGGGTGGGCTGGGGATAATCGACAAGACTTATATCGATGAGGCAGTCGCGCCTCTTTCGGATACCACTATCGCATCCCTTTCCAACATGAGAGAGCGACGTATGGGTTATGGCTATCAGATATGGTGCACAGGAGATGGCTCTTACGCATTTGTAGGTCTTGGCGGACAGTTCGCACTTGCCGTGCCTGATCGTGACATGGTTTTTGTCACTACTGCCGACACACAGGTTTATGACCCGTATTCATCCCTGATATTGAAAACCCTCATCTCACTTTCTCACACAATTGATCCTTCCGATGAGGTCGTTCCAAAGGAAAGACGCGTCACATCACTGAAGAATGGGAGAACAGCGGAGAGCGGAGATCTTTCATTCATCATGGATGATAACAGCCTCGACATAAGCCGAGTCAGACTCCATACGGAAAGAAGCGGTGGTCTAATCGCAATCATAAAAGGTGGGGTGGAGGAGAGTTATCCGTTCCTCTTCGGAGAAAATGAAGAGATAGCAATAAGGGAGAAAACGTCCTCTCCTGCACTTTCAAGTGCCGCATTAAACTCTGATGGGACGCTCTCTGTCTGGATTCAGTTCATAGGAGAATGCCAAGGAGGACTCACGTTCGAAATCGCAATGAAAGAGGATCTTCTTTCAATGAGGATGCGCCTCTATGGTGAGCTGATGTTCGATGGCTACAGTGGAGTGCTGAACGGAAGGAGAGCTTAAAGGTATTTCTCTTTCAGTGGCAGTGCGCCTTTGTTTAGTTTTTTTGCTATCGTACCGACAAGAACCGCCGCTGCCACAGTCCCTTCCCTTACACCGCCAAAACTCTCAAGGAAGGAGAATGAGAGGATAAGGGAAATTGTTACAAGGGATACGCCGACCGTTATCTTCGCATTCCCAAATCTTATTCCCAGCCTCTTTGAAAGGGCTAAGGCAAGACCTTCACCAGCAAGAGGAATTGTATCCGAATTGACTTCTGCACTCACCCCTGTTGCAACAAAAACTATGCCCAATAGGGAGAAAATCCAAGATTCGAGATATCCTGATGGATGAAGAGAGGAGAGAATGGAGACCGCAAGATCTGTCATTAGTCCGAATATGAGTGCTATTAAGAGCTGAAGCAGCTGCTCCGTCCTGTATTCTTTTTTTTAGCAGGATTATCTGGAGAAGTATGAAGGTGCAGTGCATTGCTATGGTTACCTCTCCGACACTAAGAGGTACTAATAAACTCACCGTATATGGAACGCTTGAAATAGGGGAGGTCCCTAGATTAGCAGCAATGGAGAATGCTACCCCCAAAGCCATTATTCAAAGCCCTGCGATCAAAACAATTATGCGTCTTATGATATGTTCCTTTCTCATTTTCTCGAAAGGTGTATACCACGAAGGAGAAAGATTGGCAAGAAAAGAAATGGATCTGAGTAATCCATCTTAAATTCTTTAGCGAATGTTTTTTGCTATCCTATTGATGTCCTTATCAGATAAGTGGTTATTCGCTATTTCTGGTGGGTAAATAGTCATCAATCCATAATGGGGATGAATGGGAAATCAAATCCGCCCATG
>CALXKU010000022.1 GCA_944389025.1 uncultured Spirochaetaceae bacterium
CTCCTATTATAAAATAGGATATGATTGATGTATGAGAAGGTCAATCACTGTTTTCCCGAAGCTCACTGACAAGGAGGTCTCCGCAATAGTGGAGACGAGGAAGCAGTATGCGAAGGCCTTCAACATGTCTGTGGACTGTCTTGTCACCAACAACAGCACGTCCAAGAGGTTCCTCCACAAGGTCCAGTATGAGAGGATCAAGGAGGAGTGTCCGACTCTTCCCACAGGACTCATACAGTGTGCCCGTGATGTCGCAGTGGAAGCGGTGAAGGCCTGGAATGTGAAGAGGACGAAGCTGAAGCGGAAGCATCCGAAGAAGGCCGAGAGGATGAGAAGGCCCTCGATGAAGGAGAAGTGCACGATGCGCTATGATGTGCGCACAGTCACGCTGCGCGGCTCTCAGCTCACATTCAGCACCTGCGGCAGGAGGGTGAAGGCAATCATATCGATTCCTGGGTTCTTCACTGAGCGCTATCCTGATTCGGAAGGCTGGAAGCTTAAGGGAGCGGACATAGGAATCGACAGGAAAGGAAGGGTTTTCGTCAATCTCATCTACGAGTGCCCTGATTACGATACAGTCGAGAACGATGGGAGGATAGTGGGGCTGGACAGGGGTGTCTACAACATTGTTACAACCTCTGATGGAACCCACTATGGAGCAAAGGATGCAAGGCGGGTGAAGAGGAAATACAACCACGTGCGTTCTGAGCTGCAGGAGAAAGGCACCCGCAGCGCCAGGAGAAGGCTCAAGGCCATCTCGGGCTGCGAGAAGAGGTTTGTCCATGACCAGAACCACTGCATTTCCAAGAAGCTTGCCAACACTGATGGGGATGTCTCCATATACGTCCTTGAAGACCTGTCATCCATGAACATGCTGAGGCTCAGGGGAAAGAGCAACAAGACCATGAGGAAATGGCTTTCCGCCTGGTCGTACTCCGACCTTGAGTTCAAGCTCATCTACAAGTGTCGGCGCAACGGCATAAGGGTGGAATTCGTCGATGCAAGATACACAAGCCAGAAGTGCTCTGTGTGCAAGACGATCGACAAGGCTTCGAGGAAAGGGAACAGGTATGTCTGCAGGCATTGCGGCAACAGCATGCATGCAGATGTGAATGCCGCCATCAACATCCGCGACAACTACATCACCCGGATCGAGCAATCCGGGCAGGCTGCAGTCAATCAGCCGTATGGATGGAGTGCCACAGGTGAACCGGCAACGGAGCCTGTGGGCAAAACGCTCACGTCCAAGCCTTCAGGCTTGTCCTGAAGGTCGTTGACTTTCCTCAGCAAGTGAGATGATGTTTTTCACCCCGTCAATGTTGACGGCTCTAAGATTCTTCTCTCCCTTTTCTCTGATGCTTATTATTCCTGCGGCATGTATGAGAAAAAGCTCTTCATCGTCCTTATGAGAGAAGAATGCTCTCAGGCTTTCTTTGTCCCGCACATCTCCCTCATAGTACAGTGCTCCAGAGTGACGTATTCCTTTTTCTCCGGCGAGGGTGAGCGCACGTACGCACTCTCCTCTTTCCAGCAGTTTCGCGACCAGAGTGTTTCCAAGATGGCCTGTTGTACCTGTTACAAGATATATTTTCTTCATGGTATTGACCTCCTTGATTACAATTCCAATAATAGATACACGGTGTCGGTAAAACAACAGACAGTTTTTCTTAAAACGATGTGTTCTCAACACCTCCCTTTGTTGGTGTTGGTTTTACGACAGAAGAATTGTGTATTTTTGTTGGAGGAGAGAGATGGCGGTCAATAGAAGGGTGGTTCTGACAAACCGGATGATAAAGGATGCTCTGATATCCTTAATGGATGAGAAGGATTTCTCAAAAATCACGATAAGTGATATATGCAACAGGGCCGATGTCAACCGCTCTACATTCTATTCCCATTACACAGACACTAAGCAGGTTCTGAATGAGATCGAGGATGACATACTTTCCCGTCTTCCCGTCGTTGAGGACAACAGCAGTGACCTCCGCCTTGCGATAGGTAACATCCTCTCATTCGTGAAAGACAACTCCGATCTGATATCGATAATGATGATAAAACGCAAGGATACGGGCTTTGTTGAGAAGCTCATAGGCTCTGTGTTTGAGCATTACGAGCACCTCTCATACGCTGATGATGAGACGAGGACCCGGCTTAATTACATTTTCTGTGTAAACGGGATAATCGGTATCATAAAGGAGTGGATTTCCTCCGATTTCTCCATATCTTTAGAGGCTTTTACCGATATCGTTCTCTCTCTTGCAGTCAAAGTTACAACTTGATGGAAAATCAGAAGTTAGCATTGAGAAAGGGTGAAATGTTTTCTTTTTCTGAAAACTGAGTGAAACAAGGTTTCATTTATGATTTTTTCTCAAGCTTTCTCTCTCTTTACGGTTGTAAAGTCATTAAACTTGATTTATTCTTAAAGATGACATCGTCACGGCCTTTGCCGTGAGCAATATATTTTTATTGGAGCGTAACTGAAAATGGCAGACAAGAAAATGGTTACAATCGACGGCAATACCGCGGCTGCGCATATAGCATACGCATTCAGCGAAGTTGCTGCAATTTACCCAATCACACCATCCTCACCAATGGGTGAGTATGCAGAGCAGTGGTCCTCCACAGGAAGGGAGAACCTTTGGGGCAAGAAGGTTGACATCATGGAGATGCAGTCTGAGGCTGGTGCCGCAGGTGCTGTACATGGTGCTCTAGCAGCTGGTGCTCTTACAACGACATTCACAGCTAGCCAGGGACTCCTTCTCATGATTCCAAACATGTATAAGATTGCAGGAGAGATGATTCCTACAGTGTTCCATGTTTCCGCAAGAAGCCTTGCAGCTCAGTCTCTCTCAATCTTCGGAGACCATTCAGATGTAATGGCTTGTAGGAATACAGGTTTCGCGATGACATGTGCATCCTCAATCCAGGAAACGATGGATATCGCACTTGTTGCTCACCTCTCAACACTTGAGGCTGAGGTTCCTTTCCTTAACTTCTTTGACGGTTTCAGAACAAGCCATGAGATTCAGAAGGTTGAGGAAATCAGCTATGACGATATCAGGACTCTCGTTGATGAGAAGTATATCGAGCGCTTCAGAGCAAGAGCACAGCGCCCTGAGCACCCGATGACAAAGGTCGCATCCCAGAACGAGGACGTATACTTCCAGGGTAGGGAGACTGTTAACAAGTACATGGACGCAGTTCCTGAGATCGTACAGAAGTACATGGACAAGGTAGCTGCTCTTACTGGAAGGCAGTATCACCTCTTCGACTATGTCGGAGCTCCAGATGCAACAGATATCGTTATCGTAATGGGTAGTGCTGCCGATACGTTTGAATGGGTTGTTGATTATCTCAACGCAAACGGAAAGAAGACAGGACTTATCAAGGTAAGGCTTTACAGGCCGTTCTCCGCAAAGGACTTCGTTGCTTGCATCCCTGCAACAGCAAAGAGAATCGCTGTTATGGACAGGACGAAGGAGCCAGGTGCTGTAGGCGAGCCTCTCTATGAGGATGTAGTATCAGCCCTTTCTCTCCAGGGAAGAACCGGACTTAAGGTAATTGGTGGACGCTATGGACTTTCCTCCAAGGATTTCACTCCTACCCATGCGAAGTCCGTATTCGATTTCCTTGAAAGAGATGATGCATGGCATGGTTTCACAGTTGGTATCAACGATGATGTCACACACCTTTCAATCCCTGTATGCGATAAGATCGACGTAACTCCGAAGGGAGTTGTATCCTGCATGTTCTGGGGTCTTGGTTCTGATGGTACCGTAGGTGCTAACAAGAACTCCATCAAGATCATCGGTGACAACACCGACATGAACGCACAGGCATATTTCGCATATGACTCAAAGAAGTCCGGTGGTATCACAATCTCCCACCTCAGATTCGGAAAAGAGAATCTCGACATGCCATGGCTCGTTGACCATGCAGACTTCGTAGCATGCCACAATCCGGCTTATATCGGACGCTATGACATGCTTTCAGCTCTCAAGGAAGGTGGTGTATTCCTCCTTAACAGCCAGATTCCTTCAGACGAGGTATTCGAGCACCTCACAAGGGATATGCAGGAGCAGATTATCAACAAGCACATCCACTTCTACAATATCGATGCTCTCGATATCGCAAGAAGCGTAGGTCTTGGATCAAGAATCAACACTGTTATGCAGGCTGCATTCTTCAAGATTGCGAATGTTCTTCCTGAGGCAGAGGCAATTGACCTTATCAAGAAGTACATCAAGAAGACCTTCCTTAAGAAGGGTGAGGATGTTGTTAACAAGAACTGGGCAGCTGTAGACGCAGCTTCAGCAGCACTTGTCGAGGTTAAGGTTCCTGAGAAGATTACAAAGAGCTATGAGCCGAAGAAGCTCATCCCAGATAACGCCGATGCATTCGCAAAGAACGTTATCGAGCGCTCAATGCACCTCGAAGGAAATGACATCCCTGTATCTCAGATGTCCTACGATGGTAAGCTTCCAACTGGAACAGCAAAGCTTGAGAAGAGAGGAGTAGCCGCTTACGTACCACATTGGGACAGCTCAAAGTGTATCCAGTGTAACCAGTGCGTACAGTCATGTCCTCATGCTGCAATCAGGGCAAAGCAGATTCTTCCTGCAGACCTTGAGAAGGCACCAGCTACATTCCATACAATCAAGAGCAATACGAAGAACGACAGAGAGCTCCAGTTCAAGATTCAGGTTTATCCTGAGGACTGCCAGGGATGTGGAGTATGTATCGAAGCTTGTCCTGCAAAGGAGAAGGCCCTCTCCTTCAGCCCACTCACAGTGGAAAGAGAAGCTGGCGAGACTGCGAATGCGGAGTTCTTCGAAGCACTCACATATGATAACCTTGACGGACTCAATATGAGCACGGTTAAGGGACTTCAGTTCAAGCAGCCACTCTTCGAGTTCAGCGGTGCTTGCGCAGGATGCGGTGAGACTCCATATGTAAAGATGCTCTCACAGATCTGTGGAGAGAGAGCGGTAATCGCTAACGCTACAGGTTGTTCCTCAATCTACTCTGGAACGTTCCCAACCATTCCTTACACGAAGAGAGCGGATGGAAGAGGACCGGCATGGGGTAACTCACTCTTCGAGGATAACGCTGAGTATGGTCTCGGTATGCGCCTTGCTATCGACAGCAACAGGAATCTGCTTAAGCTCAAGATTGACGAGCTCTTCGCTGCAGGATGTTCAGCAGAGCTTAAGAGCGCAATCGAGAAGTGCCTCTCCCTCTGGGATGATGATACTGAGGCTTCAATCACAGCTCAGAAGGAAGTACAGAAGGTTCTCGCAGAAGAGAAGGAGACAGAGGCTAACAAGGCAGCTCTTTCCAAGATCAAGGAACTTCAGGACTTCTTCTCAGACAAGGCTGTTCTCATCATCGGTGGAGACGGATGGGCTTACGATATCGGATACGGTGGTGTTGACCATGTTGTCGCTTCTGGCAAGAACGTCACAATCCTCGTTCTCGATACCGAGGTTTACTCCAACACGGGTGGACAGGCTTCCAAGTCAACACCTATCGCAGCTGTTGCTAAGTTCGCAAACGCTGGTAAGCAGGTCGGAAAGAAGAACATGGGCTTCATGTGCATGAGCTACGGCCACGTATATGTAGCATCCTGTGCTCTCGGATACAACAGGCAGCAGGCTCAGAAGTGCCTCCAGGAAGCTGTAGCTTACAAGGGACCTTCAATCGTATTCTGCTATGCTCCATGTATCAACCATGGTATCAACATGAGATACTCTCAGGTAGAGGCTAAGAAGGCTGTCGAGGCTGGATACTGGCCACTTTACCGCTTCAATCCTGCTGCAGAGGCTGGAAAGAAGTTCACTTGGGAAACCAAGCCGGCAACAGGCGATTATGAGGAATTCATCAAGGGAGAAGTCAGGTACTCATCCCTTTACAAGACCAACCCAGAGCATGCTGACGAGCTCTTCGCAAAAGCTGCTGAGGATGCTAAGGAACGTCTTGAGTTCTATCAGAGATGTGGAGAGGTTCTTGGAGAGATTCTCTAAGCGATATCTGCACAAATCAGAGACGGAGGGTTTAAACGCCCTCCGTTTTTTTACATGAAAATGTGAAAAACTTGACACATTTCAAAACTTTTCGTGGCTTATTCTTTGCTATGAATGTACACTTAATAAAAGAGCTTTAAAAAGGAGATGATATGATAGACGTTCTAGCAGTAGGGGAAATCCTGATAGACTTTACGGAAAACGGGTTAAGCGGTCAGAATAATAAGGTTTTTGAAGCCAATCCGGGAGGGGCTCCTGCGAATGTTCTTGCCGCCTTGAATAAGCATGGAAAGAGAGGGGCTCTGGTTGCAAAGGTTGGAAATGACGGCTTTGGCCGTATTCTTCTCTCTGCTCTAAAAGAGGCTGGAGTCGATTCAACATATGTCGCGGTGGATGATAACGCACTTACTACACTTGCTTTCGTGCAGACGTTTGAAGGGGGAGAGAGGGAATTCTCTTTCTACAGGGACAGGACTGCGGATGTCATGCTTACTAGGGATGATATCCCGCTTGATGCTGTCCATGATAGCAGAATCATTCATTTCGGCTCTGTTTCCCTCAGCTCCGATCCTGCACGGGATGCTGTGCATTACATGATTGATGAAGCTCAGAGGATGGGTAAATTCATCTCTTTTGATCCAAACTACAGGCCATTTCTTTGGTCTGATGCCGAGGAGGCGAAAAAAGAGGTGCTCTGGGGTATTTCAAAGGCGAATCTCCTGAAGATCGCAGATAACGAGATTGAGTGGCTTCTTGGCACGACGGACTATGAGGCTGGGGCAAGGAAACTGCTTGATAATAACCCGGCCCTATTAGGTATCGCGGTGACATTGGGCCCTGATGGCAGTTTCCTCTTAAGCAGGGAAGAGAAGGTTTTTGCTCATACTTTCAATGAGATAAAGCCTGTTGAGAAGACCGGGGCAGGGGATACGTTCTTTGGAACATTCCTTCTGTCTGTCCTTGATAACAACCTAGCTCTGCCTGAAGGAAAAGAAGCAGAGTTCGCTCTACGCCGTGCGAATGCCGCTGCAACGCTCATAACAACGAAGAAGGGTGCTCTTAAGGTCATGCCGGAGAAAGAAGAGGTTGACGCACTTTTGAAGGCATGAAAAAAACCCCGTTAAAATTTAAAGGTATTTTCAACTTCAATCCTGCTGAAAATGCCTCTAAGAAGAGCTACCGGAATTAAATAGTTTACAAATAATTTTTGGTAGCTCAGCAAAGGGGGTGTAACCAAATAGGAGGCTACAGACTTAGGATAACAGTAAAATCAATATTTTACAAATGAATTTTATAAAATTTTTTACTGCAATTATTTAACAGAGCGGTTTTTCGGATAATTTAGAGACCATATATCTAGCGTCTGTATAGTGCTAGAATGTTCTCAAGGTAGTTTATAAGCCGTATCTTATAATCCTCTGGAGAGAGGATCTCAACGCTTGTTCCGCTCTGTATTATCCTGAGCATCAGCTCTATAGAGTTCTCAGCATCGAATGTGGCGATAAGTTCGCCTTTTTCGTTCCTGCTCAGATCCGGTTTGCCATGGATTATCGTGGAGAAGCTGTTGAGCGCCGATTTCTCTCTCAGCTTCAGCTTCAGAGGGATCATGTCGATAGCATCATACTCCCTCTCCTCCTGACTTTTCCTGAAAGGTTTGAGATTGTCAGGAATCGTGTATGTCTCATCAAGCATCACGGCATCGGTCATCTTCGCAATGTCCAGTGTCACTATGTCCATCGTATGGCGGAGTCTTCCCGTTACAGTTATTGGGCGCCTTCCCTCTTTCTCCTCTTTGAAGCCGATGAAGTAGGGGGCTATCTCGATTTCTTCATTCCCGCTTGTGATGCGCGCGATATGTCCGCTTATCCAGCAGTCTATCAGGACTTCAAGAATCTTGTTGAAAACCATGGACTGCCCCATGTTGTTTTTAAGTCCTTCGTCAATCTTATCTGCAAGAGCGAATATGTTTGCGCTTACTTTCGGTGCGTAGGAGCGCATGTTCATCGCTATCTTTCTAAGCCCTGATGCAAGGTGTGGATTCTGTATCTCGATGTTGGATGCAAGGAGTTCGGCACTCATGTTGAATGCCAGTGACTCATAGACGCTGAGAGCCTCCGGCCCCTCATCATCCCTGACCCTGATTTTTATCAGGTTGTTCTCCTCGTAAATGTCTATCTTCTCAGAAAGGTCTTCGACATACCGCGATATTGTAGAACGGTGCACGCCAAGCCGTCGTGCGATCTCAGCCCTCCGCATGCCCTCCGGATGGCTTCTTAAAAGCAGTTCAAGCTGTGCAACCCTTTCTCCCTTCATTATTGTTCTCCTTTTTTAAGGATAACAGAAAAAACAGCAATTAGGGAAAATTTGTTGCGGTTTGTTTCATTTCCTTCAGAGCAACCTTCTTACGGCATATCTTACAGCCTCTCAAACTTCAGAGTGATAGAGCCGGGAGAACTTGCTTTAATCAATATCGCTTCAATGAATTCCTCTTCTCCGAGACTGCACTGATAACCGTTTTCCTCAAAAAGAGAACGGCTGGAGGTTCCAGAGCTCCCCGTTCTTGAAAGCTTTAGTGCTACATCCGTGTTTCCTATGCTGCTATCACAGCTTATCTTCCAGTTCTTTGCATCCTCTGCATTTTCCGCTGCGAATATCACGAGAGTAAGTCCTTCGCTAAAGGCAATCTCCTTCTCAAAATCGGAGGATGAAAGGTTGATTTCTCTTATTAATGATTTTTCCTCTTCCGTAATCTGCCTTATTCTCATCTGTCCGCTGTTTGCCTTTCCAATGTAGGAATCGATTATGTAGGAAACAGTACCGTCTATTTTTCCAGCGTAAAGGAGTACGGTATTAGTGCTTGCATTCACTGAGAATGGATAGAAGTATTGAGCCCGGCTTCCATCATCATAGACTGCAGTAGGATAGCGCAGAGCATCGGTATTGATAGCAGACCCGTCAAAAGCCAACTCAATAACAGCATCTGAGAGTCCAGTAGCTTCGATCTTGAAGAATCCAGGAAGTCTGAAATCATCAGGAACATCATCTGAATTGCAGTACTGGGCTTTTTCAAGATGGAAATCATTTATGCAATTGCCTTCTATAAGACGGATATTGCTGATCATGAT
This sequence comes from uncultured Spirochaetaceae bacterium, assembly GCA_944389025.1. Lineage (GTDB taxonomy): Bacteria > Spirochaetota > Spirochaetia > Sphaerochaetales > Sphaerochaetaceae > Ornithospirochaeta. The sequence continues at coordinate 9,149 of CALXKU010000022.1, forward strand.
TACACTTTCCATTCCTGTGAAATCATAGACGTTATAGCTTATTCCTTCCTTTATTTCCTCTCCTGTTGCAGCATTTATAAAATATCTTGAAGTGCTCATACTGCCACTTCCAAGACTCTGATTCATGAGGGCATATTCCCCATCCTCAGCTATATCAAATCTGAAACAGTTCAGGTAAAGATCTCCATCTTCTGTCGCCATTACCGCTTTCATGTCATCCGTATTCTCACTAAAGCTATCGCTCATGTTAAGCTTCATGACATTTAATGTGGTATCACCTGACACTCTGAAGGAGGAAACATCGAATCTTTCTGTTTCATCGAGAGCGAGGAAAGCATAGAAATCCCTGTTCACACGGATAAGGCGCTCATCTCTGCATGAAACTTTTTCTCCCGAATAGATGCCGTAAATGCTGCCTTTCTCAAGGTTGGCGAAAACAAGATTGCGGTTTTCTCCGAACTTAACCTCAGTAAAACCAGAAGAAAGCTTTGACGCATCAACTATGACATCTTCAACCTTAGGAGGTTCCTCAGGTTCGAATCCTGTTTTTGAGAAAGAGAGAGTCACATCCCCCTCTACATTGCCTTTGTTTGTGATGAAAGCATGTTCCAAGACATCATTTGAGAAGTCTGAATCTTTTATTTCATGGTTTTCCAGAGAGAACTGGCTGTATCCTTTGCCATTGGTATGTCCGTAAATCATTCTCACTCGATAGCTGTTATCTGTGAAATCACCTTTGACCTGCATTGCATGAAGAGTAGCAGAATCAGAAGATGTGAATATCAAAGGGGTGAAGGCATCTTCCGCATTGATATGAATCGTTTCGCTTATGCCGTCTTTTGCTTCGATGAAGTGTATCTTACTTCTCTCTTCTTCTGTGATTTCTCTCAATTTGGCAGTACCTGGAGAAGAGACATTTTCATCCGTTATGATCTCGAAAATAAAATCTTCATTAACCTCTCCGATATAAAGCAGCACTGATGAAGAGGTGCTGTCATAAGAAATAGGGAAGATGTATGTTTTTCTGTTTCCTGCATGATTACCATTTGCTATGCGGCCATCTGTTGCACTGCTTGAGAAACGGTAATCCCAGATGTTGGAAGTCCCGATATTCAGTTCAATAACCATTTCCCCATTACAGGATGACTTGCGTACTTCATACAAATTTCTTAAAGGAGTAATATCCACACTTTGCCCATTTTCCAGCAGGATTGGACTCAGAGGAATGATTTCCTGAGTCCTGTAGCCCTCTCGCCTGATTACCTGGTTGAATATTCCAATCTCGTTCTCAGATGAGAAATCCATTATGCCGTTGAGCTCAGGGGCATTGGAAAGGGAGCCGTATGAGGGATCTATGATGCCATAATCGGTACTGAACGAACCATTTCCAATACTGTAGTTCATAAGAGCAACACGTGATGGATCAAGGTCCTCATCTTTAAGACTGACCACATAGTATTCTTCATAGACAGGATATGTCTTTCCCCTCTCTTCGATAAAGTACAGAGGGGTATCACTTTCCGTATCAATCTTTCTATCACCTGTTTTGCTGTTGTATTTGATTATTCCCAGTGTCCCTTGTTCTCTTATCCCAAGCTCCCCAGCATGGAATGAAAAATCATGCCCGTCGGAAGGATGAAGATAAGTACCTCCCTTAGTTGAGATCAAACCTTGGCCACCTTCACGAGGGGAGAGGCTTCTTCCCGTTTTTGTGGCGGAAGGATAGATGCCGTAAAGAACACCATCCTCAAGATCTGTAAGAGTTATCAGCGTATCCTTGGATACACTTATATTCTGTATCTCATTAGCTATATTGCTTACTGTCTGCTCTTCTGCAGGGGGAAGGTCTTCCTCTTGTAAGCAGGAAGCCAGCAACATGGCGCTCAGAATAACAATCAATACCGCACGCATCTTTTTCATATGGCCATCTCTCCTTGATACAGTATATCATGAACTTTCTTGCTTTTTATCCCTTCTTTGAGGATAATCGTCGTATGAATGAAGAACTTGATGCTCTTGAGATAAAGGTGAGCTACCTGGAGCTGAAATTCGATGAGCTTAATGAGGTCATCGTGGAGCAGCAGAAAGATATGAAGAAGATGAAAGCCCAGATTGAGGCGCTTGAGAAGAAGGTGCTGGATCTGGAGGAGGAGAGTGGCCAGGACAGGCCTAACAGGAAGCCTCCCCACTATTGATGGGAAGGCTTTTGCAATCACTGTTTTCTTTTCCAGTCGGAGTTCGCTTCAAATACGATCTTGTCGTCTGCTATCTTCTTGATCCTGTGAACCATGGATAGTGTGTTCTCATCCTTTGCCGTTACGGCCGTTTCAACCCTCACATTCTCTCCTTCGAATGTCTGGCTTTCCCACTGGACGTCTATCATGCTTATCTGGTAGTCAAGGAAGATATCATCGGGAATCGACTCGCAGCACCATCTCGTATATGCTACGTTGTTCACATGCCTGTTGAGGTCTATATCGAAATAGTTCGGGCAGAAAGTCTTCTCCTCAAAGACTTCAATCTTCTCAGCTTCCTCATATTTTAAAAGCTTTCCGATATCAGGATTCTGGAATCTGTCCTCGTATTTCATGTTGAATCTTTCCTCAACCATCTTTGCTGGTATCGGTCTTTTTCTTGAAAGATCCATCAGAACCCAGTGCGTCATCGCGTTCATCACGGGCTCTCCCTTCTCATCACGTGCCATCACGACTCGTGGACAGAAGAGCTTGTAGCCTTTCTGCGGGAAGGTTTCGAATGTGAGCTTTTCCCTCCACTTTGGAATGCGTGTGAAATCCATCCTTGTTCTGACGATGACCCAGGTTCTCATCTCTTTCTCATACATCTCTGATATCCCCATTCCGAAGAGGGTGGCATGCTCTCCTGCCACTTCCTGGCTGGATGAGAAGAAGAAGGGTATCGTCGCATCGTAGAAGCGGTCCGTATCTGATGCTCTGACCGCTATATCCTCAAGTCCGATGTTCTCTTCTGTAAGTCTCATTATTCCTCCAAATTTGCCATGTATATTCTAACTATCGAGCGTCCGTATTTTCTTTCCTCTACGAAGGACCATCCTTCGATATCTTCCCAGAGGCCTCTTTCTTCCTCGGGGTAGTGCATCATGAAAAGCCCGCCGGGTTTTAAGAGCTTCTTTTTCGCTATCTTCTTTGCAAGCTCGACCTTTTTCTCCATGTTGAACGGAGGATCGGCGTAGATCATTGAGTATCTCATGTCCGCCATGGCTATGAAGCGGTTCACATCCATTATAAAGAGCTTCTTATCCTCTTCAACGAAAGAGAGGTTCTTCTCTATGGTATCTTTCTTACCCCTGTCCATCTCCACAAGATGTATGGTAGAGGCTCCACGGCTGGCTGCCTCAATCGCGACACAGCCGCTTCCTGAGAAGAGGTCCAGGAAACTCTCTCCATCCAGTGGTCCGAGGTGTGCGAAAAGAGACTCTCTCATCCTGTCCATCGCCGGCCTTATGATTCCGGGAGGGCATATGATATTCCTTCTGACATATTTTCCACCTGTGATGCGCATAGCTAAAAAATATTCCCTTTGATGTGTTTTCGCAAGACGGCATTCTTCGCTTTTATGAGACCTCGGTCTGTTTCTGCGATTTTCTCCGCCTCTTCCTTTGCCTGTGCAATCAGATCAGTATCATCGACAAGGGAGGCGAACTTGAGACGGAAGAAACCTGACTGCCTTAGTCCTGAGATATCTCCGGGTCCCCTTATCTCAAGATCTTTCTCAGCGATCAGGAAGCCGTCGTTAGTGCTCTTCATCACTCTCAGCCTCTCTTTCGCATCATCACTTATTCCATCTGAATATACCAGGAAGCAGTAGGAGGGAAGGCTTGATCTTCCAACCCTTCCTCTCAGCTGATGCAGGGCTGCCAGTCCGAAGCGGTCCGCATGCTCTATTACCATGCATGTGGCATTGGGAATGTCTATGCCGACCTCGATTACGCTGGTTGCAACAAGGTATGTGTACTCTCCATCTCTGAAGCGGTTGAGAATGTCGATCTTCTCATCATCCTTAAGACGGGAGTGTACCATCATCGATTTATATCCAGGATAGATATCCTTCAGCTCCTCGTACATCCTCTCAACAGCCTTGATACCTCCCTCCTCGTCCTCCTCTATGCGGGGATAGACGAAATACGCCTGATGGCCGCGTTTGAATTCGACCTCTATGGAGGAGAACATGCTCGCTCTTTTCTTTTCTGATACGAGGTAGGTTGTGATCGGGAGCCTTCCGTTCGGCTTCGTCCTTATTACGGAGAGGTCCATGTTTGAGAAAAGTGTCAGTGCCAGACTTCTTGGAATAGGGGTTGCTGTCATGTTCAGGACATTTGGATCCTTTGCCTTCTGCATCAGCATGTTCCTCTGCTCAACACCGAATCTGTGCTGCTCATCGATTATCACATACCTGAGATTCTTAAAACTCACATCTTCCGTAAATAGCGCATGGGTCCCTATCGCAAGGTCCACTTCGCCATTCTTCAAAGCCTCTAGAAGCAGTGCTCTTCCTTTCTGGGATATCGCACCGGTAAGGTAGCAGAGTCGGATACCTAACGGGGCTAAGAGAACGGCCGCATTCTCCGCGTGCTGTTTCGCCAGTAGTTCGGTTGGCGCCATGAATGCCACCTGTGCCCCTTTCGATATCTCATGCAGGGCGCTTATCCAGGCGACAAGCGTCTTTCCTGATCCGACATCCCCCTCAAGAAGACGGCTCATCGGCTCAGATGAGTCCAGATCCGCCCTTATCTCATCGAGTACCGTTTTCTGATCCCCGGTAAGGGAGAAAGGAAGCTCTTTTATGAGTTTCTTCTCAAGTGGAGTGATTACGGAGTTTTTTTTTCTTTCATGGTGATGCGCCCTTGAATTCTCAAGCTCAAGATAGAAGAGCTCTGTAAACGCGAGTGTCCTTTTTGCCAAGCTGACTTCTATCATGCTATGAGGGTGGTGGAGGCGGTTATAAGCTAAGGCGTGATGCATCAGGTTGAGTCTCTCATAGAAATCATAGGGAAGCTCATCCTCGATTGGGGATAGAGAATTAAGGGCGTAATCCACTGCGGCTCTAACCGCCTTCTGCGTCAGTTTTCCACTTAGAGGGTAGACAGGAAGAATTCGTCCAAAGCCAAGTTCCTCGGCCCTTTTTTTTATCTCAAATGCCCCTGAGCGGTATACACCTCTTTCCTTGCTCACCGTGGCTGTGATGTAGTACTCATCGTTTATCTGGACCGTCTTATCGAGGTAGTCCCTGTTAAAGCAGTAGAGCTCTATGGTGCTTCCATCATCATCGGTGGCGCTTATCTTAAGCGTCCGTCCTTTTTTCAGCGGGATGTAATCCTTTTTCCTTATACGTATGCGGCAATAGATGGTGGTGTTGCCGACGCTTAAAGAGCTAAGCCTGCGTTCCTCTCTTCTGTCCTCATAATCGCGCGGCATGAGGGAAATGAGGTCTGTAGTCGTTCTTATTCCGAGATTCTCGAAATCGGCTTTTGCCGACTTTCCGATTCTCGGAATATTAAGCAGGTCGTCACTCTTTCCCCTCATATGTCAGAACGGAATCCTTGCTGCGAGAGAGTAGAGTAGTGAGAACGCGTATCGTGAGACGAAATAGATTACCACGAAAACAAGGAGCGTTATTATGTTGAGTGTCGTATCGCGTACGAATCTCGTCTTGAAGAATGTTCTCCTGATCCATGCGTTTATAGGGTCTGTGAAACTTCCCATCCGGCTCATTATCATAGAGAAGTTCGAGCCGGACATGAATGAGGCTATGGTCTTCATCACAAGTATTATGAATCCGAATGTGAAGAAGATCTGCACGCCGTAGTTCCAGAACGCGCTGAGAAACAGCATCACTATGAGCGACAGGCTCATCATGCCATATGTTCCGTATATCTCGAAAACGGACTGTACCACGGCAAGTACTCCGATTCCTATGACTGGTGAGAAATCGAGCATTCCCGCTCTCAAATGCTTAGCGCGGAAAAAATTCAGATAAGGATCCACGATCATGGCAAGGTAGTAGGTGAATGAGCCAGCGCGTGGGAAAGGATTGATCCAGGATGCCATGATCCTTATCCATATGATGAACGAATATATGCTTAGCAGTCGTGCTATGAAAAGTGCTATGGTTGCCATTTCTTTCTCCAATAGATAAAAGTTAATATACTCTTACGCTTTCGACAACCGGAAGCTCCTTAAGCTCCCTCATCCCATCTCCTGAGTACTGGATGTACATGTCATAGTTAAGCTTGAGTCCTACCTTGTCCTCCTCGACCTCCAGGCTTACAGGGGTGTCCCCCTTGTAGCTTTCAAGGGTTCTCTTGAGCGCTTCCAGGTTTCCCTGTTCCATTATCTTCGCTTTTTTAAGTACGATCGCTATTCTCGATATGTTATCAGGGGTGAGCGTTTCCGGAGCGCATACCTCGTCTATCATATAGTTGAGAGCCTCAGAACGTGGAGAGAACTTTCCCTTGAAGCCGTAGACATTGTTCTCCTCAATCATGGATTCGTACTTCTCATATGCGGTAGGAAAGCATACTGCTTCCATCTCCCCCTCCTTCGTCTGGAGGGTGTAAAGGCCCATCTTCTTATCCCCTTTATTGGTCTTTATGGTCTTCTTTGCGATAACGAGAGCGATCAGGGCCTCCGTTTTGGCCATAGGAATGTCCTCAGGGTGGTCAAGGCGTATTCTTACGCACTCCCTGATTTTCTCCTCATAGCTGTCCAGCGGATGACCGGAGATATAGAAGCCGAGCATCTCCTTCTCGATTTTCAGTTTCTCTTCCTTGCTCCAGTCCTCGACGAATTTCATCTTGAAATCGTTCATCGCCTCATCCTCATCTCCGAAAAGCGACATCTGTCCCCCGGCTGTCAGATCCCTTGTCGATTTACCATAGGCAAGGGCCTCCTCGAGGTTAGCCATCAGCGTTGCCCTGTTCTCTCCTGTCTCATCAAAGCATCCCGCTTTTATAAGGGATTCGCAAAGACGGGATGAAGGGGGTTCAGGCAGTCGTGTGATGAAGTTTATGAAGTCCTTGTAAGGGCCGTTCTCCATCCTCTCTTTGACGATCATGTCGGAGACCGCCTCTCCGACGTTCCTTACCCCTGATAGGCCATAAACTATGTCCCCGTTCGATACACCGAAATCCTTGTATGAACGGTTTATTGACGGGGGCAGTATCCTAAGCCCCATCTGAGGTGCGAGATTCAGGTATTCTGTGAACTTTCCCGGGTTGTTCTTTTCGTTGGTAAGGTTTGCCGCGAGGAATTCGGCAGGATAGTTAGCCTTCAGGTATGCCGTCTGATAAGCTACAATCGAGTAGGCAACCGCATGGCTTTTATTGAATCCATATCCTGCGAAAGGCTCTAGGATGTGGAAGATCTCCTCGGCATGCTCGGCGGTATAACCACGCTTTACAGCACCCTCCCTGAATTTCACAAGCTCCTCAGCGAGTTTCTCCGCCTGCTTCTTACCCATGATTCTTCTCAGGATGTCGGCCTGTCCGAGCGAGTAGCCTGCGATAATCTGGGCAACCTGCATTACCTGTTCCTGATAGACGATTACCCCATATGTGTTTTTAAGTACGCTCTCAAGGCTGGGATCGGGGTACTTGATTGGAATAACACCGTTCTTGCTGTCGATGTACTGGTCGATGAACTGCATCGGGCCAGGACGGTAAAGGGCATTAAGAGCTACGAGATCTTCTATATTTGAAGGCCTGGCTCTTTTCAGGATCCTTCTCATTCCCTGGCTTTCGAACTGGAACACGCATGCACTGTCCCCGTCTGAGAGCATCTGGAACGTCTTCTTGTCGAGCTCATCGATCTTGTTGATATCGAAATCGGGTTCCTTCATCCTTACGAGGTCCACTGCATGCTTAATCAGCGTGAGTGTCTTTAAGCCGAGGAAGTCCATCTTTACAAGGCCGCAGTCCTCGATCTGCTTCATGGTGTACTGGGTGGCTATTGCCCCCGTTGCCTTATCCGCACAGAACAGGGGAACGTATTTCTCCAGGTTCTCACGCCCGATAACGACTCCTGCGGCGTGGAGGCTGGTATGCCTGTGAAGTCCTTCAAGCTTCATCGCAGTCTCAAAGAGCTCAGCGTATACTCCGCCCCTCTTCTGATACTCCTGCAGCCTCGGCTCCCCCTCTAGGGCCTTCTGTACCGTCATCTTCGGCTCGTCAGGGATGAACGAACAGATCTTGTTGGATTCGTCATACGGGATATCGAGAACCCTTGCGACATCCTTTACGACCTGTTTCGCTTTCAGCGTTCCGAATGTGACTATCTGACCGACACGGTCTTTCCCGTAGTGCTCGGTAACGTAGTCGATAACTTCCCCGCGCCTTTCGAAGCAGAAATCGATATCGAAATCGGGCATGCTTACCCTTTCGATATTCAGAAACCTTTCGAAAAGGAGTGAGTACTTCATCGGTTCGACATCGGTGATCGTTATGGCGTAAGCAACAAGGCTTCCAGCTCCCGATCCCCTTCCTGGACCTACGGGGATGTCATGCGCTTTTGCCCAGGCGATGTAGTCACGGACTATGAGGAAGTAGCCTGGGAAGTCCATCTTTATGATTACCGAAAGCTCATAATCCAGCCTTGACTGGAGTTCCCTGGTAATTACGGGGTATCTTTTTCCAAGCCCTTCGTTGGCTAGGTACACAAGGTATTCAGCCTCATTGTTAAATGGTTCCGGAATTTCACACTTTGGCAGGATAGGGCCGGGGAAATTGATTTCTATATTGCATTTTTCAGCAAGCTTTACCGTATTCTCAAGCGCCTCTGGACACCATGAGAACAGAGCCTCCATCTCCTCAGGGGTCTTGAAATAGAACTCCTGGTTGGGGAACCTCATCCTGTTTTCTTCGTTTTTCTTGCTGTTCGTGCCGATGCAGAGCAGTGTATCCTGTGCATTCGCATCATCCTTTTCTATGTAGTGGATATCATTAGTGCAGATGATTGGCACATCCATCTCATGTGCAAGCTCTACAAGAATCGGATTGGTGTATTTCTGCTCCTCAAGCCCATGGTCCTGAAGCTCTATGTAATACCGGTCAGGGAAGATGCTCTTAAACCATGCTATGCGTTCTTTTGCCGCCTGGTAGTTCTTCTTCGCCTGTTCCACTCTTGGCTCGGTAAATGGCATGCCTTTCTGCTGTGGAGTCATGAGAATCTGAATGATTTCTCCCGCAAGACATGCGGAGGTGCATATTAAGTCCTCGCTATGTGCGGCAAGGCTCTCATCATCGATTCTCGGCTTGGAGTAATAGCCTTCCTTGTATGCGATTGCATTGAGCTCCATCAGGTTATGGTAGCCGCGGTCGCTGGTGGCAAGAAGGATAAGGTGGTAGTACTTGCTGCCGCTGTCGGTGCTTTTGGCTCTCCTGTCCTTCGGATTGACATAGAATTCGCAGCCTATGATCGGCTTTATTCCAGCAGCACGGCATTCGTTATAGAAATATAATGCACCGAACATGTTTCCATGATCGGTTATCGCAAGGGATTCCATGCCGCATGCTTTCGCCTTTTTTACGTAGGCGGAGATGGAAGCGGCTCCATCAAGAAGTGAGAAATCTGTATGGTTGTGTAAATGTACGAACTTACTCATGTCTCTCCTTATATGTTCGAACTTGTGTCTTCAATTGATGTTGTGGTAAGGGCGTTTATGTTCAGCTCATTGAGCATCTCCCTTACCAGGCCCCTTGTCCTTATTTTCTGAAGATGGCTTAAATGCGGGAATGTCGCACCTGCTATTTCAAGGATGGCCTCCTCAACGCTTCTGCTCTCACTCTGGTCTAATGGAAAGCGTGCGCTTGATAGCGTGTTATCCAGATCATGGTTCGATATGAAGCCGTAATCGGGGTATGTCAGGGAGAGCCTCGCATCATTGAAATTATCCTGATCGAGGTTTCCCGTTACCGCCAGGGATACCGCATTGTCGCTATGGGGGAAGAACTCACCTCGTACGAGGAATTTCTGGAAGCTCTTCTCTGCAAGGTTTATCCTGATTCTTGAAATCAGGGCGTTTGCCGGCAGATTGAGCCTTCCACTCTTATCGTAGATCTGCATGAGAGAAAACCATTTCGAATGCATCCTCTTTTTCTTCATGTACCTTACTTCGCATGATGCGTCAAAGAGGTTCAGCGTTCCTGGAAGGGATGAGCGGAAATCCCTGGTGGCAAGACTTCCACCAATCGTGATTCTCCCTGTGGCTATATTGCCTCCAAAACTCTGTATCGTATCTACAAGGATTTTGGGAAGTATCGTCTTTCCTGTGGTTATGAGTTCATACAGGCTCACCATTGAGCCGAATTCTGCTACGCGGTCGTTTCTCTGGAATCTTCTCAGTTCTTCGATCGAGCCCAGGTATATGATCTCCTCATTGGTCGCATTGCTCGGATAGGAGAATTTCCTGCTCATGATGTATGTACCACCTGCCCAGAATGAGGATGTGGGGTAGTGCTGGATTATAGAAGAGAACTCGCTGAGGTTCTGCGGGGTATGGATGTTCGGTGACCTAAGACCTTCTAGCATGTCTCTTCCTCCTTATTTCGTTTGCAGCCTGAACGATTCTTACCATGTCGTTATATTCTAGACAGTGGCATTTCACGCACTCCATCTCCCTGATAATCTCCTCCCTGCTCGTCATGTTATTCGATAGCAGTGATTCTATTAAAAGTGTTCTGGCATTGTAGCACGTCGGACATGGCCTGATATGCATCAGCTCGTATGCTTTCTCTATGTCTTTCGCGTTCTTCGTCTTAGCATAACCGTCGAATGTGATGATTGATTTTCCCCTGATTTCAAACGCTGGAACAAGGCAGCTTAAAACGGCCTTGCCATCCATTAAGACGACACATAGTCCGCACAGCTCCCCGTTGCAGTGGCTGCTGATCGCCGGATTCTGTATGTCTTCCGAGAGTATCAGAGAAAGCGGCTTGTTAGAGTTAAGATTCAAAAGAAGGCTTTTACCGTCTATGATGCAATCAACTTTCATTTGCTGATCTCCTGAGTCTGAATATCTCCTCCGCGTTTATAGGCAGACTCACCTTCTTACCGATTGCCTGCTCCAGTGCGGATTTCAAAGAACTGATGACAAGCCCCCTTGTTAGCGTTGTCACTGCCGCGATGCTATCAGAGTCCCTTCTTGAGAATGTGATGTGAAGGCTCATGTTCTTGTCCGTCTTCAGCCCGTTCTCATCAAGGCACTTGAGTATTATCTGCTTTACCGATGTCATGAGTATGTCGCTGTTGGCTATCGGACCGACACTGTAGTCCGCCCATACTTCTTTCACGACCGGAATGTACGAGGTGTCTGGGAGCATCAGCTCGATTGCCATTGCTCCGAATGCGCTTTCATCGAATTCGCACGGGAAATAGCGGTTCTCAACATCGAATGTGATTGCTATCGGTAGCTTCTCCGTCTCTTTCAGGGCTTTGAGTTTCCTCGCTGTAGCATGAAGCTGTTTTGAGAAGCTGCAGATGAAGCGTGAGAGTATCCTTGGACCAGAGTCCAGGGAGCTGTGCTCAGCGTTTGAAAAGAGCACGCTATCCTCACTTGTAAGCTCAAGCTCATTTTTCAGCAGTTTCTTCCAGAATGTCACTGCTGTGCCCCTGCTGTAAGCTGAGGTGTCTATCACGATGGCCCCTCTCTGGGTGGCGGTCATCTTTGCCTGGTACTCATGTTCAGAGACGAATGAAGTGGAAAAGCCTGCGATGCCTATCGCTGAGGCAAGCCCGATTCCCTTCGTATATCCCAGGAAGGAGGGATTGCTGCGCCCGAGATCGTTCGCACTCCATTTTCTGCTGAATGATGATTTCATCGCGATACTTGTCAGCAGTTTCTTTATCTCCGCCATCTGTATGGCCGGCAGGTAGTCGGTGAATTTCCTCTTGTCCTTATATGCCCAGAGTCTGAACTCATATGGACTCATTCCAATTTCCTTTGCCAGAGCGGAGCTATGATACTCGGTTGCCGCCATTGCCTCTGAGTATCCCATGCTGGAGAATATGAAGGAGGGGAAGGAGAAAGACTTTTCGATTTTGACAGATGCCTTGAATGCCTGAAGCGGGTAGCTTGGGATGATTCCTGTCATCGCCTGGCGTTCGACCTCCCTTTCAAGCATCGGGTATGCTCCGATATCTATCGTATGGACCACTTCTTCCGCAAGAGGTTTGAGATCAGGGCTTAAGTATGTTATTCTCTTTGTCCTTATTCCACCACGCCTGTTATAAGCTCTCGTCTTTATTTCCACGGGGCATTTCAGAATAAGCGATGCGTTTGCCGCTATGGCAGCGACTATGGCAGGGTAGAGCAGGTATTCATCATAGCTTTCATGGTACTGACTCGTATGCACCACTATTTTCTTTCTCTCATATCCGGTTGCGGATGAGACGGTATCGGCAATGAACTGTGGATACTGGGTCGGTACCATCACATGGAGATTAGCTCCCTCACTCCAGCATGTTGCGGCGAAGAATGTGTAAGAGCTGTATTCGACAGGTTTGAGAATGAAAGAGGTCTCTGTCTTCCTGTATTCATGAATGATGACCTCCTCTTCCTCCTTCTCTTCCGGCTGTTCTTCCCCGTTTTCTCCCTCGCTTTCTTTGTTGGTCTCGCTCTCCTCTTTGTCTTCTGAGGAATGCTCGGTCTCTTCACTCTTTTCTTCCTGTGGGGCCTTCTCCTCAGTCTTTTCTTTCTTGATGACTTCCTTCCATCCGTTCCTGTAGTCCTCTATGTTGCCCCAGCCGTAGTCCTCCTGGTAGAGATTCTCCTCTTCTTCCTCGCTTTCTTCAGAAAAAGAGACGGATATGCTCCTCATGGCTATTGTTGCACTCTCGTAATCGGGGGCGATCAGGGCGACAAGAGGCTGCTCAGGATAGAGTACCGAGCCATCTGCCATGATGGGCATTTCAGAGCCCGCCAGACTCAGCTTGTTCTCCCCCAGAAGATCACCGGCTTTCATCACCAGGAACTTCTGGTCGAACTCTGGAATATTTATCTCGCTTATCTTTTTCCCCGCCTCATCAGAGGTGTAAAGCCGTCCATATCGCATGTTCAGCCTTGGAACGTTTGTTTTATCAGCCATATATTAGAAGATAGCATAAGAGAGGGTATTTCTCAATAAAATGAGATTGGACTGACTCTGCCTGTGCTCAATGGTTTTATGCTATATTATGCATTATGGATATCAGAAAAGAGATGGAAAGACTGGTTAGCCAGCTCACAGAGTATCAGAAGGCATATTACGTGGATGCCAATCCGCTTGTAAGCGATATGGAGTATGACAGGCTCTATGATGAGCTCTTAGCCCTTGAGAAGGAGCATTCTGACATGGTCCTTCCAGATAGTCCGACGCATCGTGTCGGCTCCGATCTGAGCAATGATTTCCCGGAATTCAGACATACTATTCCTGTACTCTCCCTTGATAAAGCCTATAGCCGTGATGAGGTCATAGCCTTCATGGATAAGACGATCATCAGACAGCAAAAGGATCTCAGTTTCGTTGCGGAGGAGAAGATAGACGGTATCTCAATGGTCCTCTATTACGAGAAAGGTGTGCTCGTGCGTGGTGTCACGCGTGGAAATGGTGAGGTCGGAAACGATGTTACGGAGAACATCCGGACGATAGCATCCGTTCCTCTTCGCCTTAGTGAGCCTGTAGATATCGCGGTCAGGGGTGAGGTCTTCATATCGAAGAAAGCTTTTCAGGAGGTGAACAGCCATCTTGATGAGGAGAAGAAGGCGGCAAATGCGAGAAATCTTGCAGCCGGTACCGTCAGAAGACAGAGAAGCATTGAGGCGGCCGCCGTTCCTCTCGACATATTCTGTTATGAGGGATTCTGGAGCGAGGGCAAGGAGAGCCCTGAGAGTCATCTTGAGATCCTGAGCTTCCTAAAGAATCTTGGCTTCAAGATAAATCCTCATCTCGCATGTTTCTCTGAAAGCGAGGAGAAGAGCAGAGAAATGTTAAAGGAGGCTGGTCTTGAAGGCAGGGCTTATTCGTTTTCTCAGATGCAGGACTACATAGATTTCAAGACAGCAGAGAGAAAAGGGCTCGAGTATGAGATAGACGGCCTCGTATTCAAGGTCAATGAGATAAGAGTCCGGGAGGAGCTTGGTTATACGGAGCATCATCCGCGCTGGGCTATAGCATACAAATTCGAATCTCCTCAGGCGGTAAGCAGGCTCATCGGAATCACCGTACAGGTTGGACGCACCGGCAGGATAACACCTGTTGCCGAGCTGGAGCCGGTTGCTCTTGGCGGTTCCACGATACGGCGTGCGACACTGCATAACCAGGAATACATAGATTCCCTCGAGCTTGCGATAGGAGATACGGTCTCAATCGTCAAACGTGGTGATGTCATCCCCCAGGTCGAGGATGTGATTGAGAAGAACGAGGAAGGGAACACCGTCTACCATATCGATCCGCTCTGCCCTTGCTGTAAGACCAGGCTTGAAAAGGAAGGGGCTCATCTTTTCTGCCCCAATCCACTCTGCCCTGAGCAGGAGATCGGTAATCTCTCCTTCTTTTCCTCAAGATCTCAGATGGACATAGAGACGCTTGGTCCTAAGACGATAAGGATTTTCTATGATGCCGGCCTTCTTAGGAAGGTTGAGGACATATATACTGCAGATTATGCTTCAATGGTTGGTAGCAAAGGGATAGGGGAAAAGACGGTTGAGGCGATAATCAGGTCTGTGGAGGAGTCCAAGAGGCAGCCATTCAAGATTGTGCTATCTTCCCTGGGAATCAGCGAGATTGGAAAAAAGAGTGCCGAGATTCTCATCTCTGGCGGTTTCGATTCCATCGATAAGCTTGAGAATGCCCGTCTTGAGGACCTTGTAGCAATAGAAGGTATTGGAGAAAAGACAGCCACAATAATCATTGAGAGCTTTAAGAATCAGAGATTGCTGGATACTATCGAGGCTCTCAAGAAAGCCGGGGTGCATATGTCATCTGCTGAGGATGAGAGCGATGAGGCCCCCCTTGAGAAGACTCTGGAAGGCACAGTATGGTGCGTAACCGGATCTTTCGAGCATTTCAATCCGAGATCAAAAGCGATGGAAGAGGTTGAAAAAAGAGGTGGAAGGACGGTCTCCTCCGTCACCGGTAAAACAACTCATCTTCTTGCTGGAAAAAACGGGGGAAGCAAGCTCGCGGAGGCTGAGCGGCTCGGGGTGAAGATTGTCAGCGAGGAGGAGTTTCTTCGCATGATAGGTGATGGTGGTGAAAAAAATGACAGCAAAGGTGGACAGCTTGAGCTTTTCTGAGCATTGTTGTATTTTGGCCACAATAGAATATGTTTTTGGAGGACGCTATGAATGAATTGGCTCGTGAACTGAATGAGGTTCTGGACAGAACCGTAGTCTCTTCCTTCCTTTCCCCTCTTGGAAGAAGGATGTATTTCCCTAAGGGAATCGTCGCCCAGAGTGCGGAAGCCGGGGAGAAGGCGAAGAATTATAATGCGACTGTTGGTCTTGCGACGAAGAACGGGGAGCCGATACATCTGAGCGATATCTATAACAGGTTTGAAAAGGATGTCTTCCGTCCTCGCGATATCTTCAACTATGCCCCTGGCGGTGGTGACAAGGCTCTCAGGGCACTATGGAAGGAGGAGATGATAAGGAAGAATCCAACACTGAAAGGAAAGAGTTTCTCCTCTCCTCTTGTTACCTCAGGTCTTACACATGCGATAAGCATGGCCGCTCAGCTTTTCGTCTCTAACGGAGACGAGGTCGTATGCCCCGACCTTTTTTGGGATAACTACGACCTTATCTTCTCAGAGCTGACAGATGCCAGAATGATACCTTTCACTTTCTTCAAGGATGGGGGATTCAATACAGAGGCTCTCAGAAGCGCTTTGCTGAGTGCAAAGGGAGATGCGGTACGTCTCATACTCAATTTCCCTAACAACCCTACGGGATACACCCCTAGTCATGAGGAGGTGCTCTCCATAGTTGCAATGCTTAAAGAGGTTGCGAAGGAAAAGAAGATTCTCATCATCGTCGATGATGCGTATTTCGGTCTTTTCTATGAAAAGGAGACCGAAAAGGAATCACTGTTTGCATATCTCTGCGATCTTGATGAGAACATTTTCGCTATAAAGGGAGATGCCGCTACCAAGGAGGAGATGGCTTGGGGCTTCAGAGTAGGATTTATCACATACGGAGGAAAAGGGCTCGATGAGGCTGCATATCAGGCACTTACGAACAAGACGCTCGGCATGATCCGCTGCACGGTCTCCAACTGTGACCGTCCTGGACAGTCCCTCCTCTTGGATGCGATGAAAAACGGAAAACATTATGCAGAGGACAAGGAAAAGCTTTTTAAAGAGATGAATCTCCGTTATGATATTCTAAAAAAGGAACTGGAGAACTATAAGGATAGCAGCCTTTTAAAGCCGTATCCTTTCAACTCCGGTTACTTCATGGCCTTCGATACTCTCAGCAACAGTGCGGAGGAGCTGAGGTGCTACCTTCTGGATAAGTACGGGGTAGGAGCCGTAAGCATCTTTGACAAGACTTTCCGTCTCGCATACTGCTCTGTTGAGCCTGAGAAGATCAAGGATCTGGTCGCTTTGGTTTACAAAGCGGCGGGGGAGTTATGGAGCTGAAGGTTAAGATATATCTTACCGATGAGGGTGGAGAGAAGTTCATGGGCATAGGTGTCATATGGCTTCTCGAGGAGATAGAGAGGGCCGGCTCTCTCAGAAAGGCCGCCATCAATCTCGGAATATCTTACACAAAAAGCTATGCCATGCTCTCTAAGGCGGAAGAGAATCTCGCCTTCCCCCTGATAGAAAGGAGGAAAGGCGGCTCATCCCATGATGGTGCCATCCTTACCGAGGATGCTAAAAAGTTCATTAAGCTCTACTGGGATTTCCAGTCACGGGCTAAGGAGAGAGTCAGTGAGGAGTATGAGGATTTCAGAAAGTCCTATGCTGCTCTTTTCAAGGAGGATGTAAATGGCTCAGTATGATTTCACGGTTGACAGGCTGGGAGAGGCAAAACTCATCTCACCGATAAGAATGGGAAACAGGCAGGGGGACGGCATGTCCGATTATGTCTCCGATGATGACAGGATCCTTTACGATCTCGATACCGAGGTTGTCGATGGTAAGACCGTTCCTAAGAACTCGGAATCCCTTGAGCTTGCAGGTCCCAGGGAGAAGATCTATTTCAATCCCAGTCATGTTCATGCTGCCATCTGCACATGCGGTGGTATCTGTCCAGGGCTTAACAACGTCATACGTGCCGTTGTAAGATGCCTCTGGTACAGATACGGGGTAAGAAGGATCTCCGGTATCCAGTACGGTTACCTCGGTCTTCTTGAGAACTCGCCATGGCCCCTTATCCCGCTCGATCCGGATGTAGTTGACGATATCCAGGAGAAAGGTGGTACCATTCTCGGCTCAGCTCGTGGTGGTGGAAAGCAGGTTGAGGAGATTGTTGACTCCCTTGAGCGTCTTAACATAAACATACTCATCTCTATCGGAGGAGATGGCACGCTTCGTGGTGCGTTCGATATCGGGGAGGAGATAAAGAAGAGAGGGCTGAAAATCGCTGTAGTGGGAGTTCCGAAGACTATTGATAACGACCTCTCGTTCATCGATTCCTCATTCGGTTTCGATACCGCGGTCACAAGCGCCGTTCCTTCCGTACGTGGTGCTCATGTCGAGGCTAAGAACAGCATAAACGGAATCGGGCTGGTAAAGGTTATGGGAAGGGAGTCCGGCTTCATCGCCGCCTCTACAGCCCTTGCCCAGTCGGATGTCAATTTCTGCCTCATCCCTGAGTCCCCGTTCGATCTCACAGGTCCTAACGGCTTTTTAGAGCATCTTAAGAACAGGATCCTCGACAGGGGTCATGCGGTTATTCTTGTGGCGGAGGGAGCTGGGCAGAACCTCGTTCCTCCCACAGGCAAGTTCGATGCCTCAGGAAACAAGAAGTACCAGGATATCGGGCTGTTCTTGAAAGAGGAGATCGGAAAGTATTTTGCCGAGCAGGGAATCCCGACTTCAATAAAGTACATCGATCCTTCGTACATAATCCGCTCAGCCCCTGCGAATAGCTACGATTCGATTTATTGTGCCCGTCTTGGAGCTCATGCAGTACATGCCGCAATGGCTGGAAAGACGCAGTGCATCGCATCAAGGGTCAACAACCAGTTCGTATATCTTCCGATAAAGGTTGCCGTCTCAAAGCGCAGCCATGTGGATATCGAAGGCTCTCTCTGGCGCGATGTGCTTGAGAATACAAGACAGCCATACAGCATGCTGAATTCCCAGCACTGAGAAATCTCCCCATCCGGCGTGATGGGGATTTTCATTTAAAGGGGGCAGGAATGAACATCAGGTGGGACAGCGAGGAGTATAAGAGGAATTTTTCATTCGTCCCCTCTTACGGGGAGGATGTGCTTAGTCTTATCACAGTTGGAAAAGGGGCGCGAGCACTCGACCTTGGATGCGGTAACGGGCACCTTACATCCGCCCTCTATAAGAGAGGCTTCTCAGTCATTGGCATCGATCAGTCCGATGATATGCTTTCTCTGGCAAGAAAGGACTATCCAGACCTTGAGTTCAGAAAAGGCGACGCCCTTACTTTCTCTCTTGAAAAGAAGGCCGATCTCATATTCTCTAACGCCGTATTCCATTGGATCGATGGGGAGAGGCAGGAAGATCTTATGGAGAACATCTCCCGGAATCTGAAAAGAGGAGGGGAGCTTGTTTTCGAGATGGGCGGGAAAGGTTGCGCGGAGAGCGTTCACTCCACCCTTGAAGAAGTATTCAAAGAAAAAGGATTGCTCTACAAGAGAACATTCTTCTTTCCCTCCATTGGTGAGTATGCTCCAATAATCGAACGCCATGGACTCAAAATAGATTATGCCATCCTCTTTGACCGCCCGACAGTGCAAAGTGCTAAAGACGGGCTTTCCTCCTGGATAAGGATGTTCGATAGTGCTCCATTCGAGGGCCTTGATGAGAGAAGGGTTGAAGAAATCATAAGGGAAGCGGAGAAAAGGCTTGAAAAAAGGCTCTTCATCAACGGAAGATGGACTATAGATTATGTCCGACTACGGATGAGAGCACACCGCCTTTGAGCTTTCGGCTCTGAAAAATAAGAAACGCATCAAACAGAAAGCAAAAATCATCCAAATCATGGCAGAAAAACGGATGAGAAAATATAAATTTCATGCAATTAAAAATTTTGTATACAACATAAAAATATGTATACTTTACCTAAAGTCTTTAATTAATATGCATTGCTTTCTTATAAATAAGATAAAATGGAGTAAATTCTAGCTTTTAATGTGAAAATTAATATATTAAATAGAAAATATAATCAAATTATTTAAAATAAAGAAAATAAAAGAAATTAAAAAATTTTTTCAAAACCTCTTTACAAGCTTTTCTAAAGTCGATATAGTACGAATGGAAATAAGGAAGACGCATTCCTTATTTCGAACCTCCTTTTGTTCCCCACAGAGCGGTTTACCTCCTTTTGTCCGCAGTGGGGTTTTTTATTTTCTTTTGAAAATGAAAATGCTAAGTCAGCAAGCCTTTATTTTATAAAGAATTATGAACTTGACATTCTCTCTTGAAGATGTCAGGAACCCCCGACTTTAGATAGAATCTTGGACAAATCACCAAAATCCAGAAAAAGCTTTTCCTGAAAGCTCCTATTTCCAGTAGAAGGAGAGACTATGAGTAGAGCAAAGCTACCAGTTAAATACTGGAAGAATGGAGATTATTACTACTATAAGACACCGGAGATGTCTTGCTTCAAGACAACCGGTCAGACAAGCAAACCAATGGCTATGAAGTATGTTAATGATCTGATGGTAAAGAAGATGTTAGGCAAAGCCAATCCTTTGTTCAAGGATTATGCAGAGCCTTACTTTGACTGGGACAGGTGTCCTCATGCAACGAGACTCAGGGCAGAGGGGAAGCATATTACTGAGAGATATTGCCATAACAACAGAAGGCTCCTTGAGAAGTATTTCTTTGATTCAGAGCTTG
Organism: uncultured Spirochaetaceae bacterium; assembly: GCA_944389025.1. Lineage (GTDB taxonomy): Bacteria > Spirochaetota > Spirochaetia > Sphaerochaetales > Sphaerochaetaceae > Ornithospirochaeta. Next base: position 29,203 of record CALXKU010000022.1, read on the forward strand.
GGAGGATCCATATAGCAGATATCAGGAGAGGGGATATTCTCAGGTTCAGAGATAAGCTCCTGAATAACAAGGTCTCAAAGAATATTATCAATTCAACTATCAGGACAATCTCTGTGATTCTTGGAGAGGCTGTTTACAGGGAAGATATACCTTATAACCCAGCAGAGAAAATAGGGAAGATGGTGACAGATAATAAAGAAGCAGGAGTATTCACAGCTCAGGAACTTGGAATGCTGTTTATCCATCCAGAATTGTCCCTAGCCTGGGAGACCCCTTCTGATTATATCTGTTACTTGATAGCGGCTCTTACTGGTATGAGGAAGAGTGAGATACTCTGCCTGAAATGGGGGAACATAAGGTTCGATAATAATATCATATATGTTAAGGAAGCTTGGAAGGATGATTGCAACCATGTAGTAGGGCTTCCTAAAAGCTATAAGCCAAGAACTGTTATCCTCTGTGATTTCCTGAAGGAGAGAGGTTACAGCAATTCCGTGGCTATACAAAGTTTTCAGGGGAAGCAGACTTGGTTGTTTGCAATATGGATGGGACTCCGTATAGCCTCTGGCACTGGCAGAGGGCTTTTAATAGAGCTATATCTGCTATCGGGATAACAAAGGAGGAGAAGGAATTCCGTCATCTGAAGCCTCATAGCTTCAGGCATACCCTGAACACTCTTCTTCTTGAAAAAGGAGAAAGTCCTGAGGTTATAAGGGCTATGACTGGGTGGAGTAATCCTCAGATGCAGAGAAACTACACCCACTATGATGCAGCTCGTATGGTGAATCAGGGAAAGGTGATTGATGCAATATTGATAGAGGGAACAGAGGAGAATCATAAGGAATCCTGATTGAACTATTTTCATCAGGAGGAAAAAATGAAGAATCTCACTAATGAGTCAATTGTCTTTGATGAACCTGTCTTACCAGATAATTATTGGTTCAACCTTAAGGATTGCTGTAGGCTTAAAGGGCTTAACTACAAAACAGCCTGCAATAAGAAATGGCTACAGCCGAATAAGGGAATTCCAGATGGGACTGTAGGAGGAAGAAAGGTATGGGCATTCAAGACTGTTAAGGAGTGGATACTCAAGACAGATTCTGAAATTAAGCTATGAGAGCTGAAGACGGCCTACAGGTGTTAATGATTGTTGCTGTAGGCTGTCTTTCCATTTATTTTAAGCTCCCTCATATAAGTAAGCCGGAGATCATATTTACGGTTATTTTTTAGTAACCTTTATTAGTATATCTTTTAGATAAGAATTCTCCTCAGGTAGAATCTCTATGATCTCATCAAGTTTCATATTAGTCTTCCTTCTGAGTCTTTTGATAGCATAGGGGATAAGAGTATCAGCTAGAGAAGAGTAATCCATGTTCAGAATATTAGGGTCTTTCAGCCTCGTGAAGTTCCTTCTGTTGAATCTGAATTCAAATCTCGTAACGTCCTCCTCTATCTTGTAACCTTGTTCCTCATATCTTGTCTTCTTATCATATATAACAAAGGATGACTTCTCTTTATGGAAGTCCTCTGTAATATTATAGTCTCTGGAGTAAAGGCCATTATCATCTTCAATAAAGTCCTCTATCCTGAGCTTGCTCCTAATATCAAGGTAGGGGAGATATACATCAAAATATAGCTCTATACTATGAAGGGTTCTTATTCCCTTTATTTTCCCATAGAATTCTTCTAGTGTCTGAACTCTGTTTTCTGGGAATTCCTCATCAGAGATAATCTCTCCCACTCTTAGAAGGTCTATAGATATCTTCCTAAGAGGAAGCTGGAAGATCCTTTTCTCTATGGCATATCTGAAGAAAGTATCAGCTATTGAGCCAATATCTTGAAGAGACTTTGAAGAGATATACTCTCTGTTTATATTGAATAATTCATAAGCTCCTAGTGGAACTATCGATATTGGCCCTCTCTTATATTTCCTGCAATAATCTTTTTCATTGTAGTAATCCCTATCGATAGAAAAACCTATTCTATCAATACCTCTATACTTTATCTCATTAGGAGAGTTTCTCTTTATACCAAAGGAGGTATAAGATAGAGGCTTCCTGCATGGGGTTATAGCCTCATATTCAATCAGTTTTGTTTTAGTTATTCTGTCTTCTCCAATCCTATATGAATTGTAGTTTATGGTTTCAAATTCCTTCATGTTTATATTATACGAATTTTGTATTAATTTCTTTTATAAGAGACCAATATCGGTATATTTATTAATAAATAGAGTTTTTAGCTGAGACTTGTTCTTCTTAGATTTTATAGGAGGCTTATTATCTGATAACTCTCTTAACTTTCAGGAATTAGATTATTAAATAAAGCCTGGGGCTAGGCTGATAGCCTTGCAGGTTTTTATACTCTTGTTGTCAAGGAAGCTCCTAGAGCCCCAGTAAATAGCCTTAGAGGGGAAACTAGGATTCATGTAAGTTATATCTTCTGAATTAAGGGAAATAAAACTTATAAGAGCTCTATCTTCTTATCTTAAAACTCCTGATTATCTTATCTCTCTTAATCCCTTATCTGCTTGTTTCAGAGAGTCCTTCTTATTTTCTTAACCTTATTCTTAAAACAAGTGTTCTAGGCTATCCTCTATTCATTCTGGGGAATCCATACCAGATTGCTAACAGGACCTCCTGATGGCTCAGGAAATAGTCTCTGAAGAGGAGATAGAGGTATAGTGAGTCTTGTTTTCAGAGTTAAGGGAGTTAACTTATTATGAGTCCCTTCTCACTGTCTTAATCCTCCTGATTAGCTTATCTTCCCTAAATCTCTTAGCTCTTAATCCAGAGAGGCTTCCCTATCCCTCTAAACATTCTTAGGCTTACTCTTAAATCAAGGGGCTATAGGCTATCCTTTAAATCTATACAAGATTGCTAATAGGACCTCTTGGTGACTCAGGAAACAACCTCTGAGAGGAAGCTAGGTGTATGAATAAAGGCTATAAGCCTTGGTATAGCCTATAGCCTTCTGTTGATAAGGGCTTTACCTTTCAAACCTGAACCTTGTTGTCTTTGGATCATATGAAAGCTTTATATCTTTCTTATCCTTCAGGTTTACAAGCCTTGCCTCATTGCTATCCCTTTTCCTTTTCAGACAGTAGAAGTTATCTATGAAAGGACTATCTATAATTACCTCTCCACTTCCCCTTGGAATCGGTTGTAGGGCTATTACCGCTATTTCTAACCTTTCTGCAAGGGCTTTCAGTTCCTTTATGATATCCTTTCCTTCATCCTTTATAAGCTCCAGATAATCGATGATGACTACTTCTGCCTTGCCTTCATTATGTATCTTCTCTATAAGGGCTATTACCTCAGATAAGGAAGGAGTTATCATATCTTCTATTGTAAAGCGATAGAGAGCTAAATCAGCCTTAGTTTCAGCAATCTTTTTACTTTCTTCCTCTGAAAGGTTATCTTTCTCTATTTTCCTTAATTCTATCTGGGAGACAACAGAAAGAATCCTCTTCCTTAGCTTCTCCTCATCAAACTCAAAGGAGAGATAGATGGCTTGCTCATCCTTCTCTACAGAAGCGAGAAGGAAGTGAATCCCTAGTGCTGTCTTTCCTACAGAAGGCTCTGCTTCTATGAGTGAGAGATTGCCTTTCTTTTCAAAAACCTGCTCAAATGAAACTAGATCAGTTTTTCCCATAAATTTCTCCTATTTGTTTCCTTTCGACCTATTGTGGAACTTGCATAGCATCTGGCAGTTGGAGATATCAGTAGCTCCTCCTTTACTCCACGCTGTTACATGATCTGCATCCATTTCCTTGAGCTTGTATATTCGGATCTTTGTAGACGGACTGCCGAATTGCACACACATAGGGCAGTTGGATATTCCTTGGGCTTCTGCTTCTTTTGTCTGTACTGTATAGACGGATTTGATGACAGCATCACTGAAAACTCTGATTTCAAGAAGTTTGCTATCTTCAATCCTGCATCCTCCTAGGACATATTCAAAGATTCCCGACTTCTTATGTACACAAGGATCTGCATAAAGCTCTTCTACCTTATCCCATACTTCATCTCTGTTGTATGGGGTGGTATGATATTGCTCATATAATCTGCCCCATTCAAGTCCTTGCATTTCATCCTTGATGCCCTTGAACACAGAATCTGCCCATCCAAGCACAGAATTGAAATATCTCTTAAGCTCATTGATATCGGTATCCATTCGATGCTGTGACATATAATCACTAACATTGCCTTTGCTTACCCATTCAAGAGCTGTAGCTAGATAATCTTGTCTGTTTGCACTGCCTCTGATATAAGCCCTCCATTTCTGTACATTGGAATTCTGTGAGTTGCTGAACTCTTTCTTGGCCAATGTCACGAAGGGGCCAGAGTATATGGCATTAAGAAGTTCCTGCTCATTAAGGGGAACACCAGCTATATTTATAGTTTTAAACCATTCCTTTATCTCTTGTTCTGTCCCTTGGCAGGTATAAATGAGGAGCGGGGTGTCATTTATCTTCTGTTGAAGATTCTGTGGAAGACTGGAGAAATACTGAGGTACATTGTTTGTATCCATGATGGCAAACAGTCCTTCAATATAACGTCCAATACTTGTGATTCTCTGCTGTCCGTCAAGAACCTCATATCTTCCTGGACTTGGTTCATTGAAATATATAAGCCCTATGGGATAACCCTTGATAAGAGATTCAATTACAGCAACATCCTTCTGGCCATTAGCATAGATGTAGTTCCTTTGGTATTCAGGTTGAATAGTGAGTTTACCTTTCCATCCGTACAATCCTTTTCCTTCAGTTTCATCGTAATGGAAACCTTCGCATATATCTTTTACAGTAACGTTAGTTAGAAGTGTTGTTTTCATTTATACCTCCTTCTTTGTTGTATGAATATGCGGCCATATTTAAGTTTCCCTCCAATATATGGCCCATCTTTACCTGTTTTTGATTCAAGACCAGCCAAACCTCTTATATTTCCAGCCGTTAGACCAACTATATTAAACTGTTCGGGACTATATTTATCCATGAATGTAATCGGGACACCCATAACTCCTTCATAATCAGAAGGAATAGCATCTGTATAAGGAACTTCTATAGCATCGTAGTTATCGTATTTCAGATAGCCTTGTTCTTTTATTTCCTTATGTTTGCTGTACTTCAGATTATCAGCCATTGTCATAAGGGATAGATATTCATGACGCTTTGCTAAGTCTATGTTGGTAAACCAGCATATATTTCCCATGCTCCTCCATTTTTGCCCTGTCTCATCTACCCAGAAACGTGTTGAGCGAGGTTCATAATATGAAGGAACAGTAAAAGCCATATCTCCAGACTTCTTGCCAAGCCATATCTTATTTTCCTTTAGCAATGGAAATACTTCTTTATAGGTTATTGCGTTCTGATTCCCGATAATCAGGAACTTCTTATCCGCTTCGAGAATCCATTGCAGGAAATCTCTGAAAAGACTGAATGGCGGATTTGTTATGATGAAGTCAGCCTCATCCCTCAGCTTGCATACCTCTCTTGATCTGAAATCACCAGTACCATCAAGATAATTCCATTTGAGATCAGCTAGGTCTCTTCTATTATCAGAAGAATCCTTCTCAAGAGTGAAGATCTTTCCATGTGTCTTGGACATATCCTCATCGAATATCGGGCTTTCCTGCTCAAACAAAGAAGGCTGATAGTCCATATACTTCTTGCTTTCAGGAGCAAATGAAGTGCTTATCAGCTTCTTTAATCCGAATCTGTCAAAGTTCTGAGCAAAGAATTTAGTGAAATTCGACCATTCTGGATCGTCACACGGAAGCAATATTGTTTTATCCCTGAATACATCGGGGTTGAAATCTACATAGGCATTAACCTCATTCTGAATATCAGCATATTGCGTGTAGAATTCATCCTCTTTGTTAGCCTTAGCCTGATTAAGCTGTCGTTGCAGTGCCAAATATACCTCCTTGATGGCAGGAATCAAGCATGACTGCTGCCAGAAGAGACTTTTTGCTATGAATCCAGCCAAACCAGATGTAAAGTTTTTTTGCCAAATTATAGCGTATATACACGCTAAAGTATAGTAAAACGAGAAAGGCTCTTTCTCTGTTGAGGTGTTCCCTCACATGATTTCAAGATTTACTAAGATAAATTAGGAGGTGTGCTGTCTGAGTCTTATTACTGCTATTAGGCATATAAATTCAAAATCAGTAATTTCTATGGAGAAAAAAAGATATATACCCAAATTATAGACGTTATTCCGGCTATAGTATGGTATTGCTTCCATTTGCTGACAGCTAAAATTAACTTTATGAGATTGGCGAAGGAGATATTCATAGAGAACCTGAAAGCAATAAGGACTGCCCGTGGGTTATCACAGATAAAGCTATCGGAATTGGCGGATTTATCACCAAGCATCATAGGAGACATAGAGGTTGGACGTAGGAATCCTACCCTGACCACTATAGAGAAGATAGCATTAGCTCTTGATATTCCTGTACAGCAGTTGTTCTATGATTCAGAAGCTGATTACCCACTGAGTGCTATAGAGTCAAGAGAAGAACTCAGATCGATTCTTCATAAGCTCGTTGATAAGGCTATAGACGGATAATTCATGTTATCCACTAGATTCCAGCATAATATAAGGTTTCAGTAAGCTATTCATGATTATGAATAAACGATTTCCTTGAAATATTGCTCCGGTTCTTAAATACCCAATCATAAAGCCTATATAGAAAGTTTATGAGGGGGCAAGTCCCGTAATCATAAGCAACCTAGATACATCATTGTTGATAGGAACAACGGAGAGGAGGAATTCACGTTCCGATTCTATTCCGAGAATAATAACCTTGAAAGTATCTCAATCCCTATCGATTGATAATAAACAATAGACGTGTTACACGCTATAATATAATAGTGATATGGGCATGAGAAGCTATAAGGGAGCTGGTATGATCCTGTTCCATAAGGATGGTGATAGGCTGTCCGTACTGCTAGAGAAAAGATCTGATAACCACACATGGGCTATTCCCGGTGGAGGGTATTCCCCTGTTAAGGATAAAAGTCTTCTTGATACAGCTATAAGGGAGACGTTGGAGGAGACTGGAATACAGGTCAGAGAAGCTAGTCTTATCAGGACATACAGGCTTCCTCTTTTCACCTATGCTGTCTATGCCTCTGAGTCAGGTTCTAAAGTTATTCCTAAAAAGAATTGGGAATCTGATGAGATACAGTGGTTCCATATCAAGAAGCTTCCGAAAGGAATCAACTGGATGACAATGATTGAACTTAATGACTTCATAAGAAGGGAGGATAGAATATGTGGTCAAAAGAGCTAAGAGATTATACGCTTGAGCATTTCAGTGAAGGCGGTTCAACGTTCCTGAAAAGTCAGAAGCCATGCCTATATGCGGTTGGCTACAATAAGGATGCTTTACCTGAAGAGTTTCTCAATAAGATGGTCCCCAAGTCATACAGAGAGTATCCGATAGTGCTTCTCAATCGGGATGGAATGGGATTCTTGACAGCATATAGGAGCTTAAAAGCCATGGTCGATGATGGTTGGGCGATAGACTGAGAGGGGGTAATAGGAAATGAATAATGCGATTGCTGATTGTTATCTTGAACAGATGAAAACAAGGAATCTCTCGGAAAGAGAACTCAAGGAAGCGATCTATGCCTCAATCCGAAGCGACAATACCATGCTCCTTGAAGCCTGCATGGGGAAGTTACCCACAGATGAAGGATACTGGGGAGAGGATAGGTATCCAACATATTTTGCAATCAGGGAAATGGCCTCTTCCAAGATCATCAGGATTCTTGTTGAAAACGGATACAAACTTCCGTACCATCCTGACATTCTCCCTTGGAATGGAAGCCCTGAAGATAGCATCAATCTGATAATGAAAGATAATGGTGCAGATAAAGAAAAAGCTATTACTTATTTCGTGTATTCAGTCTGCTATTATCTTGAGGTCATGAAAACAAGCTACTCTGGTTTCAGAGTTCCTTTCAATATGGAGACTGAGGATATATATAAGCCTTGCTTCTTCTCTTATCTGGACAATTGGCTTTCCGAGTTTGCAGTATTCCTTGAGAATGAATCTGTCAACTACAACTACAATGGGAAGGATATAGACCTTCTCATAGCTAAGATTGCTCAATACCAAGAACTTACGGGTGCATTGAAGACTTTCATCAATTCACCTTTGTTTGATAAAGAGAATGTAGGATGGTATCTGAGAATAGCTGTACTTAGTGATAATGAAGATGGATTCGATATCCTAGCAGAGATTGCAGATGAAAATGATTTCAAGGAGATAAAGCATTATCCGAAGCATAATATGAGTCTTCTCAATAAGCTCTTTGAAAGGAATATACTCATCCCCGGAACGGATGAAGCTTATGAGGCCTTCGAGGGATTCTTCTCCTTCATGGAAAAAGTTGACGAAGAAGAGGAGGATATCCTGAAAGCCATCATGCATCCTTCATATGGGGATAAGCGAGATGAGTTTGGCCGGACAATCCTCATAAGGGCAATAAAGAACAGACACTTTGAGCCTTATCTCTATCCTGTTCTGGTGACTTCTCCTATGGAACTTAATGCAAGAGACAATGAAGGAAGAACAGCGTTGTATTATCTTGCAAGGACTGAATATCCTGAATGCCTTGAAATTCTTACAAGGATGGGAGCAATACCTTTCTGTATTGATGCGGAGGGAAACAATGTACTCCATATACTGCTTGGAGGGGATTGGAAGATTACCCTTGATGATATTGTGTATGACATGGGCTATCTTCCTAAGGAGCTTATAACCATGAAGAATGCAGAAGGAAAGACTCCTTTGGATATACTCAGAGACAGACTCTATGAGAGCAAGTCTGAATAAGAATCAGCGGGGTTGAGACCTTTCAGGATTGTATTATTAGGGTACACTCTATTGATATTCCAGAAAGTTAAGGATTCCTGTCTCAATAGGGTTGTTTCCTGATTCAAACCTCTATCAAAAACAAAACAGACCTTATTGACAGACTATTTCTTCTTGAGATATGGTCCCAGGACCAAAAACAGGAGGAGATATGAAAGTAGCTTATATTAGAGTATCCACAGAGGAGCAGAACACAGCCAGACAGGAAGAAGCTATGAAGTCTCAGGGAGTTGAGAAAACCTTTATAGAGAAGATTTCAGGGAAGAGCATGGATCGTCCTCAGCTCAAGGCTATGCTTGATTATGTTAGGGAGGGAGACATTCTTGTGGTTGAATCCTATTCAAGGCTTGCTAGGAATACTAAAGACCTTCTATCTATCGTTGAGGAGCTTGAGAAGAAGAGTGTAGCCTTTGTCTCCCTTAAGGAGAATATAGATACCTCAACCCCTCAGGGTAAGCTCATGCTTACAATCTTTGCAGGGCTTGCTCAGTTTGAGAGGGAATGTACTCTGCAGAGACAGAAAGAAGGAATAGCTATAGCTAAGGCAGAGGGAAAGTATAAGGGAAGGAAGCCTGTAGCTATCCCTGATAATTGGAAGGAGACTATTGCCCTTTGGAAGAATGGGGAGATAACAGCCAGGGTTGCTCAGAAGAAACTAGGAATGACTCCTGCTACCTTTTACAGAAAGGCAAAAAGAGAAGGCTTCAGTAGAGAGCTTGGAATTTAAGAAGCTAAAGGAGCTGATATCTATGTAGAGAGTATCTTTATGAAATTCGAAGCTGAAAAGATTGGACCATATTTTAGATAGAACCCTTGGAACAATAGGGAATATTAGGGATTCCAATTATCTGAAATCTACACTTAATTACTTGGTATATGGAACTTTAAGGAACAGCAGGGAATTAAATGAAATAGGGCAGTGGGGTTTTTTATTTTACATAGCTTTTGCAAATACAATATTGCCTATCTGGTCTGATGAAGACATTCAAAAAAATGGTTAAGCAGTGGGAGATGATAGACGCTGTGTTTATAGAGCAAAAGGCATTACAGCTGGTACAAAATTAAAAAGTTGATTGTAATATTCAGAAAACAAGAATAACTTTTTCAAAATCTGTTTTCATGCTATATTATAGACAGGTCGGACACCAAGCCGAACAGGGGCGAGTTCCCCGCCGAAAAGCCGGAGGCTGCCTCCGGCAATTTTCTTTGTAAGGGGCTTGTATTGTCTGTACTGTCAATCCATATCGATGAAAGCGGTAATCTGAATCTTTCTAACAGGCAGAATCCTACATTGTCTCACTATGGTTTTCCATAATCAGAATGATGATATCTCCTCGGAACTTCAATTCTTAAACAAGAGACTTTCAGATATAAACTGTAATGTTCCTTTTATTCATACATCACCTCTTATAAGACAAGATGAGCCATTTGAAGATCTTCTTATGACAGACAGGATGTACATCTTCAGGATATTTTCCAGATTTGTGGAACAGCTTCCAATTACTTATATATCTTTTTCTGTTACGAAGACCTTCTATCAGGAAGATAAGCGAATAGAGGAAGCTTTCAGACATCAGATAAGGAACTTTATCGAAGATAATCTCGAATGCTTTCAAAGCTTTGGAAAAATCACCGTGTATTATGACTGTGGTCAGTCCATCATAAGTAAGATTCTCAGAGATACATTTGGAAAGATATTTGGAAGTAGTATGGATTTCCGTACAGCGCATTAGAAAGATTACAGGCTTATGCAGGTTGCTGATTTTATATGTACTCTTGAACAATCAAAGATCAGATGGGATGAACATAGACCAACAAAATCTGAAAAGGATTTCTTCCTTACTCGTCAGATGTTCATGAAGAACTTTTATAAGAAAATAAGCAGGAAACATATCTGATTCAGCTTAGATAATATCTTATGTGAAGTACTCCATCCTACGTTAACGCATAGAGGATGGAGCTTCCGGTCTCTTAGCAGAAAGCTTCCATGCCTCATACGAGGCGGAGAAGTCTAACTTCCGCTCCTCCGGAGTACGTGTCCCTTCCAGACAGGTGCAGGATGTTTCATGTCTTCCTGCAAGTAGCAGTGTTTTCGCACTTTTTATATCACGGTCATCGGTGTAATTGATATATATAGAATCTAGAGATTCTACGCAATTCATCACAATCTTTCATTGCGTTCAGAAGATGGTGTCTTCTTACTGGTTTTTTTAATAATGTGACTGGCCCACCGATTTGAGGAGGCATAGCCTTAACCTTGGTGGGCACTTTCATTTATAACATACATCACATTTTAGAATTTGTGTATATACAAATTAGCTTCCGCTGGATTGTGTATCAAATTTGGTCTTTTTCTATCAAAAATGCGGAAAATCCAATCAAAAATTTGATTCTTGATATCAAAAATTGGTTATTCGCTATTTCTGGTGGGTAAATAGTCATCAATCCATAATGGGGATGAATGGGAAATCAAATCCGCCCATG
>CALXKU010000023.1 GCA_944389025.1 uncultured Spirochaetaceae bacterium
CTCGTTGTTGAAGGTCAAGCCAGCAGAGGTGGAGAAGACTTTGAAGGAAATCCTAGTTTAGAAATGGGAATGCAGGGGAAATAGCCGGAAAGCCATCCTACACAGAGTGCGTAAAGGGAATGTATCTTTATAAGCATCTTTTTATACCTGATTGTCTTCATCCTATGTGATATCCTATAGTTGACTAAGCCAAGAATCAAATGAAATTGCTATTTCCTGTCCCATTCGCACCATGCCAATACTGACTGCTTCCATTTGATTGCATGTGGAAGCAGTCAGTTTTCAAGCTCATCAAATGCGATTTCAACATCCTTACCGCAAAAGACAACACCATACATCATAACCCGTGTTATAGCTTTTGCTTCCAATTCATAATAATACTTTTTCTCTTTTATCTGCTGGACAGCTTTTGAAGCAAGTTCTGCAAGAGCGTCTCCTTTATCTGCCGCCTTGAGCTCAATTATTATTCCAGGCAAAGTCCTCGTCCTTGGAGTAAGAAGAATATCGAATCTTCCATTACCCGATTCCCTATTCGAGGACACGAAATACTGCCCCATCAGAACACAAAGTCCAAGCATGAATCCATGGTAAAAACTTTCCTTTGCCGTATCATAATAACTTACAGAATGATATAGCAACTTTAATAGAATCGATTTGAGTGTTCTCACATCCCCATTATGGAGCGATGTCTGAATCCCCGCAGCAATTCCTGCGGGAATGATCGGATCAAGGCGTTGAAGAATTTCCTTATTGTACACATATGAGATTTCCCTGTTAGGAATAGAGACGCTACATACGTAATCTCCAGTATTGGAAATACTGACATCTTTCGCCTTAAGATAGCCCGCCATGAGAAGAAAGCTGTATATTGTGAAAGGATTTCTTTTCACTTCAGGATAAATCACTCCGGTATCGACATATGTTGAAAGAGAGCCGCCCCTCATCAGCTTAGTTAGGTTATCAATTACCTCAGTATCCGCATTTTCCAATATATCTCCGATAATCTCATTACTACCGGTGGATTGCCAGTATGCTTGAGCTCTACACCCATTTGAGAAATAATTAATCACTGACCATGGATTGAAAATCTCTTTTCCTCCAAAATCATACCCGTCGTACCAAGAACATATCTCATCATACTTATTAACATCTCCATAATAAGCAGCCATCTTCTTCACTTCGTCTGCTGTAAAGCCAAAATAGCTGTTATACCTTTCATCCAGAACGGATGAGATTGTTAGATTGTTCAGTCCGCTGAATATGCTCTCCTTCGCAACACGGAGAATGCCTGTAAGGAAGCCATATGAGAGATTCTCATTATCTTTGAATGCCCCGGAGAAAAGATTGCGCATAAAAAGAATGACATCATTATAAAAGCCACTGAAATACCCTTGCTGTATTGGAACATCATACTCATCAATGATAATCATTGGAGAAACGCCATGATGCTCCCTCAGCATCGCAGAGAGAATCTTAAGGGACATTTCGTAATCATCCAGGCTACCCTTTCTTCCCGCAATACGTCTATAAAGATCTTTCTGTTCTATCTTATCACTGGTATCAAGTTCCTTATGTCGGATGAATTCCGCGCTAATAAGGTTTCTCAATCCTTCAAAAGTATCTTCCCATGACTGTTTCTTGATATCCTTAAAAGAAAGATAAATCACAGGAAATCTGCCTTGCAGATCCCTATATTTCTTTCCGCACTGCCATATTGCTTGCTTTCTGAAATAAATGGAAGTATCCTCATCACTTTTTTCAAAGTAAGTCTTCAGCATATTCATGGTAAGAGTCTTACCAAAGCGGCGTGGACGGGTGAAAAGCACCACCTTTGGGAGCTCATCAATGAAATCCCTTATCAGCAGTGTCTTATCCACATAGTAGTAATGATTTGAAATTGTTTCCTTATAGTCAACGATGCCGATAGGAAGTCGCAGCTTCTCTCCCTTTTTTATATATAAACCTTTCCTGACTCTTCCATCGGATGGTTTCTCAACATTTCCTGGAATCTGCCACATGTGCCCTACCTTCACGGCCCCATCTATTTTTCCACTCTTACAAAGGGCTGCAACCCTTCTCTCCGTCAAATTCCACTTTTTAGAAACTTCTTTCACACTCAGCATAACAGAAGAATAACACAACAGAAAAGAAAAATGTGAAAATAAAACGGAAGAATATCAAAAGAGATTAATATCCTTCCGTTCTTTATTCTTTAGCTAATTTTCTTGCTGCCTTGTCCCCTCTCCTTGAGCCGTCCTGAAAGTAGCATTACTACAGGAAGGATGAAGAGTGTTGATAGCATTGCAACTGTAAGGGAAACAACCATAAGCATTACATAGTAACGGATAGCCGTATAGTAAGCGAATATAAGTACGATGAGCCCAACACTACTTGACGTCTAATCAGAGTTAACAATCTCCAATTAAAAAGGGATACTTACATGCTGAGATTGTCTATATTGCTAGGAATTTATTGATTTTTATATAATTTGTAATATAATTTCCATTAGGAGGCCATAAATGGCACAGACTACATACAGTATTAGGATGGACAGTGATCTCAAGAAGGCTTTCGATTCAATCTGCGAGGATTTTGGGATGTCTTCTACAACAGCCATAAATGTCTTTGCAAAAGCCGTCGTAAGAGAACGGTGCATACCATTCGAAATCCGATCAGAAAACAAAGGCATGAAAGCATTCAGGGCACTGCGTGCATCTGCGAAAAGAAACGGACTTCAAGATATGGATATAAATGAAATCGACGAGGAGATAAGGCAGGCCAGGGAAGGGCTATGAAAATGATGAGAAAGGTCGTAATTGACACGAATGTCCTTGTCTCCGCACTTCTCTCAAGCAATGAGGATTCCGCAACGGTTAGAATTCTTGCAATGGTTTTCGCCGGTCTAGTTATCCCCGTTCTCACGGATGACATCTTCAGGGAATATGGAGAAGTCCTCAGACGAAGAAAATTCAATTTCCCTGAGGATAGTGTATCTGAACTTCTTGAAGAAATCAAAAAGAGGTCGATTCTGGCAAATCCAGCAGTTTCCGACTTGGAACTTCCTGATGACAAAGACAGACCTTTCCTTGATGACCTGCTCTCTGAAGATGATGCAATCCTCGTTACAGGAAATCTGAAGCATTTTCCACAGCATGAGCAGATTATGACCGCAAGATCATTCATTGCCATGCATGGTGAGCATTAATAAAACGGAAGAATATCAAAAAGTTCAATATCCTTCCGTCATTTATTCCTTAGTTAATTTTCTTTCTGCCTTGTATCCTCTCCTTGAGTCTTCCTGAGAGTAGCATCACTACAGGAAGGATGAAGAGTGTTGATAGCATTGCAACTGTAAGGGAAACAACCATGAGCATTCCGTAATAGCGTATTGGCGTATAAGAGGCGAATACAAGTACGATGAGCCCCGCATCCACAGCAAGGGAAGTCAGGATTATCGGACGTCCTGTCTCTTTCATGGTCACTGTTATAAGCTCATCAATTCCAATTCTGGGATTCTCCCTCTTATGCAGACGGTAGCGCAGAAGGAAATGAAGAGCGTCATCAATTCCTGCACCAATCGTAACTGACGAGAATCCGATTGTCACAAGATCGAAAGGAATGCCGAATGCAAGCATGAAAATATAGTTGAACATTATACCGATAACGACCGGTATGATTGCCGCAAGGCCTCTGAAGAACGATGTCAGAGTGAATGTCGCTATTATGATGATTCCAATAGATGATATGATGGTCGCCATATTCTGATCGCGGATCATCATGTCGCTCACCTTAACCATATCGGATGAGGTGCAATGGATTCTTGAGCTCGTTCCCTCAGGAAGAAGATATCTGTAATAGCTGAGAGTCTCCTCAACCCTTGCAGCACTTGCAGTCGTTGTCAGATCCTGATCCCAGGAGTCATAGTTGCGCATCGAAAGGGTTATCTCGGTCGCATCATCGTTTATCATGGTTGAAAGCACATCCGATCCGATCTGAGACTCCATCTGCATGAGAAGACGGTAGAGAAGATTCATCAGCCCTGCATTCGATGGAATCCCCTCCTCTCCCGTGTACACGTAATTGAGGAAGCTCACGTACTGGCTGAATGAGAGTGACTGAACGATATCGGTGCAGGACGCCATAACCGTCTCTTCAAACTCATATACCTTTTTAAGGTTCTCCGGCTTCAGGAAGAAGCCCTCCTCGTCCTCCGGTGCTCTTATCGTCATGTAGTAAGGAGCGGTTCCTCCCATCTTTCTTGCAAAATATAGCGAGTCCTTTATGAAATCATCCCCTTGCGGGAAGTACTCCATATAGTTTGCATTGTAATCGACTCGGTCCTTTGCATAGATGAAGCCGGCAACAATAAGAACCACCACGATCAGAACAATAAGCCAATATTTAAATATGACTTTCAGAATGAAATCTACGAATTTATTTATGATGCCACGCTCAATCTTCCTGAACTTCTGATCCGATGGATAGCGCTGTATCGAGAGGATTGCAGGAAGATATACGATTGCGAGAACCGCGCAGTATGCGACACCAATCGAGACAGATACTCCGAACTCCCTGAGCTGAGGTGTACGGCAGATAAGCATCGAGACAAAGCCTACAATCGTTGTCATCGCAGCAGAGAGAATCGTCTTCGTAATCTTGGCATATGCGATATTAAGACGTGTCTTATCATGGTATTTGGCCTCCGCAAAATACTCACTCATCATATGAATCGAATACGAAGAACCGAGCGTAAGGACAAGACATGGAGTCAGAATGGAGATAATCGTCATCTTATAACCCATAAGGGCCATCGTTCCAAGCGTCCATACGATTCCCATAAGAGACATCGATGCAGGAACAAGCACACTTCTCTTGCTTCTGAACGAGAGGTAATAAGTGATGAGTATTATTATGAAACAGAGAACAAGGAGAACCCCGAGATCCCTGCTTATGTAGTAAGATACTCTGTCGGCAATGACTCCGCCACCGTTTATGCACACCCTGCCGTAGTCTCTAAGTGGATCGACCATCGCATTAAGCAGTTCAAGCTCTTCCGCTGTATAATGTGTGGTTCTCCAATATAGCAGTATCGAATTGCAGTCATCACTATAGAGATAGCCCCTTGCAACCTTGTCATTCTCAAGCCTTGTTCTGAAAATCTCCGCACTCTCGCTATCCCAGCTCTCCCCTGCATTTACGGGGCTCATCGGAACGACAGCGATTCTGGAACCGACGCGCTCTGCGGTAACAAAATCAAATGCGGAAAGGCATGGGCCGACAAAATCAAGGGATGAGATATCATTTTTTACCGATTCTATGAGATCAAGCACCTCCGGCTCATAGAGAAGATCGGAAGTAAAGAGCACGGTGTACTCATCAGGATACTCCCCTGCTTTGATTCCCGTCCTGAGATTCTCAGGAACATCAGCATGGAGTCTCTCGCTCTCCGGCCGCTCCGTATAGCCATAATGCTCATCACCGACACCCTCATCTGCCGTTGTGATATATTTCAACGGCTCACCGGATGGTTTCTCTGAAGGGGTCTCCACATACGGGTTCTGCTCTACCCCGGAGGCAAATGAATTAACATCCGCGTCTATCTTGAGACTTACAAGTCTGGTAGCAATGAAAGCGGTTAAAAGAAATATGACAATGAGAACAGGAATGCTGAATCTCGTAACGAATTTTATTATATGAAAGAATACCCTGGTAAAAAACGGTAGTTTGCTTATATCTTCATCCATAGTAATGTACAAGTATATAGGAAAACAGAGCCAAATATAAGATATATGCAATCCGTTTTCTGTAGAGTATTGTGGAGAAATTATCCGCTTGCCTACTCTTTTGTTTCATGAAAGAATATATTGATAAGAAATTTGGGAGTTGATCTGTTGCGCTTATGACATGCGTATGTGTATATGTGGATGGTGGAAAGGGACATTATGTTCCCGCCTGTACTGTGAAAACAGAATTTGAAAGGATGGGATATGACGCCCGTCTTGAGGAATTTTTCGACTTTCTTGATGTCAGATGGCTTGGCAGGATAAACAAGCTTTTCTGGAGAACCATGCTGCGTAATTCTAAAATTGAGAACAAAATAAGCAGTCGCAATGACAGTTCAAACGGTATGCAGATGGCAATAAATTACGGCATATCACATCGTTCAGAGAAACTCCTCTCATATGTTGAAGAGGTAAAGCCAGATCTTTTCTTCACCACGCACCCATATGCGGGAACCGTTATTTCTGAAATGCTTGATGCAAACAATATAGAGATTCCCGTCTACTATTTCGCAACAGATGTATTCTCCGCACCGATAGCCTCAATAACAAATAAGCTCAGAAGATTCTACATCTCAACGGAGGAAGGGAGAGAGAAAGTCATAAAGATGGGAATGGAACCGGACAAAGTGGTACTGTCTCCATTTCCTCTTCAGCAAAGAGTCAAAGAAGGACAAAAACTTACAAAGAGCGAGGCAAGAAAACTTCTAGGTCTGAAAGAGGATGTATTCACGATGCAGTTCAACTTAGGGGGAGAAGGACTTGGGTCAATCGAGATAATAAGGGAGCTGAGAGACTTCAAAGACAGGATACAGGTCGTCATCATTGGAGGACTTGATGATGAAATGAAAAGAAGAATAGATGAAATTAAGAAGAATCTGCCTGATAACATAAGCCTTTTCTGCCCGGGCTTCATCGAAAACGTTAATGAATACCTTGCGGCCTCAGATATAATCGTGGGAAGATCCGGAATCAATACTCTTCTCGAGGCATTCTACGCCAGAAGGCCGTTCCTGATTACGGAACTGGTTTACACGGTAATGAGCTCAGCCGATTATGTAGAGAAATATCATGTGGGATGGAACTGTAACCGAAATCCAGAGAAACAGATAGAAATAATAAAAAATCTGACCGAAAACCCTGAAATTCTTGATGAAATGGATAAGAACTTCGATCGCATTCCCATCAAGTTCGATGCCACCTCTCTAGCCAGGATGGTTATAAACGATGCTAATGAATATAAGAGAGAAAGGCATTGAAGTGTTTTCGATTCTATGATATTTTAATCAGAGCGATATTCGGGCAGTAGCGCAGGGGCTAGCGCGTCTGGTTCGGGACCAGAAGGTCGCGGGTTCAATTCCCGCTTGCCCGACTTCTTTTTTTTAACGGCATTTGCCGTTTTTCTTTTTCTTACGTCTTATTTATAAACAGTAATTAGATAGGCTTTTGCATTTTTTCATTGCCAGAATCCCCACTTGAATATATTTTTATAATCAGTAGAATTAGTTCGGGATGAGAATTGCTTTTGGTTTTGACATGTTTTACCCCGAAAGGAACGGGGTTATCACCGCGACTATAAACCTTGCCAACAATCTAATAGATATGGGGCATGAGGTTTATTTCTTTGTGCCAAAAGATCATAATTTCAAAGCCAACACGATTGAGAAAGGGATACACATCATACACGTGAAAAACATCCCTGCATGGATTTATAAGGGCTTGAAACTGTTCCCGTTCTATGGATGGTATCTGCAGAAGTATTTCAAGAAATACCGTTTTGATATCGTACATAATACGAGTCCGTGGATGATGGGGCTTGCCCTCAATCACGCGGCAAGACGTTTCCACGTCCCCGTGGTGGCCACGCACCACACGTTAATCGACAATCCTATATACATTAAATACGCTCTTAAAGTTGCAGCCCTAGCAAATGCAGCCACAGATGCGATCTGGACCGTGGTACTGCGTCCTTTCTTCCGCCTCACATGGCTCATAACGGCACCAAACAGGCATACTTGCGCACAGCTTAAGGAAAAGAATCCTGACAAGGATGTCAGATTCGTATCAAACGGGATAGACATTTCAGAATTCAATCCGGAAAGAACTCACCTTCCAATTCCTACGCAGATTCCCTCATCCTTTTTAGGAAATAAGACATTCCTTTTCATTGGTAGGCTTGGATATGAGAAAGCTGTGGACGTACTGCTCAAGGCATTTGCAAAGTGCCATGAAAAACATAGCGATGCAAAGCTGCTAATCATAGGACAGGGTCCGGCTGAACATGAGCTGAAAGCATTGGCAAAGGAGCTTGGACTTACAGAACATGAGTTGCTTTTCACAGGTCTCATTCCTAATGAGGAGATAATAGGCTCAAGACTTCTGAATAAGACACTTTGCTTTGTCACTGCAAGCCTTTCTGAGAATCAGGCGATAACCGTAATTGAGGCCCTCTGCTCTGGATCCGCCGTACTATGTGCCGATGTTGATAACATGACCTCCCTAGTAGAAGAAAATCAGGGATGGTATTTCAAAGGCGGAGATTTTGATGATCTGGCAGATAAGTTGTCTTATGTGCTATCGCATCCAGAAGAGGTCGAGGAAAAGAAAAAGAATGCACTGCTGAGTAAGGAAAGATTCGACGGAAGAAAAGTTGCCATCGAGTTCGAGAACATATATAAAGAGCTTCTTGAATGGAAAAAGAATGGCTACTTTGTTCCAGGCGGAGAGAAAAGAGCAAAAAAATACCTTCGCCATTTACATCAATAAGAAAAGAGATCAAAAGAAAATCGAAATCTTAAAAAAGACAATCCCTGCAAGGGGATGATAATCTCTATATTCATAAGTGCATGAGGAGAGGGCTCAGAGGCCAAACTGATTAAAAGAATCCTGAATTTAAATTTCTATGTACGGATATAGCCAGTAGAAGGCCCTGCACCAACCTTTTCAATGTAACCACTTTTCACTAAGGCTGTTAAAGTGCGTTCCACAGTGACTTTGCTTATATCCGGACATAATTCCATGATTTCTTTCTTTGTGACTTTTCCGACTTTTTTTTCAAACAATTCTTTAATTCGCTCCGGTTTGGAAAGTTTACGGTGCTTCAAATGTTCTACACGATCTTCAAATTCATTATAGGCTTTCAGCATAATTCCCAAATAGTACTTTACAAAAGGCTCATAGCTGTTATTGCATTCATGCCATCCAGAGGAACTCGCCTGCAGTGCCTCATAATAAGTTTCTTTTGTTTTTTCAATCAGCATTTCAATACTAATATACTTTCCAACGATGTATCCAGCCTTGTAAAACAATAGCAGGGTAAGCAGTCTGCTCATACGTCCGTTTCCGTCATTAAAAGGATGAATACACAAAAAATCTAGGATAAACATGGGAATAAGAATCATCTTATCTATCTGATCTTTATTCCATGCATCCATAAAACTAGAACACAGGTTTTCAACAGCTTCAGGAGTTTGGAAAGCAGGAACAGGGATAAATCTTGTTTTTTGCCTGCCTTGGGAATCTGTCTCCGTAATTACATTATCAACGTTTTTGTAAGTTCCGCCGACATTTTTCTGAGAATATGAGTACAAATCCCTATGAAGTTGCAAAATGATATTAGGAAGCAACTGGATATACTCATAGCTTTCATGAATCGTAGCAAGTACTTCTCGATACCCTGCAATTTCCTGTTCTGAACGATTACGTGGCTCTGCTTTTTGATAAACCAGTTCTTTCAATCGATTATCACTTGTATATATGCCTTCAATCCTGTTGGAAGCTCCAGTACTCTGAATGAAGGCGACCTCCAATAATGTTTTCAGTTCATCAATGTTTGCTTCGAGAAAAAGATCCTGTTTCCCTTTATGTTCATGAATACTTCCCATCATCTGAACAATTTCAGGTGTTAAAAGTTTTTTAGGAGTTGAGACATAATCAAATTCTCTCATAGGAATTCTCCGTCATCCAGAAAATATCTCCTTCATTTTACCCCTAAATGAATGAGATTTCAACGAGAATGATAGAGATTTTTTCTGTCCCGACTCAAAGTAAGTCTTTCTATGAAAGAGTTACCCTTTAATTTTCTCATCACAATTGAACAAAGCTCAAACCCATAATAATCTTACTACACATGTAAAAATGATGTGCATTACGCCCTTTTCTGTGTGATAATTACATCAAGGAGAAAGGAGTTTCAATGAAAATCGAAATCTTGAAGAATGGCAATCCCGTAGCTTCAAAGTGCGGGGATGATAATCTCTATCTCGTATATAACGCGGAGTATGAGGAGGGGGATCAGATAAGGGTCACAACCGATGAGAAGGGTTTTTACAGGGTTCAGCTTGAGGCCACGCTCGGCCAAGCTGTGATTTACAGCCCGGGCGGGGAATACACGCTAAGCATCCCGTTCGGACAGAAGCATGACTGCTACAACGCATCAGCATTCAAGGGTGAGATGCATTATCTTGCCATAAGAAAAGCATATGAATGTGAAAGCACTTACCGCAACCTTGCATACAACCCTTATGACAGCCATGAGAACACCACGTTCTTCCCTCACACAAAAGCAAATATCGAGACAAGAGGTGAAAGCGTTTTCGCCTCCCGTAATGCGATTGACGGGATAATTGCCAGCAACAACCATGGATTCTGGCCATTTATCAGCTGGGGTATAAACCGCGATCCGAAAGCGGAGCTTAATCTCGATTTCGGACGAGACGTCATAATCGACAAGATCATATTCTATACGAGAGCGGATTTCCCGCATGACGCATGGTGGGATAAGGCAAGCATCACGTTCAGTGATGGAGAGACCATCGATTTCAATCTGAAGAAATTTGATGGACCGCAGATCTTCCCTATCAAGGAGAAGAAGATATCTTCCCTTACCCTCCATGATCTAATTAAAGCCGATGACCCTTCCCCGTTCCCGGCACTCGTACAGCTTGAAGTGTACGGAAAGGAAGCCTGAAGCAATAGGAGGTGGTGCACGCTACCTCCTTTTTCTTTCAAGTTTTATAGTAAAAACATTACGTAGAAAATGCTTACGTAAGATTTCATATCGTAATATATCTTATTGTATTATAATAAATTATTTGCTTTTTCTCTTGATTATTTCCCACGATTATCATTATATTTCATGCTATGAAAGGCAAAAATGATAGAAGGGCTTATCTCTACGTGCTTCCCGCTGTTATCTTGGTAGCACTCTTCTATTATTATCCCTTTCTGAAGTCATTTGTATCGTCGTTTTTTCTGCAGAATCAAAGAGGAGAGCTCACTTCATTCGTCTTTCTCGACAATTACAAGGCAACCCTTACAAACGAGTATTTCATCGCAAGTGTCAAGAACACTCTGACGATGATGCTTTTCTTCGTTCCTGCAAACACGATTCTGACCCTTGCTGCAGCATCATTTGTGAGAAGGGAAAAAAGAGTAAACGAAATCATTGGATCGCTATACATAATACCAATGGCATTCTCGATGTCCCTTCTTGCCCTGATATTCAAGCAGATTTTCAGCCCTACCAACTCAATCATAAACAGGATATTTCACTTAGACATAGTATGGCTCAATGACAGGACGAGCGCACTCTTTGCAATCATAGCACTATGCGTATTCCTGGACTTCGCCCTGGATTACATCCTCCTTCTGAGCGCATTCAGAAAGATAGAGAGGAACATAATAGAGGCAAGCCTTATTGACGGGGCGAACGAGGTGCAGCGTTATTTCCTCATCGAACTGCCACAGATTCTTCCAACGCTCATAATGACAATATTCCTCGCGGTAAAAGACATTCTCCTGATATCAGCACCGATCATGCTGATGACTGAAGGCGGTCCGTACAGGAGCACGGAAAGCGTGATGTTCTACTACTACATCGAGGCGTTCAAAGGCTCAAACAGGGCGGCAGAGAGCACGATAAGCTCAATCATGGTACTCTTTTCTGCACTTCTATTGGCCCTCTACTCCATCATCCAGAGAAGGAGGAGACATGCTTAAGAAGCTCTTTGCCATAGCTCTTGCCATCATAGTCGTATTTCCCCTCTTTTATACGGCATCAATGTCGCTCTTCTCACCAAGGGATTTCAATACCTCTCCCGCCCTCTTTTTTCCAACTTCCCCTCTCTGGCAGAACTATGAGAAGGCAGTAAATCATAGCAGTTTTCTCCGCTACACATTCAACAGCGTATTCACAGCCACCCTTGCAGCCGTAATGCGAACAGTAATAGTCACACTCTCATCCTATGCGTTCTCATTCCTCTCTTTCAAAGGGAAGAAGGCTATTCTCTTTTTCCTTCTGCTCAGTGCGTTCATTCCTCAGGATTCGCTCTTATACCAGAACTATGTAACGGTATCGAGGATGAATCTCATAAACACTTATCTTGGAATAATAATTACAGGTCTTTTCAGTGCGACACAGCTGATAATGCTGATGACAGCGATGAAAAGCCTCTCAAGGGACTCTTACGATGCTGCGAGAGTGGACGGAGCAAGGGATATGACCATTCTCTGTTCTATCATAGCCCCCCTTACGAAGAGCATAATCCTTACGATCATGCTGCAAAGCTTCATAAGCACGTTCAATTCATACCTCTGGCCACTTCTGGTTACAAATGAAAATGCAATGAGAACGATCCAGATAGGAGTATCCCTGATGGGCTACCAGGAGAGCGGCAGGCTCGGACCACTCTTTGCAACCCTTTTCATAATACTTGTTCCATTCGTAATACTCGTCATCACGACGAGGAAATTCATAATTAAAGCTCTTGCCGATGGCCTGAGCTACTAGGAGGTGTGCAAACATGAGAAAAGTCGTACTTATAATGCTTTTACTCGTAATTCCTACCCTGCTTTTCTCTGCAGGTGCAAAAGAGGAGGATGTCACAACAGTTACAATCTGGCATTCCAACAGCGGGATTCTCGAAGATGCGTTCATGAGCCTTGTGGAGCAATTCAATGAGAGCCATGACAATATAAGGATCAACGCCGTCTATCAGGGGAAGGCGAACGATGTGCTTACAAGCGTCAATGCCGCATCCCTTGCGGGAAGCGGTCTGCCTGATATCGCACAGCTCGATGCTACGGCAGGACTTGACATGATGTATGCACCATACCTTGTAACAGTTGAAGAGCTCGGAGTAGACACTTCAGAGCTCATAGAGAGCGCATATGCCGCATACGATAGCAAAAGAGGTCACATAGGGGTTCCTTTCAACGCATCCAGTCTGCTCTTTTACTACAATGCGGATCTCTTCGAGGAAGCTGGTGTTGAAGTTCCGAAGACTCTTGATGATTTCATCTCCTCTGCCCCGATCATCCATGAGAAGACGGGAGTCTACGCCTTCTCCGGAGTTCCGACTACATATGAGCTCATAACATTCCTCGGAAGCCAGAATGGCGGCACATATCTTACGGATAACAGGAACGGACATGACGGCGTTTCAACAAAGGTGCTCTTCGATGAGAACGGAACATTCAGGAATTTTCTAGAAAAGTGGAAAGCTCTTTATGATACAGGAGCTCTGAACAATCTTACGAGCGGGGTTTCTAATGCATTCTATGCAGAACAGTGCGCGAGCATGCTTGCCTCCTCCTCAAACCTCACAACGGTACTTGAGAACACGGATGGACTTTTTAACGTAGGTGTTGCATATGTTCCGATGGTAGATAGCGACGCAACCGGAGGGGTTAACATAGGTGGAGGATGTCTTGCAGCATTCAGCAATACGGAAGAAGTTAGAGAAGTCCTTGAATTCATGATCAGCGCATCAAGCCAGGCCTACTGGGCTGAAAGCACGGGATACATGCCAGTAAACCGTAATACAGTCGAGAGCCCCGAATGGCAGGCATTCATAAAAGAGAACCCGCTTTATTCGGTAGCACTTGAGCAGGCACTCTCTTCAAGCGAGAAGGTTCTGGGGCTCTGGATTCCATCAGCCTACCAGGTCTACTACTCTTTCCAGAGCACTATAGCAAGCGTGCTTGAAGGGGAAATGAGCATAGATGAAGCCGTATCCTCAATGGCCGATATGATAAACACGAACCTGATGGAGTACGCACGACAGAATGGTTAGGGAATTCTCAACAAATACCAACCTGCTAGCCTTCAATGCCGAGCATATCGATCGCGACATGGACGAGCTAATAGCTGTCTATGCCGCTCACGGCATAAGGTATCTGGATCTTAATTTCTGTGAGATGATGCGACCAGTATCCCGTCTCAATGATGAAAGAGCGCCAAGCTACATAAAACGTCTAAAAGAGCTGAAGGCGGAGCATGGACTATCATACATACAGGCACACGCACCATATCCAGTCAAGAACACCCCTCTCTCCTCATGGGATGAGAAGATCATAAAGGCTATGAACTGGGCATATGAGCTTGGATGCCCGCATATAGTGGTCCATCCCCACGGATGCGATATCGAAGAGAACATCAGACGCTATGAACGCCTCTTAAGGGAGACGGATATCACAATCGCGATAGAGAACATGGAAAGCTGGAATGAGATCTCAAGAAGCGATGAAATAAACGAAATCATCAAAAGCAATCCGAAGCGGCTTAAAGCGCTCTTCGATACTGGACACGCCAACATCATGGGCCTTGACCCGGATGCGGAGATAAAGGCATACGGCTCCAATCTCGTAGGACTTCATATTCATGACAACAACGGGAGGGAGGATCAGCACCTTTTCCCTTTCATGGGAAACATAAAATGGAAGAATGTGATAGCCGCTCTGGAAGCTATCGGATATGATGGCTATCTGAC
This sequence comes from uncultured Spirochaetaceae bacterium, assembly GCA_944389025.1. Lineage (GTDB taxonomy): Bacteria > Spirochaetota > Spirochaetia > Sphaerochaetales > Sphaerochaetaceae > Ornithospirochaeta. The sequence goes on from CALXKU010000023.1 coordinate 14,552, forward strand.
ATATGAGGCGATGTATTTTTCAAGAAAGTTTTCGATAAAGAGGGAGGAATTCGTCATAGCTGAGGCTCTCAACTCATTTCGCCGTCTGTTCTGAAGAACGTACATTTACCTTTGTACTGACAGTTCTCGCAAAGCCTTCCAGGGCACTCCTGGAAGCTGTCTTCAACCCCTTCAAGCTGCCTTATGTGCCACTCTAGCTCCCCTATGTGCTCATCTATCTTACGTCTGTGCTCAAGGCTCTCGGAGAGTTTCATGCGGTATGCGCTAAGCAGCTCAAGCCTCCTCTTGTTACCGCTTTCATCCTCAGCCTTAAGCTCGATTATCTTCCTTATCTCCTCAAGCGTGAACCCAAGGGCTTTCAGCTCAAGGATCCTTCTTATGTAGATTATGACCTCTTCTGAGTAATAACGCTGTCTGGCACTTGAGCGGTGAGAGCTTATAAGCCCCTCCTCCTCATAATACCTGAGCGTCCTCACCGTCACTCCAGTAAGCTTCGCTATCTCACCTATCCTGTATCGCTTCATGTAATTATTATCTTAAATTTGAATACAAAAGTTAATGGCATTGGAAACAAATGTTTAAGCTACATCATAAACGAAAGCATACCATGACTCTCAATTTAACAAATCGCACTCTCTCCGCATTAATATGTAGGAGGGCATAAGACATGCAGGAAGAAGAAAAAAGAGAAAGAAGGGACAGGATAAGCTATTTCGGCATAAAAGGGCTTAGCGACAGGGATCTTGTAAGAAACATTCTCTCCCCGTTCGAAATACCGGAGGCTAAAGAGAAAGCAGCCGTGGAAGGGGTCTTGGGCATTCTCGATAAAGAGAGCACGGTCAGGATTGAGAATCTTACCACGATTCCAGAGATTACGCACCAGGCTGCACGCATCATTGTATCTGCGATAGAGATAGGACGAAGATGGCCTACACGTAAAGAGCGCCAGATAAAGACGCCGGATGACGCATATGCGGAAATCAGGCATTATGCGACACGACCTCAGGAGAATCTCATAGTGATGGCTTTAAACGGAGCCCATGAGATCATATTCACAGAAGTAGTCTCAATCGGAACAGTGAACATGACCTACGCTCATCCGAGGGAGATATTCTCAAACGCGGTTAGAAGCCGTGCCACAGGGATAATACTTGCCCACAACCACCCATCAGGAGTTCTTAAAGCCAGTGTGGAGGATGTGACGCTTACAAAGCGTGTAATCTCCTGTGGACAGCTGCTAGGTATAACTGTACTTGATCACCTCATCATTTCGGAGGCAGGATACATATCACTCAAAGCAAAGGGATTCGTTCCATGATTCATTGCGCAAGGTCTAAATCGATTCCAAGGCCTTTGAGAATCGATGATGCACTCTCAAGATTGATGGAACAGTCTCTGAGCTCTTTAAGATTTTCTGAGAAATTGGAAGCGCTGAATAAAACATGGCTCATATCAAAATCTTTGAGCAGGGTACCTATGAAAGACGAGCCATAGAAGTCAATCTTCTCAAAAGAGCTCTTGATGCTTTTGACGGATGAGAAATCAGAATCCTTGAACTCGCTGTCCCGTAGCACGGAATTTCTGAGCGATGCTGCTGTGAATAACGTGTAGAGTCCTTTGATGTTTTCAAAAACGCTCCGCCTGATGTCGGATGAATAGAAAGAGGTCCCTTTCATGAGCGATGATGAGAACAATGTTGTGGAAATGAATGCACTCTCAAAAGAGGCTGAGGTAAGATCTGATGAGATTATTCTCACATTCCTCAGGCTTGCCTTATCAAAGGAGGAGGAAATGAGACTGACATCCTTGAGTGTCACATCCTCAATCGTTTTTAATGAGAAATCCAGATATGAGAGGTCCTCACCTTCTAAGAAAAGCCCTGTCAGCTCCTCACTATCTAGAATGTCTTGCCTTAAGGACATCAACGACCTCGGAGAGTGAGCACTCCTTCTGAACAAGAAGAACAAGCAGATGATACATCAAATCAGCAGCCTCTCCAAGGAAGAGATCCTTGTCGTTGTCCTTGCTCTCGATTACGAGCTCCACTGCCTCCTCTCCTACCTTCTGGCTGATCTTATTAAGTCCACGGGAGAAGAGATGGTTCGTATAGCTTCCGTCAATCGGGTTGTCACGCCTGTCCTTGATGACATTCTCAAGATAGAAAAGGAATTCGGAAGAAGAGATTTCAGAGGGCTGGTTCTCCTCTCCGAAACAGGTATCGCTTCCCGTATGGCACACAGGACCTGAAGGAATCGCCTTAACAAGGAGGGTATCCCCATCGCAATCCGCCAGAATCTCTCTCAGATGCAGGAAATTACCGCTTGTCTCCCCCTTGGTCCATATCCTCTTGCGGCTTCTGGACCAGAAGGTCACGAGACGACGGTCAAGGGTGAGACGGTATGCCTCCTCATTCATATAGCCAAGCATAAGAACCTTTCTCGTTATAGCATCCTGCACTACAGCCGGTACAAGACCATCACCCTTGGTAAAATCTATTGTCATCGTCTCCCTCCAAATCAGATTCTAACAGCAATTCCCCTATCTTTTAAATACCTTTTCAAATCCGTGATGTCGATTTCATGAAAATGGAACACGGAGGCAGCCAGTGCGGCATCCGCTTTTCCAAGAGAAAAGACATCATAGAAATCTTCCGCCCTTCCCGCTCCACCTGAAGCAATCAGTGGAATATCAATATTAGTACTTATTCTTGAATTCAAGTCAATAGCAAAGCCGTTTTTGGTCCCGTCATGGTCCATGGATGTAAGAAGAATCTCACCGCATCCCCTCTTTTCACCCTCCTTTATCCAAGAGAGGGCATCAAGGCCGGTCCTTTTTCTTCCACCTTCTATCACAACCTCATAGCCAGAGCTCAGAGCATCGTTTTTTCTCACATCGACGGCAAGTACGACACACTGAGAGCCGAACCGGCCTGCAAGCTCATCTATGAGAGAGGGACGACGCACGGCGGCACTGTTTATGCTCACCTTATCCGCACCACTTTCGATAACCGCATAAGCATCATCCAAGCCTCCAATCCCTCCTCCGACAGTAAACGGTATGCTTATGTTCTCGCTTATATCACGGACAAGAGCTGAAAGATTCTTCCTTTTCTCAACAGTAGCGGTTATATCTAAAAATACGAGTTCATCGGCACCAAGGGCGCTATATGCCCTGGCCATCTCCACGGGACTTCCAGCATCACGCAGAGAAAGGAAGTTTATTCCTTTGACGACCCTGCCATCCTTGATATCAAGACATGGGATTATCCTCTTAGCAAGCATTAGCCACCTCCATCATATCGCTCAGCTTGATGCGCCCCTCATAATACGCCTTTCCAACGATCGCACCTGAGATTCCCATGCTACTGAGTACCTCAAGATCCTCTTTCGAGGATATCCCACCGGAGGCGATAAGTGGAATCGAAGAGGCCTCCATTATTTTCTCATAAAGTGAGAATGAAGGGCCTGAGAGCATTCCGTCCCTGGCTATGTCTGTGGCAATCACATACCCAAATCCCTTATTCTCATAGCTCTTTATGAAATCTATTACATCATCCCCTCCGCTCTCAAGCCAGCCGGATGTCCTTATTATCCCATCACGGGAGTCCGCACCGAGGATAAGACGGGATGAGAACTCATCAAGCCAGCGCAGCGTCTCCTCCCTATCTCGTGAGGCAATGGAGCCGCATGTCACATAACTCGCCCCCGCATTGAAAGCTGAGAAAAGATCCTCCCTACTCTTTATTCCACCACCGAAATCTATTATGAGAGATGTGCCATTTGCAATCCCCTCAAGGACTCTGAGATTTCTGATTCCATTCCCCTTAGCCCCATCGAGATCGACAAGATGAAGTCTTTTAAGTCCTGCAGACTCGAATATTCTTGCCATCTCAAGGGGATTGGCAGAATAGCTTCTCATATCGGAGTAATCACCTTGGCTAAGGCGAACACAGTGCCCATCAATAATATCCATTGCAGGAATAATATCCATCATCTTGTCTCCTTTAAAAAGTTCGATAGAAGGCGCAGCCCATCCTCCCCGCTCTTCTCCGGATGGAACTGCACTCCGTAGAAATTATCCTTCGCGATTGCGGAAGAGAACGTTATGCCATCATAATCGGTTCTAGCTATGGCGCAATCCGCATCCTCAGCATAATAGGAATGTACGAAATAGAAATAGCTGTCATTGCTTATGCCATTGAAAAGAGGACAGCCCTCATCGAAAGAGACCGTGTTCCACCCCATGTGTGGAATCTTATAGCCATCCCTCTTCTCAAAGCGCCGTATGCTAAGTGGCACTAAGTCGAGGCACTCGGTATCATTTTCCTCCGAAAAGGATGAAAGTAGCTGCATTCCAAGGCATATTCCAAGAAACGGCATATCAAGGGAGCGTATCAGGCTCACAATACCCCTCTCTTTCAGATAGCTCATAGCACTCCTTGCCTCCCCAACTCCGGGGAATATGACGTGATCAGCACTTCTTATCTCTCTCTCATCATCGGTAAGGATGAAAGGCACGCCAAGGCGTTTTAAGGCGCACATGACACTCTGTGTGTTACCAGCGTTGTATTTTATGATGGCGACCATCAGAGCACCCCCTTCGTACTTGAAATCTCATTCGAACCGGGAATCCTCCTGACAGCCTTTCTTAAAGCCCTGGCAAAAGCTTTGAAGACTGCCTCCGCCTGATGATGAGAATTGCCATCCGTGACGCTTATATAAATGTTCATCCGGGCACTGTCTGAAAATGATTTGAAGAAATGCCTAACCATTTCGGTCGGGAATGTCCCTATGTACTCCCTCTTGAAGTTAACATCATATATGAAATCCGGACGGCCTGAGAAATCGAGTGCGACAGTCGCGACGACATCATCCATAGTAAGCACCTCGTAGCCATAACGCTCAATTCCCCTTTTCTCCCCTAAAGCTTCAAGAATGGCAGATCCTAGAGTAATGGCAAGATCCTCCACGCTATGATGCTCATCAACCTCAGCATCCCCTTTTACACTGCCATTCATATCGAAACGGCTGTGCCTTACGATCTGAGAAAGCATATGGTCGAAAAATCCGATTCCGCTTATTATCTCCCCCATTCCGCTTCCATCAAGATCAAGATCTATTGAGATGTCAGTCTCATTTGTTCTGCGCTCAAGATGTGCCGTCCTATGAGCCATATTTGTCGCATCAGGAATAAGGAATGAAAGGATATCTAGCCAGGATGCACACTGCAAGGCCACAGTATCCGCAAGCTCTGGAGGAACCTCCACCTCACCATTTAAAAGTATTCCACGACACCCCATTGCCTTTGCAAGCATCATATCAGTAAGACGGTCTCCAACCATGAAGGAAGAGGCCATATCATACTCATCACCCTTATACTCTTCAAGCATTCCTGTCCCGGGTTTTCTTGTCGGACAATTATCCTCAGGCAGGGAGAAATCCACATTGATGTCATCAAACCAGATATCCTCACCTCTTAGCGTGGAAAGTATCCTGTCCTGGCACTTGAGGTAATCCTTGTAAGGAAAGGCCGGTGTCCCCACCCCATCCTGGTTGGATACCATGACAAGGGAGAAATCGCTTTCCCTGCGGATTCTTCTCAAAGCCTCAAAGACATGAGGGATGTAGATTATCCTCTCATAGCTGTCTATCTGATCCTCTATGACTATTACCCCGTCACGGTCAAGAAACAGTACTTTCTTCCCTTTCACAAAGCGCCTCCAGAAGTCTATCGTTCTCCTCTCTCGAGCCTATCGTAATTCGTAACGAGTTCTCAAGAAGGGGCTCACGACTGCGGTTACGTATTATTATCCCTTTTTCCATTAGGTATCTGTAAAGACCGTCGGCATCATCCACCTTTATGAGGATGAAATTCGCATCCGATGGATACACCTTTCTCACGAACGGGAAACGGGAAAGGGATTCTGTAAGCCTCTTCTTCTCAGAGAGTATCTTTTCAAGAACCTCTTTTCTCTCCCCTATCTCGCCAAGTGCTTTAAGGCCATCCCTCTGAGCCGAAAGGGACACGTTGTACGGGGCCTTTATCTTGTTTACAGCCCTTATTACAGTATCCGAAGCTATGAGTATGCCGAGTCTTGAGCTCGCAAGCGCCCAGTATTTTGAGAAAGTACGTAGCACCGCTATGCGCTCATTCTCCGAAAACAGCGTGTATGCGCTGACAAATGAGGGGTCGAAATCGGCATAAGCCTCATCGATTACGGTAAGGGACGGGTTATAGCTGGCAATCTCCCGGATTTTCTCAGCATCATAGCTTCTACCTGTAGGATTGTTAGGAGAGCAGATGAATACGATTTTAGGAGAGTGCTCGTCTATCGCCTTCTTTATAGCAACCACATCAAGATCAAGATCTTCCGTCAGAGGCACGTTTATCACACTGACATCGTTTATCTCCGCAAAAACCTTGTACTCCCCGTATGTAGGGCGCTCTATAAGAACAGAATCCTTTCCTGGCACTGCGAAAATCCTTATCAGCATGTCAATAAGCTCATCAGAGCCGTTACCTATTACGGTGTTCTCCATCCTGAAACCCATAACACGCTCAATCTCACGCCTTAATAGGGTGCAATGCGGATCCGGGTAGCGGTTCTTTCCTTCCTGAGAAAAATCCATCCAGTTCTCATTGGCATCAAGATAGACATCAGCACTGCCGGAGAACTCATCACGGGCTGACGTATAACTTTCAAGGGTCAATATGTGCGGCCGTATGAAATCTTTTAACATGTTCTTACCCTCATCGCCTCCCTGTGGGCATAAAGGCTCTCAGCCTCTGCCATCTCCATCACGGTCTGAGAAATTCCAATTGCCCCCTCTCTGCTCAGGCGTTGCACAGTGATCTTCTTTATGAATGAGTCGACAGAGACACCGGAGGAGGATTTTGCAAAACCGCTAGTGGGAAGGGTGTGATTGGTTCCGCTCGCATAATCCCCTGCACTCTCAGGGCTGTATGGGCCAAGGAATACGGACCCCGCACATTCTACTTTCTCAAGAAGCCTTTCAGGCTCCGAGGTATTTATAATAAGGTGCTCTGGCGCATACTCGTTCACAGCATAGATCGCATCATCTTCCGTTGAGAATGCGAGAATCCTCGAGTGCTCAAGGCTCTTTCTCATGAACTCACTCCTCGGCAGGCTCTCAAGAAGACGCTTAACATCCCTCACCACGGCATCCCTCTTTCTCTCAGCATCCTCCTTACTCCCTATGAACACCATGATAGCCTGGCTGTCCGGCCCGTGCTCAGCCTGGGAAAGAAGATCTGTTGCGATGAAAAGGGGGTTGGAATCCTTATCCGAGAGCACCATGACCTCGCTAGGTCCAGCAAGCATGTCTATTGAGACAGTTCTTGACGCCTCCATCTTCGCAAAAGAGACATATCTGTTTCCAGGTCCGAATATCTTGTTTCTTTTCTCAACGCTCTCAGTACCATACGCGAATGCGGCAATTGCCTGAGCCCCTCCGACTTTCAGAATCCTCTCCACTCCCGCCTTTCTCGCAGCATAAAGTATTGCGGGGCTTATGACTCCATTCTTCGCCGGTGTTGCCAGCATGATATCCTCACAGCCTGCAACGGAAGCCGGTATGGCAAGCATCAGCACGGTAGAGAAAAGCGGTGCGCTTCCTCCCGGCACATAAAGGCCTGGCTTTGAAATCGGGCGGATTATCCTTGAGCAGGTTACCCCATCCATCGTCTCAACACACTCACCATGAGGAAGCTGGGCCTCATGGAAAGCCCTTATATTCGCCGCAGCAGTGTCTATCGCAGATTTCAAGACAGGACTTATGAGACTCTCCGCCTGGCAAAGCTCATCCTCAGAAACGAACAGGGACGATAGCTCAGATGAGTCAAAACGTAGGGCATAGTCATAAAGGGCTGCATCCCCTCGCTCTCTCACATCCTCCATGATCTCATGAACGCTCTCCCTTATCGCATCATCATTCTCGCTGTTCCTTTTAAGAAGGTTATCAAGCATTCCCCTTGTGGGATTGAAATGGAAATCAAGCATACTCTACTCCGTCATCTTCTCTATGTTCATCACGAGAATTCCCTCGGCCCCTATCGCCTTGAGATCCTCGAAAACGGACCAGAAACGGTCCTCGCTCACAACGGACTGCACGCTGAGCCAGTCCTTATCCATCAAGGGGGTGACCGTCGGGCTCTTCATTCCACCTATGATCCTCGCTGCCTCATCAAGTTTTGATGAGGGAAGATTGAAAAGAACGTACTTCTTGTTTTTCGCCTTCTCAACCGCATCCATCCTCTCAAGGAGGCGGGTAAGGATCTCATTCTTCTCTGATACCGTGTTTCTGAAAGAGGGACGGGCAATCATTATCGCAGATGAGCGGTAAATCTCCTCAACCTCCATAAGCCCGTTCATCTTGAGCGTCGTTCCTGTGGAGACTATATCGCAGATGCAGTCGGCAATTCCAACCTGCGGGGTAATCTCGACAGAGCCGGATACTACAACAGGGGTAGCGCTGATTCCCTTCTCCTTAAGTATTTTCATCATTATGTTCGGATAGCTTGTGGCAATCCTCTTGCCTTCCAGGCTTTCAAGCCCCTTATAATCGAATCCGACCGGGACTGCTATGCTTAAGCGGCACTTTGCGAAATTGAGATCCTTTACAACGTCAAGACAAAAACCCGTCTCATCGAACTCATTCCTTCCAACAATCCCGATATCGGCAACCCCGTCCCTGACGTATGTCGGGATATCATCATCCCTGACAAAAAGGAACTCGATTGGAAAATTGGACGCCCTCTCCCGAAGCACCCTGCTGTCAGTGGTAAAATCGATACCACAGCTTCTGATGATATCAAGGCTCTTCTCACTTAGCCTGCCGCTCTTCTGAATAGCTATTTTCAAAACTTCCGACATTCTCTCCTCCTTAGAGAATAAAAAAAGGCCGACCAGGAAGGACGACCTTTTGATATGACAAAACCACCTCTCCTGGTTAAAGCGGGAAATAAAAGTGGTGATGATGTCTCTTTGCGTTTCTCATATTAGAACTCTAACCCGAATAAGAACATTTGGTCAATCTTGATAGGAATGCAATAGCTGCTTTTTTCTTATTCATTCTTCATCGCCCGTGTGAAATCAATTCAGAATTGATTTTGAATTGATTTTGCATGATTTGAATCGATTCTGAATTGTTTATGTAATGTTTTGAATCGATTTTGAATTGATTTCTCTACTAAAACCAACGCCCCACCAGAATGATGAGGCGTGCGATGAGGGGGGAAATGCAATCACTTTTCTTCTTCATATTCGGCTATTATCTCATCCTTTCCAGATCTATAGGAGAGAACGGAGAAGACCATGAAAAGAACGGAGAATATGAGGATTATGATTGCAGCGATCTTAATGAATGTCGATGATATGAAAGATGGGAAGAAAAACATTATTATTGAAAAGACATAGCGTAGAACCACATCGAGAGCAAGGATGTCGGTAAAGCCAAGCCTTCTGAGGACAATGTAATCAACAGTATCGCTCAATGCGGTCAAGAGCAGATCCACAGCAACGATGTACACCACTACTTTCATGATGATGTCCGGCCGGCTGAACGAGAGGAAGATGAGAATCACGGAAAGAATTATGTTCACAGCGTTCTTCACCACGGAGAACGTCTGAAGCCTGTTCGGAATCACATCAACCTTCAGTATGACATAAAGTTCCCTGAGAGCCCCATAGAGTATGTAAAGGGCAATCATAAAAAACAGAATCGTCGTGACCCGAGCAGGGAATGCAAGCATGAAAATTGACAGAATAAGCGGTATTGCGGCAAAAAGAATAGAGGATACTAACTTTTTCATTTTTCCTACCTCTTTTAAATAATACCACGATTTTGTAGCATAAGGCCATGTTAAACCTTCTTTTTGATGCGGATGGAACGCTATACGATTTCAAGGCAACGGAGAATATCGCGCTTGGCATGGTATTCGACCACTACGGTATAGATTATAACAAGGAAAATATAGACATCTATCATGATAGGAACTCAAGACTATGGGAGATGTATGAGAAAGGGGAAATCAGGCAGGATACGATAGCATGGAAACGCTTTGAGGATTTCTTTTCTGAAATCGGCAAAGAGGCCGATGCACACGAGGCGGGGAATTACTACATAGACCGTCTTGCCGAGAACGGCATAATGATTGACGGAGCCATAGCCCTGCTTGAGAAACTTTATGGGAAACACAGGCTTTACATCATCACTAACGGGATTGCGAAGACCCAGCATGGCAGGATAGATGGTACGGACACGAGAAAATACTATGAGAGGATTTTCATCTCCACGGAGATGGGAGTTCAGAAACCGGACAGGGCGTTCTTCGACATGGTCCTTAAGGAGACCGGAATTGACAAAAGAAGGACACTAGTCATAGGTGATAGCGAAAAAAGCGATATCCTTGGTGCAGCCAACTCAGGGATGAGAAGCATATTCATCTCATTCAAAGGGGAGAGAAGCGACCTTGCAACAGCATCCGTATCATCCTATGCCGAACTTTTAGAGTATATCGACAAGTTCGACCTCGAAAATTAAGAGCTCATTAGGGCCTATTGATGAGATCCCGTTCTCCCCATAACCGAGAGACGGGTGTATCCAGAACCGGAAACGCTCCCCTTTCTTCATAAGCAGGATTCCTTCCCTCGCCCCTTCGATAAGGTCGACAACAGGGATTTCAGCCCCGATTCCGCGGTCATAACTCGATTCAACGATCTGCCCGTTAAGCAGCGTCATCTTGTAGTCTATGAGCACCGTGTCATCCTCTTTTGGGCGTGGAGCATCCTCAACAGCTCTTACGACCTCATACTCAAGACCGCTTGAGGTCGTAATGACACCGCTTCTTTTCCCGTTTACATCAAGAAACTCATCAGCCTCCTTAAGATTCTCCTCGCTCTTTCTCTCATACTCTATGCTCGCCTCCTCCAGCATCCTGTTCTGATACTCGAGGAAAATCGCATCAAGCTCCTCATCCGTAAAGAACGAAGAAGAGTAATAGTCGAGGAAACCGCGGGCAAAATAGAGGGCATCAACATCCTGACTTGCTCTCTCAAGGCTTTCTGCAAGAAGGTTGCCATATGCGTAGCTGAACCTCTCATCAAGGTTCTCCGGAACACCAAGGGTATCAATGTCATATGAAGAATGCCCCATCTCCTCCCTGATGACAGGGGAATAGGAGTTCTCACCTTCCTTGGTGCAGGACATAAGAAAAAGAGTGATGACTACTAAAAGGAGAATAAGTTTTCTCATATCAACAGCCTAGCATGTGAAACGGGCTCAGGACAAGGAATACGGGCACCGCCCGAGTGAGTCTATCACGCAGATTGTCGGGAAATCCTCAACCTCGAGCTTTAGCAGCGCCTCAGGTCCAAGGTCCTCGAATGCGACAACCTCGGCCTTTTTTATCCGCTCAGAATAAAGTGCACCACATCCTCCGAAAGCCTGAAGATAAAGACCGGAGTACTTAACGATAGCCTCCCTGACCTCCTTCTTTCTCGGCCCCTTACCCACCATCAGAAGAAGGCCTTCCCTCATAAGAGCGGGGGAATAAGGATCCATTCTCTGACTAGTAGTGGGACCGGCAGAGCCGAGTGCGAAACCTGGAACGCGTGGAGACGGCCCCATATAATAAATACCGTTACCTTTAAAAGGGAAAGGAAGGCTCTCTTTCTCCTCTATCATGATGCTTAGCCTCTTATGCACCTGGTCCCGGCCGACATAAAGCGTTCCGCTTAAAAGGACATAATCCCCCGCTTCAATTCTTTTCAGTTCCTCTGCGTTCCCATAAGGGAGAATCAGTCTTCTTTCCATAACTCCTCCCCAACTGCGATATGAGCCTTCCTGTCCGCCCAGCATGAGATTGAAAGGGCAACAGGTAGCCCGGCGATATGAGTCGGAGTGTAGAGGATGTTCACCTCGAGAGCGGTTGCTTTCCCCCCAAGACCGCCAGCACCGATTGAGAGCTCATTCACCCTCTCCAGTATCTCCTCCTCTAAATCCGAATACCTCTCGTCTTTGTGCCTTACCTTGGCTATCAAGGCTTTCTTGCTTAACAATGCCGCCCTGTCAACAGAACCACCAATACCGATGCCGAGAAACATCGGGGGACACGGTTTGCCACCAGCCTCCCTAACCATGTCAACAACGGCATTCACAACACCATCCTTTCCTGCCGTAGGATTCAAAGTGCGTACAGCTGAACAGTTCTCGCTACCAAAACCCTTTAAGAGGATATCAATAGTGCTTACCTTTCCCTCTATGAGCTCTATGGTGATTACAGGGGGCATGTTCGTCCCTGTGTTACACCTGTCGAAAACGGGCTCGCTAACTATGCTCTTACGAAAAAGCCCCTCTTCCGCAGCTTTGGAAAGTGCTCTCTCTGTAGTATCGACAAGATCGGAGAGCGGATATGGAGAGTCCTTGGCATAGGATATCAGGGTCCAGAAAAGCCCGGTATCCTGGCAGAGCGGAAGACCTGTCTTTCCTGCGATATCGATATTATCAAGAATCGCCTTCAGTACGATTCTTGCCTCAGCCTTCTCCTCCCTCTCATATGCCGCTTTTATAGCTGCAGCGACATCTGGAGGAAGGGTGCGTGAGGCTTCAATCACTTTCTCTTTTATCTCTTTTTCAAGCTTTTGCAACATATTGCGAACCCTCCCATAGGCCCTCAGTTTCCATCTTTTTCTCAAGCATGGCAATGAATTTCGACTTATCGGGGAAATCACGCGGTGCGATCAGGCGGTGTGCCGGAGTCTCGCTTATAAGGCGCTGTATCACGATATCAGGGCGAAGATGTGCGAGGAATGAGGAGACGGCATCAAGATACTCCAGAGTAGATAAAAGCCTTATCTTCCCGCTCTCATATTCGACTTCGAACCGTGTTCCCCCCGCGATATCAAGGTTATGAATCTTAACCGCATCCGAATAGCGGTTCACGGCATCCGCGGTTGATAAAAAATCCTCCATTCCTTCTCCCGGGAGGCCGAGTATGACATGGGTCGACAAAAACAGTCCATGCTCCTTCACCCTCCTTGCCGCATCGAAATAGGAGGCAGCATCATGTCCGCGGTTGATAAGCTTAAGAGTGTTGTCATTCGCACTCTGGAGTCCAAGCTCTATCTCAACATCAACACCTCTCTTCTTATATGAGGAGATTAGAGAGAGCTTATCATCTTCAAGACAGTCGGGACGTGTGGAGATTATCATCTCCTTGAACGGTCCGTATGAGAGAGCCTCATCATATACCGCTTTAAGATGATCCACAGTTCCATAAGTGTTCGTGAAAGACTGGAAATAGATGCTGTACGCACTCTCCCCGTAGCGACGGCGAATGAACGCCCTGCCTTTCTCAATCTGCTTGCCGATATCCTGGCTGCAGTGCGGAGCTGAATTTGCAACAGAGCTGTCATAGCTTGAATCGTGATGGAATGCGCTCTCACCGCTCCTCTGGTAGACTGCAACAGCACCAGTTCCATCACAGAACGCACAGCCACCCATTCTGTCTTTTCTGCGATTGGGACAGGAAAAGCCCGCATCAACGCCAATGCGGAATACGTTCTGCCCATATTTTTTCCTAAGATAATCGGAGTACGTGTTCCATCTCATACGAATTCAAGCCCCAGAGAGAATGTTCCGCGATGCGTTATATCGACAAAAGCCATCAAATCCCCCATATCGGTTCTTTTTCCGATTCTTAGTGAGAATCCCCCGTCCAGAGAGTCTATCAAGGCAAAAGGTATCAAGTTCCCACTGCGCTCCCAGAGGCGGGATGAGCTCTCATTCACTTCATACCCCTCTGCGAAAATACCTACGTCCATGAAGACCGAATCCGTGAAAAGGACACGCCCCCCAACCTCAAGCATGAGATAATCCCGTGTCAGACGTCCACTCCTGTTTGTCACATAACTTCTTCCAAGGTACTCATTCCCCCTGAGAGTATCAGCCTCCCCATTGATGAATAACCTTGTGGATTCAACGAATGAAGGTAATATGCTCTCGAAGCTCAGCTTGATATCATACATGAGCGGTGCTCTAAGATAGATAGCTGAATCAAAATCGATATCCAGTCCCGAATCATGGAGATCGGATGTATCAAGGGTGCGATATTTGAGGTTGAAATTAACCTTGGGATCGAAGAACGCCCTGCGAGGTATATCGCTATGACCATCAATGGATTTAACGCTTCCTAGCGATGTGATATCGAAATCCAGTGAGAACTCGAGACGGAGTCTTGAAAGATATTCGTATGCGAAACCGCTTTCCGCAGAAAAAAGGAAATCGGAGGTGTTCATCCTGTCAATGCGGTCAGATACCGAGAGCATTGAAAGGTCTCCGACACCGAGGCGCAGAGAAGCGAAGAATGACCATGAAGCACCAAAATCATACTGGTAATTGGCAAAGAGCGCCGTATACGATGTGACGTCAAGCCCAGCAATAAGCTTTCCATATGAGGAAGGGAGCATTATGTCGAAAAATGCACTTAAATGAGGAATGAAATAAAAGAGTGTTCCCTGCTTGGACGAAAGAGAACTCTTCACACCCATCTCGATATTAGCGCCCAGAGATACTGAGGATGGGAGTGTGGGAAAACTCTCACTTCTTATGACTATCACACCATCGTATATGTCATATCCTATGCTTTTCAGCCCTTCCTCGGTCTTTATGTATTCAAGAGCCCTCTCGAATTCGGCAGTCAAGGCCTCGTCAGCACTCTTTCCCTGGAAATAACTGAAGATGTTGGAATACCTCTCGAGATGAGGATAGACTATCGACCTTATTGTAAAAGGGGCACGGTCAAAGTAAGAGAGAGGCCTCTCTCTTACCCCAAGCTCCAGAGAGAGGGCATCAAACACATCCTGATTATCCTCTACGGCCTTTCTTCCAACCTCGCGTATCTCCTCCGCCCTTCCGAAGTCAAGCACACCGAACGACGAAATCTCAGGGACTATCACATAGTCCGCATAGATGTAATTCTTCTCTGTATTGGGTGTCGTAACAAGGTCAAGCGTCTGTGTGGCAACTCCCGAAAGGGTGTCGATATCATAATATATCTTTCCTTCGTTGTGCTCCTTATAGACGTCATTGAGATCGACGGCAAGAACCACATCCGCACCGAGAGCGCGAGCCAGATCCGTAGGCATATTGTTCACCATGCCACCATCTATGACATACTTTCCTTCAATCGTCCTTGCAGGGGCAAATACGATCGGAATGGCCATAGAGCCACGCATTGCGCTATAAAGTGAGCCGAATGAATATATTATCTCATCCCCGCTCTCAAGATCGGTACCGACTGCACGGTATGGAATCGAAAGTTCATCGAAATCCCTTATTCCCAGTACTCTTATAAGATTCGTTCTCAAGAATGAGGCAACATGCTGATCATCGATTATCCCGTTAGCAGCACCCACCCTGTCTGAAGCGAAATCGAGGGTGTAAATGTTCGACAGTGGTATCTCATCCCCACCTGAAAGCTCATGAGCCCCACTTCTTGAATATATGTGGAGAAAGAGATCCATAAGATCGGTGGACATTATGAGGTCCTCAAGCTCCTCTCCTGAGTATCCTGCGGCATAGAATGCACCAACTAATGCCCCAATGCTTGTTCCGATGACATAATCGGGATAAAGGCCGCGCCTGTCCAGCTCCTTAAGTATCTCTATATCTGCAATCCCCTTTGCCCCACCACCTGAGAGAACGAGGGCGAAGGTCTTATCGCCAGCAAAAAGGGAGAGGGATAAAAAAATGGCAAGAATGAGAGACGCGAGCTTTTTCATGAATTACCCCAGCTTTGCTCCTATTATGCCCCTGTTCCCGTTCACAAAGGAAAGAGCATCCATTTCTTTTCTGCTTGGAGCCTGAAGTCTTGTTACATATAAATAGTAATCCTCAGTGGCGACCTTGAGCCCTTTTTTCTTATCAAGGGCGACAACCGTACCGGGCTCTTCAGTGCACCTTTCCGATAAGGAGAATGCAGAGCCGTATACGGCTGAGAGATAAAGGCGCTCTGAGCCATAGCTTACATACGCCTTAGGCCATGGATAGCTTGCCCTGATAAGAGCATGTATCCTCTCTGCAGGCATTGAGAATGATATCTCCCCATCCTCCTTTTTGAGCATCCTTGAATAGCTTGCTTCCCCCTCCTGCTTATATGGGGTGAGGCTATCAAGCTGGGAGAAGACCTCCTCGGAAAATGAGGCGGCAAGATTGGAAACCCTCTCCTCCAAGCTCTCAAGCGTCTCAGTACCATCCAATGGGAATGTCATTGCTTTAAGAATGGCCCCGCTATCGACCTCGAGAGCAATCTCCTGGAGGCTGATTCCTCCGATTCTGTCAAGATTCCTTATGCTCTCATAAAGGGGAGCGCATCCCCTGTATTTTGGAAGCAGTGAGGGGTGTATGTTGTATTTATGCTCGAAAAGGGAGAGGAATTTCGGTCCGAATATCTTACCATAACAGAAAGAGAGGAGAGTATCACATCCAAGTTTGGATATCACATTCCTCGCCTCAGTTCTCAGACTCTCCATCTGATAGCACTCAATTCCAAGCTCCCTTGCCTTGATCTTTATAGGAGGTTCTATGAGCCGTCCACCCCTTCCTCCGCGCTCGTCCAAAGTTGTAAGCACAGCCCTAACAAGGCCCATCTCATTAAGTTTTTCCAAGGTGGGAACAGCGATACTTCCCGTAGCGGCAAATAATATTTTCAAACCTTGTTCCTTTTCTTCCTGTTCTTCTTCCTGAACGCCTTCTCGACTTTCTCCTTCTCCTCAGGGGTGAGATGGTCTATGAAAAGAGTCTTATTCAGGTGATCATTCTCATGCTGTATGACCCTAGCAAGAAGGCCATCTGCATCAATTGTGAAATACTTTCCATTCACATCCTGAGCTTGTACGCGAACACGGAGCGGGCGTATGACCTCGCGGTAGAACCCTGGAATAGAAAGGCATCCTTCCTCGTACGGTCCCTCCTCTATGCTCGTCTCAATTATCTCGGGATTAATGAACACATACTTCGAATCATCCCCACGGCGGAGATCAACGACAAAGAACTTCTTGCTGACCCCTACCTGTGGTGCGGCAAGTCCGACACCGTCAGCTTCTATCAGAGTGTCGAACATCGCGTCTATAAGCATTCTCAGCGAGCTGTCGAAAGAAGTTACCTTCTTCGTCTCCTCTCTTAAAACTTCATCATCAAGGGTATAAATATCTAACATACTCCCAATATAGCATCAAAAGGAGAAATTGTGCACTAGAGCATGTCTACAGGATCTGTATCGATCTCCATCTGCGTCTGGGAGGGAATGTGAAACGAGCTTCTGAGAAGTTCAAGCACCTTAAGCGTGTATGCAAACTCATCATCGCTGGAGATTATAAGAACATGGTAGCGGTAATAGCCGTTCAACATCTCGATAAGAGCGCTTGTTGCAGGGTACATCTCAATGCCTTCATGATTGGAGAAATATGGCTGAAGAAAATCCTCAACAGCTTCAGCGGCTCCAGCTGCCCTATCCTCCCTGCGGCTTCTTATCCTTATATTTACAAGACGTGAATACGGAGGATAGCCCATTCTCCTCCGCTCCTCCATCTCACCATGATAGAACGAGTCCGGATCGTTGAGTTCAACAGCCCTGATTGCAGGATTTGAGATCTGGCTCGTCTGGATTATCACACGCCCGTCATCCCTGTATCGCCCAACACGCCCGGAGACCTGCTGCAGAAGTTCGAAAGTACGTTCATTCGCCCTGAAATCAGGGAGGAATATCCCTTGGTCCGCATTTATGACACCCACCAGTGTGGCATTAGGAAAGTTAAGCCCTTTTGCTATCATCTGAGTCCCGAGAAGGATATCCACATTCCCCTTTTCGAACTCGGAAAGAACCTGGGAAATATATTTCCTGTCATCCTGGACACTGTCACCGTCAAGACGTTTTATGACCGCGAAAGGATAAAGGCTTCTAAGCTCCTCCTCAATCCTCTCGGTACCGAAACCGGAAGAGATGAGGTCATGGCTATGGCAGGAAGGACAGACGGAGGGAAGGGGTATAGAGAAGCCGCATGAATGGCATTTGAGTCTTCCTCCGGCCTTATGGTAGGTAAGGCTTACCGAGCAGTTCGGGCATCTTATCACCTCTCCACAGCTGTTGCACATCACGCTGTTGGAATATCCCCTTCTGTTCAGAAAGAGTATGACTCCCCTCTTCTTCTCTAGCTCCAGGCTTATCTCATCGCGCAGTATCCGGCTTATGTTCCCCTTCTGCCCAAGAGTATTCACTATTCTTATCTCAGGGAAAGCACCCTTTCCAATTCTTCTTGGAAGGCTCAGAGTCTCGATTCTTCCCTCCCTCATGAGGCGGTAGCTTTCAAAAGAGGGGGTCGCAGAGCCCATTATGAGAGGAGCATCGTTATAACGGCTTCTAAGCTGTGCAAGCTGCCTGGCATGGTAACGTGGTGAGGAGGAAGACTTATATGAGCTCTCGTGCTCCTCATCCATTATTATGAGCTTCAAATTCTTAAATGGTGCGAAGATGGCACTACGGGCACCGATAACTATATCTACATCACCTCTCTTGACAAGCCTTGCGCTCTTAAGGCGCTGAGCCGGGGTAAGGGAGGAGTGAAGAATCTGTACGCGGGATTTGAAACGGGCACTGACGCTACGTGAAAGCTGCTCCGAAAGCGTTATCTCAGGAACCATGTAAAGAACCTGACCGCCATCTTTTATCGTCTCCTCAGCAAGACGGAGATATACCTCGCTCTTGCCAGAGCCTGTAACTCCATGGAGAAAGAAGAGAGTTTTCCCTTCCCTTCTCTTCTCATGATACTCCCGGATCACCCTCTCCTGATCCTCACTGAGGCGTTCAATCGGAGAGAAATCCCCCTCCTCGAAAAAAGGGGCCGCATCACTATCCCTTTTCGCATTCGGAACCATAAGGGAAAGACACTGTCCCATCGAGTTCTTGTAAAGATAGCTCATATCACGACTGAGGTGCACGAGCTCGGCGTTTATGACCTCCTCGCTGTCGATGACCTTGATTATGCTCTTTATCTCATAGTCACCCTCTGGACGCTCATCACTAACGCTTATAACGAATCCGGTCATTTTTCTGTGATTGAAATTCACACCAACCCTTTTATAGAGTACTGACGGGTACTCATTCTCATCATAGGAATAGGTGAATGTACTGTTATATAGAGGAACGGCAAGGGTGACAAGGGCGTATTTCAACCTATCGCTCTCCCTATCGCCTTGAGGTCTTCCCATACAGCCCTCTTAAAAGAGGGGTTATCTATGCATTCCCTCTGCGAGTATGTCACATAAGTGCGTATTCCATTGACTTTGTAACTCTTTTTTGCCGCCCTTATCTCCTCATACGGCTTATCGGTACGGAGAATGTAATGTGCCAAGTCCATTCCGAAAAGAATCATCAGAGAAGGTGAAAAACGGGACATGTCATCCTTAAGGAAATTCCTGCATCGATCCGCATACTCCGCACTAAGAGATGATGAGGGGCACTTAAGGAGTGAGACAAGAGCGCGCTTCGAGCGTGAAAGGGAGATTGCAGCCATCTGCTTCTCATACATCTCTTCGGCATCGGGAGCAAGCAGACTGCCGCTCATCTCAGGAAATGCTATGACAGAAAGCACCTCGGCATGAGTCGGGTTGAAATAGAAAATATCGGCATGCCTTGACTCCCAAAGCGGACAGGCATGGCAGTTCTGCGGACTCAGAGCATCCCTCTCCCTTACCGTTTTTCCACTATTCAAACTCTTCTCTTTTAGAATGTATTCATATACGCCACTCTCTCCAAGAGGGTCTGAGAATGCCCTCTCAGCCTCATCTCTCAGTTCCAGCAGCGCTTCCATGCTCTCTTTCAAACCACTCATACTTCGTCCTGTCGTAACTCACATCAGCCAGATACAGCCCATCAGAAGGTGCCGTCTTATGGACCAAAGACCTGTCCCGGCTCTCAAGAATCTCAGAGAACGAGTGCTCATCCATATCCTTTGAAAGGAATGACAGCATCGTCCCGACCATGCTTCTCACCTGATGATATAAAAAGGCGTTGCCTGCGACACGGTAGCGCAGAACAGGGTAGCCGTAAATATCCTCACTCTCATCCCATCTTGATACGTATATGTCCCGCATCTTTGACAGGCTTTTATCCCGGGCAGATGAGAATGTTGTGAAATCATGCGTTCCCTCGAGAATGGAGGAGAGCGCATTCATACGCTCAAGGGGATAGAATCTCCTTACAGGGGTAATGCGCCCTTCATCGAAAGGAAGCATGTCCTCCATATTTTTTATAAGATACCAGTACTCTCTGCTCTCGGTTGAGAAGCGTGCGTGAAAATCGGGGCCGACCTCATCACTCGAGAGTATCCTTATAGTTTTCGGCAGATGTGTATTGAGGATGATTCTGAACTTATCAGGGGCGATATTGCTGAAAGTGTCGAAATGAGCCGCCTGACGGAGTGCGTGCACGCCACTATCGGTACGTCCGGAACCGAATAGCGTTATCTCCTCGCCCAGTATCCCGCCAAGTGTCCTCTCTATCTCCTCCTGCACGGTCCTCTCCCCATCCTGCCTCTGCCAGCCGGAAAAGGATGTACCATCATAGGAGATGAAAAGCCTTATACGGTGCTCCCCCTCTTCAAGCCCCTTGAATGCGCTTGGTCTCCTCCAGTCAGCTCTTGCCATCAATCACCACCATTGCAACAGAGTAAGAGTGCTCATGACTTATTGAGAGGAATATCTTGCCCTCTTTCACAAGGCTCTCTATTTTCTCATTCCTCACGATATAAGGCTTTCCCGCATCATCCTCAGCTATCTCAACCTCCCGGGCCGTGATACCTGAGAAACCAGTGCCAAGAGCTTTGACGAAAGCCTCCTTTGAGGCAAAACGTGAGGAAAAATACTCCTCTTTCGAAAGTGAGGGAGCCCCTGAGAGCTCAGAATCAGTGAAAATCCTTCTCAGAAATGCCTCTTCCTTCCCCTTGAATCTGACGTTCTCAACGATATCTATACCGATTCCCCTGACCATCATCACTCTCCCGAGGAGAAAAGAATCCTTACGGATGACGGTTCGGCCTTGACGCTTATGCTGCTTTTCCTGAACACATCCTGATTGAAATCGAGGACCACAGGCACGCGTGCGATTCCAGAATTGTTAACGAATGAGAAATCGGCATACGCCTTAACAAGGGATGGATCCACAAGATAGATCACATCCTCGCTTCCGCTGATAACGATTTCCACAGTCTCAGGGACAAGGGACTCCGCGACAAGATTATCAGGAAGGCTTACATCAAGAGGTATCGTGACTACCCTGTTGGATATGTTTGAAAACTCCACGACAAGAACGACGCCAATTGCCAGGAGGAAAGAGAAGATCTTTGGTCCCCAAGAAGAGAAAATCTTGATATTCTGCTTCATAATGCCCCCTTAGCCCTGACTCTCGGCACTCTCGCCACCCGAGGGTGCCTGTTCCTTGATCTCAGATGGAAGTATGTCACGATATGTGAAAAGTGCAAGCAGCACCCTCTTTATCGTCTCATTCGAAAGATCGTAATAGACGTTAGCATTGTATGCCAAGCTGATAGCACCCGTCTCCTCAGATACAACAATCACAACCGCATCGCTTACTTCCGCAAGCCCGAGAGCAGCCCTGTGTCTTGTTCCAAAGCTCGCCTTTATACCCGACTGCTCACTAAGAGGCAGATAGCATGCTGCATATGTTATTCTTCCCCCCTGCACCACACACGCACCGTCATGAAGAGGTGTATCGTGATCGAATATTGTGAGAATCAGGGTGGAAGAGAGATCAGCATTGAGTTTCGTTCCAGAATCAAGCACGCTCTTTATATCTATATGGCGAGGAAAGACAATGAGGGCTCCCCTCTTCTTCTCAACCAGAATATTGCATGCATTGAGTATCGAGTCTATCTGCTCTCCCGTCGTCTGCTGTCCTATTCTGAAGAACCTTCTCTTCTTTATGAACGACATGGAGAAAGCTCTTCTGAGCTCAGGATGATAGAAGACAAAGAGGAGCATCAGGAACGGCATGAAAAGCTCCTGCATTATGAACACAAGGACATCAAGAGACAGAAGATAGCAGATGGAATAGCCTATTGCAAAATAGAGCAGCACCATCACAAGCTGCTTCGCCTTGCTCTGATCAAGAGCCACATATACCCTGTAAAATATGAATGCCAGGATCATGGTCTCCGCAAGCAGTCTCAAATAATCCATCGCATCCAGACTTGAAAGAACTTCAAGCATCAAGCTTCTCTCCTATCGGCTAGAGCCAGTCAAGCGTCCTGGCAACCGCCTTCTTCCAGAATCCTACCTTTTTTTCCCTCTCCTTGTCATCCATGGTCGGAGTCCATCTGAGCTGTTCACGCCAATGAGAGGAAAGCTCATCTGTGTTTTTCCAGATTCCAACGCTCAGCCCTGCCGCATATGCAGCACCTAGTGCAGTGGTCTCAACAATCTGCGGCCGTATTACGGGAACACCCAGGATATCGCTCTGGAAAGCCATGAGGGGACCGGAATTTGTCATTCCTCCATCCACCTTGAGGCTGCTTAGATTAATGCCTGAATCCTCAGCCATGGCATTGAAGATATCATAAGCCTGGAAAGCGGTAGATTCAAGCACCGCACGGCATATGTGAGCCCTCGTGGCAAAGCCTGTGAGGCCTGCGATCACACCACGGGCATCGCTCCTCCAGTAAGGTGCGAATAGACCGGCAAAAGCGGGAACTATGTACACCCCAGCAGAATCAGGCACTGACTCGGCAAGCGAATCAAGCTCCTTTGCGTTCTTAACCATTTTGAGATTATCACGTGTCCACTGTACAAGAGAGCCAGCAACCGCAACCGATCCTTCAAGCGCATAAACCGGTGCCTCCCCCTCTTTCCTGTAAGCGACAGTGGAAAGCAGGCCATTACTGCTTAAAAAGAGCTCATTACCGGTATTTGATAGCATGAAGCATCCTGTTCCGTAGGTACATTTGCTCTCGCCCTTTTTAAAGCAGGCCTGTCCGAAAAGCGCCGCCTGCTGGTCCCCAAGGATTCCGCAAAGCGGTATTGATGCTCCGAATGGACCCTTCTCATCCGTATAGCCGTAAATAAGACCGGTTGATGAGACGATCTGAGGAAGATTGATCTCATCGATATCGAAAAGGGAAAGCATCTCCGCATCCCACTTCAGCGTCCTTATGTTCATCAGCATATAACGGCTGGCATTCGTTACATCGGTCACGCATTTACCCGTGAGCTTATACGCTAGGTATGCGTCCATCGTGGCATAGCATAGATCCGGATTCTTGTTCATTGCTCTTACTTTCGGAGCATTTTCGATTAAATACCTTATCTTGCTCGCACTGAAATACGGGCTGTAAAGAAGTCCCGTCTTCTCCCTTATGAAACTCTCGGGAACCTCGTTTCTCATCCTGTCTATGATTTCTGATCCCCTGAGATCCTGCCAGACGACCGCATTATGGAGTTTCTTACCGCTCTTTCTTGAGAACGGCACTACGGTCTCCCTCTGATTTGTTATTCCGACAGCCTTGATTGCAGAGCCCTCGATTCCCGCCTTCTCAATTGCATCCCTTATGACATGCTCGGTGTTTCTCCATATCTCATCCGGATCATGCTCAACCCAGCCTGGACGGGGGAATATCTGGCGATGCTCTTTCTGTGAGGATGATACTACCGAACCCTCGTTATCAAAAATTATGAATCGGGTGCTTGTCGTCCCCTGATCTATCGCACCCACATATTCCTTTCTCATATTTCCTTCCTTTTTTTGAAAATTATAAGGCAGGGAAAAAGGAATAGGCAACAAAAAAGGGGCACGCGGCCCCTCACTGTGATTAGTACCACCTGTCAAGTTCTTCCTGGTAGGAAGTTAGATCTCCGGTTACGGCATCGATCTCAACCTCGTATTCGATTCCATCGCTGTATGCCTTTGCCTCATAGCTGTAACGGCCATCATCGTAGTCTCTCTCGAACCTTGATATCCTTACACCCTCAGGAAGATATGAGGAGATGATCCTCTCAGCCTCAGACCTCTCAAGGACCTTGGCATCCCTTCCGGCTCTCCTGATGCCCCTCTTCTCGAGGCTGTAGGAGAGAATCTCTCCATCCTCTGAAATCTCATACTCATAGTGGAAATCACCATAGGTGAATTCGATTTCATAGAGCATGATTCCGTCATCCCTGTCAGCCTTAGCCCTGATTCTGCCAACCTCATCCTCTGAGAGTCCTGCATTCTCAAGAGCAATCATTACTGCATCATCCCTGCTAAGATCGGAGATGAACCCACCATTTCTGATTCTCTCTGCCTCGCTGTCGTATGAGAGGATTGTTCCATCTGAGAGTGCGATCTCATAGTCATACTCGACTCCATCGGCATAGAATTCGACGTCGTAAACCCTCTCTCCATTCTCCCAGTCAAGACTGCTTCTCATATAGTGGACACTCTCCGCACTGACCCCGCTATCTCTAAGTGCTATATCCTCAGCCTCAGACCTTGTAACATCCGCAAAAAGCGCAACAGAGACGAAAACCATAATCATTAAAACTAAAATCTTCTTTTTCATTTTTTTCTCCTCGTATGGCTACATGTTAAGAAAGAAAGATTAGAAGAAAATTAAAATTTGATTTTTTTCAAAGTTTTTAAGGTGAATATAGTTCATACATCATTCTTTCCCATCGCTTATCGGGAAGGTAACTAAAATGATTGATGACCTCGAGACGAAAGAGGATGGAACAAAAAACTGTAAGCTCACCAGATTCCTTGTGTCTCCCGTAAAATACCCCCATGTTTTTATATTTTTGAGAATGTACTATATTTGTGCTATTCTAATAGAAAGGAAAGTCTAATGCCAGAATTAAGTCGTTTTTATGGGATTGTCATTAAAATGCTTTATAAAAGTTGCCGCAAGAAAACCTGACAGGCTAGTCCTGCAGGATGAATGCGGCAGCAATCATTTCACTTTGT
>CALXKU010000024.1 GCA_944389025.1 uncultured Spirochaetaceae bacterium
TGGAAGAACTGTTGTCCATTGCAAGCTCAACCACACCTTTTATTATTTGACTGTCCTATTGACAGGGTGCATACCAAAGTTTCAGGTATGCTTCATCCTTCTCTGGCTCTATCTTAGCTGATGTCAGAATGCTCCTTATCTCGTTTATAGCACTTTCTTTCGCCTTCTGGCTGTTTTCTTCTTTTGTTCTGTCATAATAGTGTTCGTTCCTGTATCCCTTCAGAGTGAGGAAACGTACCGAGTCCTTTAAACCGTTATCCAGGGAGAAAAAGCCTGTTCCGCTATATTCTCCGCTTTTCTCGAATGATGTGAGAAGGTAGGCGATGACATTTTCACTTTTATCCGAAATGCGGAAACCTTCCATGATGACATCTCCTTCGAAAGAGAAAGCAGATGTGCTCACGTACTCTGCATAATATGGGGTGGGGTATGAAGAGGACTCTCCAGAGATGATAACGGACCCCGGTCTCAGTAGCGGCTCTTCATCTGCATCCAAGGAAGAATTGAGCATTTCTTCTATGTTTTTCTCTACCTTCTGCTCATCCTCCCTCTCAAGTCTCTGGCCTTTGTAGACGATGTCTTCAATGTGGATCATGCTGTAGCTGCTCTCGTTCTGGCTCATATGAAAGGAGACGAGGGTCCCATCATGTTCCCTTTCATCGACGAGGGTGAAAGCCGCATCCACACTCCTTTTCTCGAGATTTTCAGTCATGTTCTCTATTGAGAGTTCAATTCTCTGAGAGCTTGGAAGGATGAGTGAAAGATGCATCTCTCCGTTTATGACCGTATCGCTCTGTGCTATCTCTCCCCACATGCGTAGCTTCCCATATTGGCTCTCGTTTGATGAGATGTCGAAAGCCGGGGACGTCTCCAGATTCTCAAGAGCGCTGGAGTATTCATTGAGGAATTCATCGTCATTTGAGAGTATGTATGAAAGCATCTGCCCAAGATTCTCTCCCTTTAAGGAGCGGGATTTGATACCGTTTATGACGAAATTCGTGGATAGCGCATCGCTGACAGCTTCTGTCACTTCTTCGATATTCACCTTACCAGTAGCCGGTGAATTCGGTGTACAAGAGACTATCGCAGCCAAAAGGATGGCAACCAGTAAGACCTTTGCTATGTTACCTGTCATGTTCAGATGATAACATATTTTTCATTGATTTCTTTCTGTTACGGACAAAAATGCATTTTTTCCCATTAAGATAATATGAGCTATCTGTTTCTGATCCTGATTTACTACCTGATGCTATTCTCTCCGGCTTTTGTCGCATCTCCATTCTCCCTTCTTATTGCTCTGCCGTTTCTCTTTTTCTCTCGGGCGAGGAAGAAGGCGATACTTTACATGTTCCTGATGCTATCTGCATCGAGAATCCTGGATGTCAGCCTGTTCCAGATTCCTTTTTCCATGGATAACGTCCGCGAGGTCGGCATAATAGCTATAGAGGATGGTGCTGTCAAACGCTATGGGAAATACGGCTTTCCCGCGCAGCTTTACTACGCCCATGACGGCTTTGGGCTCTTTTCCTCCGCCTCAGGGGAGATTTATGTCTATTCTGCTAAGGAGGAGGTTAGAGCGGGGGATAGCCTCTCTTGTCACGGCTCATTCAGACAAGGAAACTTTTTCACAGCTGATAAGGTATTCGCTATAGAGGATGGAGCCCTTAGAAAGGTGAGAAAGCATGGTGAGGCCATTCTAAGGAAAAGGCTTTCCCTTCTTCCTGAGGAGGAGGGCAACCTTGCCCTGATGCTCCTGCTTGCACTAAGCGATGATGGGGAGGCTGAGGTAACAGCCTTGGGAAGGGAGAAAGGGGTGAGTCATGTTTTTGCCCTCTCTGGAATGCATCTGTCTCTGATCTCCTCTCTGCTGATCCCTCTCATCAGCAGCATCGCCGGAAGAAGGAGGGCGGAGAAGATAGTGATGCTCCCACTTCTTGCCTTCACTTTCCTCTCTGGCTTCAGAGCCTCTCTTTTGAGAGCACTCATTTTCAGGGCATTATTCACATTCTTTCCATCAATGGAGAGGGAGGACGTGTTTGCCCTGACATTTTCCATCCATGCGATGCTTTTCCCTCAGAGCCTGATGAGAGCTGGAGCGGTTTTCTCATATCTTTCGGTTGCGGGACTTCTGCTTCTCTCCGAACGCTTGGAAAGCCTTTCATTCAGGATTCTGAGAATACGGTTCTCCTTTATTTTCACAAGTCTTTCCTGCCTCCTTTTTACCATACCATACTCTTACGCCATTTTCGGGGAATACACGCTCTCAGGAATCATATACACCCCTCCTGTTAACTTCCTTGTAAGCCTTTATATGGCTCTTCTGCTTTTGTTTCTCGCTTTGCCGATACCTACGGCAGTATTCACATTTCTTTATTCAATTCTCATGAGGGTGCTCTCCCTTCGGTATTTCTCTGAGCCATGTGATGATTTCCTTGCTTATTTTCTCGCTCTCTTCGTCACCGCACTGCTCATTCTCCTCTCTTTCTTGAAAAGAAGGAAAATAGCCATTATGCTAAAGCCGTGTGGAATTTCAATTACGAGAAGGCGAAAGAGGCGTCAGCCCTGCTTGAAAGACATGGATTCGCAATGAGCAAGAAGTTCGGACAGAACTTCCTGCTACCACGTTCGGTCAGGGAGCGCATCGTCTCCCAGATGGGGGATATAGAGGGAAAGAGGGTTTTTGAGATTGGTCCAGGTCTTGGTGCCATCACTTCGATAATGCTCGAGAAGGGCGCATTGGTTACTGCTTTCGAGATAGATCATGGCTTTGCCTCGATACTGAGGAACGAGGCATTTTTAGATGAGGAGAATTTCACCCTTGTAGAGGGGGATGCTTTAAAGACGATGAGAGGTGAGAGTGAGATTCCATCCCTTATTGTTGGCAATCTTCCCTATAACGTGGGCTCCGTAATGATTGCTGATTTAATAGAGCGTGGATTCCTTCCCGGACGCATGGTGTTCACACTTCAGAAAGAGGTGGTGGAGAGGATGTGCGCCTCTCCCGGAGGCAAGGACTACTCATCGTTCTCCCTCCTTTCTCAGCTCGATTATGTTCCCTCTCTCTCATTCACAATAGCACGCTCATGCTTCTATCCTGAGCCGAATGTGGACTCCGCGGTCGTGGTCATGGAGAAAAAGAGTGAGAAGGCGATAGCCGATGATGAGAGAGCTCGTTTCTTCACGCTGCTAAGAGCTCTTTTCTCTCAGAGAAGAAAGACGATTAAGAACAACCTGTCAAGACTTGTCCCCGATAAGGAGAGGCTCTCTGAAATCCTTTTTAAAGCGGGGCTTGATGAAAAAGAAAGAGCGGAGAATCTTCGCCTTGAAGATATCATCCGCCTTTTAAGAAGTTTCTGACTCTAAATCAGAGTGTCGCAGCCTGAGCAAGCGTTATGGAAGCCGTTACGACGATGTCATCGACGCTGCATCCCCTGCTGAGGTCTGAGATCGGCTTTGCAAAGCCCTGAAGAATAGGACCGTATGCCTCAGCTCCAGCAAGGCGCTGTACAAGCTTGTAACCGATGTTTCCAGCCTGCAGGTCCGGGAATACGAGTACGTTGGCCTTACCTGCGACATCTGATCCTGGTGCCTTCTGCTTTGCGACCTTTTCTACCATTGAAGCATCAGCCTGAAGTTCTCCATCAACCTTGAGCTCAGGGCACTTTGCTTTCACAAGTGCTGTCGCATCAACGACCTTCTGTACGAGATCCCCCTTGGCGCTTCCCTTTGTGGAGTAGGAAAGGAGTGCTACGATAGGTTCCGTGTTGAGGAATGTCCTGCAACTTTCGGCACTTGCCTCGGCAATCTCTGCAAGCTGCTCGGCTGTCGGGTTAGGAATTGTTGCACAGTCGGCGAAGATGAAAGAACCGTTGGCACCATACTCCTTCTTATCTGTTGCCATTACGAAGCAGGAGGAGGCACTCTTGATTCCCGGCTTGCACTTGATGATGTTGAATGCGGCCCTGAGAACATTTGCAGTCGTGCTCTCGGCTCCGGCAACCATCGCATCCGCATAACCCAGGTGAACGAGCATCGCTCCCCAGCGGAGCATGTCGACGATATCCGTCTCCGCCTGCTCAGGTGTCATACCCTTGTGCTTCCTGAGCTCATAATATTCGTTTGCGAACTCCTTCTTAAGAGGACTTGTCGCAGGATCTGAGATCGTAATTCCCTCAAGGCTGACTCCGAGGCTCTCAGCGTTGCTTTTTACCTTGGCCTCATCGCCGACGAGAATTACGTTTTTCGCGATTTTCTCATCCATTATGATTCTTGCGGCCCTTACCGTCCTTTCCTCAAGACCTTCCGCAAGAACGAGAGTCTTGGCTGCGTCCCTTGCAAGGCCCTTCATCTTATCACTGAATGCGCTCATTTCTTCTTTTCTCCTTGAAAATGAAATACTGTTTTAAAAATGCTATTCAGATTATATTACCCTTTCCTCCTTTTTTAAAGGAGAAAACCGATACTCTTGATAATTTTCACATGAAATAGTTTAATAGCTTCCATGACAATCGGAGTATACGGCTTAGGAAGATTCGGATCCTTTTTCTCTTCCGTCCTCTCTCGTGGAGGGGCGGAGGTGATCGCTTATTCACGTAGTGCGCATTCTTCTCCAGAGAATGTGGCTCTCAAAAACGAGGATGAGGTGCTTAGTGCCGATTATCTTTTCTTCTGTGTCTCCATATCCTCTTTTGAGGAGGTCCTCAAAAAGGTCGGTAGCAGGATAGGACCGGAAACTGTCGTACTTGACACCTGTTCGGTCAAAACCTACCCGGCAAAATGGATGAGGGCAAACCTTCCCGAGAACGTATATAAGATAGCCACCCATCCGATGTTCGGTCCCGATAGCGGCAGGGACGGGGTGAAAGGACTTCCAATCGTGATGTGCCCAATATCATTGAAGGATGAGCGCTATGAGAGGATAAGAGAGTATTTCATCTCCTTGGGGCTCAATGTTCTTGAAATGAGTGAGAGAAAGCATGATGAGGAGGCCGCATACAGCCAGGGGGTTACTCACTTTGTCGGAAGGGTGCTTAACGAGATGGGAATGAAACCGACCGAGATTGCTACGAATGGCTATAAGAGCCTGATGACGATCGTCGATCAGACCTGTAACGACCCTTTGCAGCTTTTCTATGACCTTCAGCGTTTCAATCCATATGCGAAAGAGATGAGGCTGTCGCTGCAGGTAGCAATTGAGAAGATTCTTAACCGTCTTGCAGAAGAGGAGGACAGGTTTTGAAGGTTTTTGTCTATACCCTCGGCTGCCGTCTCAACCAATGCGAGAGTGAGGCCCTGATGGATGCCTTCATCAGAGCTGGATTTGAAAAGGCTGAGAACGCTCAGGAGTCGGATCTCGTAGTAGTGAATACATGCACAGTCACTTCCAAGGCCGAGCAGAAGGCAAGGAGGATGATAAGACTGTTTGCAAAGAGTGCTGAAGCAGTTATCGTGACAGGCTGCTATGCGGAGATGGACAGGTCTGAAATCGAAAGGCTTGGAGATAACATCCATGTCTACGGTCTCAGGGAGAAGGGAGGGCTTCTTAAACTGCCTGAGCATATTATGGCATCCCTCGCCACAACAGAAGATCTAAACTTCATCATCTCCAGCTTCAAGGATGAGGAGAGAGGACCTTTCATATTCGATGCCTCCTCCTTTTCCTACCATTCGAGAGCGTACCTCAAGATACAGGACGGTTGTGACAACTCCTGCTCATACTGCCGTACGACGATTGCCCGTGGACCATCGGTATCTCTTGATGCCGACGAGGTTGTAAAAAGGGCTAAGAAGATAGAAGCGGAAGGGCTTCATGAGATAATGCTCACAGGGGTCAATCTCACGATGTACAACCATGATAAGGGAGGGCTTGGAGAGATTACCGAGCGTCTCCTCTCAGAGCTTGGCCCTGACATGCGCATCCGCTTTTCAAGCTTGGAGGCCGATCATGTGGATGACCGTCTTCTCTCCTGTTTCAAGGATGAGAGGATATTCCCTCATTTCCACCTTCCGATTCAGAGTGCCAGCAACAGGGTGCTTGAGAGGGTTAACAGGAAATACACGATTGAACATATCGAGTATATAATTTCGAAGATGAGGGAATACAAGGATGACCCGTTCATCGCCTGCGACATAATAGCGGGGCTCCCGGGAGAGGATGATGAGGCATTTCAGTTCACATATGATTTTCTCGAGAGGATGGGTTTTGCAGCAATGCACGTCTTCCCTTATTCTCCAAGGGAGGGAACTGCACTCTGGGGTGCCTCTGACCGGGTTGAGGAGAGAGTTCGTGATGATAGGGCCGCTAAGCTGAGAAAGCTCAGCATGGTTCTCTCTCGCCGTTATGTCTCCCGCCAGATTGGAAAGGAGTGTGAGGCTATTGTTGAGAAGGAAAAGGGCGGGAAGCTCTTTGGAACCACCGGAAATTATCTCAAGGTGGAAATAGCCTCTCCTTCTAAGTTGCGTGAAGGCAGTCTCCTTAAAGGGAGGATAATATCGCTATCCCCCCTCGTGTTCAGAGCTATTGATCTTTTTTAACAATCCTCTGCTTTATCCTGATTTCCGGATCTGGGATAAGAACGAGGGAATTCGGGCCTATGTCGCTCTTGATCCAGGCCGATGAGCCAATCGTGGTGTTTTCACCGATGGTCACATCTCCCAAAATGGTGGCATTGGCGTAGATCGTCACATTATCCTTTATCGTAGGGTGTCTCTTTGCACCTCTTAGCAGTATCCCGCAACCGTTTTTAGGGAATGAGAGTGCTCCAAGGGTCACTCCCTGATAGATTTTCACATTGTTCCCGATTACGGTGGTCTCTCCGATTACGACACCTGTTCCATGATCGATGAAGAAGCTTTCTCCAATCTCAGCTCCCGGGTGTATGTCTATTCCCGTCTGGCGGTGCATCACCTCGTTCATCATTCTCGGCACCAGAGGAACTCCTAGCTTATAAAGGTGGTGTGCAACGCGGTGTACCGCAAGTGTTTCTATCGAAGGGTAGGAGAGTATGACCTCGTGAACGCTGCGCGCTGCGGGATCCCCTTTGAGACCTGCCTCCGCGTCCAGCTTCAAAAGTGCGCGGATATCCTTGAAATGAGATGCCAGGTCATCCACGATTCCGATAGCCCTGTCCTCAAGTGCCCTTATAGGGGTATTGCCCTTGTCCTCGTAGCTCATCGCAAGAAGTATCGAGTCATAAAGCAGTCGTGTAACATTCTCCATGTGGTAGGTTACGACGCTTATAAGCTTGCTCTTGCTCTCCGAGCCGCTGAGGCCTGGGAAGAAGAGTGCCATGAGCTCCTCCTCCAGCGTCCTTATGTCCTCCATCTTTGGCAGGGCAAGTCCTCTTTTCTCATCCTGACTCTTGTTTGTCCTGTTAAATGATTCTATGTATCCGTCAATGAATTTCTCGCAGTTGTAGTTCATGCTATTAAGATATCAGCATAATATGTTTTTTTCCATATGCGTACTATCTATGGCTTGCTCTTCCTCCTTCTGCTATAATCACACTCATGACTAAGGACAAGGTTCTGACTCTTTTAATCTCATCCGGTGGTAAGACCGTTTCGGGAGAGTGGCTTGCAAATGAAATCGGGGTAAGCCGTATGGCGATAAGCAAGGCAGTATCGGCACTGCGGGATGAAGGCATTGCCGTGGAAGTGCTGGACAGGAAAGGTTATGTGCTCCCTTCTTTCGATCTTTACAGGAAGGAAAGTGTGATTTCCGCTCTCTCCGGAATCATTAAGGTTTATTATTACGACAGTCTCAAGGGGAGCAGTAACAATGAGGCTAAGGCCATAGCCGCAGGAAACAAGGAGCCGTTCTGCGTAGTGACCAGGACTCAGAATGGCGGGCGTGGGCGTCTTGGACGTTCATTCTCATCTCCTGATGGAGGGCTATACCTTTCGATATACCTTCCCTCCGGCATGCTTGCAGAAGGGGACCTCATAACGACTAATGCCGCACTCGCCGTTGCCTGCGCTGCTGAGGATGAGAGTGGAAAGGAGGTCGGAATAAAATGGGTGAATGACCTCTACATGGGTGGTCGTAAGTTCACGGGAATCCTTACCGAGGGCATTGTGAACCTTGAGCTAGGCGGCCTTGATGGGGCGGTAATCGGCATAGGAATCAATGTCAACAGCACAATGGACGACTACCCTGATGATCTGAGGACCATTGTCACAACGCTCAGAGAGGAGTGTGGGCATCCTTTTGACAGGCTATCGCTTCTGAGAAAGGTCGTATCGAATGTGATAGACTATCAGAAGAGGGATTTTATCGACGAGTACAGGAAAAGGTGCTTCATCCTGGGCTCCCATATCACAGTGGACAGGATGGGGCTTAAAAGGCCCGCCCTTGCCCTTGATGTGGATGAGAGGGCGCGCCTTGTTGTAAGGTATGAGGATGACGGCTCCATCGCAGTGCTCAGCAGTGCGGAAGTCTCTCTTCATAAGTCTTGAAGAGAAAAGCGTTTCCAATTATATTGTCACTTATGCTTAACGAACTGAAGAATGAATGGAAGGAGACTCTAGAGTCTCATTTGAAAAAAATCCTCAATAGTGAGGAGATTTCTCCTCTTACCATGACAGAGCCTCCCAAGAGTGAGCTCGGGGATGTGGCATTCCCCTTATTCCAGTATGCCAAGGTTGCCCGTAAGGCGCCTCAGGCAATTGCCGAGGCCTTGAAAGAAAGCGTTGAGGCATCAGCTCACCCCGAAGGTGAGATAATCCTTGCCGGCGGTTATTTCAATGTAAAGCTCTCCCTTTCCGCCATGTTCTCATCTCTTTATGAGAGCGTGATGGGAAATGGGGACGATTACGGAAAGAATGACAGCCTTAAGGGAAAGAAGATAATGCTTGAGTTCTCATGCCCGAATACGAATAAGCCGTTACACCTTGGGCACATGAGAAATGACAGCCTCGGAGAGAGCGTTGCGAACATACTTAAAGCCAACGGGGCTGAAGTGATGAAAGTAAATCTCATCAATAACCGCGGTGTGCACATCTGCAAAAGCATGCTCGCATATAGGGAGTTCGGTAATGGAGAAACACCTGAGAGCACAGGGGAGAAGGGGGACCACCTCGTAGGGCGTTACTATGTCAGATTTGCAACTTGGGCAAAGGAATGGGATGCCATGATCGCCAAAGCAAAAGAGAGCGGAGATGAAGAGGAGGTAAGAAGACTTGAGGAGAGTCACCCCGATAAGAGGGCTCAGGCCATGCTCAAGGACTGGGAGGATGGGAAGAGCGATGTCATAGAGCTCTGGAATCTCATGAACAGGTGGACACTTGACGGCCTTTTCGAGAGCTATAGGAACATGGGCATTTCCTTCGATTGCTTCTACTATGAGAGCGAGACCTACAAGTACGGTAAGAGCGAGGTCCTGAAAGGGCTTGAAGAAGGTGTGTTCTACCGTGAGGCCGACGGGTCAGTACAGATAGATCTCTCGGAGATCGGACTCGATAAGAAGGTCCTTTTAAGAAAGGATGGAACCACCATATACATCACTCAGGATATCGGGACGGCGATCAGAAGGCATGATGATTACCCATTCGATTCCCTGATTTATGTGGTTGGCTCCGAGCAGGCATATCACTTCAAGGTTCTCTTTTACATACTGAAGAAGCTCGGTTACGCATGGGCCGATGAGCTTTATCATCTCTCATACGGCATGGTGAATCTGCCAGAGGGCAAGATGAAGAGCAGGGAAGGGACCGTAGTTGATGCTGACGACCTTCTTTCAGAGCTTGAGAGCCTTGCGAAAGAAGAGATAATCTCGAAGAACAGGGAAAGCCTTGTCGAGGATGTCGATCAGACGGCGCACTCGATAGCTCTTGCCGCCCTGAACTACTATCTTTTACAGGTGTCTCCGGGGCGCGATATGATCTTTGATCCGAAGAAGAGCATCTCTTTCAATGGAAACACAGGGCCGTATCTTGAGTACATGGGAGCAAGAATCTCCTCTATACTTCGTAAGGCGGAAGATGAGAATCTTGAATGCGATGCTATTGATGGAAGCCTGCTCGATAAGGAGGATGAGCTTACCCTTATAAAGCTTATCTCCGACTATCCATCGGTTGTTGCAAAGGCCGCAGAAGGCTTCGATCCATCAGTCATCGCAGCATACCTTTATTCCGTTGCGAAGACCTTCAGCCATTACTACCATGACAATCAGATAGTCAAGGCTGAGACGAGGGAGCTCTCAAAGACCCGTCTCGCTCTTGCGAAGATGGTTCTCACAGTGCTTAGAAACGGTTTTTCGCTTATCGGAATACCGTTCTTAAAATCCATGTGACAGCAGTGCGGAGAAGGATGTGGTAAGACCGTCCAGCTCCGTGCTCTCACCGGTTATTAGCGCCCTCTCTAGGCTCAGCTCAAGATAGGCTGAGAAGAGAGGGCTTATTATATCGCCTCTTTTGGTGAATTTCTCGATTATGATACGGCTCTGTCCCTCTATCGTAAGGGCTATGCTCCTCCACTCCTCGTATGCCCTCTCATCGTTCTGTCTCAGCGTGAGAAGGCATCTGAGGTAATCATACATCTCATCTGAGAAGAAAAGAGCGCTCCAGTGTCCAACGAGCTCAGAGATCACATTCTGGGCATCAGATGAGAGCTCTATCCTGTATCCGCGCTTTAGAAGAAGGCCGTGGTAGTAGTCATGCATGGCCTCTATTATCTCCTCCTTGCTCTTATAATGGTGATAGAGGCTTGCCTTTCTGATACCGAGGCTGTCGGCTAGAATCTGCATCGAGTAGCCTTCCATCCCGTCATTGCTTATTATTTCTGCACTCTTTATGAGTATCTCATTTCTGTTCTTTATGATCATGATACTAAATCTACCAAACGTTAGGTAGATTTTCAATCTAAAACGCAAACAGTCCCCTTTATTTTCCAGCTTCTGTGTACATTCGCTTTAAAACGGTGTAAAAAGATGGGGAAATTTAATTTGTAAGGAACCAATAATGTACGCATTAGTTGAAATTCTAGGTAAGCAGTACAAGGCGGAAGAGGGCAAGAAGGTCCTCGTCGACCTTCTTCACCTCGAAGAGGGCGCCACGTACGAGACAGAGAAGGTTCTTGCCGTTGTTGACGGAGATGTAGCGAAGTTCGGAACTCCTTATGTTGAGGGTGCGAAGGTCGTAGCTACTGTTGGTGCGGTCAAGAAAGGTGAGAAGATCAAGGTTTACAAGTTCCACAGAAGAAAGGGTTACAGAAGGACCCAGGGACATCGTGAACAGTATCAGGAGATCACATTCTCCAAGGTACAGGGTTAAGGGAGGAGTAGAATGGCACATAAGAAAGGTGGCGGATCCTCTAAGAACGGAAGAGATTCAAACGCACAGCGCTTAGGCGTAAAGAGATTCGGCGGTCAGCTCGTAAAGGCTGGCGAGGTAATCGTAAGGCAGAGAGGAACGAAGATCCATCCGGGAGCAAACTGCGGACTCGGTAAGGACTATACCCTCTTCGCACTTGTTACAGGAACTGTCCAGTTCTCCGAGAGGAAGAACAGGAAGTACTGCAACATCGTTGAAGTCGCTGTTACAGAGTAATAATGTTCGGTTTTTCAGACGAGACATACATTGATGTTTCGAGCGGTAACGGAGGCGCCGGGTGCGTCTCCTTCCACCGCGAGAAATTCGTCCCCAAAGGCGGCCCCGATGGTGGGGATGGCGGAAAAGGGGGCGATGTTGTCTTTGTCGTGAAGGACAATCTGAGAACGCTCGGACACCTGAAGGCAACAAGGACCTATAAGGCTGAGAACGGTCAGGGTGGCCAGGGTGACAGATGCTTTGGACGCAACGGTAGGGATGTGGAGATTCCAGTTCCCCCGGGAACAGTCTTGAGGGATGCCGAAAGCGGTGAGATTATCAAGGATCTCACGGGCCTTGATCGCTATGTATTCCTCAAAGGTGGACGTGGAGGACTTGGAAACTGGCATTTCAGGACAGCGGTACGGCAGGCTCCCAAGTTCGCTCAGCCCGGAGAGAAGGGCGTGAGCATGAGAATCGGTGTAGAACTCCAGATTATCGCGGATATCGGATTCGTCGGTTTCCCGAACGCGGGAAAAAGCAGCCTGCTAAATATGCTTACCAACGCGCGGAGCAAGGTTGCCGGCTATCCGTTCACTACCAAGATTCCTCAGCTTGGGGTAATGCGCTATGACGATAGGGACATAGTCCTTGCAGATATCCCGGGAATTCTTGAGGGTGCCTCAACCGGCCTTGGAATGGGGATAAAATTCTTAAAGCACATAGCACGTACAAACGGTCTTGCCTATCTCATAGATGTGAGTGATGAGCGTTATCTTGAGGCTTTCGACATCCTTAAAAGGGAGCTTGCAGAGTTTTCCGAGGAGCTTGCTGCCAAGGATTCGGTCATAATAGTCACCAAGATGGATGAGGGGGAGGATGCCGAGTCGCGCTATGAGGAGATAAGAAAAAAATACTCCTCCATGACGGTTCTTCCGCTCTCCATATACATGGATGAGCTTCTTGAGCCTGTTAAACAGGCATTTGTATATCTAGCTAGGGAGAAAGAGGAAAAGGGGTCTTCAGACGGCTTTTCCACTGTTATTGATAAGGATGCGCACTACAGGGATGAGGCGTGAGACTGCCCTGCTCGGGGGCTCATTCAATCCTGTCCATATCGGACATCTCTATCTGATACATGATGCATACACTCTTGCCTCTGTTGAAAGAGTCGTAATTATTCCCGCACTTATTTCCAATTTCAAGAGGGGTTCATCTCCTCTCGATTTCGAGACCAGGGTTCATCTGATTCAGCTTGCAAAAGATGATTATCGCGACATGTTCCCCTCTGATGACATTGAAATCGAGATTTCAAGAGTGGAAAAAGAGAGGGGTGGAATCTCGTATACCAGCGATACCATCCGCCATTTCCTGCCTTTATATGGGAATGACGGGAAGGTGAGCTTCATAATAGGGGATGATCTGCTGTCCGGTCTTGAAAGATGGCATGAATATGATTATTTAAAAGATCACGTGCGCTTTTTATGCTTCACAAGGGATGGCAATCATGATGGCCCTGAGGATGCGGATATCGTGTTCTTCCGAAATGAAAAGGTCATCTCTTCCAGTACGGATGTCAGGGATGGTAATCTTGATATGCTCTCAGAGAGGGTTAGAAGGTATGTCGAGGATAATGAGTTATACAGAGGTTGAGAGCTGGGTCAGAAGCGTGCTTCCAGAAAAGAGGTTCAAGCATTCTTTAGGGGTTGCATCAACGGCTGCTATGCTTGCCTCCCGCTTTTTAATAGATAACGAAGCCGCGCTAATCACGGGAATCTATCATGATGCGTACCGCTATATCGGCTATGATGAGGCAATGGATGAGGTGAGGCGGTACGGCATAAGCATATATCCAGAGGAAGAGGAGAATGCGAATCTCCTGCATGCTCCGATCGCTGCATTCCATATGAGGCGCGATGTAGGTCCTGTTCCTGAGAGCTGGGTGCGTGCCGTTAGATTCCACACTCTCGGCTCGAAGGATATGGGAACACTTGGTGCCATAATCTATATTGCCGATTATTCTGAGCCGGGAAGGAAGCACATCGATGATGATGAGAGAAAGAGGATTTTCTCACTTTCAAGCCTAGAGGCGATGGTTCTTCACATTCTCGATTCCCAGAACAGGTATTTCAAGGAGAGGGGAATAAGCAACGCCCGCATTACGGATGAGCTGTACTCTTTCCTCGGAGATGGAGGGCGCTTTGAATCTTAGGCTTACCATACTCATCATTCTTACTTTTCTGCTATCATCATGCACCCAGAGCGATATTTCGGCTATAGCGTCTGATGATAAAGCTGAGATACTTATCTCCTCTCATGGAAGCCTTGCGCTGATCACGGCAACAGGGGAAGATATTTCATGCCTTGAAAAGATAAGCGGAATGGATGGTCTGAGCACTCTTGAGGACATATTCTCAGTAAGCGTGGTAAAGATCGGAGAAGAGGATGCGAAGACAAGGGATGCTCTTCTGACCCTTCTTCTGAAGCAGAGTGGGGAAGAGAGCCTGGTTATTGCACTGGCAAAATATGGTAAAGACTTGAGAAAAACTCTCTTTATTAATACTATGAATGAACTCTCAGCAGGTTTTGATGGAGCTCTTCTTGATGGCGTGCTTAGTTCTGATGAGCTTCATGAGTACTCTCTTGGACCGCTGATGCCCAAGAAGAATGCGAGCTACGAGGAGCTTAAGGCTTTCATCAGGCTCTGGACTGAAGAGATAATGAGGTGATTATGAGAAAAGAAATAGAAGAGAA
Source organism: uncultured Spirochaetaceae bacterium (assembly GCA_944389025.1). GTDB lineage: Bacteria > Spirochaetota > Spirochaetia > Sphaerochaetales > Sphaerochaetaceae > Ornithospirochaeta. The sequence continues at coordinate 14,281 of CALXKU010000024.1, forward strand.
AGCGGAGAAAATCAAGGCATTCCTTGAGGATCACAAGGTAAGGGACGTGATGGTGATGGACCTCAGTGCTGAGTGTTCCTGGACGGATTGCTTCGTAATCGGTACGGTGACCTCGGTTGCGCACCTCAGGGGTGTTGTGCATCAGATCTGGTCAATCATAAATGAACTGGGGCTTGAAGTTGCGAACAGGCATAAGAGCCCGGGGGATGACGGATGGGAACTCATCGACTGCGGGGATATCATCATCCATCTTATGAGCAGCGAGCTCAGAGAGTTCTACAATCTTGAAAAGCTCTGGAAGAAAACCGAGCAGCTTTAATCAGGGGTCTCCTAGGGGAGACCTCTCATATTACCTTCTTCTCCTCCCATTTACCCCTCTTCCAGCGTAGGAAGAAACAGGCGCCACGGGCATACCAGTCTATGAACATCGCCCAGAAGACGCCAAGCAGTCCGAGGCCGAGCATCACGCCAAGGACTTTTGCGCATATGACTCTGAACAGCCACATCGATGTGATTGATACTATCATCGTGTACTTCACATCGCCAGCAGCTCTCAGGAAGTTCGGGATTGTGAATGCGAGCGGCCAGAAGAGCATCGTCTGAATCAGATCAAGCCTGGTGTAATCAACCGCCATGATATTCGCCACTTCCGAAAGATTGTAAAAGCCTGCAAGAAGTGGGGTAAGGGAGTACATTACAAGGCATGTAATACCCATAAGAAGATAGGTGAGTCCAAGGAGTTTTCTCGCATAGTACCTTGCCTGGGCCGTATTCCCAGCCCCGCAGCACTGTCCGATCACGGTAACGCTTGCCATGCCGATAGCTGTTCCCGGGATGTTCGCAAATGTTCCGAGGCTGTTGAATACCGCGTTTGCCGCAATTGAGGCGGTTCCGAACGAGGCGATTGTGGAAGCGACGAGAATCTTTCCGATATGGAATATTCCGTTCTCTATCCCCGAAGGAAGCGCTATCCTCATGATTCTCTTAATCATTTCAGGACGTATCCTGACTCTTGCGATGTGCTCAACACGGATCATCTGATTTCGCCCGGTAATGACTTTCAGCATTATTATCGATGCGATAACTCTTGAAAGCAGGGATGCCAGCCCCGCTCCCAGGCTTGAGAGGCCGAATATGTATATCGTAATCGCGTTTCCCGTGACGTTCACAAGGTTCATGACAAGGGCGACTGTCATCGTTATGCTGCTCTTTCCCATGCTGCGGCAGATCGCGTTGCAGCTGTTGGTTATGGCAAGAAAAGGAAAAGAGATTGCAATCGGGAGCAGGTATCTTATGGAAGATACGTGGACATCCTCCTCGATTGAGCCGAATACGAAGCGTACTACCGACTCCCTGAATACCAGAAGAAATACCATTATGATGAGAGCAAAGCCAGTGGAAAGATAGATGAGCTGTTTTGCCGAAGATGACGCGTTATCCCTGTCCTTTCTTCCCAGATACTGTGAGCAGACGACAGCGCCTCCTGTTGCGAACGCGCTGAAGACGAATACGAAGAGGTTCGCAAGGCTGTCAACAAGCGACACTCCTGATACAACCGCCTCTCCGTCCGTCGATACCATTATCGTATCCATCATTCCTATGGTGACGTTAAGCAGCGTTTCTATCAGAAGCGGGATTATGAGCTTGACGAGATATCTGTTGTCGAAGAGCAGTTCGCTTTTATCAGTTCCTATGGTTGCCATGGTCCAATTAATACAACCTAATTAAAAAATTGTTAAGACCGGATTACGCCTTATTTTTGTACTATGGAATTGTTTTCTTCCTTTGCGATGAGTTTTCTTGCAACACTTAGCGAGATGATGGTGGTAGGTATGGCGATTCCGCAGTTTGAAATCATCATCATGACTCCAAGGGCGGTAGCACCATCTTCTATGAAAAGCTGGAGGATGAAGAGGACGGGAATGCGCAGTACGAATATCTTGAGAAAGTTCAGAAGCAGCGTTATCTTCGTCTTTCCAAGACCGAGGAGGAAATCCATCCCCGCGCCGTTTATGGCGATTCCTATGCAGCTGATCGAGTCATAAATGAATATCTTTCCTATCATGCTCATGAAGTCGGGATTAAGGCCATCCCTGCTTGTTGCAAATACCCTGATGAGCGGCTCGTCAAGAATGTAGATTGCACACATGGCTATAAGGCATGCCACAAGTGTTATGACGATATTCGCCTTATAGGCATCAACCGCTCTTTTATACTTTCCCGCTCCGTAGTTCTGACTCACGATGGAGGATGATGCGTCCGAAAAGCCGTTTTCAAAATTTGAGGGAATACCGCATATGTTGTTCGATATTCCCAAGGCTCCTATCATCTCAGCCCCGTATGAGGAGGCAAGTGCGTTTACAACCACCTTGCCAAGACTGAATGCGGAGTCTTCAACTGCCACGGGATATGATATTCTTACAAGTCTTTTCTCATCGTCCCTTCTTGCTTTGAAAGCGAGGGGTAGGTCGAGTGAGAATATGCTTCTCTTATCGAAAAGATGTATGAGCGAATATAATGCGAAAAGGGAGTATGTAATAAGTGTCGCGAGTGCTATGTATACGATACCTTTTTCGAGAACATAGATGAAAAACGCTGAGAGAATGAGTTTTATCACCATGGTGATTATGTTAAGCATCATTATCGTCTTGGTGTTTCCTCTCGATTTCTCAACATTGATGTATATGAGATTGAGAAAGTTTACTGCTGTTGCGGCTATCAGGATTCTGAAGTAGGGGGTACCCTCGGCAATGAACTCTTCCGGCGTGCTTATAACTTTCAGTATCAATGGTACGAATGGGATTAGAGCAAGGAAGACGAGTGTTATAATCGCCATCAGGCGAAAGAGGCTGTTCATAAGCTCATGCGCCTTAGCACTTTCTCCAGCGCCGTATGAGCGGTTTATTAGGATCATCGAACCGGTCACGAGTCCGGATCCTATCGCGTTGAGAATCATCCTAAGCTGCGCCATGTATGCTACCGTGGACACGTCGATCGTTCCCAGGTGGCTTGCCATGATAGTATCAAGAATAGAGAAGAGGGTGTTGAAAAGGGCGAATATGGCAAGCGGAGTCCCAACCTCGACTATCAGGTGATAGAGGTTTGAGGTGAGCGAGTACGCCCTGAATTCCTTTTCCGTCATCTTTCTCATAGCATTCCCCAGAAAGATAATGCTCCAAAAACGGAAAATTGGAAAGCTATTGCGGAAAATACTTCCTTTTCTACTTTTCGATATGCGATAAGTCGTTTATGCTTAATAAGAAACAGACCGTTTTCGGTTTACCTAGTTGCTCTTTTGGGGTATATTTTACACGTTTGGAGTTGGTATGAGAAAAGTTGTGTCACTATTAATTTTGATTATCATGCTTTTTTCTCTCTCATCCTGTGACGGGATGATAGATTTCATGGGAAAAATGGGTGGCAATATAATGGGAACCGACACCTCGGGCGCCACAGAGGCGGCTGAGAACGCGACGCTCTCCTCATCAGATATCAAGAAAGTTGAAGAAGATGACCGTATCGTGCAGAAAGAAGATGGAAAGAAAGAGTTGAAGCTTGGTTCCATATCTGTTGAAGTTGATATGGATGGTATCAAATCAATCCTTCCTCCAATCGGAGAGACAGTCGTCAGCGATATTGCGAACGCCATTAGAAATGATGAGAGTACGAAGGTTCTTGTTGAGCAGATGGGAAAGGAAGTTACTGATGAGAGCGTTAAGACGGCTGCAAAGGGAACGGCTCAGGTAATGAATAGCATCCTTTCAAGTTACAAGGACAGCATTACAGGTGCTGTTGGCAATGAAGGTGGAATTGCTACGGCCGTGTCTGATGCGCTTTCAAGCATAGAGAACAGTCTTAATGAGATTACGAAAGAAGGGGCTACGATTACTGCTGGAGATGTTGTAACATTGCAGCTGGTTGAGTCATTCGCAACCGATGTCGCTTCAGTCGTTGATGAGAAAGGAAATATTGATGAAAATAAGATTTCAAGTCTTATAAGCAGCGCGAATACCCTTGCGACGGTCACATCCTCTCTAAGCAGCACGACCAAGTTCTCCCTGGATCTTGAAAGTATCATATCATCCGTGATCGATGCTATTCCTGATGAGGAAGAGAGGGCTATAAGGATTGTCCGCGCAACTGACGGAGGCGAGGAAAAGTCCAAAATAATAAAAGACATAGAGTCCTATGATTTAACACCATATGTCACAGCTATAAGAAGTGTCTTCAAATCCCTTTCAGATGTGGTTGGAAACAGCGAGGATTCTTTTGAGCGGAATGTCTTAGGTCTTGGACTTCATAAGGCAACATATGAGACATATGTGAACATCGTTTATCCATTCATTGATTCCATGACAGGAAGCAATAAAACAGCTTATGATAATTTCAAGAGCTTTGATGGATTCTTCAAATATGTTGTCGCATCACTTCTTTCCGAGCTTGACAGGTATTATGACATACTGGTTAATGATGATACCGTTTACAATAATCTCATTTTCATTACGCCTGAGCTTGCGTCATTGAATCTTAGAGATCACAATATCTGGTTCATTATCGAGGAATGTGTCAATGCTGAGGGCAACAGGTGGATAATCGATTCAAGCATCACCCTGGATGAGTATCATTTCGATGTCCCGGATGAGTATGAGGCTTTAGTCGTTTCTGTAATCAAATCTTTTAATAATGCTCAGGATACAGAAGCTTCTCAGGCCCTTGGTGATAGGGTAATGGATATTTTCCAAAGCCCGCTTTATCGTATTCCAATGGTCAGCGCCCTCTATACCATCGATAAGATGATAGATATCGTTAGCCTGACAAGCATAACCAATCTTGTCGGGGATGTTGACTTTGATGGTATGTTGAACAGTGCGCTTGAATTCTTCGGCGTTGAAGTGGAGTAAGGAGGATATGATGAAAAAGCTAGTTGCAGTACTTTTAGTTCTTATCAGTATTTTCTCAGCCATTTTCGCTGCGACAGCTGATGAGATTTTTCCAGCCAGTGATAACCCTTTCTCTGCTATTTTAGATAATTCCTATCCTCATAGCGCCAGAAGCCTTGGTATGGGAAGTGCTGGAATCGCCGTTGGAGGGAGAAGTGACAGTTTCTATATGAACCCGGCACTTCTTGCCCGCAGGACCCTTATCTCAATCCCTTATGCACAGGTTACCGTCTATCATCCATATGATCTTTTGCAGAAGGATGAGGAGACAGGGAAAAGCATTGTTGATGACTTTATGGATGTTTTCAAGTCTGGAGACATGCAGGATATCACAGGGCCGGCACTTGGTGTTCTTGAATCCATAAAGTCCGGGCGCGGTAAGATTGCTGAACTCGATGCCGGGGTAACTCTTGGAGGTGGCGGATTCGCACTCGGTTTCCATGTGAATGATATCATTCATACGTATGGCAATGGGGTGGGAGGAATAGATGCCAGCCTCTATGATGAGTTGAATGTGAATATCCTTGCGGCTTTAGGACTCCGTTTCGACATCACCCCTTCAATCTCTCTTGATATCGGAATCAGCAGCGGAGTAAGCGTGATGGGATACTCGGATCTCATAGGTGCTCAGAGCGTGCTTGACATGATGGGTGATAGTGAGAGCGGAGATCCGATGGCAATTCTCAAGAGTACTCCGATCGCTCTTGGCTGGAGCATTCCTTTAAATGTGGGACTGAACCTCAATCTTCCTCTTGGTTTCTCTGTCGGCGTGGTAGGACGCAACCTTCTCAATCCGATCCTCGGTTATAACATGAGGGTGATGGATGTAGGGGAAGTTATGGAGAATCCGATGGGAAGTGTTTCCGCGGCATTCAGTGGAGGAGAGCGCTTTACAATCAAGATGGATCCTTCACTTGACTTCGGCCTTGGCTGGAAGTGGAACAACGGGTTCTTCTCTCCAACATTAGCGGTCGATGTTGTGGATACCATTGGACTATTCAGGGATGATTTCTCTCTAAGGTCTTTCGTCGAACATCTGAGAATCGGTGCGGAGGTAAGGCTCTTAAGCTTCCTGGATCTCAGAGGTGGTATCAACCAGGGATACTGGACTGTAGGTGCGGGAATAGACCTCTGGGCAATAAAGGTGGATGCCGCATATTACTGGCAGGAGTTCGGAGATACTGCCGGTGACTATGGTCTTGATGCCTTCACCATCCGAATCAATATCGGATTTGACAGATAAGAATATTCTATCTTTTTTGATTATCGGGCTGGTAGCGTTACCAGCCTGTTTTCATCTTCATCTATCTTTTCTTACTTTGTTGTGTGAATGAGGCACTTGTTTTTTCTTCATTCCCTTATAATCGAGGCAGGAATTTCTCTTCTTTACTTACTTTGCGGTGTTATTTGATTGTGAATGCTTTTATTGATAATGCAAAGGTGATGGCTAAGGGACAGGTCACTATTCCCAAGAATGTGAGATCCGTTCTTTGGGTGTCTAGTGGGGACAGAATTTCATTTATTATGGAGGGCGATACAGTTCGTATTGTTGATTCCGCAGTCCATGCCATGCAGATATTTCAGCGGGAGATGAAAGGAGAAGTGGAAAAAAGCGGCAGATGATGTGAACAGACTTATTTCAGAAATGCACGATATCGCTACATGGAATGTTCGTTATCATTCGGGGCAGCTTATAAGAAAAGCAAGGCCGGTGCTGCATATATATGCTTTTACCGGCCTTGAGTTCACGTTTCGAGATAATGAATTATTCTCCTTTCTAGTGCAACAGCATTCTCAGTCATCCGTAAGGAGTGTCTCATCCGAGGCGAACTCCTTCTTTCTTATATCGCGGAACATCTCGACCAGGGTCTGGACTGTGAGCTTTTTCTTGTCCTCTCCCTTGATGTCGAAGATTATATGCCCTTCATCCATCATTATGAGTCTGTTGCCGTAGTCGATGGCGAACTGCATGTTATGCGTTACCATCATCGCGGTAAGCCTGTCCTTCTCGATGTAATGCTTCGTAAGATCCATTACCGTGGCGGCGTTTACCGGGTCGAGCGCTGCGGTATGCTCATCAAGAAGCATGAGGGAAGGGTGGGAAAGTGTCGCCATTAAAAGAGTGAGAGCCTGACGCTGCCCCCCAGAGAGAAGGCCTACGTTATCTTCCAGTCTGTTCTCAAGATGAATCGGCTCAAGAAGTTCTCTGAAACGCTCTTTCTTCTCCGCAGTCAGGCTGAAGCGTAATCCTCTCATACCTTTCTTTGATGCGAGAATGAGATTGTCCTGTATGGACATGTTCGCACTCGTGCCTTTTGTAGGATCCTGGAAGATTCTTCCGATCTCGAATGCTCTCTTATGTTCGCTCTGGTGTGTTATGTCCTTATCCTTCAGCTTTATGCTTCCACTGGTTACAGGGAAAGTTCCCGCTATCATATTGAAGAGTGTGGACTTTCCGGAGCCGTTAGAGCCGATGACGCATACGACATCTCCCTCGTTCACGGTAAGGTTTATATCTTCCAGTGCGACCTTCTCATTTATTGTGCCAGGGAAGAAGACTTTTGTAACATGTTCTATCTTAAGCATTCTCTCCTCCCTTCTGCTGTGTGCGTAGCATGGCTTTCTTTTTTGCCCCGGCATCACTTGCGGCACTTCTTGTCTTTGCAACGGCAAGAGATATTATTACGAGTATGCCTGTAAGCAGCTTGAAATCGTTTGGAGTGATTCCAACAAGATAGCCGTATCTTCTTCCGAAGAACATCAGAGCCTTGTAGATTATCCCTCCGAAAATCGCCCTGAGGGTTATCAGGGAGATCCTGTTCGATGAGAAGAGGAACTCTCCAAGCATTATGGCCGCAAGCCCCTGTACTACCATACCCTGTCCGAGGTTCGCATCAGCAAATCCCTGATACTGTGCAAGAAGTCCACCTGAGAGTGCGATGAGACCGTTTGAGAATCCAAGTCCTATGAGCTTAAGAGCTGAGGGATTCATCCCCTGGCTTATTACCACCTGCTCGTTTCCTCCGAGGGCTCCGATAGCCAGTCCAAGATCCGTTCTGAAGAAGAGATCCATTATGAGCTTTATCGCAAGTACGATTAAAAGCGTTCCAAGAAGGCTTGCAAATGCCGTTGAGAGGAACGGGAAAGCGTTAGGAAATATGCGATAAAGGGTGGTGACAGTCCTCTGGATAGGCACGTTCGCCCTGTTGCCGAGAATCCTTAGATTGATGGAGTAGAGCATCGTCATTGTGAGAATTGATGCCAGAAGTCCAGGAATCTTAAGCTTTGTATGGATAAGCGATGTCACCATTCCGCAAAGCACTCCAACTAGGAAGGCAAGAACGAGACCGACTGTGATACCCAGTCCTCCTACTATGCACATGGTGGCAACGGCAGCTCCTGTCGCATATGAGCCGTCGCAAGTCAGATCCGCGAGATCCAGGATCCTGTAGCTTATTAGTATGCCAAGGACCATGATTGAGAAGATCAGACCTTCTACGAAAATTCCTTCTATCATGTAAAACCTCAATTAACAATAATAGGCCACAAATCGTGGCCTATATCAAGAGCTGGGATGCCCTATTTGGTAATTGTTTCACCGTTCTGTATGATTACGGCTGCCATATCAAGATATTCCTGAGGGATTTCAATTCCGAGCTTTTCAGCCGTATCAAGGTTGAACCAGAGTTCGAAATCGGCAGGATCTGTAAGCATGACAGTTCCAATAGTTCCGGAAGGTGTACCCTTGAGAATGGACTCGATAGCCTTTCCCGTAGCCTCCCCGATTGAGTAGTAGTTAAATCCCCATGCGATAAGACAGTCAAGTCCTGCAATTCCACTCGGGTCAGAGCTGAAGAGCGGCTTACCAGCCTGTGAGCAGACCTGATCGACTGCGGAAAGTGCGGAGATTACCGCATTGTCGGTTGCGATGTAAATCGCATCAACCCTGTCAATGATTGACTGTGCTGCCATCATTACCTCGGAAGAGTTCGTAATCGCGGCATCAACGAATGTTCCTCCAAGCTTCTCAACAGCTTCCTGGGCCATGTTCCTGAGTGCGACACCGTTTGCCTCTCCGGATGCGTAGATGTTTCCAATCACCTTTGCCCCGGTCACATCCATAAGAAGTTTGATCTGTGATTCCACAGGGCTGAGATCGGAAACTCCGCATACGTTCGTATCCTCACTTCCTTCGAGAGACGGTACGAGCCCCGCGTCAACAGGATCCGTTACGGCTGCGAAGACGACTGGTACGTCTGTGAATATGTTTGCAAGAGCCTGCGCGGTAGGTGTTGCGATTCCGACTGCGACATCAACATTCTCATCCCTGAAAAGCTGTGCGATTGTAGCACTGGTGGAGATGTCCCCGTTGGCGTTCTGAAAGTCGTAGCTGACGCTAAGATCGGTCGTTGCAAGATAGTCCTGCATTCCTTCCTCAACAGCATCAAGTGCCGCATGGCTCATGAGTTTAGATACTCCGATCAGATATCCGCCATCAGAAGCGGACGCTTCCTTGCTACCACCTGCGAAGGCGAATAAAGAGAGTAGCATGACAAGAGAAAGAGCTATAAGCTTTTTCATCCCAAACCTCCTCAAATTGAATGATAAGTTGATGATAACTTAAAGATTATGGGACTTCAATATGCAGAGGGTGCATAATTATGCAATTAATATTGATGTGTATTCATGTAGAATTAATAAGTTTATACATAGAAAGAAAATAGGAGGTAAAAATTTTTAGTTTTTCTACAGCTTTCCTCCGATGCAGACAAAAAACCGACAAAACAGGATTACAATTGAAATCAAATTAACCCCCCATGGGAAAAAGGAGGAGCTTGAATGTCATCATACATAGACTGCGACACCCACTACATAATGATCCAAAGCAGAGGGATATGGGCTTACAAATGCAAAAACCCGGAGACGGGTAAGTGGTGCAGCCGTTCCTGCGGTACAAGGAACCTCAACAAAGCTCTCATCGTCATCTCAAAACGCCTTGCGGAAGGCAAGCTCCTTTATCCGGACGGCTACAGGTCCCGTGGGGCTTCCCCAAAGCCGAAATACGACAGGCGGACGTTCGGCGAGCTGACCGAGAACTATTTCGTCCATGGGAAGTGCCCCATAGAGGCCGGCAGGGAGAAGAGGGGCAAGAAGATATGCCTGAGCACCCTGTACACCTACGAGAAAAACAAGAAGGCGAAGATCCTTCCATATTGGAAGGACGAGATACCCCGCAACATTACGGAACAGATGTGCGACCGATACCTTCTTTCACTTCCGGATCTGTACGGGATAACAAGAAGCTCCGCAAACACCGTATTCGGAGTCTTCAGGACCATGCTCGACCAGCTCAAGGCCGACGGGTTCATCGACAGCAACCCTGCGGCGGGGGTGAAGCCTCTGGCGAATGATACGAAGGAGAAGGACGTGCTCACCGTGGAAGAGCTCCATAGGCTGTTCGACGTGGAATGGCCCAGCAAGATCGCAAAGACAGCCATGAAGACCGCGGCTCATACGGGGATGAGGATAGGCGAGGTGAGGGCCCTCAAGGGGGAGCAGATCCAGGGGCTCTCAATCGTCGTAGATGCAAGCTTTTCAAGGATCGCAGGGAGGAAGGAGCCTAAGAACTACAAGACAAGAGAGGTCCCAATAACCCAGAGCCTCAAGGATGAGCTCATGCAGTATGCAAGGGGCGATGACGAATACCTCTTCTCCATCAAAGGGAGCAAGCCTATAAGCGTCAACGCAATACTGAAAAACCTCAAGACGGCCTTGAAGAGAGCAGGGATAGAGAAGCATATAACCCCGCACTGCCTGCGGCACGGGTTCAACACCATGCTCATCTCGCACAATGTGAGCAGCACCATAGTCAAGTCTGCGATAGGCCACTCGAGCGATGCGATGACGGAGCACTACCTCCATCTGAAGGCCGACGACATGGACGCCATAAGGGCGGTGCAGGAGGAGATTGGAAATTAATGCTTGACAACCGGAGGGATAGCGATTACTTTTCTGCACACAGGGATTTGTAGCAGAGCGGCAATGCTCTTCCGCAGGGGGGATGTTGAAAGAGCCCCCCTGCATCTTGTTCCTGTGCTGTCTTTTCACGTTTTTCTCTTTTTAATTCAACCGCACCACCCTCCTAGGTGCGGTTCTGCATCTTCAGACAGAACCGTAGCTTCTTCCTTTAAAACCCTCAAGAATGTTGAAAAGAACATTAAAACAATATGATTTGACTTTTCCATCATATGGGTACTCAAAAACCATGCCGTTTTTTCTATCCCCGCTGATGTTCAGTTCTCCATTCTTATCGATTTCCAATATTATCTCATGCTCCTGTACGGTCAAATCCTCGCCCCATTGTCCTTGTGTTGTCACATATTGCAGATGGTAAGTATTGTCGTCATAATATTCTTTCCAGCCTATAGCTCCTTTCATCTCTTCTTTCATCTGGGTGGATATTGTAAGAAATGAGTAATCTGTACTAACAAAAATTACATCATCCTCCGAGATTGTTACGAATCGATATTTCCTATCCTCTTCATCGTAACTCATCCATTCCGTATTTTTGAGCCATTCGGGAAGGTTCAAAGAACTCTTGCCTGAAGATTCATAGCCTTGCAGTATTCCTAAAAACATTGGATTGTTGGAGTCGCATGATATGGTGAGACCAGCTATTGTCATTATGAGTACAGCGAAAAAAAGTCGTGTGGTTCTTTTCATATTACATCCTCGGATTTTATAAGGATCCCCTCTGATGAAGAGTATTCTTCATATTGCGAAGGAATAGAACTTGATGCCCTTTCCTGTGTTATGATGATATGGATTTTCTCATCACTTATCTTTGTTATCTTTGCAGTCATTCTTATGCAATACCCATTACCGGAGTATGGGAATCCCTGGACTTCGAAATAGTATTGACGATCTGAGTACTTCCCTTGAACATTCGCCCTAGCACTCTCGCTGGAACATAGCCTTTTTACAATTTCTGTGATTCTTTCAGATTCTGCAAAAGAAGGCTCTTCTTTAGGCTCGGTGCTTAGATACATATCATCTTCAATGAATTTAATTCTTACACTATATTCTCTTCTATCACTGTAAGATTGTTTCTCCTCCAAAACGCCTTCATACACTAATCCATCGAGCCATGGTGCACAACCATACTCCTTTGGTCCATCTGCATGAAGACTGCCTCCTAATATAACCATCGGTTCCTCGCAAGAGCTCAGTATGCAAAGGACAAAGATGAGAAAAACCGAGAATACCTTTTTCATTTTTAATCTCTTATTTTATATATAAACCCCAGTTAAACTTTAATTCCAATATTCAAGAAATCAAGTCACAAACTCAAATTGCGGTCTGATTTTTTGAAGATATCCGAAGAACTCTTTCTACAAGCTTTAAATCATCTTCAGATGCTTTCATACATGCATCTGCTATGGTTCTGACTCTTAAAGGATAAATCACAGTTTCTTTACTCCCTGAAACTAAATATTCCATAGAGATGCCGAGATACTTCGAAATTTCATACAAGTCCAAAACAGAAGGAATTCTATTTGACGATCTTTGCTCTTTTATTCTTTGATACTTGATGCCACATTCTTCTGCTATAGTTGATAATGGCTTTTGCTGTCTTTGCAAATCTATTCGTTGCCATATTTCATAAGCTTTTTCTGCGGTGTTCATAACCTAATAGTACAGTATGGTATGAAATTTGTTACCAAAAAGTTAAACAATAGGTTGACAAGTTTGAAAAATCATACGATTATATGCATATGAAGTATGAATCTTTGAACCAAACGGTTATGCTGAAGGTAAAAATTTCAAAGGATGAAATTAAGAGAGCAAAATCCTTGGCAAAATCCGAGGGCATGCTTTTTCAGTGCTGGCTCGGAAACCTCGTCAGAAAGGAGCTACAGAACAACACTCCCGAAAAGACCATCGTTGAACCTGTCGATGGACAGTCCGTCAGCTACGTGGACAGGAGGTCTGCAGAATGAGCCGCAAGGACGACATCAACATCCCGACATTCGACATCCGCATAGACGAGCTTCCTCAGACGAAGAGGTTTCCTCTGCAGATGCAGATATCCATGAGCAAATTCATATCCATCGGGATCGAACACCTTGCAAGGAAGAAAGGCAAGAGCCCGTTCAACTACATCCGGGACTATCTTTTCAAATGCTTCTCCTCCTTGATCTTCGGTGAGTGTGATGACAAGCCTGCCGAGTCGAACACATCCTCAAATCCGAAAAGCTTGAAGGCAAGACTATTCAGTGAATTATACGGCACACAGATCAGAGCGAATTTCAGAGGAGTCGATTACGACTTCGATCATTACGTAGCGGTTGAAAGCATAACGGTACGCACGCCTTCCTCTATAGGAGACCAGGGCGAGGTGAGGATGGAACTTGTCATGGATTTCGGCTCGTATATGAAGGTGAAGAAGATGGCGCAGGGAAGGGATGTCGAGACGTTCTTTGCGGAGGCTGTCAAGAACCTGATACACGGTGAGGTTGAAGATGGCGTTTGATTCAGACCCGAAGAGGATTGAGCTCAAGATTTCCAAAGGAATGTTCAAGAACCTTGAGATAATCGCAGGGGTGTGCGGCGAGAGCGTGGAGAAGCACATAACACGCCTCATAGCCGACGAGCAGAGGCTCTGCGTCATATGGTGCAGGATGGACGATGCGGTCCCCGAGGGGTTCGTGCCGATAGGATGGCCGTACCTCCTCGATGAGGAGTCGTACAGATATTTGAAAGGAGAGTGCGCAGTACAACAGTGATTCATCCGGGAAGGGGAGGAAATGCCAAAGACCCCAACAAATACCCACGAAATCACATCCCCTCCCGGATTTCAATAGAGCCCTTTCGACCAACGGCAGGTCACATGCTTTAAAAGCATCGGGATCAAGGTTCGAATCCTTGAAGGGCCTTAGAGGATGAGGGCGTCCGCAATGGCTTGGGAATGCGGATGTCCGACTTCTCGAAACAAAGAAACGATAGAGCGGTGGCAGAGAGGCCTGATGCGGCTGTCTTGAAAACAGACGGGGGTGACACCTCCGTGGGGTTCGAATCCCTCCCGCTCTGGTAGCGACAGGACGAGTGCGATCAGAGAATGTCGCATTTAAGGAAACCGTTCGGAAACGGAACCGTGGGGGAGCAGGGATGGCAGATCCGGGTTCGAATCCCGGGCTCCCCCATAACCTGGAAGAAGAGGAGGACGAGACATGGAGTTCGAGTATATGAACCTCAAGAAGATGGCGGAGTATACAGGCATCCCATACAGCACGCTCAAGGCGTACAAGAGGAAGGATCCCGACTTCCCCGGGTCATTCATGCTGACCAAAAGGAAGATCTTCTACAGGAAGGATGAAATAGACGCCTACTTCGCAGCAAAAAGAAAAATAGCAGGTGCCTGAAGGCACAGGCGGAATATAAGGAGAAGACATGAGCACGGAAGAAATCAAGAAGATCATCGACAAGCATATCAATGATGCGCTTGAGTCGGGTATGGCAAACGGAGAGATCGCGGATGTGACCACCACATTCACACTCAGCAAGACCGGCAGACCTTCATTGTCTGTAGACGTGAACTATGCGTTCGCAAAGGACGTGAGGCTCACCGCAGGCGGGGAGGCTTAGGTAATACATCCATTTTCAACTCTGTCCCTGCCGGTCATGTGGTTTATCTCCCTTAATACGCAGGTACCGGCAGGGGCGCTTTTTCAGACAAAAAAATTCGAGCCTCCACACGCAGATTCAAGAAGAGGCCCGAATAGGAGGTGACAATAAATTACATCATCACAACGGCGGTTGTAGCCGCCACTTTGATAATTATAGCAAAAATCCTCTTCCTAGGCAAAAGGCTTGGGGAAAGAAGATGGAGGAGGACCGGCTGGGCCATCCTGGACAACCGGGAGTATGTCGTATTCGACGACAGGGAGGACTGATATGGAGAACAACGGAATAGCCGAGATCGTCTACGAGAAGGAGTCGGTGCAAAAGCATCTGGACGCCCTCTCATCCGTGCTAGATGAAAACAGGCCGTATATCGTGCTCTACAAGAAGGACGGGGAAATAGACGGATTCACGAACATCACGAATGTCGAGAAGATCGGACTCTTCCTCGGCGTCTACGTCACGGCTATCGGAGAGGAGGCCTTGAAGGGGCTTGCGGCGGGGAACGAGCTGGCCATTGGAGCGACAAAGGATCCGAAGACGAGGGAGGCCCTTGCACTCTCAAATTTCGTAAAGGGGAAGGAGGACGACAGATGATGGTTGAAAAAGTCGTGAACTCAGTAGATGAGAGGAAGCGGTTATCTAGATTTAGCGATCTGCTGGATGTGCTTGACAGCATGGGAATAGACTTCTCCGCCTTTTGGAGCGGCAGTGCATGCTGTATCGAGATAAGAGCAAGCGAGAAGACGGTGTGTTTGACGTTCACCTCCTCCGAAGAGCTTGAGGCGGTCACTTGCTATACAGAGGTGAGGGTGGATTCGATTGCCCTTCTTCTCTTCATGGACACGCTGATCATACATGGATACAGGAATGGGAACAGGGTCTTCCGTCTAATGACCAAGATGAAGGAGTGAAGGCTGTATGAATATTTTGAGAATCAACGGGGCGGTGGACCTTGAGAGGAAGCTTAGCGCACTGCACATCGGATACGGCAAGAGGCTGTCGAACGACGGCAGGCTTGTCATAACCCTCTGCGACGGAAGGATAGGGATAAGGATCAATGAGAGGAAGGACCTCATAGAGAACCCGCTCATGGTGATGGCGGAAGGCGGCGGGGAGATGGCCTGCGGGACCGTGCTCTTCAAGAACCTCACCATCTCCATCTCGGACCACGGGGACGTGACGCTAGTGCTCCTCAACAGCATCGGTGTCGCAGAAGGGCTCTTCGCACTCAGGGTGGCGCAGAAGGCGAAGGAGGAGAAGAGATGACGGGGACGAGGTTCAAGACTCCGGAGAAGGTGAATGACATGCTGCGTCTCCTGCTCGACGGGAGGATTTCAAGGATTGAAGAAGTGAGGACGAAGGACGGGCTCGACCTGATGGTCCAAGTCAACGGCACGGAGATCGGGATACACTTCATCGATGATGCGATGCTCTACATCACATTCAGATGCGGTGGAAAGAAGTACCCGTTCGGACGCATCAGGGCCGAGGCCGTCACATTCGTGATCAACAACGACGACACGTTCACGATGCAGACGGTGCTCGGGGCGGGGGGCATAAGCATAATCATGCCGAAGAAGCCGGACGCATGTATCAGGGATATCACAAGGAAGGGAAGATGAGCAGAGGAAGCGAAAAATACTGGGTGAGGCTTGATTCCTCCAGGTTCGAGAACGGAGGGGACATAGACTACCTCCTCTCTCAGAAGGGGGGATCGGAATACGTATCACTATATATCAAGCTCTGCCTTGTCACCCGCAACACCAACGGCATGCTTGCGACGGAGTTCGGGAAGGACATCATCATCCCGTACGACATAGACAAGATAGTGCGTGAGTGCAAGTACTTCTCACGCAACACCGTCCTCGTGGCGATGGAGGCGTACAAGAAGCTGGGCCTCATCTACACCAACCAGGACGGGAACCTTGTCATAGCCGACTACGAGGACATCATGAGGAAGGAATCCTCCTCTGCGGAAAGGGTCAGGGCTCTGAGGAAGAAGCAGCGGGAGGCGTTACAATGTAACGCACATTGTAACAAAAGTGTAACGCCTGATGTAACGCAAAAAGACGCTGAAAACGTTACAGGGCTGTTACAGGATGTGTTACATTGTAACGAAAATCCCGCCCAGGAGGGGGAAAAAGAGCTCAAAGGGGATGAATCTGGCAATTCAAATCACAATAAGGCGTTACATTGTAACGCACATTGTAACAAAAGTGTAACGCCTGATGTAACGCAAAAAGAAGAGAGCACTGATGGTTCCTTCCCTCCCCCCTTTATTAATAATAATAAATCCCCTCTCCCTTCCTCCTTTACGAGAGAAGAAAAAGAACCCCCCTCCAAGATAGGCGCGTGCGAGGAGAACCCCACTGCAGGACCATCCCTCGATGATGTGAAGGCCTATTTCGAAGGCAACATGCTCAAGGGCTCTCCGGAGATCTTCTTCTTCCATCATGAGAGCATCGGATGGAGGGATCCGCAGGGGAGGGCGATCACCAACTGGAGGGCGAGGGCCAAGAAATGGCACTACGACGAGGCCAAGTACTACCCGCAGGGTAATAGCGGGGATGTGAATACGGGGATGCAGAAGGACCTGAAGAAAGGAGTGAGCGACCTATGAGAGAGAAACGCTACTTGATGGGAAGAGACATTGCCAAGGACCTGGTCGCCGAGTCGGAGAAGATCAGGAAGAGGTGCGACATCAGATTCCTGGCGGAAAAGAACGGGCTGACGTTCGATGAGGCGGAGGGCATCTATATCGCCATGGATGAGGATGAGAGGAAGCAGCTGGGCGATGAACGTCTGGAAGCGGAAAGAAGGCAGGAGGAAGAGGCGGAGAAGCAGAAGGAGGAGGACGCCCTGAGGGAGAAGTTCGACTCCCTCCTCGCAAGGATACCTGAAAGGTTCAAGGATGCCGAGCTTGAAGACTTCAAAGGGCTTGAGATCTATGAAAGGGCCGTGGAGGCTGCATCGTCCGACAGGAGCTGGATAGCGCTGGGGTCGAACGGAGTAGGGAAGACGAGGCTTGCCTACGCTCTCCAGAAGACGTGGATCAGGAGGAGCGAGGACTGCAGGTATCTGACGGCCACGGAGCTCTCGAGCCTGATAAGGATGTGGATCATGCAGGGCTGCGACGTCTGCAGTAGGCTTGAGACCGAATACGGGTATGTCAGGCACCTCATCATCGACGAGATAGACAAGGTGAAGGTGAACGAGAACTTCATCGCATTCTTCTCCCACATCATCGACTTCCGCTATTCGCATCTGAAGCAGACGATTGTGCTGGGCAACATCGATATGGTGAGGCAGAGCCCTCAGGACCTGACGGGTGAGAGCGCCTACTCGCGCCTCACGGGGGAGGATGCGATAACCGCAACACTCTGGTACGACGACGACAGGAGGAAGAGGAAGGCATGAAGAAGATGAGGACAAGATATCAGACCAGGATGCCCCTGAGGGAGAGGATGAAGGCGCCGAAGGAGGACGATGTCCAGATGGAGGTCGCAAGGATCCTTTCGACCTCGAAGAAGGTCGCATTCTTCCACTCCATCCCTAACGAGGCGAGGGGCAGGAGCAAGGCCACACAGACAAGGCTTGTCTCCATGGGGCTTGCGGCGGGGGTCGCAGACCTCTTCGTATGGTGGGCCGACGGGACGTACGGCTACATGGAGGTCAAGACCGGCAAGGGAAGGCTCTCCCAGAAGCAGAAGGAGTTCCAGAGGCTGTGTGCGGAAAGGGGGATCGAGTATTCCGTGGTCAGATCGGGCCGCGACGTGTTCAAGGTCGCAAAGGGGCATGCCCTGCCTGCCGGGAAGCAGGGCGAGGAGAAGCAGTGAAGAGCAGGATCTACATCAGGAAGACGAACAGGGGCTACGACTGGGACGAGGTCCCCGTCGACCCTCCGGAGAGCGGATGCGAAGGATGCAGGAAGCATATAGGATACTTCACCGACAGCAGAGGAAGGAGGTACTCGAAGTGCAGGAGGTACTACAGCTGCTACAGTGGCGACTACCATGTGTGCGTACCTCTCGAGCATACGCCCTGCGGCTTCTTTTCAGGGGTCAGGGTCAAAAGGAACATCAAATCCCTCGGAGATGGGGTGGACAGGCTCGTGTTCGGAGGGAAGCGTACAAGGAGGAAGGGTGGCATATGAGCTGGTTGAACTGGAGCGCATTGGTATTGAGCGTGATATCGTTTTCGATTGCGATGTACAACCTCGGCAGGCTGCAGGGCTACGACAAGGGGAGGGAGGACGCATATTCGGATATGCTGAACTTCCTTTCCAGCCTGATGTCGATTGCGGATGACGGCGAGTCCGACGGTGAAAAAGAGGAGATGTGATGTGGAGTTTGATTGCAGATACTCCTTCCACCTTTTCGCAGGAGCCGGAGGAGGGATTTTATCCGACCTGCTTTCTGGACGAGAGGTCGTCGGGGCGGTCGAGATCGAGGAATATCCGCGGCTCGCTCTACTACAGAGGCAGGCCGATGGAATTCTCCCTTCTTTCCCCATCTGGGATGATGTCAGAAGTTTCGGCGTGGATAACGAGGAGACGAAGGAGTATGTCGCCTT
>CALXKU010000025.1 GCA_944389025.1 uncultured Spirochaetaceae bacterium
CGTAAGTGAAACGCCCGCACGCCGATGGTACTGCGGCCCGTCCGTGGGAGAGTAGGTAGCTGCCAGGTCTTTTTTTTTCGCCCTATATGGGCTTTTTTTATTTTCTTTATTAATTTGATTATAAAAATATATTGATATTTAGCGAAATAAAATAAATATTATATTTTTCTTAATTGTTTTAATATGATATCTTATAATGGCTTTCGGTTTTGTTTTTCATACTTTAAGCATAATTTATTGTTTTTTATTTACTCTTATGATATCCTTGGTCTAAAGGAGTAGTAGGGTGAAAAAGAAACTATTTTTAATTGCTCTTGTTTCCTGTTTCGTGCTTCTTTCTCTCACTGCAAAGAACGCGAATCAGTATGTTTCCGCATTCCTAGGTGGAAAATCGGCTACCTATGGAACTGGGTCTTATTATACGCCTGCATACGGCGTAGTTTATACGGGATACCTCTGGGAAGAGGCGGGTGATGAGGACTCAGGGTTTCAGGCTAGAAGTGGTGGTAGCTTGAACACATATACGCCTCAGCGTTATGTTCCTTCCTCTTCAGCTTCAGCTTTCTCTTCTCGTGGAGCTTCTGCAGAGGAACAGCCGTTTAATACGATAGGACTTAATGGAAGATTTGAGTACACGAATGCGACAGAGAATTACTATTCTGTTAGCTCATGGAATGGTGATTATTATTCAGATTTCCACTCAAACTATGCATTCGCATTCGGTGCAGCATTCAGACAGAAGATAATCGATAACCTCTTTGCTTATGAGAACTGTGGCATCGAGGGAGGACCTTATCTTCTGGGCTTATATGGAGATTTCGGTATTACCTATGACTGGTATTTTTCTGTCTCATTCGGAGCAAAGGTCTCTCTCGGCTATAATTTTTACTCAGCATCGTTCGACTATCCATTAATGGCACCGTATATCGGTATCGGATACGCATTCTAATCAATTAAAAATATAAGGAGTAGTAATATGAAAAAGGTATTTGGATTACTTTTAATCGTTCTTTCTGTTTTCGCTTTCTCTTCATGTTCTTCTTCTGAGGAGATCGGAAGACTTGGAATGTATCCTATGAGAAGCATTCCTGTAAATGGTATCGAGGACCTTCAGAGCGGAAGTTTTGAAATCCTTGGAACTGTAAGCGGAGAAGGCCGTGTAGATGTTGATGATCCGAGCATCGGAAACACTTACGGTTACGGTTCTCTCGAGGTTCTCGATGTTGACAGGATGTATTTCGACATCGATGAGTTCCTTGTTGATGATTCCTATTTTGTCTCCCTTTCTAACGCTGTTAACGAGATGATAAAGGCTGCAAGAGAACTTGATGCTTCATTCGTGACATTCCCTTCATATACGATCGATCTTGTTGATAACGAGGTAGTGACGGTTGTGACAGCAACTGCTGTTAAGCTTATAAACGCACCTGAGAAGACAGTGGATCCAGCTTCTCTTCCTGCAGGTACTCTCAATATAAACATGCAGTAAGGATGGCCAGTTATGAGAAAGGTTTTAATCGTATTTTCAGTAATACTGATTGCTATCACACTTTCATCCTGCTGCTCAACTGAGCCAGAGACAGGAAGACTTGGAATGTATCCGATGAGGAACATCCCTGTAACGACTATCGAGGACCTTCAGAGCGGAAGCTTCGAGGTTCTTGGTACCGTAAGAGGAGAGGGCTGTGTTGATGTGGATCATCCTGACAGGGGCAATACTCACGCTTATGCATCTCTTGAGGTCGCAGAGGTCGCGAGGATGTATTATGAGAGCGACGAGTTCACTGTTGACGATTCATACTTCGTCTCCCTTTCCAACGCTATTCATCAGATGATTGAGAATGCTAGAGAGCTTGATGCGTCATTCATAGTATTCCCTTCATATACGATCGAGGTTGTGGACTACCAGGTAAAGACGGTTGTGACAGCAACTGCTATCAAGCTGATAAACGCTCCTGGAGTAGTTAGTGCTTCAGAGCCTGCGGGAACAATTAACATCGCTTTGCAGTAAGGTTTCAAAGCATTCAGAAAGGGTATGGATTAATCTTCCATGCCCTTTTTTTATTCCTTCTGATACTTTAAATTAACCTACTTTTGTGATATTTTATTCCCTTGGTATGATTAGGAAAAATGAAAACATCAGAAATATAGCTATCATCGCTCATGTTGACCATGGTAAGACTACTCTTGTAGATGCTCTTTTCAAGCAGAGCGGTCTTGTTGGTAAAGCTGTTGATGGTGAGAGGATAATGGACAGCGGAGACCTTGAAAGGGAGAAAGGAATAACGATCAGTGCTAAAAACTGCGCCATACACTGGAAAGGAGTCAAGATCAATATCATTGATACTCCGGGACATGCGGATTTCGGAGGCGAGGTCGAACGCGGACTTTCGATGGTTGATGGTGTCGTACTTCTCTGCGATGCCGCTGAAGGCCCGCTTCCTCAGACGAGGTTCGTACTTGAGAAGGCTTTGAGCAGGAAGCTTGCTCCGATAGTAGTAATAAACAAGATTGACAGGGCTGATGCGCGCCCAGATGAGGTTCTCAATGAGGTTTATGATCTTCTTTTGGAGCTTAGCAATGATGAGGCTCTTCTTGATGTTCCGGTCTTTTATGCGAATGGAAGGGATGGTGTCTGCGGTGAAAGCCTTGATGATATCAAAGAGAATCTACATCCTCTTCTGGATGCCATAATCGAAAAGATTCCAGCTCCGGAATTTGATGAGGATGAGCCGTTCCAGATGCTTGTTTCCGATCTCTCTTATTCCGATTTCCTTGGCCGTCTTGCAATCGGTAAGGTTGTAAACGGTAGCGCTAGTACAAATGACAGCCTTATCTGCATCAAGGAGGATAGGAACGAGCCTCTGCGCGTTACTAGGCTTCAGGTATATGATGGGCCCCAGATGAAGGAGACCTCGCATGTTGATGCGGGAGATATCATAGTGCTCTCCGGTGTAAGCGACGTTTCTATCGGGGATACGATCTGTACTAAAGAAGAGATAAAAGCTCTTGAGCGCATAAGTGTGGATGAGCCTACTGTTTCCATGCTCTTTTCAAAGAACATCTCACCGTTTGCCGGTCGTGATGGAAAGGCGGTTACTGGAGCGAAAATCTGGGAACGCCTTCAGAAGGAGGCATTGAGAAATGTCTCCATAAGGATTGAAAAGAATGCTGATGACACGTTCACGGTAAAAGGACGTGGAGAGTTCCAGATGGCAATCATAGTCGAGCAGATGAGAAGAGAGGGCTTCGAGCTTTGTGTTGGAAGGCCTAAGATAATATTCCATACGGATAGCGATGGTGAGAGGACTGAACCTATTGAAGTCTTATACATTGACTGCCCTGAGGAGTATTCCGGAACGGTCATGGAAAAGCTCGGAAAGAGGAAAGGAAAGGTCAATGACCTTACATATACTTCCGGAGGCAGGGTGAAGATGAGGATGGAAATCCCTTCTCGCGGCCTGATAGGCTATCGTGATGAGTTTTTAACAGATACGAGAGGTCTTGGAATAATGAACAGCTATCTCAAGGGATACGAGAAGTACAAAGGGGATTTCCCTGACAGATACTCAGGATCTCTTGTTTCAGATAGGACGGGGACCGCGGTTGCTTATGGAATCTGGGAACTAGAAGACAGGGGAAGGTTTTTCATCGTTCCCGGAGATGAGGTTTACGAAGGAGAGGTTGTAGGAGAGAGAAACAGAGATGGTGATCTCCTGCTCAATCCTACGCGTACTAAGAAGCTTACAAATCTCAGAGCTTCAGGAAAAGATGAGGCTGTAACACTTACTCCTGTGACAAAACCCACACTTGAGCAGGCTATTCAGTTCATAAAGGATGATGAGCTGGTGGAGGTAACTCCAAATGCGATTAGAATCTGCAAGAAAATCCTTGATACGCAGAAGAGAAAGATTTTCCAGCAGAGGGGCGAGATACCATCATATCTTCTCTAATGTAGTGAAGGACGGGAAATCCCCGTCCTTCATGCCGTTCAATAACCGATTTATGAAACAATTCTGAGATATCGGTCTATGCCCATTACCCTAAGCAGCTTCCATCTTTCAATAACCAGATTTCATAAACATTTATTAACAGCAACCTTGTAAATTATTATAAACCATAATATGAGATATTTAAAATATTAAATACCATACAAAAATGAATTTAATACAATTAAGCAAATAATTACTTTTAAAGTATTAAAATAATAAATATATAAAGTAATAATCTAAATTTTAAATATCAAATATATTTTCGAACATTAGTAATTGAAATCAATTTCAAGTTCTACGGGACAATGATCACTTCCCATAACAGAACTTAGAATTCTGGAGTCAATTAAATGTTTCTCAAAGCCGGTGGAAATAACGAAGTAGTCTATTCTCCATCCAGTATTCTTCTCTCTTGCTTTGAACATGTATGACCACCAGGTGTAAGCATCCCTCTCATTCGGATAAAGATATCTGAACGTATCGATATAACCGTATGAAAGCAGTTTCGAGAAATCA
Source organism: uncultured Spirochaetaceae bacterium (assembly GCA_944389025.1). GTDB lineage: Bacteria > Spirochaetota > Spirochaetia > Sphaerochaetales > Sphaerochaetaceae > Ornithospirochaeta. Next base: position 4,509 of record CALXKU010000025.1, read on the forward strand.
TTCCTTTCTTCGATAGAAAATCCTGCATTGCGTTCATTGCTCTTCGGGTTCTTCAGATCTATCTCATTATGTGCGACATTCAGGTCCCCGGTGAGGATAACTGGTTTAATTTCTTTAAGCTTATTCATGTATGTATGGAGACACGAATCAAACTTCAGGCGATAATCAAGACGATTCAGCTCCCTCTGGCTGTTAGGAATATATGCGCATATCAGGTAGAAGTCCGGAAACTCTGCTGTGATAATTCTTCCCTCATTATCGAATTCCGCTTCTCCTAGCCCGTATCGAATACTTATCGGTTCGTATTTGGATAGTATTGCAGTGCCGCTATATCCTTTCTTTTCCGCACTATTGATATAATATTTCATTCCGAATACGGAAAAGTCAAAATCATTCTCTGTTGCTTTGATTTCCTGTAAACACACGATGTCTGGATCGTTTTCCTTTAGGAAGTTTGCAAGTCCTTTGTTCATCGCAGCTCTGATTCCGTTGACGTTCCAGCTGATAATTCTCATATTTAATATGATAACACACAATTTTTACAATTTAAATATAAGTTATTAAATCATAATCTTTATATTATTTTTGTAAATTCATTGTATGAATACATATAATTTATATATTAAAAAGCTATCGTTTATGTATCTTAATAAAATATTCTTTCAGCTTTAATTCATAATTTTGACTATATACATATTGAACTAATATTTTTTTGATTTTATATTGTCTCTTGCATGATTAGGATTTATAATCAGTGTATTCGGAGGAAACATGGCCAAGACGGTTGCATTTCATCTTCAGAAAGGTGGCGTTGGAAAGACAACGATTTCAGGTACGTTGGCTTGCCAGAGTGCGCTTAATGGCCATGATACGCTTGTAATTGATTGTGATCCTCAGGGGAATCTTTCATCCTGGTTTCTTATTGATCCTCCGAAATTTGAGTTGGCTGATGTTCTTCAGGGTAGATGTTTTTCTCTAGATGCCATATTGCCTGTTCCCGGAATTGAGCATATGAGCATTCTACCTACATTCGGCATCGGTGGTACTCTTAAGATTTACAGTGAGACAAAACTCGCTGACGAGCCTTTCGTGCTTGAAGACCTGATTAAAGAAGTTTCCGATAAGTTTGAACATATTGTGCTGGATCTATCTCCCGGACTTGGTAGGCTTGAAAGAAGCTGTCTTATCGCGAGTGATGAGATAGTGACACCCATGACACCTGAGGTGTTCAGCCTTGATGGGCTTGAGATTTTTATTGATGAGCTTGCTAAAATCAAGAAGAACATGCGTTCAAACGTTAAGCATAATAAGATAATCATAAATTCTTTCGATGGAAGGATCCGGCAGCATAGGGATATCTATGATGCGGCAGAGTCCAGTGGAAGATTCAAGGTATTCAGGATACCGGTGGACCCACTTTTCAGAAAAGCTCAGGAAGCAAACAGGGTTCCTCAGCTTTACAAGGTCAGGGGCAGGGGTCTGAAAGATAGTACAATCCAGGCTTTGAATGAGCTTGATGCAAATATTTGGAGAAACTGATTAAGAAGGTAGATTATGGCACTTAAGAAAACTGATGTCGTTAGTAATGAAGCGGAAAATGAGAGTCTGAGCGGAAAAAAGGCTAAGGCGGTTTTTTCAGCCAATGCGAAGGAAAAGAAGATTCTTACCACGTTCTCTCTAGAACCTAGTTTTAAAGAGGAGCTTGAGGCAGTATTTGATGACCTTGGTCTAGGCTGGTCTGCTGGTGTTCGCTTTGCACTGAAAGAGTTTTATAAGAAATATGGGAATAATTAGTAAGTATATTGCAGGTATAGCATAATACTATGATATACCTGCGTATATATTATATTTCGATTTAATTCAGATATAATTATATTAATTTATTTATCTCGTTTTAGCTGAAAATTTATCTAATTTAATATAAAAACATTTAGGTATTCCTATTAAATATCTTAATTTTCATTTCTTTTATCTTTTGCCTTGTCAAAGCATAGTATAAATACTCTTCAAGCTTAAGAAGGCTGATGTTTTTTAATGGGACTTTGTAAGCTCTTAGAAGTTTATCTTCGGATTTGGAATTCCTTTTACGGTTAGCAGTAATACCATTGGCGCTAACCCATCTCTCGCCGTCTGTTTTGAGCATTTCCATAAGCCTTTTCAGAGAGATTCCGCTTTTAGCTGATATGACTGCAAGAACGGAATTTTTCAGTATAGATGTGAATTCATAGAACATCATCACCCGTTTATCTTTAGAGGTATCAGAAGATAGATCATATTCAAAGCGACTTAGCTGCGCTCTAATCGCCTTCATTGAAAATATGAGATTTTCATCATGAGATGTCATTAGGATATGACTTGTATAGTTGATAGCACCTTGTGCCAGGAGTGCGAGTTTGTCTGAAAGAGATGAGAGTGTACATTCAAAGTCTTCCTCCTTGATATTAAAAGGTGTGTAGAGATAATAAACAGCATCATCGAAAAAGAAATCATCCAGTTTGAAAATTGATTCCTGAACTGAGAACATGAGGCATTCCTTCTCTTCATCAGAAAGTGGATGAAAGAAGCAGAAAAGTCCGCTCAGTTCTATGGAAGTAACGATGCTGTTTATGTTCTTCATCCGAACAGAGTTCATCTTCTGCTCTGGAAAGATTGCAAATTCTGAAATCTCATCCTTCAGCATCGTGTTGAGACGTAAAGCGTATTTCTCTGCTTTCAAAAGGGTTTCTGCAAGAGCGCTGCTGCTAATGTCGCTAAAGGCTAGAACCGGTTCGCTTACTTTCCTCCTACCTCTGCCAATAACGTAATCGATACTCACACTGCATGTTTTTCTATCTTTCGAAATGTCATAATTAACTTTAAATTTTTCCATCGGTCTATAATTAATTATCCACATAAATTTGAAATATTAAATATCTTGATGGCGACATATGTTTAAAAATCTAAATTTTAATTTACATGGCGAGTTTATTTATATGAAAGAAAATACTAACTTGAAAATATGAAACTGTATCTAAGTATTCTAATTAATTATAATTTCTATTATATAATAAGATTAATAGAATAAAAATTTAGATATTAATGCTACAATTTATATATTTAAAATGGCTATTTTTTATACTACTATAATACTATAACTTATAGTTACTGTATAGAAACTTGTAGAGTTTTAGTTATAATATGCATGGAAAAACTAATTTGAATACTTTTTTAACAGGTTTCTTAATGAGTTCAAATTGTTTTTCATCGACTCCTCTTTCATTTTCTTCTCATTCATAAGTAGGTCGGTCGGTATTTCTTCAAGGAATCTGCTTGGAAGTGACACCTTCACCTCTCCCATGCTGTTTACCCTGGTTTTTGCGGTGTTTATTATTAGTTCCTTTCTTGCTCTTGTGATTGCAACATAGAACAGTCTCCTTTCCTCATAGATGTTATCTGGATTCTCCTCAAGGCTGCGTTTTGATGGGATGATATCGTCATCCATTCCCGCGATGTACACGATATTGAACTCAAGACCTTTTGACGCGTGCATTGTCATAAGGCTGACCTTCTCTTCTGTGCCGTCCTCCTCTTCGTTAACAAGGGCGGTAAGATTGATGTAGTCGCTGAGGGTGGCATCAGGATTCCTCTCTATGTATTTGCGTATCCTATCACTTAGAATCCTTATCCCAGTCATTTTGTATTCGACTGTTTTCGGACTCTCTGGATATTCCTCCATGAGCATGTTCCTATAGGCAATATCCTGTGTGATTTTGTCAACAAGAGAGGAGATGTTATCAATATGCCTCCAGCTTTCTAGGAGGTTCATGAACGACAAAAGAGCCTTCTTTGTCCTGTCTTGAATCTTATCTGTAAGCAGAAGGTCCTTGATCGATTCTGCCAGGCTTTTGTAGTTGGAATCGGCATACTCCCTTATCTTTTCTATAGTTGTGCGTCCTATTCCTCTTCTTGGGGTGTTTATAATCCTCAGCAGGGATACGTCGTCCTTTTCGTTAGTCAGGACTTTAAGATAGCAGAGCATATCCCTTATCTCCCTTCTGTCGTAGAAACTCTGGCCTCCGGAAATCTTATGGGGAATTGATGATTCGAGAAGTGTGTTCTCAAGCTGTGTTATAAGGCTGTTTGTCCTCACAAGAATTCCGAAAGAGGAGAATCTCTCACCATCACGGACCTTTCTCTTTATGTCCTCGGCTATGAAAGTAGCCTCATCATCCCCGCTATCATGATGTCTTATCGATATTTCGGCACCCTCTGCGCTTTCCGTCCATAAGACTTTTTCCTTTCTCTCGGTATTATGCTTTATTACCGCGTTTGCCGCATTGAGTATAACTCCTGATGACCTGTAGTTCTGCTCGAGCTTGAATTCCTTCCTCTCCGGGAAATCGCGTTCGAACATGCGTATGTTCTCATAGTTAGCACCGCGCCATGAGTAGATCGACTGATCGTCATCTCCAACCACAGCTATGTTTCTGTACTTTCCTGCGATCATGGAGACCATCTTGTACTGAAGCAGGCTCGTATCCTGGAACTCATCAACAAGGATGTACCTGTATCGCTCCTGAACCTCTTCCAGTACGAATGGCTTCTTTTCGAATATCCTTATTGGCAGAAGAATAAGGTCGTCAAAATCGACTACATTGTAGGCTTTCTGTGAAAGAAGCCATTCGTTGTATATTTCCTTTACAGCGCTCTCTTCCTCATTGAATGTTTTCCTTCCCGTTTTCACATCGGAAAAAAGGGCGGCGAGGGAGTAGATGTTATAATCAGGAATCTGGTAGCCGAGGCTGATTATGCAGTTCTTGATAAGAGCCTGGTTGTCGTTGGCATCGTACAGGCTGAAATTATTATGATAGCCAAGATGATGAATGTATTTTTTTAGCAGGATGAGTCCGAAAGAATGGAATGTCGTTGTTGTGAGATCCTTCAGTTTCTTTTTCGTAAGCTCCCGGATCCTGTCACTCATCTCTTTAGCAGCCTTGTTCGTGAAGGTAAGGGCAAGGATGTTTTTTTCATCAATCCCGCTTTCAAGCATTTTCGCTATGCGGTAGGTTATCATACGGGTTTTGCCGCTTCCAGCTCCGGCGATGATCAGAAGAGGCCCTTCAAGTGTTTCCGCAGCCTCCGCCTGTTGCTTATTCAGTAATGCTCTGAGATTGATAGCCATAATTCCTGCAATACTTAAGCACAAAGAAAGCTAAGAGGTCAAGATGGCAGATTTTACAGAACCATGTAATCGGAACTAAGAATCTCTGAGTATTGCTGATTTAATAATCTTTCAATCTTTTGCAATACGTCGTGAAAGTTATTTTCTTATGTTATAATACCTTGATTGCATTTACTGGACACATTTCATGACAGCAGTAGCAGCGGATGCACGCATTTTCATCTATCAAAGGATGGCTCTCTCCCTTAGTGAGAGCTTTCGCAGGGCAGATTTCGATGCATCTTCTGCATTTCACGCAGTTATCCTGGAAGAGGGGTGCGTTCCTCTTCTTCGCTTTCCTTACTTTGAGAAAGCGTGTGAAAAACGGGAGGATCAAGGCGGAGAAAAGTGATTTCTTTCCACTTTCTATCCTCTTGAAATCCCTGATTACAAGGTTATTCGGATTCAGGGCAGGGTAGGTGTAGCTTTTAAAATCGGTAAGCCCTTCTTTTTCCCCTTCAAGGAATATGGGCATATCCGTTTTCTGATAGCCCATTATGCATGACATGGCATAATCGGCTGCGAACGCATCTCGTGAGGAGATTAATAAGCCGACCTTTCTTGGCGTACCGTTTGCCGGTCCTGCACCTTCCATTGCTATTATTCCGTCGATTATGGCGTAATCGGTATGGCTCTCTTTGAAAATGGATACGATAAGGCGTGAAAATTCCTCGACGCTTGGGCACTTTAGATGAAGAGGGCTCTTGTTCAGGCTCGGGACGAGGCCGAACATGTTCTTCACCGCACCAGTCTGCATCATGAGCTGATGAGTCTTGAATTTAGCGACACTGATTACTACATCTGCCTCATCTAGCACCTTTGCCATTGGTATGCTTATGTTCTTATAGACTGAATGCGTGCGGCTGCTTTTTGTGAAGTCGACGAACTCTGCTCCGCTCTTTTCCACAGCATCCCTTATGCCTGACACCTTTGCATTGAATGCCGGTCCCTGTATGCCGGGAGAATCTCCGACATAGACTTTCTTCGCACCCTTTTCCCTGAGTATTTTAAGCAGCGCCCTCAGTACCTCCGGATGAGTTGTAATGGCCTTCTCCTTAGGTGCGTCTGAGAGTATGTTCGGTTTTACGAGCACGCTCTTACCTCTCACATCTGGAAAAGAAGTGAGAGAGAACATATAAAGAAGCTTCTCCTTTATTATTGAAGCATCGTACTCTTCCGCTCTTTCTATGGCTATCTCTGTCATCATGTTTTCCTTATAAGGCATGCGTACATCGGCCCCAGTCCTCCAGAAGTATCTGGTAGGATGATTCTGCCTCGACTGAGTTTTTCCGAATGCTCAAGGGCGATATCCACATCCTCAACCTCCCCGTCATGACGGGAAAAAAGTCTTTCTATGACATTCTCATCCTCGTCAGGGTTTATGGAGCAGGTGGAGTAGAGTATGTAGCCCCCTTTTTTCACAGCAATCAGAGCCGAAGAGAGCAGTGCGAACTGTTCTTTTGCAAGTCTTTTTGGCCTTGATGGAGACCATATTCCGATATGAGCAGGGTCAAGATATACATGGCGCTCACTCGAGCAGGGCGCATCAAGCAGCACCGCATCATATGCATTCTGCTCATAAAGACACCATGAGGACGCATCATATCCCTTTACAGTTATGATTGCCCTCTTCTTTTCATCAAGACATTCTGTAATGACCGTTTTAAGCCTTATCCTTCGCTCTGGACTTCTGTCATTCGCAACCAGCTCACCATTGCCGTTCAGCCTAAGTGCAATTGATAGAGTCTTTCCCCCTGGGGCGGCGCACATGTCTAGAATCCTGTCCCCCTCATGTACGGGAAGAAGGGATGCAACCATCGCTGATGCAGGGTCTAGGAAATAGGGTTTCAGGAGCTCATCAGATAATGATATGCTCTCTTTTTCCGCTATGAAGCTTTCCTTTATTCTTTGCCATCGCTCGCTGTATATCGCCTCATAAAACTCGTCAAACGAGACTTTTTCTTTCTTTTTTTTCATCTTACTGCGAAAGCTGCGGAAGAAAGTCCGATTACAAGCCCGAGAATCGCTCCTGCAAGAACCTGAGCGAACGAATGTCCTAAGAGGGTTTTCAGGTTTGTTGGCTCGAATGGGCCGTCCTTATGCATCTTGCTTAGTATTTCAGACCATTCATTAATGACTTTTGCCTGCTTACCAGCCTCAAGCCTTATACCCATCGCATCATGCATCACGATGATAGAGAAGACGAAAGAGATTGCAAATGCGACATTCTCGATTCCATATATTGCCCCGATGGAGGAGGTCAGTGCTATGACTGCGGAGGTGTGGCTTGAAGGCATACCTCCCGTTGTAAGCAGCTGATGATAGCTGAACTTATGTCCTGCGAGAACAGCGAATACAGGCTTTAATAGCTGTGCGATAACACAGGAGATAACTGCGGCAATTAACGGCGTATTTGCCAATAAATTATTACCCATACCTGAAATGATACCTTTTCCTGCGCTTTCTTTCAACGCTTGATGGTCTCAAGGCTTTAAGCTAAACTCATTTCGTATGAAAAGAAAGAGGCTTATACTATGTGTTTCTTCATTTTTAGCCCAGCTTTCCATATGCATGGCAAACTTCGCTCTCATATATTACATGAGAGAAAAATTTCTCCTTCAGCCTTCTCAAATTGGAATCGCTTCCAGCATATATACGGTCACGTATTTTCTCTCCTGTCTCGCCTTTTTCCCGCTATTTGCACATCTTAAAAGAAAGGCCAAGGCATTTATCGCTTTTCTAGGAATGGCTTTCACCGATATTTTCATAATCCTTACGGAAAGTACCGCCATTCTATATCTCATGCTGGCCCTGTATGGCGTTGCGATGAGCTTTCTATGGCCGAATATCGAGGACTGGATTACAGAGGGCGAGAGTGGGGTGGCTTTGGCTAAGGCGACAGGCTCTTTCAATTTATCCTGGTCACTTGGAGCGGGCCTCTCAACACTTCTGGGAGGAGTTCTCTCATCTCTCTCCCCTGCGTTTCCAATAGCCCTTTCCGCCACTCTCTTCATTCTCGCACTTTTTCTTGTCCTTATGCTTCCAAAAGAAAAGGGGAGGGCGGAAAAAGAAGAATCAGAGATCATGTCTGAGCGTAATGGTGTCTCTTCTCTGCGATATTTCAGCTGGTGTGGCAATTTTCTCAATTATGCATGCTACTCGCTCTTGATCACGATCTTTCCCCTATACGCGCTTGAAAGTCTTGGCTTTTCGGAGGCCCTTTCGGGAGTCCTTCTCCTTTTTAGAGGTATGGCGACATGCTTTTCTTTCATCCTCTGCTCCCTCCTTCATTTCTGGCAGCAAAGCAGGCCTATAGTTCTTCTTTTCCAACTCTGTCTTTCATTGCTCTTAATCGCCTTATCTCATCTTTCCAGCCCGTCTTCATTCGCACTCTTCTTCATCGTTTTCGGCTTTGTATTCGCCTTCCTCTATGAGATGAGCATATTCCATGGTGCCAGTGGCACATCACGAAGGGAGCGCAGCATGGTGATTCATGAGGTTCTTCTGAATGTTGGAATGGTTCTCGGAGCATCTTTTGGGGGAATAATATATGAAAGGTACTCGTTTTCAGCCATACTGCATATGCTCTCCGCACTCATTTTCATGGCATTCGTCATTGAGGTGATTATCATGATATGCCTTGCAAAAAGGTCTTCAAGTCTTTCCCCTGAGGGGCAAAAGCATTAGAATTAGCCTGTATCAGGAGAATCTATGGGACTGACAATCTGTTATAAGATACTTAAAGACCACCTTGTGGAAGGTAAGCTTGAAAAGGGAAATCCCATTTCAATCAGGATAGATCAGACGCTTACCCAGGATGCCACAGGTACTATGGCCTATCTTGAATTCGAGTCGATGAATATCGACCGTGTTCGTAACGAGCTTGCCGTAAGCTATGTGGATCACAACACAGTGCAGGTAGGATTTGAGAATTTTGATGATCATGAATATCTGAGAACCGTTGCAGCCAGGAAGGGTGTTGTTTTTTCAAGGGCTGGAAACGGGATATGCCATCAGGTTCAGCTTGAGCGTTTCGCCCTTCCGGGAAAGACCCTTATAGGCTCAGATAGCCATACTCCGACCCAAGGAGGGCTCGGTGAGGTCGCAATCGGAGCAGGAGGGCTTGATGTCGCACTTGCCATGGCGGGAATCCCGTTCTCAATTATATGTCCGCGCGTAATCGGCATAAAGCTTACCGGTCATCTCAGATGTGGTGTCAGTGCCAAGGATGTGATACTTCGCGTACTCGAGAGGTTCGGAGTAAAGGGTAATGTGAATTCCGTCTTCGAATATTTCGGCTCGGCGGTAAAGGACCTCAGTGTTCCTGAGCGTGCCACGATCTGTAACATGGGTGCCGAATGCGGTGTCACGTTCTCCATCTTCCCTTCGGATGAAAGGACAAGGGAGTTTTTGAGAGCGCAGGGCAGGGAGGATGGCTTTGTGGCGATAGAAGCTGATCCTGATGCCGAGTATGATGAGATTTTTGAAATCGATCTCTCAGAGCTTGAGCCTCTTATCGCCCTTCCTCATAGCCCGGGAAACATCAGCCGTGTAAGCGAGCTTGAGGGAATGGGCGTCAACCAGGTGCTTATCGGAAGCTGCACGAACAGCAGCTATCTTGATTTGAAGAAGGTTGCGAGGATTCTTGAGGGAAAGACAGTCGCTCCAACAGTATCCCTAGGCATAGCACCGGGTTCGCGTGAGGTTTTCGAGATGATAAGCCAGGATGGCAGCCTTACGACGTTCATCAAGGCAGGAGCGAGGATTCTTGAAAGCGCATGCGGCTTCTGCATAGGCAACCATCAGAGTCCGGGGACTGACAGCGTATCGCTGAGAACGAATAACAGGAATTTCGAGGGCAGGAGCGGTACTAAGAGCGCAAAGGTGTACCTTGTCTCTCCTGAAACCGCGGCACTGAGTGCAATAAAGGGTGTTATCACATCGCCGCTGGGAAGAGTGAACCTTTCTGATATCGAACTTCCAGAGCGCTATTATGTGAATGATGACATGCTTATCTTCCCTCCATCCGATTCCTCAGCTGTTGAGATTAAAAGGGGGCCGAATATCGGAGAGCCTCCCAAGTCCTCTCCTATGGAGGATCATCTTGAGGGGCCGTGTACCATCAAGCTGGGTGATAAGATTACGACCGATCATATAATGCCTGCCGGAGCTAGGCTGAAGTACAGATCCAACATACCTGCTTATTCATCTTATGTCTTTGAAGGTGTTGATCCTACGTTCTCCAAGAGAGCGAGCGAGCTCCGCGACAGCGGTAAGGCGGTCTTCATAGTCGCAGGTTCCTCTTACGGACAGGGCTCGAGCAGGGAGCATGCCGCAATCTGTCCGAAATATCTTGGACTGAAGGCCGTAATAGCAAAATCCATTGAGAGGATTCATCAGGCGAATCTATGCAATTTCGGAATCCTTCCACTCCTATTTGAGAATGAAGATGATTACGAGAAGATAGGAGAGGGGGATGAGCTTGTAATTGAGGGTGTTATTTCCTCAATCGAGAAAGGTAGATTCGTTTTGCATGACAAAAGCAGAGGAGAGGATATCAATCTTATTCTCTTCGCATCCGAGGAGCAGAAGAAGATGCTCATAAAGGGGGGAAGGTTAAACCTTTTAAAAGACTGATGGCAAGAATCAGAATGGAAAACGGGGCTCTTAAGGTCCCAGAGAATCCAACTATCCTCTATATAGAGGGGGACGGGGTTGGAAAAGAAATCACGGGTGAGATGATCCGCACTGTCAATGCTGCTGTTCAGAAAGCCTATGATTCGAAGCGAAGGATAGAGTGGCAGGAACTTCTTGCAGGGGAGAAGGCCTTCAAGGAAGTCGGTACCAGCCTGCCTGATAAGACTGTGGGCTGCATCCGCGATAACCTGATAGCGATAAAAGGGCCTCTAACAACACCTGTCGGGAAAGGGGCCAGAAGTCTTAATGTGGCACTCCGCCAGCAGCTGGATCTTTATGTGTGCCTCCGTCCTGTTACCTATTTTGATGGGGTTCCAAGTCCTGTCCGTCATCCCGAGAAGGTTGATATGGTGGTCTTCAGGGAGAATACCGAGGACATATATGCGGGCATAGAGTGGAGAAGTGGATGCGAGGAGGCTGAAAAGGTCATCTCCTTTCTCCGCGATGAAATGGGTGTGGAGAAAATCCGTTTCCCTAAAACCAGTGCTATAGGTATCAAACCCGTAAGCCCTGATGGCTCCAAACGCCTTATAAGGGCAGCGATTGATTACGCGATTCAAAATGGAAGAAAGAGCGTCACCCTTGTGCATAAGGGGAATATCATGAAATTCACAGAGGGTGGTTTCAGAGAGTGGGGCTACCAGCTTGCAAGGGAAGGGTACGGAGCTATCAATGAGGATGGAAAGACGTTCATACCGCTTGAGGGCGGAAGAAGGATAGAAGTCAAGGATTGCATATGCGACGCATTCCTTCAGAACATCCTTTTAAAGCCTGAGAACTATGATGTCATCGCCACGCTCAATTTGAATGGTGATTATATCTCGGATGCGCTTGCCGCTGAGGTTGGTGGGATAGGAATCGCTCCTGGGGCTAACATAAATTACGAGAGCGGATGCGCAGTCTTTGAGGCTACACACGGGACAGCACCGGACATTGTGGGAAAGAACATCGTAAATCCTCTTTCAATGATTCTCTCTGCGGAGATGATGCTGCGTTATATCGGTTGGAATGAGGCTGCCTTTTTGATACGTGATGCTGTTAGCAAGGCGATTTCCACCAAGTGTGTGACGAAGGATTTCTATGATCTCCTTCAAAAGGAGAGAAAGAGGGCTAAGATGCTCAGCACCCGTGAGTTCACGGATGAGATAATCTCTTTCATATGACAAAGCAAAAGCCATCCTTTTTCGGGATGGCTTTATGCTACCTTTCACCTATAGGAACGACCTGTCTGAGCTCTGGGCCGTCGTATACCTGTCTTGGACGTCCAATCTTCTGATAGGGGTCATGCCTCCATTCGAGGTAGTGTGCTATCCACCCAGGAAGTCTTCCCATTGCAAAGAGTACTGTGAACATCGAAACTGGTATGCCCATCGCATGGAACGTTATTCCCGTATAGAAATCGACGTTGGGGTATAGGTGTCTTTCGATGAAGTAGTCGTCGTGCGTGGCCCTGTCCTCGATTTCCTGGGCAATCTCCAGAAGAGGGTCTGATACAGGGCTTGCAGAAAGCACTTCCGTGCATATCTTCTTTGCGATTCTCGCCCTTGGATCGAATGTCTTATACACCCTGTGTCCGAAGCCGGAAAGGCGGAAAGGATCATTCTTGTCCTTTGCCTTCCTTATGACATCGTCAACGCTTATTCCTTCCTTTATTATCCTGTTCAGCATATCCATAACTGCCTGGTTCGCACCTCCGTGCTTGCTCCCCCAGAGTGCGCAGCATCCTGCAGCGACGGCGGCATAGAGGTTTGCCTCGCTGCTTCCTACAAGACGGACCGCACTTGTTGAGCAGTTCTGCTCATGGTCCGCATGAAGAATCAGAAGCTGGTTCAACGCTTTCACATGCAGTGGATCTGGACTGTAGTTGTTCACAGATGAATAGAACATCATGTTCAGGAAGTTGGCACAATAGGAGAAATTGTATTGAGGCTCCACGAACTCGAGTCCGTTCATCTGCCTGTATTCGAAGGCCGCTATTGTTCTCATCTTAGAAAGAAGACGTGTCACCGTAAGGTCTATGTTCTCCTCGATATCGTTCTCTTCCAGTTCAGGATAGAACGCGGAGAGGGATGCCACCATCGCGGCAAGGATTGCCATGGGATGTCCGTCATGAGGATATGCCTTGAAGAAATCCCTCATGTTCACATGCAGAAGCGAGTGCTTGTTCAGCAGCTTCTGATAATTGATTCTTTCTGCCGTTGTCGGAAGCTGACCCTTTACAAGAAGATATGCAACCTCTATGAAATCGCAGTGTTCGACCAGATCTTCGATATCGTAACCGCGATAGCGGAGAATACCCTTCTCACCGTCTATATAACAGATTTTAGAGATGCATGAGCCTGTATTCACGAATCCCGGATCGTATGTGATATATCCCGTATCGCTTCTCAATCGCGTTATATCAACAGCTTTTCCACCCATCGTGTCGGTCATGACAGGAAGGTCCACCTCCATGCCGCCAGGAAGGATTAACCTTGCCTTCTCATCTTTCATAAAGGACCTCCTAAACTCTTCTTATGGCATTATATAGGGCGTGGGTTCCAAGGTTTCCCTCTCCCTCTTTCTCCATCTCCTCATAAAGCTTTTCCACAAGTTCAAGACCTTTCAGTTTCAGGCCCATCCTGTGGCTTTCGTCTATTGCTATCTTCATATCCTTCACGAAATGCTTGACCATGAATCCCGGTGCGAAATCTCCCTTCGTGATTCTTGGTCCGTAATTGTCGAGGCTCCAGCACCCTGCGGCTCCCTTTGAGATCGTTGCCATCACCTGATCCAGATCAAGACCTGCATTCTTAGCGTAAACAAGGCTTTCGCATAGCCCGATCATTGTTCCTGCGATCAGAATCTGGTTTGCCATCTTAGTGTGCTGCCCGCTTCCAACAGGGCCAAGGTGCCTGATGTTCTTACCCATCACCTCAAAGCATGGCATTGCCCTCTTCACGTCCTCGTCGCTTCCTCCGCACATTATTGAAAGACTTCCTTCCCTTGCCCCTTTGTCTCCACCTGATACGGGTGCGTCAACGAAAGAGGCTCCCTTTTCTTTAAGCTTTGCCGCGATTTCTATCTCAAGGCTAGGCTCCGTGGTTGTCATATCGACGAAAAGCTTACCGCTGACATCCGTTAAAAGCATGTCATCATACACCTCTTTTACATCTTTGGGATAACCAACGATGGTGAAGATGATGTCGGATGAATCAGCAACCATCTTTGCTGACTGATGCCAGACGGCACCTTCCTCGATAAGAGGCAGTGCCTTCTCTTTAGTTCTTGAATAGATATTGATATTACCAAACTTTTCCAGAAGCAGGTGAGCCATGCTCTTACCCATCACTCCCAGTCCTATGAAACCGATTCTTTCTTCCATAGCCGGATGGTAGCACAAAAGAAAAAAAGTTAAAACTGATTACTTTTTTTACCTTTTCTAGTATATTTCATTGTATGGAAAAGGAAAATGTAAGCGAGGAGGTAATTATTGACCTCGCAGATTTCTTCAAGGTTTTCGGGGATGCCACAAGGCTCAAGATCCTATTCTATCTCGTGGAGGAGACAGAGGTGTCTGTCTCATCAATCGCAGAGCGGCTTTGCATGAGTCAGTCCGCGATTTCCCAGCAGCTCAAGGTGCTCAGACAGAGCCGGCTGGTTAAATTCCGCAAAGATGGGAAGAACTCGTATTACAGGCTCTGTGACGACCATATAAACAAGATACTTACCCTTGGTAAGGAACACTATAAGGAATTGATGTAAATAATAGCATTCTTATAGTGAACTTGTGTTGAACAATATAATTTTAATATCTTATTTCAATACTTTTTTTAGTAGCTATGATGAGTTTTCTCAGTGGAAGTCCGACTACAGTCGTCCAGTCACCCTCAATGCGTTCAACGATGCTCCACCCGTTTCTCTGCAGGCGGTAGGAGCCGGCTGCTCCTATCCAGTCGCCACTTGCGATATAATCATCAATCTGTGCATCTGACAGTTTTTTGAACTGGACTATTGCTGTATCTACGACTTCGATCATCTCTTTTTCCGGAATATAGAGGAGGGCAGCTGATATCACCATCTGTTTTTTTCCGCTAAATAGCTTTATCGTACGCTTTGCCTCATCCTCATTTTTCGCTTTACCTATAAGGGAGTCTTCAAAGAGGACAAGTGTGTCCGCCGAAAGAGCGGGAAGATGTGACATTTTTCCTGATGATGAAAGGTAGGCTCTCATCTTTGCTCTTGCGATATTGAGTACGGCCTCTTCAGGGCTTGAGCCGATTCTCTTTTCATCGGTATCGGTAGGAATCTGGTGAACAGTAGTTCCACCACGCTCAAGTAGGGCTCGTCTGTTCTCACTCTGGCTTGCAAGCACTATCTCTGGAAAGAGGGCGGAGAACTCGAGCTGGGTGCTATCCGGTTCTGTTATTCTATTCAATTTCAAGGGCCTCCGTTATTAAAAGCCATCGCTCTTCCTCTTGAGCTTTCTCATCCTCCTTTTTCCTCTTTTCCTCCATGACCCGTGTGATCTTTGATGCATTCGAGTAGACTTCGCTTCTCATGCTTTCCTCTTCAAGGGCTTTGATGCTCTCTTCAAGTTCAGCTATTCTCTCCTCGATTGCTTCCAGCTCCCTTTCAAGCTTCTTTCTCCGGTTCTTTCTCGCCTTATCATTTTCGTAATCGGATTTCTGAACCGTCTTCTCTTCCTTTTCCCTGTCCTTCCCTGATTCAAGGAAGCGTGCCTCCTTCTCCTTGAGCTTGAAATTGAAGTAGTCCCAGTTTCCGATATACTCCTCTCTCTCTTTGCCGTTGAGATAAAGGATTCTGGTTGCAAGATGTGAGATGAAGTGCTTGTCATGGCTTACGAATATGACAGTTCCATCGAATCTGCTCACAGCGTCAAGGAGGATCTCCTTTGTTCCGATATCAAGATGATTCGTCGGCTCGTCGAGTATGAGAAGGTTGGCAGGGTGCATGAGGATTTTAAGCAGAGCAAGGCGTGATTTCTCCCCTCCTGATAGCACTGAGCATTTCTTTTTCACATCATCTCCTGAGAAGAGGAACGCGCCAAGCATGTTTCTCACTCTAGGGATATCGCGGGTGTCGGCAATGCTCTCAATTTCCTCAAGAACTGTATTCTCAGCATTGATGGATTCGCTGCTGTCCTGAGCATAGTATCCGATGAGGACATTCGAACCGTATCTGATTATACCGTCATAGTCCTTATCCGCACCGGCTATCATTCTGAGGAGGGTGGATTTTCCGCTACCGTTTCTTCCTGTTATCGCGACTCTCTCCCCCCTGTTTATTATCATGGAGAAATCGTCATAAATGACGTTATCCCCGTATGCTTTGCTAAGATGCTCGATTATGAGGGTGTCATCACCGCTTCTGGGTGCCTCAGGAAATGAGAATGAGACCTTTTTTGAACTCTCATCAAGCTCTATCTCTTCGATCTTCTCTAGCGCTTTTATCCTTGACTGGACCTGTTTGGCTTTTGTCGCCTTGTATCTGAAGCGTTCGATGAAGGCTTCCGTTCTCTCTATCTCTTCCTTCTGCCTGAGATAGCTTTTTTCCCTCTCGGCTTTCTCTTCCTCAATTTGTCGGATATAGCTTTCGTAGTTTCCCTTGTATGCTTTAAGCTTTCCGTGGTCGAGAGAGAATATTTCAGTGCAGGTGCTGTCAATGAAATCCTGGTCATGGGAGACCAGTACCACTCCGCCACCGTAGCCTTTTATGAATCCCTCAAGGTAAGTAAGGGCATCTATGTCCAAGTAGTTTGTCGGCTCATCAAGCAGTAGAAAATCGCTGGCCTCCAGCAGTACGCGGGCAAGCGCTATCCTCATCTGATAGCCACCGGAGAAGTCTTCGACAGGACGTTCCATGTCCCTCATCTCGAATCCGAGACCGAGAAGAACCTGTTCTATCCTGCTTTTCCTGTCATAGTAACCGCCTTCGGCAAGCTCTTCGTGGAGGCTGGCAATCATCTCGGCGTTCTTCAGGTTTGCTTCCATTCCCTCAAGCTTCTTCAGTGCATTCAACGCCGGCATGAACCTGTCATAACCATGTTCTGCCGCATCGTACACGCTCTTTCCTTCGGGGACGATATCGCTCTGTGGAAGATATGAAATGCGTGCCCCTTTGCTCAGGGCTATGCTCATGCTCTCAGCTTCCATGTTGCCGCTTATCGCCTTTAAAAGGGTTGATTTACCGCAGCCGTTGGCTCCCATGAGGGCCACTCGTGATTTCTCAGAGAGATTGAATGATATGTCTGATAGGATACGGCGTTCTCCGAATGACAGGGAGAGCCCGTGCACCTGTAAATTTTTCATACTGACATTGCACCTTTCATTAGTACTCGCTATCATTAGATAACAGTTAATCATGTAATTTTCAAGGAGCTGAGATGATCTGTCTTACACTGGCTGAGCCTACTCTGGAGAGAGCGAAGGAGAAAGTTCAAAAGAATCGTGAATATATAGACCTCTGCGAGCTCAGGCTCGATTATCTTGATGAGAAGGAGCAGAAGATGGCATCGCACTTCCCATCAATGGTCGACCTGCCTGTGATACTCACTTTCCGCCGTGTCCAGGATGGGGGACACACTCAGATTTCCGAAAAGAGCAGAAGGGCAATCCTTTTTCAGGCTCTCGATGGTGATTTCAGCTATGTGGACATCGAGGAAGACGTCAAGAAGAGCGAGATCGAGGATAAAGCCAGGGAGAAGGGGATAAGGAT
Organism: uncultured Spirochaetaceae bacterium; assembly: GCA_944389025.1. Taxonomy (GTDB): domain Bacteria; phylum Spirochaetota; class Spirochaetia; order Sphaerochaetales; family Sphaerochaetaceae; genus Ornithospirochaeta. The sequence goes on from CALXKU010000025.1 coordinate 22,123, forward strand.
AATCCGCAGCCTTCATGATTTCGAGAAGATTCCAGATGACATTTTCTCCAAGATATTCCATATGGCTGAGAAGGGGGATATCGCAAAGGTCGCTGTGACACCCCGCTCGTTTCTGGATGTTCTGACCCTTTTCAGAGCAGAGGAGGAGCTCAAGGGGGTGGAGAAGATAGTGATCGGCATGGGGGAGTATGGCGTATGCACGAGAATACTTTACAAAAGGCTTGGCTCCCTTCTGACATTTGCTAGCGATGAGGAGGTCGCCCCCGGACAGATTAGCGCTCATAAGCTGAAGGTTGAGTACATGGCGGACCAGGTGAATGAGAGGACGGCAATATATGGCATAATAGGAAATCCTGTCATGCACTCGGCATCCCCTCTCCTTCATAACAGAGGCTTCCATGCCATCAACTTCAATGCCATCTATGTCCCGTTCCTTGTGGACAATGTCAGAAGCTTCTTCATGTTCGCAGAATATTTCAAGATGCGTGGTTTCTCGGTTACCGTCCCGTTCAAAGTGGATGTGCTCTCATATCTTGGTAATGTCACGAGGGAGGTTAAGCAGATCGGATCATGCAATACCGTGGTGCGCGTTCCCGGGATGTGGAAAGGTATAAACACCGATTATTACGGTTTCATCAAGCCGATAATGAATGACATAGAAAGCGGCAGGATTAAGAATGCTCTTGTAATAGGTGCTGGCGGTGCGAGCCAGGCAATCGTATGGGCGCTCAGAAACTACGGAGTGAAGGTGACGATTTTAAACAGGACGCTCTCCCGTGCGGAGAATATCGCACGTCTGAATCTCTGCGATTATGACAGCATAGAGAACGCCTCGTCTTATTCCGGCTCTGTCGACCTGATAGTCCAGACTACGAGTGTCGGTCTCTATCCTGATGTGAACCAGAACCCGATTGAAGGCTTCAAGTTCACAGGTAGCGAGATCGTCTATGACATAATATACAAGCCAAGGATGACAAAGCTTCTGGAAGAGGCCGGGAAGGCAGGATGCACCCTGCATTTCGGCTCAGAGATGCTTATAGAGCAGGGTAAGCTTCAGTTTGAGGCGTTCACAGGCTATCATTATCCTCGCTGGGTTGATCCCGGACTATAGGAAGGATGCAGGAAGAAGCGCACACCTGTAAAGCCTTGAGACAGATAGCACCTTATGAGAGAGGATCATGTGATCCCCATCTTCAAAGCTCTCAAGCATCTCAATCTTGCCGACAGCGGTCTTTCCGCTATGGTTTTCCACAACTGCTGCAAGACTCTTATCCTTAAGCGCTTTTTCCAGGAGGCGGTGCTTATCCATATAGCTGAACGCGTCCGCACTCTCAAAACCTATTTGCTTCTTCAGCTGTTCTTCAGAAAATATGATGCCGCTGCTGATCATCATCTCCTTGATCAGGCGAAGCATCGGCTCCTTCTCTGAGACTTTTGAAAGAAGGCTATTCCGTCTTTTACCGTCGTATGGAATCCTTCTTTCCTCATTCAGTTCGCTGAAAGAAGGAAGCTCGATAAACGGCGATGATGTCGAGTAGCAAGAGTAGTTGAACTCAGGTCCTTTCGTCGGTGGTAGCATGTCGAATGAGGCGTTTTTCAAAATCGCCCTCCATTCCTCCTCTGCCATGCTGTCCATGATGAAGATTCCGTCAGCAATCTCCTCAAGTATGTATTGTCCCATCTCGGGTAAGCTTTTGAGCACCTTTGCTATCTTCTCATCCGTTCTGAGAACCAAGGCTCTTTCAAGGCTAATCCTGGAGTACTCCTTCTGCCATATCCCTATTCTGGATGAGAGGGTCTCCGAGAGGCTGAAATCAGAGACCGATTCCAGATAGCTGATCAGCTCCTTATCGGTATAAGAAAGGCTGAATGCGTTAAGTATGCCCTCTTTGCTTATGCGGTAAGCCTTTACCCTGTCTATCCTCTCTGGCTCTGCAAGTGCTGCTATAAGTGACGGGGTAGGGCCTTCGAATGTGATTGAATAGTCAGAGGAGATGAGCACCGGACCGGAGGATTTCTCATCGGAGGGGGAGAATACAAGCCCTCCATCTTCTTTAAGAAGGAGGAATGTGAAGAGTTCTTCGACCTCACCCGGCTGGAATGCGGAAATCACGCTTACGCGATGAACATACTCTTTTATCCTGTCTTTTTCTATACCTTTCAGCTTCTTTAAGAGATGTATGAAATAGAAACTTCTTTTTCTGACCCATTCATCAAGCGATGGAAAGATGATGTAGGATGCAAGCCTGATATCATCAAGAAAGCAGAGTTCGAATGCCTTCTTCTTGTCAAATCTCAGTCTTCTTCCTTCCTTTTCAAGTATCTTAAGCTCATAGAGGTTTGCTAATAGCTTATCTGTAAGAAGGTCAATCTTCTCCGCATCAAGGGAAGGAAACAGGGCGTAGTATGAAGCTGAGGTGAAGAAACCCCTCATCCTTCTCTCATTGAGATAGAGTTCCTTTATGCAGATAAGGCTAAGGGTGGCCTTTACGACATCGGAAAGGGTGATGCTCCATTCAACGTCAACATCTTTCCCAAGCAGAGGATAATAGGACGCTATTAGACTGCTGTCGAGGGAAAAAAGTCCACGTTCTGCGAGATTCTCAATCTTCCTCTCTCTGATGGAAGGGAATATGAGTTTCATCATGTTCTTATCCCGGCTGCCGCTCAGAAGAGAGGCTGTAATGATCTCTCCTTCCTCATCTGTCGCATTTGACGCGATTTCAAGGCTGTTAATCCTGTAAAACTCATCCAGATCATCTCCATAGAGTGTGCTAAGCAGCCTGTTACTGTAGTCCTTTGCCATCGGTCCTCTCCAAACTGTAGCTGTAACCCTGCTCTGATAGGAATTTCTGCCTGTTCATTGCGAACTCCTCCTCTTCAGAGTATTCCGTGATGATAGTATAGAAGTGACTGCTCCTCTCCTTAGGACGGAGTATGCGTCCTAGCCTCTGGGCCTCCTCCTGCCTTGAACCGAACGTACCCGATACCTGTATAGCGACCGAGCAGTCTGGAAGATCGATTGCGAAGTTCGCGACCTTTGAAACAATGAGAACCCTTATCTCCTTGTCCCTGAATTTCTGATATATCTCGTCGCGCACCTTGTTACTGGTCTTGCCAGTTATAAGGGGCCAGGAAAAGCGTTTTCTTATCTCCTCCAGCTGGTCGATATACTGCCCGATGACGAGAATGGAATCATCGCTGTGCTTCTTGACCAGATAATCTATGATTTCAAGCTTGCTTATATTCGTACTTGCAATCCTGTATTTCTCACGTTTTGATGCGAGTGCGTACTTTACCTCATCCTCCTCCCTAAGGGGAACACGAATCTCATGGCAGTACGCTTCGGCGATGTAACCTTTGCTTGCAAGCTCCGACCATGGGCTGTCATATCTTTTTGGCCCAACGAGAGAGAAAACCTCATCCTCCCTGCCATCCTCCCTTATGAGGGTTGCTGTGAGGCCAAGGCGGTAAACGCTCTGCAGCTCCGCAGTAATGCGGAAAACAGGAGCCGGGAGCATATGAACCTCATCATAGATTATGAACCCCCAGCGTCCATCTCTCAATAAGGAGAAATGGGCGTAATCCTCACACCCGGGTTTTCTGTAAGTGAGAATCTGATATGTTGAGACCGTAATCGGTCTTATCTCCTTCTCCTCTCCCGAATACTCTCCGATCATCTCTTTTGGAATCTCAGTCTTCTCAATCAACTCACGCATCCACTGATGCACGCTCTGAACATTAGGACAGAGGATAAGAGTTCTTGTTTCGAGTCTCGATGCGGCAAGAAGTCCGACTATCGTTTTTCCAGAGCCGCAGGGGAGTACGATCGTTCCGAATCCCGTTCCGCTCTCCCCGTTTCCAAGAAAACTGTTTACAGCCGTGATCTGGTAGTCCCTCGGCTTGAAGGTATCTCTCAGCCTTATATCCACGTGCTCACCTCTGCTAAGGGGGATCCTGTCATCGACGGGAAAGCCCATCTTTATGAGCTCAACCTTTATTTTCCCCCTGTCAAGACGTGCAAGTGAGAATGTACCATCGCCTTCTGGGCGAAGATGTTTTCTTGCAAGGCTTGAGGCTGATAGCTGCATGAAGAACAGTTTCTTCTTTACGCTTAGAAGAAGGCGTTCAGGATCATCCGGGTTCTCTGTAAGCACGAAGTTGCCATAACGCGATGCCGTATCCTCTATGAAGAAGAGAACCCTCTGATCAATCTGATAGCGGGACCATTTTTCAAGGCGTGAGAGGATTTCATCCGCACTTAAGCCTGCACTTATCGCATTCCAGAGAGACAGCGGAGAAATGGTGTATGTGTGCATGTGCTCAGGGCTCTTTACAAGCTCTGCGAACGGTATGATATCGAGCCTTGCCTTCTCGGCATCCGGGGATGAGAGATCGAGAAGAATCGTCCTGTCGCTCTGGACAAGCAGTGGCTTATCTCTGTCGCTCATATTTGCTATCCTCCAGATACATGTCTAAAATGGCGATTGCGCTCATGGCCTCAACTACAGGTAGCGCTCTTACAAGGACGATGGGATCGTGACGGCCTTCGATTTCTATCATTCTTTCCTTGCCTTCCGTATCCACAGTCTTCTGCTCTTTTGCTATTGACGGGGTAGGTTTGAAAGCTGCTCTGAAAACAATCTCCTCTCCGTTAGTTATCCCTCCCAATATTCCACCGGCGTTATTGGTAAGGAATCCTGACGAAGTCATTTCATCATTGTTCTCACTTCCGTAAATCCTTGTGGCATCGAAACCTAATCCGAATTCGATTCCTTTGACCGCACCGATTGACATTACAGCATGTGAAAGCAGTGCCTCCGCCTTGTCAAATACCGGATCTCCAAGTCCTGCGGGTACTCCTTTTATATGGCATTCGACTATGCCTCCAAGGCTGTCCTTACTTCTTTTTGCCTCTTCGATGAGAGAAAGGATTTCCTCATCCCTCTCTTCTGAGATGGTAAAGAGGGGGGCTTTGAAAGGAGGAAGAAATTCACCTTTGCAGACTATGTTCTTAACACTTCTAATCCCCGCATCGATTTCTATGCCTTTACCTTTCAGTATAAGCTTTGCAAGCGCACCGGCTGCGACCCTTGCCGCTGTCTCCCTCCCGGAGGATCTTCCGCCACCCCTGTAATCCCTTATGCCATATTTCATAAAATAGGTGTAGTCTGCGTGTCCAGGGCGGAAAACATCCTTAATGGTGCTGTAGTCATGGCTTTTCTGATCGCTGTTATATATGATCATTGCGATCGGAGTTCCTTCCGTCCTGCCCTCAAAAACCCCTGAGAGCACATCAAGACGGTCGGCCTCATTCCTTTTTGTTCCTATCTCCGTTCCCCCGGGCCTTCTTCTTGCCATCTGGCTCTGAATGTACTCTAGATCGAATTCGATATTCGCAGGACAGCCGTCCACGATTACCCCAAGAGCTTTACCGTGCGATTCCCCGAATGTCGTTACTCTGAAGTTTCTTCCGAATGTGTTAGCGCTCATCTATGATATCCTCAAGCTGTTCTAGCAGGGACTCAAGGGTCTCTGCTCTGTCCCTGTAGCATCCCATGTCTACTGTCTTATCCGCAATAGTGCGGTATATCCCATCCCTTTTTTGATAAAGCCTATGAAACGATCCCTCAAGATCTTCAGGATCAAGGAATGCCGGGATGCCATGTTTCAAGATCACTGGAAGCATCTCTTTCTCTTTTCTTCTCAGATATATTAGCTTACCGTTCTCTCTTATGTATTCGATTAATTCTGAATTATCTGAAGCTCCACCACCAAGACTCATTATGAAAGCTGACTCTTGTGTGCTTACAAATTCTTTTATGGCATCAAGCTCTGTGCGCATGAAGCTCTCTTTTCCCTCTTTTGCATAGTATTCGCGTATGCTAAGAGGTGCGATTCTTCTCAGTACGAGATCATCAGAATCGACAGATTCCAACTCCAGTCTTTTTGCAAGAAGTCTTGCAAATGTTGTCTTTCCCGAATGTTTTATACCGGCGATGAATAAGTTCTGCATGAATTTTCCTTAAATTGCCATTTTAGCAGAATGGAAAAATTCGTTCTAGTCAGAGAAGAGGTCGCTCCAGTCATCACTGTCTTCTTTCGTGTATATATCGGGGACTTCCGCACTGTTCTTCCTGTTCTTTTCCTCCAGCACGTACTCCTTCTTCCTTTTTCTTCTCTCCATCTTCTCTATGAACTCCGCTTCCTCCCTGTTCTTCCTGTTCTCATTTCGGTATCTGTTCACCTTGATTTTGAAGCGAAGCGCATAGTGGAAGGTTATGATCATCATGTACCAGAGGAAGGCTATGAGAACGGGACTGATTCCCCTCAGTGTCCTGTAGTTCGGCATTATGGAAGTCTCGGCGGCGATAAGGAGCGTATCCATGTTCTCGAAAGTCAGGATTATCGAGATCAGACATGGGATTACCCAGTATAGCCCTTCACGGGAGAGAATGAATCTCAGGCATGTCAGGCTTGCCATGACCGTCATAAGAAGACAGATTAGCGGAATAATATAGGCAGTCAAATCTTTCTACTCCTTCATCTCTATGCTAACATAATAGCATGGAAGGCTTAAAGATTGAAGAATCGCTTCTTTTGAAGCTCAAGGAAAGGAAGAGGGAAAGGAAAGAGGATGTACGTGGCTCATACTACAGGGATACCACTGCGATAATACACTCTTCCGCATTCAGAAGGCTTAAGCATAAGACACAGGTCTTCTTTGCTCCGAGCAACGACCATATCTGCACCAGGATGGAGCACGTTCTCCATGTCGCTTCGATAGCATCTACGATCTGCCGTCCACTAGGTCTTGATACTGAGCTTGCTTGGGCCATCGGCATGGGCCATGACCTTGGTCATACGCCATTCGGTCATGTCGGGGAGAGAATCATCTCCAAGCTTTCCAAGGAGCGTGGTTTTGGAGAGTTCGAGCATGAGATAAACAGCCTCAGAGTTGTAGATTTCCTTTCCAATAATGGTAGCGGCCTGAACCTTACATATGCTGTAAGAGACGGTATTGTCTGCCATAACGGTGAGGACATCAGAAAGCGGATCGTCCCTACATATGAGATTAAGGACCTTGATGCTATTGAATCCCGAAAGGGGCTTATCCCTTCTACTTTTGAAGGTGCGGTTGTCAGGTTCTCAGACTCTATTGCCTACCTTGGGCGTGATTATGAGGACGCAAAGAGGCTGGGAATCCTTAAGGGGCTTTCTCTTCCAGATATAGTGAAAGAGAGGCTGGGGGAGAGCAACGGAAGCATTATAAACACTTTGGTAAACGATCTAATAGATGGTGCAAGCGTCGAAAAGGGAATAGGTTTTTCCGATGAGATTTTCGAAGCTGTGAGTGCATTCAGTGATTTCAATTACAAATACATATACCGCTCTGAGATTCTTAATGGTTACACCAGGTATTTCACTAGGCTTATCAATCTGATTGTTAACTATCTTGAAGAGATATATTCTTCTTATGGACTTGATGAGAAAGGGTATCTCAGTGAGAAGAACATGCTTGCCGCCGGATTCTATAATCATATAAGAGATATGCAGCCAATCTATATTCAGAAAGAAGGGAACGATTCCAGAATGATCATCGATTATGTTGCCGGCATGACAGATAATTTCTGTCTAGACTGCGCTAACGAGATTCTCAAGCCGGAACACCTCAATGATGAGATAGAGATGAGCCAGACGGGAAAATGGTTTGATGCACCTTATTAATATATTATCAGTAAAATAAATTATTGGATTATATATAAAATGATATTACTTTATATGTATTACTAGTGTAATTTATATGATTTAATATTGCTTTTGTATTATGATGATATCGTAGATATTAATTTCTTTTACTTGAGGAAATGTTTTTATATGCATTCTTTTTGATATAATATTAATTTAGTGAAGAAGAAATTTAAGACAATAATAAAACAATACTATAAAGCTCTATTTCTTAATCATATTATTAATTTAAAAAGTTGTAACTGATTTTCTCTATAAATAAGAAGTGAGCAATTTAGAAAAGCATAAAATAAAATAAAATAATAACTTAGTTTGATAATAATTTAGTTAAATAATGTATCTCAAATAAAGTAGTTTGATTACCAAATCATATTCTTTTTGAGTTATGCATATTATCAGCAATCAAGATTAAAATATTAATTCTATAACAGAAATTTCAATAAATAGAAAATCTTTTCAATTATATAATTCAAAGAATTATTGACCCGTATAGACGTCAATAGTTTTGTTTTATTATGAGATTTCAAGATTGATGTAGAAATTATTAGCTTGGTTTACGGCAGAGAACTTAGACCCGAAATACAGAAATATTTAAGCTCATTAAACCTCTAATTAAATAATATGATTAAAATGTGATTTACCCTTACCTATATAGAAGTATGATATAGCAAATCTAATATATTTCTTCTGCACCAATCAAATTTTACAAAGCATCGGCAAGAAAGCTATCACCTTTTAAGGTGATGGATGAATTGTCGTAAATCCCTTCTCCTCATATG
>CALXKU010000026.1 GCA_944389025.1 uncultured Spirochaetaceae bacterium
TGGAAGAACTGTTGTCCATTGCAAGCTCAACCACACCTTTTATTATTTGACTGTCCTATTGACAGGGTGCATACCAAGCTGACGTCGGACTTCCGGTCCTTCTATGAGGGCTGGAAGCAGTCGGCGGGGAAACCGGAAGCTATCACCCTTTAGGGTGGTGGTAGTTCACTCTAACTTGGCTTTTCGGGCGATCCTATTTCTAAATTATCTATCATCATAGCGGTGCTTAGCATAGGGTTTATTCTCCCCAAAAATATACTGTTTGTGTGAGACAAAACAAACTATCATTGCTGAGTCACTGTGCATGGGATGTTCTTAATTCTTAGTTTGTTTTAGTGTTGCATGATCTATGCGTATTTCCTTTACAAGGGAATTGCTTTTAAAAGGTCTCAACATTGCATACATGTTACGCTTGCTTTAAGGAATGCAGCTATATGTATTCTTAATAATTCATCCTGTCTTTTCTGCCAAAGGAACGAAATTCTTTTATTATCTTTTATTTGTAGTCATGTATGGTCCTCTTAAAGATAAGATTCGTATATAATCCGAGGATTCATGTCTTTCGCTATTACGATGGCGAATTGATTTTAATCTTAATGGAACTTAGCTAGAAGCGACTTTTTCTTGGTCTTTGTCATCTCATGTATGCTTACATTCCTGTTCTTTTAAAAATTATATTTTGATATCGAAATGATACAAGTCTTATATTAAACTTCTTCAGTTGGTTAAATTATTTAAACTTAAATACTTTGTACTTAAATTTATTCTATACAGACGGTTAAAAGATTTATGATATAATATGTAGTATCATAACTATTTTACTATGATTTTTTACAAAAAATAACATCTATCGCCATTTGAAATAATCATTTACATATTTGAACATGTTGTTCTTATCTCGTTTTTTAAATTATCAACATGATTTACAATTAAAGTAAATAACAATATTTAAGAAATTAAAATTTTGAGTATTCAAAATATGTTTTATGATATAATTTTTAATATTAAATTAAGTGTTTAGATATTAATTTCTTATAGAAATACTTTGTTTTAATTCATATCAATTCTTTCCGCAATCATTAAAATAAGGTTTATAATATTATTGAATTATTAGGAGGAGTTATGGATAGGATAAAGGTGAAGAATCTTATTGATGCTTCCGAAGGAAGAGTCTTAGCAGATCTGAAAATCAGCGATGCTAAAGTTGTCGATGTCTATAACAGGTCGGTTTTCAATGCTGACGTCTATATCAAGGATGGATATATCATAGGCTTTGATGGGGATAGGAAAGCCTTGGAGGAGTTTGATGCTGGAGGCAGGTATCTTATCCCATCGTTTATAGATGCGCACTGCCATATCGAATCTTCGCACCTTTCTCCTGCGGCATTTTCCGATGCGGTTGTCCCCTGCGGAACGGGAACCGTCATTGCCGATCCTCATGAGATATGCAATGTGACGGGACTTGATGGAATGGCTTACATGCTGAGGGCATCGGAAAACATACCGCTTTCAGTCTATCTGATGTTCCCCTCCTGTGTTCCAGCAACACCGTTTGAACACTCGGGTGCGGTGCTCAATGCGGAGGAGGTCAGAAAGTACATAGACGACCCACGTGTTTTAGGGCTTGGAGAGATGATGAACTATCCGGGAGTGACTGGAGCAGATGGTGAGGTGCTTAAGAAACTGGATGAGGCTTACTCGAGGGATAAGATCATCGATGGTCATGTTCCATCAATATCCGGTGCCGCTCTTGATAGCTATGTGGATGCTCAGATCGAAACAGATCACGAGTGTGAAACTCCCGAGGAGGCGAAAGATAAGATACGAAAGGGGATGTATGTCATGCTACGCCAGGGAACAGCATGCCAGAATGTTTTACAGCTGCTTCCGGCTGTAGACGAAAGGAATTTCTCTCGCTTCCTCTTCTGCACCGATGACAGGCAGCCTCAGTCTATAACCAGGGAAGGGCATGTGAATTATGGCGTATCACTTGCGATAAGGAATGGACTTGATCCTTTAATTGCGATTTCCATGGCGACACTTAATGCTGCAATCTGCTATCGTCTTCGTGACAGGGGTGCAATCGCACCTGGAAAGCGTGCTGATTTCTTCCTCTCATCATCCATAGATGAAGGGATAAAAGCTGAGGAAGTGTTCCTACTTGGGCACCTTGTCGCAAGAAACGGGAAGATGCTTGAGAAGGCTGAACATGTTGAGGCGACGAATGTTTCAGGAAGGATGGATGTGAAAGACTTTTCAAAAGAAACATTGTCGCTGAAGCTTAATAGCGACCATGTACGCGTCATAGATATCATACCCGGTGGTGTTGTGACGGGAGCAGGCGAGGCCTATGTTAAGAGGAACGGGGAAGGAAAGTGGATTCACAATCCTGATGACGATATCCTCAAACTTGCGGTGATTGAACGCCATCATGGGACAGGATACCATGCCACCGCTTTGATTCGAGGATACGGTATGAGGCACGGTGCGGTCGCAACTTCAATTGCCCACGATTCACATAATATCATTGTGATCGGCGATAATGATGATGATATGGTCCTGGCAGTTGAGAAACTGATAAGAATCGGAGGAGGCATCACGATGTTCAAGGATGGAAAGGAGCTTGGGACCCACGCCCTTGAAATCGCAGGTCTGATGACCGATGAGGATATGGATGAGGTCACTGGATGTCTTGATCAGATGCATGAAACTGCGAAAAGGGAGCTTGGGGTGAGTGACGCGATCGATCCTTTCATGACGCTATGCTTCATGGCCCTTCCTGTGATCCCGGCATACAAGCTTACAGACTCGGGCCTGTTCGATGTCGTATCGTTCAAGTTTGTTGATAACAGTCTCTGACCTAAGGGGATGGCTCAGGCTATCCCCAGTTTCCTCTTCCATCTGCCGGAGAAATAGACGCTTCCAGAGATTATGAAGTTCGCAATCCATCCGAAAGGAACGGCGATATAGCAGATCGAGAATCCCATTATCGGAGAGAGAGCATATGAGAGGACAACCCTTATTGAAAGGTTAACAAGATTTGCAAGTGTAAACGGTATGACATTACCTGATGCTTTAAGTATGCCATCGGTTATCATTTTCAGTCCTATGAATACGAAGAGGGGTGTTATATATGTGAAGAATTCACTTGCGGTCTCATATGCTGTTGCCGAGTTCTCCTCTATGAAAATGGAAATGAGAGGATTCTTAAAGGCATTGAAGAGTATGAATATGAGCAGTGCGGATAAAACGGTAAGGATAACCATCGCCCTGTAGCCAGTCTTTACGCGGTCAACTCTCTTTGCCCCGATATTCTGCGCCGCATAAGAGGAAGCTGCATTTCCAAGGCTTGTAAAAGGAACTGTTGCGATGTTCTCCAGCCTCATAGCCGCAGAGTATCCTGCAAGAATTGAAGAACCGAAACTGTTAATCACTCCCTGAACGAGCATCATGCCTATTGAGACGGTGGACTGCTGCAGAATTGATGGAAGTGCGATGCTTCCCATCTTTCTGAGCTCGGAGAACGAGAAGCGGCCAAACGGTGAGCTGTCAAGTTTTTTCAGCAGTCTTATCAGGATAATGAAGGAAAGCAGGGCAGAGACGGCTTGGCTTATCAGGGTTGCCCAGGCAGCTCCTGCAAGGCCCATATCAAGCGATATTACCGCGACAAGGTCCAGAGCAATGTTAAGTGCAGAGGAGAATATCAGGAACACGAGGGGATATCTGCTCTTTCCCAGAGCGTTATAGCATGATGATAGTGCGTTGTAGCAGAAAAGGAACGGCAGTCCGAGAAAATATATGTCAAGATATGTTTTGGCATCACCAAGGATATCCTCCGGTGTGTTAAGAAGTCTCAGAATCGAAGTGGAGAAGATGAGCCCGATTGCCGCAAGAGCGATACTGATGGCAAGGAAAGATATGAGGCTTATCTTCGTACTGTTTTTTGTCATGTGGTAATCATGGGCACCGTAATATCTCGATATTATGACCCCTGACCCGGTTCCAGCCCCTATTGCAACCGATATGAATACATTTGTCAGAGCATAGGATGCACCTATTGCTGCAAGGGCTTTTTCTGAAACGAAACGTGCAACGATTGCGGAATCCGCCAGAGTGTAGAACTGCTGGAAGAAGGATGCGAGCATGATAGGTAACGTGAATATGGCAATCGCCTTTATCGGGCGTTCTTTTATCAGGTATTCGTTATCCATGACTAAAAATGATATTCAAAACCATGGGTTAAGGAAAGTGCCACTTAAAGCTCGTTTTTACTTTCTTTTGCGATTTTCTCTATCTCGCTGATGAACTGTCCCACGTCATCAAATGCCCTGTACACTGCGGCAAAGCGCACATATGCCACTGGATTGAGCTTATAAAGCTCCTTCAGCGTCTCTTCTCCGATCATGGCGCTTGTAACGGTCCTCTTTGCTCCAGCGAGGTCTGTAATCCTGTTTTCGATGTTTATCAGCGTTTTCTGCAGGGCATCAGGATCGATGTTTATCTTTTCCGTGCATACCCTTATACCATGCTCAACCTTGTTTATATCGAAACTCTGGTGCTTGCCGTTCTTCTTGATGACTATTATCGGTTTAAGCTCCACTCGTTCGTAACTTGTGAATCTGCATCCACATGAGGTGCACTCTCTTCTTCGTCTTATACTCATTCCGTCCTTTCCCGGGCGGGATTCAATTACCTTGTCTAAAAGACATCCGCATCTTGGACATTTCATATATTCAATTTTATCTTTTTGATTTGAATTTGCAATATTGACGTTGACAGACATAAAAAATATCATAAGCAAAATTCTATGGAGGCCGCCTTTGGTTGGATGCTCTTCCCTCGGTGTCTGTCATCCTGAATTCCCGGAAAAAGTTTTTAGGAGTGAAAAATGGAAGAGAGGAAGGCTTTCAGCGCCGGATCTTTTGTCGTCGCTGTTTTAAATGGAATGGCCCAGGGGCTGTTCTCATCACTGATAATCGGTCTCATAATCCTTCAGATTGGTAATTATACTGGACTCGATATCCTGGTCCGTTTCGGGCAGATTGCGGAATACATGACCGGTCCTGCGATTGGAATAGGGGTTGCTGCGTGTGTTAAAGCACCGAACCTTGCACTTTTCTCATCTGCAGCCGCAGGTGCTATAGGAGCCAGGACGATTACATTCCTTGATGGCGGCATGTCTTTTGCCTTAGGTGAGCCTCTTGGTGCGTGCATCGCCGCTTTGGCAGGAGCTATCGCGGGAAAATTCATTTCAGGAAGGACGAAGGTCGACATAATCCTCGTTCCGATCTTCACGATTTTAATCGGAGGACTTGTCGGAGAGTTCGTCTCCCCGATTGTAAGTGCCCTCATGAATGCCGTTGGAGCTCTTATCAACAGCCTAACGATGCTTTATCCGTTCTTCATGGGAATATGCGTATCCGTCGTTGTCGGCATGGTTCTCACACTTCCGATATCGAGTGCGGCCATCTGCATCTCTTTAGGGCTTGATGGTCTTGCTGCCGGAGCTGCATGCGCAGGCTGTGCGGCCCAGATGATCGGTTTCGCAGTATCATCATACAGGGAGAACAGGATAGGCGGTCTCATAGGGCAGGGGCTTGGTACCAGCATGCTTCAGATTCCGAACATATGGAAGAACTGGAAGATCTGGATTCCCCCAACTCTTGCCAGTGCGATAACAGGACCTGTCAGCACCTGTCTTTTCCATCTTGAGAACAACTCAAGCGGGGCTGGAATGGGTACTAGCGGACTGGTTGGCCAGTTCAATGCGGTTGCCGTGATGGGTCCAGGCTGCCTTCCTGCTGTGCTTATCACCCATTTCATCCTGCCAGCATTGCTTTCTCTCCTTTTTTCTGAGTTCATGAGGAAAAAAGGCTGGATCAAGGAAAATGACATGCTTCTACTTTCCTAGTCTCATCGATTCGTCTTATCTCCGTCTCAAGGATCTCTGCTGCCTTCTCCTTTGTGTTAAATGAGAGATCAAAGAGTAGCCTGATATCGCTCTCTATTACATCGGGCTCGATTGTTCTGATGAGCATAGGATAGATGAGTTTGGCTTTCATCAGCTCCTTTCTTCCCCCTTTTCTTGCTAATGAGAGGAGAGGGGAGATGGTTGTTCTGAGTTTCCTTTTAGAAGCTGTTCCGTCATTAAGTTTCTCGTAACAGTCTGCTATGCGCTGAAAAAGAGCCTCATATCCCTCCCTTTCGCTTATGAGAAGTTTTCTCAGATAATAGAACAGACTGGAGAAATATCTTCTCCTATGCTCTCTACCGATGCTGAAAAGTCTATTGTTTAGATCGTTAATTTCCTCCCGGACAAGACTTGTGTGGCTTCTCTGGCATCTGTCAAGCTCAAGTTCTGCCTTACGGCATTTAAGAGCTTTTATTATTTCCCTCTCTTTCTCCTTATTCAGGTCCTTGCACTTTCCGAACTTTCTCTCACTTCTGCCAGCAGAAAAAAGTCTTAACAGCTCGGTATTCGGCCTCTCATGACATTCATTGCAAGATATGAGCATCTCTTCAAGGGAGGAGTTGATCTTTTCAATTGAAAGCAGAATGCTGGTTTTCATCGAAGGATAAGAGGCGATTATCTCTTTCTCGCTCTTGAGTGTGTAAAACAGAGAGGAGAGCTCTATAAGCAGGGCGTTAATGAACCTGTGCTCGAAATACAGCCCTGAGATATATTCGTAAAGGGCTGCATAAAGCACCTTTTCATACATGTTTTTCCTTTTCTTCCCATAATTTGATAGATAGGAGAGTATGGCCTTGTGGGAGCGCTGCTCATCCTTTCCTCCTTGGACTGTCAATGCATAGCGCATTATCTCGTCAAGGATTCCTTTTTGCGTCGGGTCCATAATCATGAGTTTCTCCGTGAGAAATCTTATGGACTTCGTTGCCTGCTTTCTAATGGCATCAAGGCTTGAATATGCTACGGTTTTTCTTAATTTGACTATGTCTTCATCATTGAGGTCTATCAGGTTGCATCTATGAAGTCTATAATTGTATAGAATATCAACTTCCTGCATTATCTGATTTTATCATTCCATTTGTTTGTTCTCAAGGAAATGTTTTGACATAAAATTAACATTCTGTTATTTTAGTAACATCTAATGGAGTCAATGTGGCAGGAACAATCAGTCAGGAAGTTAAGAACATCATAGATAAGAGCCCGTTTCTTTCGGAGATGCTCGTTCGCGATATCGTGAGCTATTCGAATCTTGCGAATGAGATCAAGCCCGCTGTTGAGGAGCGTCTTACGAAGGCAGTAAATTCTCCTGCAATCGTGATGGCTCTTCGCCGCTATGCGGATGAGCTAAGGGATGAGGCTAAGCGAAGACCGCGTCTTAAGATGAGTTATGAGCTCAGCATGAAGACGAACATATTCGATGTGAATCTCCAGAGGAATGAGAATTCAATCAACATATTGAACAGGCTATATAACAGCGTTCAGCTGGCAAAAGGGGAGTTTTTGAACGTAAGTCTTGGCACATTCGAGATGAGCATCTCTATAAGTGACAAGTACACTTCCACCCTTAAGGAGCTGATAAGCGGGGAGACGGTTCTCAATGAATTTCATGATCTGGTGGCGATTACGATCGCTTTTTCCGGGAATTTCGTTGAAACGCCCGGTCTTGTGTACATGGCGGTGCGAAAACTTGCATTGGAGAACATAAACGTGATTGAGATCCTTAGCACGATGAATGTCCTCTCCTTCGTTGTCGGAAGGGCCGAGAGCATGAGAGCCTACGAGGTGCTGCAGACTTTTCTCGAGGACTCAACTACGGCCTGAAAGGGACTAAGCGCATCAGGTGATACGCTTTCTCCCTTGTGGAAGAGTAGGTTGTACCTCTGCATTTCTTCCTCCCTATGAGCATATCATCGCTATATTCCAGCCCTGTTCCGTCGCTGTAGAAGATATCCATTCCATAGTGTCTGAGTACGGCATGGCTTGCCGCAATGTCCCATGCGTAGCATGGCTGTGTGATGGCTGCATCAATCTGGGGGAAGATGACGGGTGAAATGATATGCAGTATTGATGAGCCTATCGTCCTGATTTTTCCATCGAATGCAGAGAAATCGTATCTGGCTATATCGTGGCTTGTCATCATGATCTGCCGTATCTCATCATCTTTTTCGCCCGAAACAAGTATTTCCGAGTTTATGAAGCACTCCTCTCCTGGAAATAAACGAATAGAGAGCTCCTCCTCTCCAATCCCGAATCTTGGGGCACAGATGATCGCTCCTACAGGGTTTCTGTCCTTGTCGAGTATGCCAAGTGCGGTTGCGAAACTCGGCATTCCCTGTGAGTAGACATCGGTCCCGTCAATCGGATCAAGAATGAAAGTGTACGGACTCTCAGGATTGAACTCGCTCTCATCCTCCTCACTTATCACATTTGCAAACGGGAAGAGTTTTTTTATCATTTTTGAAATCTCTTTTGAGATGTATAAATCGGTCTCCGTAAGTACCGATCCGTCACTTTTGAATTCCCTTTTTATGTTTTTCTGCCTCGCTCTGGCATATCTGCTTAAAGCGATCGTATGCTCATAAAGCGATTCAAGCTTACCCTTTTCGAGAGAGATGTTTTCCATATTGCTTCCTGTTGGATAATCTATCATGCTTTTTTGCCGCATTCAAGCGAAAGCGCAGGTCCTTTTGTCATGTGTTTTATTGTATTTTTCCTGCATTTAAATTATATTTCACGCTAGTGGAAAGAACTCTTGATGATATCTGTTCCGATTACATAAGAAAGAGCAGCGCATATAAGGCATTCATAAAAAATCCATATGAACCTTTAAAGGTTGATGGAATCTCGAATTACCCTATCTCCAGGCTTTTAAAGCTGATGGATGCGAAATGGGGGGCAAGGCTTTTTGCCATAACGGCCACGGAAGAGACTGCGAAAGCACTCTTTCTGGATCTTGGGGATATAAGTGATTTAAAGTGCGTATATTATCCGGCAAGCGGTAAGATGCTTTACAGCAGCGGATTCGGAAGTGCCGATAACGACGCTAAGAAGGCCCTTCTTGAGATAGACGGGATGAAAAACGGGATAGTGGTCACCTCGCTGAGAGCATTCATCTCACCTGTTCTTTCCCGTAGCATGATGGATGAGATGACGATGATGCTCCGAATCCATGATGAGATGAGCCCCGATGAGATAGCAAAAAGGCTTAGCGTCTCGGGCTACAGCCGTGTCAGCTCCTGTTTTGAAGAGGGGACATACACTCTTCGGGGGGAGATAATAGATATCTACCCGTTCGGGGAGGAGAATCCGATCAGGATCAACACCGAATGGGATGAGATTGTTCAGATCAAGAGTTTCGATGCTCTTACTCAGAAGACGATTAAGGAGATGTCCCGCTTTGGAGTATCCTTGCTTAGTACGAAGAGCGGTGCCGGATATTCGGATTTCTCCGAGTTCATACGTGAAAACGATTATTTTGCTTTCATAGGTTCTGAGCGTCTCGAGACCAGTTACGCATCGCTTTTGAAGGAGGCCGATGCCCGTTATAAGGAGGCGTATAGGAACGGGGCGGATGTCAGAAAGCCCGATGAGTTGCTTTTCCCATGGGCGGATTTCATAGCTAAAGATCGGGCATCTCTGACCGTATATGATATAAAGAAGAACGACTATCATCATTTCTCCGTTTCCCCTTCGCGTTCTTATTTCGGAAACGTGACATATTTCAAAGATGACATATCCACCCTGCTTAAGGAGAACTGGTCCGTCTTCGTCCTGGCCCCTTCAAGTGTTCAGAAGGACAGGCTGGATTCCGTTTTAAAGGATTATCCCGTATCTGTTCTGGTCAAGGATATCTCATCAGGATTCGTAATCGATGATGAGGATCTGCTCGTTGTTCTCGATAATGAGATCTTCGGGCGTAAGAAGAGAAGGGCGGAAAAGCTTGTCGATACCTCATCCTCTCCGCTTGAGAGCTTCGTGGATCTCAAGGAAGGTGATTATGTCGTTCATGTGAATTACGGAATCGGCAGATTCGTCAAGATTGACAGGGTAAAGGGGTTCTATACTGAAAGGGACTACATAAAGATCGAATATGCGGACAAGGAGTTCATCTACGTCCCGATTGAGCAGGCCAATCTTGTCCAGAAGTACATTGGAAGCGATCAGAGGGTGCCAAAGCTTGAGAAGATCGGCTCTTCCAGCTGGAGTAAGAAGAAGGAGAGAGCCCTTAAGAGCGCTGAGCAGCTTGCAAAGGAGCTTGTAAGGCTCTATGCAGAGAGGGAGAGGGCAGAGGGCTATCCATTTATGAAGGACAATGACTGGCAGCTGGAGTTTGAAGCCTCTTTCCCTTTCTCTGAGACCCCTGATCAGATAAAATGCCTTGATGAGATAAAGAATGACATGGAGACCAAGAAGGTCATGGACCGACTGGTTTGCGGGGATGTCGGTTATGGAAAGACAGAACTGGCATTCCGTGCCGCATTCAAGGCTGTGCTCTCAGGTAAACAGGTCGCATTCCTGGCACCGACGGTCATCCTTGCCGAGCAGCACTATAACAATTTCAAGGAAAGGCTTGGCTCTTTTCCCGTAAATGCCGCCCTTCTTACCCGCTTTGTCTCATCCAGGGAGCAGAAAAAGATTCTTGAGCGTCTCAGCACTGGGGATATCGATGTTCTTTTCGGTACACATAAGATTCTTGGAAAGATGGGGTTCAAAGACCTTGGCCTCCTGATTGTTGATGAAGAGCAGCGTTTTGGAGTCAAGGATAAGGAGAGGATAAAGCAGCTGAAGACCAACATCGATTGCCTCACCCTCAGTGCGACTCCGATTCCACGTACGCTTTACATGTCCCTTTTGAAAGTCAGGGATATGAGTCTTCTTACCACTGCACCCAGAGAGAGACTTCCTATAGAGACCTTTATCGAGCAGTTCGATTTCCAGAAGGCCGTTTTGGCCATGAGGCGGGAGCTTGAGAGGGGAGGACAGGTATTCTTCCTTCATAACAGGATAGAGGACCTTGATGAGATAGTCATGGAAATCAGGCGCGCTATTCCTGAGGCGATAGTTGAATACGCCCATGGACAGATGGATTCCGATGACCTTGAGGATGTCATGCACCGTTTCATATATGAGGGTGTCCAGATCCTCGTCTCGACCACGATAATCGAAAACGGGATAGATATTCCGAATGTGAATACCATCATAATAGATCGTGCGGAAAGGCTCGGTCTCTCTCAGCTATATCAGCTCAGGGGAAGGGTTGGACGTTCGGATAAGAAAGCTTACTGCTATCTTTTCTATCATGACAGGGGAAGTTTAAATGATGATGCCTTGAAGAGGCTCCGTGTGATGAGTGAGAATACCGCTCTCGGATCGGGGTTCAAGATAGCAATGAAGGACATGGAGATAAGAGGGGCTGGAAACATCCTCGGCCGTGAGCAATCAGGACATCTTGAGGCTGTAGGACTGGACATGTACATGAAACTCCTGGATGAGGAGATAGAGCGCCTTACAGGAAGCGAGGATGGATCAAGAAAGGAAGTGCTGCTTGAACTGGATTACTCAGGCTTCATTCCTGATAGCTACATTTCAAGCGGGGTTGAGAAGTTTGAAATCTATAAGAAAATAGCATCCGTAAAGAGCCCTGATCAGCTTGAGAGCCTCAGGGCGGAGATAGAGGACCGTTTCGGTCCGATTCCTGAGGATGTTGATAATCTTCTCTGCATTGCGGAAATCAAAATTCTCGCCGCCTCTCTCGATATCTACAACATAAGCGAAAAGAACGGCATAATCGAATTCGAACTCTCTAAGCTCAGTACGATTGACCCTGGAAAGCTCGTAAGCCTGATACAGCTCAGCGGTGGCAAGGTCAGTCTGGATCCGAAGAGGATGAATTACATAAGAATGAAGAGCTCGAGTGTGAGCCTCAAAGACAAGGCGATATACATCCTCGAGCAGTTAAGGAGACTCAAATGATCGATCCACGCATATTCAAAGTGGAAATCAGGGAAGGCAAGGAGAGGACTATAAAGAGCTATGTTCTCAGGAACAACGTCCTTGACGAGAAGGGTGAGAAGGCACTCACGGAAGGCTCAAAATACCTTGTTTACTTCGAAGATGGTAAGACTCTCGATTCCCCCTCACTTTTTTCAAACAGCAATCCTTTTGTAATCGAGATAGGTTTCGGAATGGGAAATGCGACACTCGAGATTGCAAAAGAGAAAAGTGATGTCAACTATTTAGGTCTCGAGGTCTATCTGGACGGGGTTGTGAAGCTAGTTAAAAGGCTTAATGAGGAGGGCCTTAAAAACCTCAAGGTAATGCGTTTCAATGCTGTTGATGTGCTTGAGCACATGGTAGCTGATGAAAGTGTTGATGGCTTCCACATATTCTTTCCAGATCCGTGGATGAAGAAGAAGCATCATAAGAGACGCCTTATGAATCCATCTTTCATATCCCTTTTAATCAGCAAGCTTAAAAAGGGCGGCTACATTTATTTCGTGACAGACTGGGTGGAATATGCTGATGAGGTGCTCTCATATTTTGAAAGCGAGAAGAGGATTGTCAATCCAAGCGGTGGCTTCTCCCCTCATATCTCCTGGCGCCCTGAGACGAAGTTCGAGGCTAAGGGTAGGGCGAAGGAGCATGAGGTAAGGGAAATCTGGGTTGAAAAGAAATAGGCGGGATTTCTCCCGCCTTAAATCAGCCGTTCTGCTCTTCCTTTTCCCTCTTCGCTTCCGCTACGACATCATCCGCAAGCTTTCCCTGCAGGATCTCGTAGTGGTCGAATTCGAGTTCGAACGATCCCGTACCGCTAGTCATGCTCTTGAGCTCTATAGCATAGTTCCTGAGCTCAGCCATCGGTACTTCAGCCTTAACAGCTACGACATGTCCTTTCTCCTCTTGGCCAAGCACACGTCCTCTCTTGCTGGAAAGGTCTGAGAGGATTGAGCCGAGATATTCGTCATCTACGAATACCTCGAGTTTCATGAACGGTTCGAGAAGCACGCATCCAGCTTTTGCAAGGGCAGCTTCCATCGCACCCTTAGCAGCCAGTTTGAACGCCATTTCAGAGGAGTCGACCGGATGCTCTTTTCCATCTACGAGAGTTATCTTGATATCTACGAGAGGGTAGCCTGCAAGATATCCTTCCTCCATCTTCTCATGAAGTCCTTTCTCGATTCCAGGGATGTAGCCCTTTGAAATCGCTCCACCCTTGATGACATTCTCGAATTCATAGTACTTACCCCTTTCGAGAGGTTCGATCTCAAGCACTACACGACCGAACTGTCCATGTCCTCCGCTCTGCTTCTTATGTGAGTACTCAGCCAGGCCGCTCTTCTTTGTAATTGTCTCACGATATGCGATCTTAGGAATCCTGGTGTGGATCTGGATTTTCTGCTTCTCCCTGATCCTGTCAAGAATCATGTTGATATGAAGCTCTCCCATGCCACCGATGATAGATTCCCTCGTCTCCTCGTTATAGGACATCTGGAATGTGAGATCCTCTTCCTGTACCTTGTGAAGAGCGTCGTTCATCTTATCCTCGCTCTTTTTGTCATCAGCACTGATGGCAAGCTGATAAATTGGCTGTGGAAGTCTGAGAGGGCGGAATCTCCTCTTGTATTCAGGACCTGCGACAAGCGTTGAGTTCGTATTGATGATATCGCACTTCGTTATGATTCCGATATCTCCTGCCTCGAGGCTGTCAGTCTCTATGAGCTTCTTTCCAACCGCTCTGTAAAGCTTGCCTGGCTTCGCTTTCTTACCAAGCTCGTTGTTATAGATATCCGTTTCCGGGGTAAGGATTCCCGTAACGACCTTTATGAAGCTCATCTTTCCGGAGAACTGGTCGATGGAAGTCTTGAAACAGTAAGCGGAGAAAGGTTTCTCAGGATCAATAGAGATCGTGGTCTCCTCTCCGTCGTGTCCGATTATGTATTCCTCGATTCCGAGCGGCCATGGGAAATTGTTCTTGATGAAGTTCAACAGCGATGTGATTCCTGCACCCTTATCGGTAGCACCGCAGAAAACAGGAACGACCCTGTTTTCTCTCATTCCTACAGCTAGACCGTGACGAATGTCATCGGGTTCGAGGGTTCCTTCTTCAAAATACTTCTCTATAAGCTCATCGGTTCCCTCTGCCGCGTTCTCAATGAGCCTGTTCCTGAAGTCCTCAACAACAGCGGCATACTTTTCAGGAATAGGGCAGGCAGTCTCCTTTCCTCCCTCATGATACTCATATGCCTGGTTCTCAATCAGGTTGATAACCCCGCGGAATTCCTCCGCTTCGCCCAGTGCGATGACCACGGGGACGAAGTGCGCTCCGAACTCCTCCACAAGCGAATCTATAGTATGCCTGAAACTTGCCCTCTCCTTATCCATCTTATTGATGAAGACGGCTCTCGGCTTATTTCTCTCATCCAGTCTTCTCCAGAGCTTTATCGTCTCAATCTGTGCTCCCTCACGTCCGTCCACCATCATCAGCGCCGCTTCCGTAGCTCTGAACGCGGAAATGGCCTCTCCGATGAAATCTCCAGTTCCCGGAGTATCTAGCACGTTTATGATCTTCTCATCCCACTTCATTGATGCCAGTGTCGAATGAATTGACATCTTCTTCTGGATTTCCTCATCTGTATAGTCACTGACGGTCTTACCGCTTTCAACTGTCTCAGCACGGGAAAGTACGCCTGCATAGAACAGCATCTGCTCTATGAGATTCGTCTTTCCCGTTCCATTATGGCCGATGAGTGCCACATTCCTGATATCCTTGGTATTAACGCTCATATTTCCTCCTTTTGAAAAATAAAGCTTTTCTAAAAGCTTAAAACCTCAGGAGGGCAAAGTCAAATTATTTCGCGTAAAGAGGGCGTTGCTTTGTAAAAAATTAAGAGCCCCGCTCTGGGGCCCTTAAGATGCTTACTTGATTATTTCCTCTATTGCGTCGTTAATCTTGTTCTTGAGAAGGAATTTGAGCATCTCATCCCCCTCCTCGTTATTGCGGATTTTTTCGCTGTATTCGCTGAAAAGCGCCCATGCCGGGGTCTCCAGAACATCAGCGATTTTCTCAATCGTGGCAAATGACGGTGCTTTTCTCACTGTCTCGATTTCTGTGATGAATGAGGTCGAGACTCCGATCAGCTTAGCCAGTTCTGCCTGGGTAAGTCCGTTCTTCTTACGACGAACCTTCACGTTGTTTGCAAAGATCTGCTGTAGGTTGCTAACTTTTTTCATGTTGTTCTCTCCTGATGCTTTGTTAACAATCAAATCATGTTAATCATGCTTTTTCCTGATAATGACTGAACTCCATAGAGAAGCTTCCCCTTCCCTGAGTTGCGGAGCGCAGAATGGTGGAGTAACCGAACATCTTCTCAAGCGGAACCTGAGCCGTCACGATATCTCCTCCTGTCTTACTTTCCATGCTCTCAACGATTCCATTACGCTGCGTGATGGAACTGATAACATCTCCGATGTACTCGCCGGGACTTACCACCTGAACCTTCATAATCGGTTCCATAAGTACTGCTCCCGCCTCCTGGCAGGCCTTGTCAAAGGCGATGGCGGCACAGCTTGTGAAAGCGAACGGTGTTCCGGTAAGCTCATCATATTCTATATCCTGGACATCCGCGATGACATCCGTGGTTTCATATCCGAACTTGATTCCACTGGAGAAAGAGCCCTCGATACCCATTTTGACAGCATCTAGAATCTCTTCAGGTATCTCTCTGACCTTCGCGGAAAGTCTGTATTCGTTCCCTTTCCCTCTTTCGTTAGGGGAAACCTTTATCGTGATGGCGGCCCTGTTCTCTTTTCCTGCAATCTGGCGTGAGAACTCCTCTCTGAGAGTCTTCTCGCCTTTGATGGATTCCCTGTAACTGACCTGTGGATTACCGACCCTCGCATCAATCTTCATTTCCTTTGTTATCCTCGTTACGAGAACATCAAGGTGAAGTTCTCCCATGCCTGAGATTACAAGCTGTCCGGTCTCGCTGTCATCCTTGTAAGTGAATGTCGGATCCTCCATGGCGAACATCTCGAGCGCTTTCTTGAGCTTTTCCTGCGCATCGGTCGTCTTCGGCTCGATAGCTATCGAGATTACAGGCTTTGGAAACACCATGTTCTCAAGAAGATAAGGTGTACCTTCCGCACTGAGAGTATCTCCAGTCTGGGCGTTCTTGAAGCCGATGATCACCCCGATATCTCCCGCTTTAATCTCTGAAAGCTCTTCGCTTCTGTCGGCATGCATCCTTAAGAGCCTGTTAACCCTTTCCTTCTTTCCTTTTGTCGCATTGTAAATCGAGATACCTTTTTTAAGGACCCCTGAGTATACCCTGACGAAACACATTGGGCCGGCCTGTGGGTCTACCTGAATTTTGAATATGAGTGCCTCGAGGTTGCCATTTGTGCTGTGACGCACCATCACGCTCTTACCGCTCCTAGAATCATGAGCCTCGATTTCCGGGGCATCAACAGGGGAGGGAAGGAGTCGGATGATTCCATCGAGCAGAGTCTGCACTCCGATGTTCTTCAGTGAAGACCCGACGAATGTCGGTACTGCTTTCCTCTCTATCGTTGCTTTTCTGAGCGTCGAGTATATAAGATCGGCAGGAATCTCCTTTCCGTCAAAATAGAGCTCCGTTATCTCATCCGAGAATGATGCGGCGCTGTCGATAAGCTTTTCCCTCCACTCTTCGGCAGCAGCCATCTCTGATGCAGGTATTTCCTCCTCTGTTATCGTGGAGCCCTGATCCTCCTGAGAGAAGGAGAGCATTTTCATCTTTACAAGATCGATTACGGCAGAAAATGAGTTCTCGTTACCGACAGGGATGAAGAGGGGTATCGGATTGGCACCAAGCTTCTTTTTCATGTCTTCGAGTACCGCGTAGAAATCTGCTCCAAGGCGGTCCATCTTATTCACGAAGGCAAGCCGCGGAACCTGGTAAGTATCGGCCTGTCTCCATACTGTCTCGCTCTGAGGTTCAACCCCTCCGACTGCGCAGAAGACGGCGACAGCACCGTCAAGTACTCTGAGTGAGCGTTCGACCTCAGCTGTGAAATCGACATGTCCCGGAGTATCGATGATATTTATCTGGTGATCCTTCCAGTAACAGGTTGTAGCAGCACTGGTGATGGTTATTCCCCTGTCCTGCTCCTGCTGCATCCAGTCCATGGTGGCTTCGCCGTTATCGACCTCGCCGATTCTATGGTTCTCACCTGTGTAGAAAAGGATTCTTTCTGTAGTTGTTGTTTTTCCCGCATCGATATGTGCCATTATACCGATATTGCGGATTTTGCTCTCATCCATGCGCTAAAGTGTAACAAAATTAGGTCAGTTTGTAAATTTCATTATGAGAATTGGAAAAAAGAGATTTTTTGTGCTTTTTCAGTAGATTCTCTGATGGGAATAAATCCCTGTTTTTCCAGAAGATAACAGGGATATGGATGTCATGAGGAAAAGCAAGGCCGGCTCGGTGTATCCGAAAAGCTCCATGCCGAGGGCGAAGGTTACGAAGGGAAGCTTGGTCCCGGCGGAAAGAAAACCAATCGCCCCGAGAATCGCATAGGCCGCAGAGTCCAAGGAGAACAGGGATGCCAGAGATGAAGTGAATGTTGCACCGAGTACAAGAAGGGGGACAACCTCTCCACCCTGGAAGCCGGCTGCCAGGGAGAGCAGAACCATGACAAGTTTAATTATGAAATCCCAGAAGCCGGCATCGCGCAGCATCGAGAGCGATATAAGGTCGACAGAAAGACCGTTGTACCAGAATCTCCCAGTGATAATGAAAATGACTATGGAAAAAACCGTAAGAAGCACGGCAGGGATTATCGCCTTGAATGCCTCGCTTCCCGGATAAAGCTCATTGAGCCTTTCTTTGAAAAACTCCAGAAGCTTGCAACTGAAGGAGCATGCGAGTCCGATTATGACTGCGAAAAGGAATACCGTCGCAGTATTGATAATATTGAGCTCCAAAGCCTTGAAAGAGGGAACGCTGATTACATGGATTCCTATGGCCTGGGAAAATAGATACGAGGAAAAAGAGGAGCATATGGCCGGAAGAAGCGCATCTATTCTTGATAGCCTCGGAGAGGCCATGTGAAGGCCGAACAGCGTTCCTGCGGCCGGAGCTCCGAATAGGGTGGAGAAAGCAGATGAGGCCCCGCTTATGAGATAGTAGTCCCTTCTTGAGGAACCGAGAAGGCGCTCCTCTGCCTGATCCAGGATGGAGCCTGCGGCAAAACCTATCTGAACGCCGACACCCTCTTTACCGACAGAAGCCCCAAGAAAATGGGAGAGGACCGAATTGAAGAAGCTTGTGGCAGCCATCTTCAATGTGATTCTTCCCTCTCCCCTCATATCGGTGTTCCCATCCTCACCATAGTGAATCTGGCTTATCGCCATGCTTGTTATCTTCTTGCTCTGATAACCCAGAAGATGATAGGTGAAGATGATCAGAAGCGCTCCGATGGGAAGAAACAGGATAAGGAATCTGTGCTTGGAATTATATTCGTTCGCCCATGTTACCAGATTGGAGAACAGTGTTATGAACGGTGCGCTCAGCAATCCCGTCATAAGACCCCTTATCGCGTTCTTCACATACTTTTCCATATAGACTGGATATTATGTTATCTCTGCAAGTCGTGCAACTATTTCTTCGTGTTTTTCGATCTCTGATGGCAGTGGATCGGCCTTTGTCTTGAAAACCGCATCCGCATACATCAAAAGCATAGCAGCCTCCTGCCTGTCTGACATGTCGCTAAGTGGAACTGAGGAGTAGAACGGAATTCTGGAAGAGCCTTCAGCGCCCTCGTAATATTTCATTTTCTCCGAGAGCACATCGCTCTTATCGTAAGAGCTTTTCATCTTATCTATTTCCTTCTCTCTTTTACCCTTGTCCCAGTTCCTGTCATAAAGCTGGTTTGAAAGTTCCTGATAAAGGGTTAGGAACAGTCCACGTCCTGGAATCTGAGTATCAAGACTCCTTCTCATGTAGCTAATTGCCCAGTTGTCGTTCCCAAAACTTATCGGCCATCCTGGAAGCTGGTTGTAAAGTACGCCAAGGACATACCATGCGTCAGTGTGATCATAGCCCATGCCGTCTATGGCCTCAAGCTCGTAGCTTCTCATCTCATCAGCCCGAGAAAGGGACTCAAGAACCCCTTTAGTCTGTCCCCAGCGTCCCAGTGCGGATGAGAGCCAGTGGTATGCATCAGGATTCTCTTTAGCTTCAAGCGATGCTTTAGCATATTTCTCCGATTCCTCATACATGGCAAAGCGTCCATCCTTGTCGCTCTCATCAAGCAGGTCTCCCTGGCTTAGGCTGTTCCTGCTCTGTCTCCAGAGGATCTGGCTTCTCTCGCTATCGTCTTTCGCACTCTCATATGCCTTATCAAGATAAGATGAGTCTGCATCGAAGTCCTCAAGCGTATAGAAAAGGTAATCGCTGTACTCCGGATTGAAAGCTGCGAAGAGGGAGAGGACTGCAAAAAGCATTATAAGGATAAAAAGTGTTTTTCTCATTTCTACTCCTCCTAGTGAAGCATTGTTCTTATTATCTTCTCTTTCCCCTTGTATGGGGCAGAGCGAAGGGTGATGTCAAGCCATGTGGCATGGTCCAGTATGCTCTTTTCGTGTGAGAAATCGAGGAAGGTCCTCTTACCATGATAGCTTCCAAGTCCCGAGTCCCCGACACCGCCGAACGGCAGGCTGTGGCTCACAAGGTGCATTATCCCGTCGTTAACGCAACCGCCACCGAAAATGAGGGACGAGTGTATCTTTTCGATATTCCTTCTGTTCTCACTGAAAACATAGAGTGCGAGGGGGTGGGGCCTGTTTCTTATGAAGCTGATAACCTCGTCCAGATCCTCATACTCCATCACTGCCATGACAGGACCGAAAATCTCTTCTTGCATGACCGCCTGATCCTCCTTCACTGGAAAAAGGATTGTTGCAGAGATCTTCCTCTTCTCCTTGTCCCTCTTTCCCCCGTAGTAGACAGGGGAGCCGTCGATAAGTCCTTCCAGACGTACAAAATGATGCTCGTTTATTATCTTTCCGAATTCATCTGATGCGATCTGATCTACCCCATAGGATTTCTCAATGGCTTTCACCATCAAAGAAAGAAATTCCTTGCTTCTCGACTTATGAACGAAGAAATAGTCCGGGGCGACGCATGTCTGACCTGCATTCACGAACTTTGCGAACGCAAGTCTTGTCGTGGCTACCTTCAGATTGGCGCTCTCATCGATTATGACAGGGCTTTTGCCTCCAAGCTCGAGCGTTACCTTCGTCAGGTCCTTTGCCGCTTTCTCTGCAACTAACTTTCCTACATTGACGCTTCCTGTGAAGAAAATGTAGTCCCATCTGTATTCAAGAAGGGCGCTGTTCACATCTCTTCCCCCCTGAAAGAGTGCCACATGCTCCTCTCTGAACGTACTGTCAATCATATCTTTCAGTACCGCAGAGGTCTTCTCGCTGTATCTTGATGGCTTTATGATTGCCGTGCATCCGGAGCTTAATGCTCCGATAAGTGGTACCAGAGTCAGCTGCACTGGATAGTTCCAAGGACTCATGATTAGCGTATTTCCCATTGGCTCCGTTATGATATATGATTTTGAAGGGAAGTGCAGAAGGGCTGTATGAACCTTTCTTTTCTCTGCCCATTTTTTGAAATGTCTTATCGTATAATTAAGTTCTGAAAGAACTATGCCGATCTCTGTTGCATAGCTTTCAGTCCCGCTCTTCCCGAGATCCTCCCAGAGTGCTTCTTTAAGTCTGTCTTCGTAAGAGAGAAGGGCTTTTTTAAACCTTATGAGGCTTGCCTTTCTGAATGCGATATCCTTCGTCTTTCCGCTTTGAAAGAATTCTTTCTGTCTTATATAAACTTCTTCAATCGAACTCATGATTCAATTTTTACAGTATTGAGTAAAAGTGTCAAGAAAAAGAGTGGGGAATACTTTTCGTTTTGTTTTTGCAATTCTGTAAAAATAAACAAAAATGAATAATTTGTATAATTTTGAATAGCTGTAACAAAATTTTTCATTTCAGTCGAAAACTTAACTGGTTTTTAACATATTTTGTTTTTAATATTTGTTTAAATAAGGTTAGATATGAACAGGAAGAGTGGAACATTTTTAAGGATTTTCATACTTGTTGTAGTACTTCTTGCCGCTTTTTTCGGGCTGAGATATTACTATTTGAATCGTGAAGTGGTGCGCTATGAGGCACCGCTGACACCTGTGCGTGTTGTTAAGGCCGAGCGCTCTGATATAGAGCAGAGCATAAGAATCACGGGATTCATCGAATCGGAGAAGATGGTTCCCCTTGTTCCCTTCGTGAGTGGTACGATAACTGAATATGACATCGTTGACGGGGAGAGGGTCGAAAAGGATCAGATTCTTGCCAGGATAGATAGTGAGCCGTACAGGTTGCAGGCTCTTCAGGCCGAGGCGCAGTCAAGTGCCCTTGAAAGCGCTTATGAGAGGATGGAGAAGCTTTATCAGAGCAATGCCGTCACAAGACAGGAGTATGAGGGCATACTTGCGCAGAGGGACGCGGCTCAGGCACAGCTGGAGCTGGCTAACCTTCAGCTCTCATATGCCGATGTGAAAGCACCCGCCTCTGGAACCGTTGTCATGAGCAAGGGCTCTGTTGGCTCTGTTGCGAGCAATACCGACTATCTTGCAATCATCGCGGATATGGATAACCTTATTGTCAACCTAAGTGTTTCCGCCTCCTACTATGATATCATCATGGACAATCTTGAGAATCTGGAAATCACTGTCACCGATAATGAAAGGAATATCTCAAGCTCGGCCTCAGTGGTTTCCGTCGCACCTTACATAGATCCTCTCAGCAGGAGTTTCAACCTCCGCATCAAGCTTGATGATCCTCTCTCTTTCACCCTTGGCTCTGCAGTTTCTGTCCGCTTGGTCTATCAGAGGGTTGGAAATGTACTTACTCTTCCATCATCGGTTCTCCGTTTTGACGGCTCTCTATATTACGTCGAGGATGGACAGGCCAGATACATGGAATACACTCCGCTTTATGAGAATGACGAATTAATCTCAGCTCCCGCAGGGATGGATGATGCTCTTTTCGTAATAGAAGGACAGAACAACCTGTTTGACGCTCAGAGTGTGAGAGTGCTGGAGGATTCAGGTGAAAATATCTAGGTTTTCCGTTCAGCATCCCGTGATAATCGGGATGATTCTTCTTGCTCTTGCCGTGTTCGGTATCGTCAGCATATACGATGTGAACATCGAATTCATGAGTGATATAAACATTCCCCAGGTCTATGTTATCTCGGTCTATCCCGGTGCGAGCAGTCAGGATATCGAGGAGACAGTCATAGATGTCATGGAGGACAATTTCGTCACCCTTGAAGGGTTCTCATCAATGGAGAGCCAGGCTTCGAACAGTGTGGGTGTCGTAATCCTTTCCTTCCAGGACGGATATGATGCGTATGACATGCTTCCGGAGGTTAGAAACAGGATTTCCGAGATGGAAAGCTCTCTCCCTTCAGGACTTAGCGGGACTCCTACTGCGATTGTAGGAGGTGCGTCCATGCTTCCTATTTTCTCATTCACTGTCAGCGGAGGTGGGGATATTGCCAACATCTCGGAGTATGTAAGCGACGAGCTCGTCCCTGAGATAACCAAGATTAATGGCGTTTCCACTGTCTCTGTCAGCGGAAATGTCGAGCCCGAGGTGGATATAACTCTCGATGTGGAAAGAATGAGCCTGCTAGGAATTTCTCCCCTTCAGGTCTACCAGGTGCTCTCATTCAGCAACATGTCCATTCCTCTTGCGACAGGGGAATACCAGGGAAGTGAGATATCGATAAGGTATGACGGCTCCTATGACAGCCTTTCTGAGATCGAGAGCCTTCCTGTGGGATCAACAGAGAGCGGTAAGGTAATAAGGCTCAGTGACGTGGCTACGATATCTTTCGGCTATCCTGAGCGTGATTATCACCTTACAAGTTATGGTGAGGATGTTGTCCTTGTTGAGGTTTCAAAGAGAGGCGGGGAGAACACACTTAGCATTATCAATTCGATCAATGAAATTCTTGAGCGCGAAAGTGCACGTTTTTCCGGCTCCATCTCTTTCAGTACGATAAGCGATGACAGCCAGACGATAGTATCGAGTCTCTCAACAGTTATCGAATCCGGCATAATGGGAATACTTATCGCCGTAATCGTCATATTCGTCTTCTTAAACGATCTCAAGGCGACGCTTGTAATAGCGCTTTCCATTCCTCTTTCCGTGTTCTTCACATTCATCGGAATGAGGATTGCCGGAATAAGCGTCAACCTGATGAGCATATCCGGTATTGTCGTCTCCCTTGGAAGCATAGTTGATGCCTCGATCGTAGTTCTTGATCAGATATATAAGTTCTATCAGAGAAAGAATGCAGACGGGACATTCCCTTATACTGTTAATCAGTCAATCTTCAGAGGAACGGATATCGTTGATAAGTCCGTTATAGGAAGCAACCTTACTACCGTTATAGTCTTCATTCCTCTTGCAATGCTGTCAGGAATCGTAGGCATGATTCTATATCCGGTATCAATGACATTCATGATATCGATAGGATCTTCGCTGATTGTCGCAATAATATTCATACCTTTCTTCCTTAAGCTCTTCCTGCCTAAGGATGAGAAGAACAGGAGACTAGAGAAGGAGAGCTTCATTGTAAAGGGGCTTCACGCGGTGGAAAGGTGGTATAAGAGATTCATCGGCTCATGCATTGAGCATAGCACCTTCGTAGTCGTAGCGGTTCTATCAATACTCCTTCTCACGGTATATCTCTTCTTCTTTGTAGGCTTTGCGTTCATCCCGAGTACTGATAACAGTGATTTCTACATCAACATCACATTCCCTTACGGATATACGCTAGAAAAGACCGATGAGGGAATGGCCGAGGCTGAGAGAATCATGCTTGAAAATGTTCCTGAGCTCAAGACGTATGTAATGTATTCGGGAAAGAGTTCAGATATGCTTGATTTCAGTCAGTCATCGACGAATAAGGGAAGCATACATGCTGTGCTTGTGCCGGTAGCAGATAGAGAGCGTGACATCCATGATATAATCATCGACCTGCAGTACCGTATATCTTCCGTCCTACCAGGGGCGACCGTTCAGGTTAAAAACGGTGGATACGACAACCTGGTATCCTATATCTCAGGCGGTGGCGGATACGGTCTGACCCTGGTCGGAGATGATAGCGACCTTCTCTATCAGGAGGCGAGAAGGATAGAGGACTTCCTTAAGACAGATCCTGAGGTTCTCAGCACATCCATCAATTCCAACTATGACACGAGGACTGCAATTCTGAACGCTAGTTATGAGAACATGTCCAATATGGGAATCACCAGCTATGAGGCTGGAATGACAACCGCTATTCTTTTCAATGGAATGGATGTCGGGCTTTTCAGTGATCCTGAGAGCGGGAAGAACTATAACATCAGGCTTGAAAGCGATATCACTGACGAGCCTGTCAGCAGGGATATGCTCAACGATCTTCATGTCGTAAGCCAGGCTGGAGCGAACGTTTCCTTTGCATCCATCTCCGATTTCGTCATCCGTACCGAGCTCTCTCAGATAAATCACACTGACAGAGCAAGGACAGTAACCGTCTCAGCTCAGCTTGTAAGCGAGTCGACAAGCGGAGTTACGGAAAGGGTGAACGCGTATCTTGCTGAGAACCCTCTCGATCCTTCGATAACTACAAAGACTGGAGGCATGGGGGAGCTGCTTAACGATTCCATAGTTCCGATGATGCAGGCCGGGCTCATTGGCCTCTTCCTTGTGTACATGGTAATGGTACTCGTGTTTGAAAGGTTCAAGCATCCGATTCTCATAATGCTCACCATACCCTTCTGTGCGATCGGAGTATTTCTTTCGCTCTCCGTGTTCGGATCTTCCCTGAACATGGTCTCGATCATGGGAATCATCACGCTCTTCGGAATGCTGGTAAACAACGGTATCATACTCGTTGACTATATAAACCAGCTTCAGGATGAAAGAAGGGCTGAGAAGCTGAAAGAGAAGGGAATTGAGTACGATGAGGTGGATGGTTCGTTCGGTCTTCTTGATTATGACGAGGAGCTTGCTATGCTCAAGGAGAATATAAAGGAGGGAACAACGAGCAGGCTACGTCCTATACTTATGAGCAGCCTTACAACGATTCTTGGTGTCATCCCAATGGCAATTGCCAGAGGCGAGGGGGCTGAGGTTTATGCGCCTCTTGGTCAGGTAATCATGGGAGGTCTTACGACAAGTACCTTCATAACCCTTGTTATTATGCCTATCTTCTATTTCAGGAGTGAGAGAAGAAGAATGAACAGAAAATACCAGATAAGGAGGAAAAAATGAGAAAGATACTATCAGTTCTGCTAATCTCTATTTTCATGCTTTCCTCTTACGCTGCACCTTACACCTATGATGATCTCATCTCGATAATGAATGTCAGCAATATTGAGCTCTTAATGGATGATGAGGTGATTAAAAGTGCTACATACGACCTCAATGAGGCGAAAGGAAGCTATTCTCCAACCATAGATCTTACACTCAGTGGGACATACATGGTGAACCCTCCTTCAATTTCAAGAGAATCGCTCGATTCCATTATGGATCAGGTTTTGAACAAGGAGAATCAATTCGCTTCATTTATGGAGGGAATGTTCAATGATTTCGATAAGCTTCAAATCATCGATAAGCCATTCATGTATATGGCTCAGCTTAATCTGACACAGCCGATTTTCACATGGGGCAAGGTCACAAACGCGGTAAAACTCTATGAGAAGCTTCTTGAGATAAGGAAGATTGAAAGGGAGGATAAGGCAGAAAGCCTCTCTGTAGAGCTCGAGGGTTATCTGGGAGGAATTTATTATGCTGAGAGTATACTTGAAAAGCTCCGCCTTGCCTCAGAAGATGCAAAAGAGCTTATAAGCATAGCAGAGAGCGGATATGAGAACGGTGTTATGCTCCTTTCCGATTTAAATGAAGCCAGACTTTCAAGCAGTGAGCTTGATATGGCTCTTACTGAGGTGGAGGCCCAGCTTGCTGAACTCAGAGAGAATGTGAGAAAGACTGTCGGC
Source organism: uncultured Spirochaetaceae bacterium (assembly GCA_944389025.1). Taxonomy (GTDB): domain Bacteria; phylum Spirochaetota; class Spirochaetia; order Sphaerochaetales; family Sphaerochaetaceae; genus Ornithospirochaeta. The sequence continues at coordinate 26,069 of CALXKU010000026.1, forward strand.
TCTGGGATTTCTGATGACGAGTATGAGTTCACTCCGGATGAGGAGCGCTACTATGCTGTCAGTGAGATGGACCGAGATGAGCTCCGACTCAGGGCTGTAAGCAACTCAAACAGCAACATACTGATGGCTTCCATGGCGGTGGAAGCTGCCGAGCTTGGCAAGGATATCGCAAGCGGAAGCATGTACGGTAAACCTGATATCGCACTGCAGGTTGGGCTGGGATATACCGGTTTTCTGGGCAACAACTGGGATTCAAGCGGCGATTATTCTCTCAACCTCACCCTAGGTCTCAAAACCACGCTCTGGGATGGTGGAAAGATTTTGAATGATGTTAAGAGGGCGGAGAGTCAGATTAGCACATCAAGTCTTACTCTTGAGAATGCTAAGAGTCAGCTGAGCGTTGCACTAGAGGATAGTTTCAGAACCATGGATCTCGCAAAAAGCCGTATAAGTTATTATCAGACGAAGAGTGAGGTGCTAAACGACGATCTTAGACTCATTGAGACGCAGAATGCCTCAGGATATGCCTCTGAGTCAGATATTCTTGAGAAGAAGATAGAAATCTACCAGAATGAGATAAATCTGCTTACTGAGAAGGGTAATCTGATGCAAGGTGCGCTTGCTGTTGAATACATTGCCGGACTCCGTTAGAAAATCTGCCGCTCATGTTTTGGCGGCATTTGCATTTTCCTAATTGACTAATAGGCAAAAAGTAATTAATACAATACGGCTATGGACACGAACATGACAAAAGGCTCGGCATTCCGCCTGATGCTTCTTTTCAGTATCCCCCTCTTCATCGGAAACGAGTTCCAGCAGTTTTACAGCATGGTCGATACGATCGTTGTAGGCCGTTTCGTAGGGATAAGCGCTCTTGCCGCGGTTGGGGCGACAAGCGGGTTTTCATTCATGGTTATAGGCTTTGCCCAAGGGCTGACGATGGGATTTTCGGTAATCGTAAGCCAGAGATACGGAGCCTCCGATTTTGAGAACATGAGAAAGGCTTATGCGATGAGCATTGTCTGTTCTTTTTTCACTTCCATTGTCGTATCCCTTCTGTTCTCATTTCTGAGCATGCCTCTTTTAAGGCTGATTCAGACACCTGAAGATATCATAGATGGTGCCAACATATATATCATTACAATATATATCGGTCTGATAGCGCCGATTTATTACAACCTTTTCTCCTCGGTTCTGCGTGCGGTAGGGGATTCAAAGAGCCCTCTGATCTTCCTGCTCATATCAAGCGTGCTTAATATCGTGCTGGATCTATTCTTTGTCATAGTCGTTCCATTCGGGGTCTTCGGAGTGGCTTTTGCGACCATAATATCTCAGATCATCAGCGCTCTCCTCTGCTATTTCTATATAATTCGGAAATATCCGATGTTCCATCTTTCCAGAAGTGATATGAGAATTGACAGGGATCTCTGTTCTCGGCTTTTTGCAATTGGACTTCCTGGAGCTCTCCAGTTCTCGGTTTGTGCTATCGGGGTAATCATAGTGCAGGCGGCAATAAACGGATTCGGTTCTGATATCGTAGCAGCCTACAGTGTCGGAACGAAGATTGAGAACGTTCTGACGGTTATTTTCCAGGTGCTGGGAATGGCGATCAGCACATATGCCGGACAGAACCTTGGAGCTGGTAATTTTAAGAGGATAAGGCACGGTTTTAATGTCGCATTCCTCATGATGATAGCAGCTACAGTGATTTCTATCATCATGGCTCATTTCATAACGGAACCTATGGCTTATCTTTTCGTTGATAAGAACACCACTGATCCCATGATTATAGAAAACTGCATTTTCTATGTTCGCACCATTTCAAAGTTCTTCTTTTTCCTTGGCCTAATCTTCCTTTATAGGACAGGCTGTCAAGGTCTCGGCTCTGGTCTTATTCCGATGATCAGCAGTGTTACCGAACTCTCTGCAAGGGTAGTGACCGCCATTGCCCTTCCTGGCGTGCTGGGATATCTTGGGGTAGTGCTTGCAAGCCCACTGGCATGGGTTGCCGCTGGAAGTATCCTTCCATTTTGTTATTTCTACTATATTAGAAAAACGGAGAAAAGGTTTCTTTCTCATCAGAGTAAAAAATAATAGAAAGCGGTTGACACTGTTATTTTATTCTGCTACTTTCTATACGTTGCATTTGGGCCGCTAGCTCAGCAGGTAGAGCAACGCCCTTTTAAGGCGTGGGTCATTGGTTCGAATCCAATGCGGCTCACGTAACTTGTGTCTCCTTCGTCTAGTGGTTAGGACAACGGGTTTTCATCCCGTCAACACCAGTTCGATCCTGGTAGGAGATGAAGAGGCTATCACTGATAGCCTTTTTTTATTCCGAATTTTCAATTTTTTAACATGATTCATTCGCACTTGTACTTGTATCGGTTTTGCAATCTCAAAGATTTTTCTTTACATATTCCAAAAGTATGCTAGACTGAATATTACCTCACAGAAAAAGAGGTAGTTTCATGACTTTCTTAATAAGCAAAGAAATCATGAAATTATGATGATTGGCCTTATTTCTCATGACGTAATAAGTTATTGAGAATGCTTTGTTGTCTGACAAAAAAAACATGAATTTTTTTGAAAAAGATATTGACAGCGAGGGGAGAAAAGGGCTAGATTGTCATAGCGTGCTTGGAAGCACGGAAGGTTTTTAAGAGCTATAGCGCAGGGGAAGAGAGAGA
>CALXKU010000027.1 GCA_944389025.1 uncultured Spirochaetaceae bacterium
GATGATATGGGAAGAATGATGTATAATATCAGGTGCAGGGAATATGAAGAGATGCATGACGATCCTCTAAAGGAGGCAGTCGGAGAGGTCAAGAACACGGAGGCTGGACAGATGACGTTTGATAACTACAGTGAAAGAATCATGAAAAGGGGCATGGAGAAAGGAATGGAAAAAGGTCTTGAACAGGGAAGAGATAATGCGAACGGTATTGTCTTGAAAAGCGGTATGGCGAGTGCCGAGGATGTAGCAAAGAACTTTGGCATTTCGCTTTCAGAAGTATATAAGATCGCTGAAAATGCTGGCCTAAAAATCTGAATGTATTCAGAAATGTTGCAAAGTTTTATGCTATATTGATGATATGGAAGAGAAATTGAAATACATAGCAACGGATTCAAAGTCATTCAGAGAGCTTATAGAGGGCGGGTATCTTTACATCGATAAGACGGAATACCTTTATAAAATGCTGAGGAAAGGAAGTCCGTCCAAGTACTGGTTTCTCTCTCGTCCCAGAAGATTCGGAAAGAGTCTATTAATAGACACCCTTGAGAACATATTCAAGGGGAACAGGGAACTATTCAAAGGAACATACATCTACGACAACTACGATTTCGAGGAGCATCCGGTAATAAGGCTCAGTTTAAATGGAATTGCCACATATGACATTGATGATTTCCTCTACTCATTGAAAACCGATATTCTCATGCCTGTAGCAAATGAATATGCGATAGCAGAAGATTTTCCAGGAATCGGAACACCTCCATCTTCCTGGCTAAGTTATCTTATTAACAGCATTCAGGAGAAGACAGGCAAAACAGTCGTGGTTCTCATAGATGAGTATGACTATCCCCTTCTCGATGCACTAGGTGGAAGCAGTTATGAAGCTGTTAAGAACAGGCTTGACAGCTTTTACAGTGTCTTGAAGCCTCTTGAAAGCAAGATTTATTTCTGCTTCCTTACAGGAGTAACGAGATTTCAGCACGTATCAATCTTCTCGAAGCTCAATAATCTGACAGATATCTCAACCGATCCTGAGTACGCAGCAATCTGCGGTTACACAGATACAGAGTTAGACCGTTACTTTGCCCCGTACATGGAGAAGTATTTCTCAGAAAACAATGTTGCTGATGATGAAGCGAGAAGAGCTTTCAGAGCTCGCATGAAGGAGTTCTACGACGGCTACCGTTTCTCTTTCGACAGTCCGGTTACGATGTACAATCCTGTATCCGTCGGAAGGTTCTTCATAGGAGGATGCCGCTTCAGGAACTTCTGGATAGAGACTGGTGCGCAGGAGATAGTGAACGGGATCGTAAGGAAGTATCCAGCGTTCCTCAGGAATGGGGAGAGGAAGGAGATAGGGATAAGCATGCTCTCATCGCTTGATGTGAACAGGATATTCTCAGGAAAGGCAAGCGCCGTTGACCTCTACTCGTACCTTCTGCAGGCCGGGTATCTCACGATAGCGGAGGTAAGGGGAGGGCGGTGCATCCTCGACTACCCGAACCTCGAGGTGAAGGACACGATGGAGGGTACGCTGCTCTCTGCCGAATACTCGCTCTCGATCTTCTCGGATGACATAGCGGCGTTGAGGAGGAGCTTCCAGGGGGAGGATACTGCATCGGTGATGGAGACATTCGAGGCTATATACAGGAACTTTCCGTACGACATGGCTATAGAGAAGGAGCGGGGTTACCAGATAGCCTTCCATGCCGTTCTCTCATCGCTCTCTCTTGAGAGGGTTGAGGCGGAGGATAAGACGAGCCAGGGAAGGGCCGACATCGCCATAACGGTAAGGGGCGGACTTGTCTACATAATAGAGCTAAAGCTCGACAAAAGTGCTGAAGAGGCACTTAAACAGATAAAAGAGAAGAAGTATTACGAGAAGTATGCAAAGGATGGTGCTGTCATTCACCTTCTCGGGATAAACTTCTCATCTGCTGAGAGGAATATAACAGAGTGGAAGGAGGAGGTGCTTACTCTCTGATTCCCATGCTAGAGCTTTTTTTGTATATCATCGTTATGGCTATTACCCCAGGGCCAAATACAATTCTTTCGATGGCGAATGCTTCAAAGGTTGGACTTAGGAAGGGGATAACACTTAATCTTGGAATGCTTGTCGGAATAATAGCTGTTACTGTGATAGCTTTCTTTTCTTCCGCATTCTTTTATTCCGTATTGCCAGAGGCTGAGAGGATACTGAAGGCGTTCGCTTTCATATACCTTGTATTCCTTGCATTTAAAATGCTCAGAAGCGGAAATGTGGAAGGCGGGGAGGAGAGTACGGGATTTGTTTCCGGCATGCTTCTTCAGCTTATCAACGTGAAGGTTTATCTTCTAGCTTTTACTGCCATCAGTGCTTATATCATGCCTCTTTTCAACTCAGGTATAAAAGTCTTTTTCATATCTCTTCTTGTTCCTCTTCTCTGTTTCCTTTCCGGTCTTGTATGGGCAATCGGGGGCTCAATTCTAAATAGGGCGTATTCATCTTATAGGAAGTTTTTCTCCTGGCTTTTCTGCCTGTCCCTTCTCTGGTGCGCACTGAGGATGGTATCCTGATTTTTAGCTCTAGATATAGAAGCGGGTAAAATACTATAATTGATTTATGAAGATTCTCTGCATCTCCGATGCTACCGACACCTTAATATACTCAGAGAATGCTCCGGAGAGGTATAAGGATGTGGATTTTGTCATAAGCAGCGGCGATCTTCCTCTGCGCTATTATGATTACATCCAGACGGTGCTGAAGAAGGATGTCATCTATGTCTATGGCAATCATAATCTTGAGGATTTTGATAGGGCAATGGGAAAAAGCGCCATCATGGGACCGGGCTTTACTCCTATCATGCCTCTGGTATATTCCGGTACGTTTCTTGATGGTAAGGTGATGAGGCTCAAAAACAGCGGTCTTCTTATCGCAGGACTTGGCGGATCAATGCTTTACAACTATGGCAAAAGCCAGTATAGCGAGGAGCAGATGAAGTGGAGAATAGCGAAGATGATTCCTCATCTCATCTATAACAAGATACGTTATGGCAGATATCTTGATATCCTCATAACCCATGCACCTCCACGCGGTCTTGGGGATGGTGAGGATTTATGCCATAAGGGTTTTTCATGTTTTCTTTCATTCATGGAACGTTTCAAGCCCCGCTATCTGCTCCATGGACACGTTCATCTTGTGGATATGAACGAGGAAAGGGTAAGAGAGTATGGGGAGACGAAGGTGATAAACATATATAAGAACTACATCCTGGAGGATGAGAGCCTGGGAGGAAAGAGATGAATGATCCATATGGTGTAGGTGATGATTTTTCCAAGGCTAAGACCAGAGCCAGGATACAGTCCCTTTTCAACACCCTTACATGGAAGAATACGGACCTCTTATCATTTTATGAGGTGACGAGCATCATAAAACCCAAAAGCGAGACTTACAAGGGAATGCAGAGCATACCTGTTTCGAAGATAATAGGCTCGGAGGGGCGCTACCACGATTTTTCTTCCGCATTTCTTCCAAAGAGGGAGATGCTGCGCCAGAGATGGGAGAACATAGACAGGGCGGTACTTACAGATGTGATTCTTCCCCCGATATCCGTTTTCTCCATTGGAGGCTGGTATTTCGTTCGCGATGGCAATCACAGGGTCTCTGTCGCGAAAGCTCAGGGGGTTGAGTTCATAGATGCGGAGGTCGTTGAGCTTGACAGCCAGATTCCACTGGAAGAGGGTATGACTATGAAGGCCCTTAAAAAGAGGGTTGTTACTTATGAGCGTAACCAGTTCATACAGCAGTATAAACCCTCCTATCTGCCAATGGGTGAGATAGTCTTCACATCCACAGGAGCCTACCCTGAGATGGTCAATCATATCCTCGTACACAAGTATTTCATCAATCAGAATCAGAAGGAAGAGATTCCATTTGAGCAGGCTGCTGTCAGCTGGTATCGCAACGTGTACTCCCCGATTGTAAAGGTCATAAGGGAGGAGCATCTGCTCTTCCAGTTCCCAGGCTATACCGAAGGTGATATGTACCTGTGGATGGTAAGGACCTGGGATGAACTTAAAAGAGCGAAGAAGGACCAGAACGTACCGATTGAGGACGCAGCCGATGCCGTTAAGAAAAGCGGCAGGGGATCTGCAATCCTTAGGTATGTGCGATATTTCCTCTCAAAGCTGAGAAAGGACTGACTTCACAGCAGAGGCCAGGCGGGAAGTGAAGATATCCAGCTCCTCTCCCGGCCTGCTTGGCATCATCAGCCCGTCCTTATGCATGTATGGCGGCCAGTCCAGTGATATGAGGCCCATTAGATGCGCCCAATTCTCAACAGCTTCAATCGCATCCAGAGAGTCTTTGTAGCTTATCGAGCTTGTAGCGAACGGATAGAAATATTTTCCCTCCAGGCTTCTGCTCTCATATAGCCCCATCGTCCCATCAAGAAAGGCCTTCATTTCTGCAGATGGCATGCCGAAAACGCTTGGAATTCCAAGCATTATGATATCCGCACTTAAGAGTTTCTCGTTCTTCGCTATAGGTAGGGACAGTATGTCCTCATAGTATTCGTTTACGTCGTTCCTGTCTGCAGCTAGGAGGTGCAGATCCTGATCATCGATCCTGTAGAGTCTGGCATCCACGCCGGCCTTCGTAAGGCTTTCTTTTATGCTTGAGGCTATCAGGTAGAGGTTGCCGGAAACCGAATGGAATATGATGTTTGCTCTCATATATCCTCCTTTTCTAAATTGTACAACAGAAAAGGGAGGTTTTGCGAAATTTGTTCAGCAGTATGCTGTGTATATCCCGTCACTGCAACTCACATGAACTTTTTCCTTGAAGAGAGCAGAGAGGTTCTCACTCGTAAGCACATCCTCCTTATTCCCATCCATCACGATTCGTCCACCATCCATGAGAATCACACGTTTTATTTCCGGGATTATCTCGCTCAGCTCATGCGTGACCATCACTATCGTGCTGTTTTCGGTGTATGTGCTTATAAGTCTTCTCAGACTTGCCCTTGCGGGGAAATCAAGTGCTGCTGATGCCTCGTCGAGAAGGAGGAGCTTCGGCTTGTTTATGTTCACCCTTGCAAGCATGATCCTCCTTTTCTCCCCGCTTGAGAGGGTGTTCATCACTCTGTCTCTCTTATCATAGAGTCCTACTTTCATAAGTTCCTCGTCTGCTTTCCTCCAGTCCTCATCTTTCGTCTGGTGGTGAAAATCGAAGCCAAGAGATGAGTAGAGGCCGGAACATACGATCTCACGGACCTTGTAAGATGTGTTAAGGAATATCGCATTGCGTTCTGAGACGAGGCCGATAAGTTTTTCAAGTTCGCTTCTCATCCATTTCTCAGAACCGAAGAGGAAGCTTTTATACTCATCTGTGGCAAGAGGGTATATGTGCCTCGATATAACATCGATGAGGGTGGATTTCCCTGCGCCGTTCGGGCCGACTATGGCGATGTGCTCACCTTTTGAGAGGGAGAGGGAGACATCTTTGAGTATGAGCTTTCCCTCCCGTCTTACGTTCGCATGTTCTATTCTTGCAATATCAGGCATCAGAAATCCAGCTTTTCAATCTTGGTTTTCATGTTTGATGTGACAGTCAGGGTAAGGGCTACGGCAAGATCCGTGTTTCCGTCCCTGATCGCATCAACCAGATACCTGTAATCTACTGTTTTCCGTTTGAGTTCTGCAACACTTTCATCCATCTCTTCAAGGACTTTTTTCAGTTGAGGCCCGAGGTCGTTGAGAATGGAATTGAGTATGATATTGTTGTTGCTGTGCATGATCATCGTGTGGAAATCAAAATCGAGATCCTTGATTTCCTTCAGCATCCTGGGATCCTGGTTCTTCTCATAACCCTGTACGAGAAGATCAAAGCGTGTGAGCATCGTATAGAGTGCTTTCACCGTGAATTCCCTTTCGCTGAGACGGGAGAGCGTCCTCGCGGAGGAGACCTCAAGATTCATCCTGACTTCAAGAAGATCGTTTATGAACTTACGGTTCGTAATGCTTTTGTTTATCATGGATGCCGAGAGGTTCTGGACCAGGGTGTCGAGGTTATCCGCTTTTATTATTCCACGCTTTCCCTGTCCTATGTCTATAAGCCCTTTTGCTTCAAGAGTCTTGAAAGCCTCCCTTATACAGCGTGTGGAGACGGAGAAGAAGGCGGCGAGCTCATCCTGTGAGGGCAGGGACTGCCCAATCTTATACTCGTGAGAAAGGATTTTCTGCTCAAGTATTTTCGCTACTTTGTCAGATTTGGTATAGTTTCTCAGTCCGTAAGGATTCTTGCTCTTTGCCATAATAACCTCAGACATATTTTACAGCACAAAATTCGATTTGATAACAAAAAGAAAGGATTTTACCTCCTTTTTGGCTATTATTTTGGGAATGAGCTTGCTTTAAACAATTTTAGAGACCAAAGAACGGCAGCCATTCCCAGATTGCTTGTTTTTAAGATCCTTCTTTTCATCCTTCGCTTGGAAAATCGTGTCATTTCTGAAAAATATTTCATCTCCCTTTTCCTCTTTGATGAGGCAATGGAGATTGCTCATACTGGGAAAGAGTCTCATTCAATGATATAATAGCCTCATGGCAAAAAGAGTAAAAGAAGGAAGACGTCTCAGACTCGATCCGTTTTCAGCCATCATTCCATACATAATGGTACAGAGGAATGACGCGCAGAACCATATAGAGATCAGTTTTGAGACCGCCAATGCCGAAGCCATGATCAGGGAACTCAGGCAGGAGGGGTATGACAGTATAGGGATGCTTCATATCCTGATAGCGGCATATGTGCGAACCGTGTCACAGCGTCCAGCGGTAAACAGATTCATTAGGGGGCAGAAGATCTATGCCCGCAATGATATCGTGGTGAATCTCGCAGTAAAGAAAAAGATGTCACTCGAGGGTGTTGAGACCACGATAAAGATGCATTTCAAACCGGAGTATACGATTTTCGACGTATATGATGTTGTCAATGATGCGTTGAAAGAGGTTTATGAGGAGGCCGATACCTCAGTAGACAAGGTGGCGAACGTGATTAACTATATCCCGGGATTAATCAAGAAAGGTGTGATCTCGTTACTTAAGACGATGGATTATTTTGGCCTTATCCCATCGTTTTTGATAGAAGCGAGTCCTTTCCATGGGTCGCTATTCATAACCAATATGGCATCTTTGAACATACCGGCAATCATGCATCACCTCTACAATTTCGGGAATGTGCCTCTTTTCATCGCATTCGGAGCAAAAAGGGGAGACCTTTTCCTCGATGAGGATGGCTCGGTGAGAAAGAGGAGGGTGATCGATCTCGTTCTTAACATGGATGAGAGGATCTGTGATGGATACTATTACGCATCGGCAATGAAGATGCTTAAGAAGTATCTGACAAATCCTGAGGATCTTAGGGAGCCGCCCAAGGAAATCGTGATTGACCGCTGATACTGAATAATCAATATTGATTCAGTAGTTTTGAAGAATTTTTACATATTTATGCATAAAACTCTGGATTATTCCTATTGTTTTTGTATAATTATGCCATACGGAGTTTGTTATGGTAAGTGTAGCGGTAATCGGAGCAACGGGATATGCCGGCAGTGAACTGGTGAATATTCTCTCCCGCCATGATGGCATAAGGCTTTCTCATCTCTGCTCGCACTCGTACGCGGGCAGAAAGTTTTCCGAGATATATCCCTCTTTCTTTTCGAGAGTGGATAGCGTTCTTGAAGAGGATGATATAAAAAGAATCGCAGATGACAGCGATGTTATTTTTTTAGCTCTTCCCCATGGCATTGCAAGTGCTCTCGTAAGCTCAGAGCTTTTAAAAGAGAAGGTCGTGATCGACCTTGGTGCCGATTTCCGTCTGAAGGATAAGGATACATATGAGGCCTGGTACAAAACCGAGCATAGGAGCCCGGAGCTTATAGCATCTGCCGTATACGGCCTTCCTGAGGTGCATAGAAAGGATATCAGAAAAAGCCACCTGATAGCCAATCCCGGCTGTTATACCACATGCTCAATCCTGGCTCTTTATCCTCTTTTGAAACACGGTCTTATTGAAAGTTCAACTATTGTTGTTGATGCAAAGAGCGGTGTAAGCGGTGCGGGAAGGGGAGAAAAGATTGCGAATCTCTTCTGCGAGGTCAACGAGAGTGTGAAGGCCTACGGTGTTGCATCTCACCGCCATACACCTGAGATAGAGCAGGAGTTAAGCGCGGCGGCGGGAGAGGAGGTGAGAATCACATTCACCCCTCATCTCATTCCGATGCAGCGGGGCATCCTCTCTACATGCTATGCGATGCTTAAAAGCGGTGTGAAGGAAGCGGATGTTGAAGACGCCTACCATGAATGCTATGACGGGGAACCTTTCGTAAGACTAAGTCCGTATTTGCCAGAGACAAGATTCGTAAAAGGTACGAACTATGAGGATATCTCATACCGTATTGATAATCGGACTGGAAGAATAATAGCAATCGGTGCGATAGACAATCTGATAAAAGGAGCGGCCGGACAGGCTGTTCAGAATATGAATATAGCCTTCGGTTTTGATGAGAGGAAGGCTCTTGAGGGGGTAGCTGTCATATGATAGTCAACAAGAAGATGAGGATGCCGTGCGGTTTCAAGGCTGCAGGACTTTATGCGGGGATAAAGAGAGCTAGAAAGGATATGGCCATGATATTCAGTGAGGCTGAGTGCTCCTCCGCAGGTACTTTCACAACCAACAGGGTGAAAGCCGCTCCTGTGAAATATGACATGTCAGTACTCAAAAGCGCAAAACATGGGATTGTTATTAACAGTGGAAATGCGAATTCCTGCACATCCCAAAAGGGAGACGAGGATGCAAAACGCATGGCAGAGCTGGCAGCTTCCTCTCTTTCTGTTGCGAAGGATTCTTTCTATGTGTGTTCGACCGGTGTGATAGGGGTCAATCTTCCAATGCAGAAGATTGAGAAAGGGATAAAGGATCTTTCATCAAACCTCTCCTCATCCCCTGAGGCTTTGATGGATGCAGCTGAGGCTATCCTTACCACGGATACTTTCAGGAAGGAGGCTTCCGCTACCATAAAGGTTGGGGATAAGGATGTCACGCTGACCGGTTTCGCAAAAGGCTCGGGGATGATACATCCTAACATGGCCACGATGCTTGCCTTCGTGATAAGTGATGCGAACATCTCCTCCGCCCTTCTTCAGAAGATGCTTGGCTCATGTGTTGAGGACACGTTCAACATGATCAGTGTGGATGGGGATACCTCAACCAATGATACCTGCCTTGTACTTGCAAATGGTGCCTCTGCCTCTTCCGAGATAATGGAGGGCAGTGCAGAGGAGGGGGAGTTCAAAGAGGCTCTCAGTTATGTCCTGATGACCCTTGCATGCATGATTACCAAGGATGGTGAAGGTGCTGGCCGTTTCATAGAGGTCAAGGTCGAGGGGGCAGCAAGCAAGGAGGATGCTAAGAAGCTTGCCCGCTCGGTAGTCTCTTCGAATCTGGTTAAGGCCGCGTTCTTTGGCTCTGATGCGAACTGGGGGAGGATACTCTGCGCCATGGGTTATAGTGGAGCCTCTTTCAACCCCGATGAGGTTTCTCTGATATTCTCCTCAGAAAAAGGCTCAATCGAGGTCTTCAAAGATGGAGTTCCCCTCCGTTTCAGCGAGGATAAGGCCAAGATGATTCTTCAGGAGAAGAGCGTATCCGTTCTTGCCGTTCTGAAGGATGGGGAGGCCAAGGCTACGGCCTGGGGCTGTGATTTGACATACGATTATGTCAGAATAAACGGGGATTACAGGAGCTGAGCCATGGATTACGACTCATATATCAGAAAAGCAGAGGTTCTTATTGAGGCAATCCCGTATATAAGGAAATTCAGGGGATGCATAGTCGTCGTCAAATATGGTGGCTCCGCGATGCTCGATGAGAATCTTAAGCGTGCAGTGATTACTGATATCGCGATGCTAAAGTACATAGGACTCTACCCGATAATTGTGCACGGAGGTGGTAAGGAGATATCGTCCCTCCTTGCAAGACTTGGTAAGCAAAGCGTATTCATAGATGGTCTCAGGGTGACGGACAAGGAGACGGCTGATGTTGCCGAAATGGTACTCTCCGGGCATATCGGCAAAGGTCTTGTCGAGGATCTGGAGGCGGTCGGCATCCATGCATGCTCCATAAATGGAAAGGACGGGCATACGCTTTTAAGCGAGAAGAAAGTGGATGAGAAGGGGCGTGACCTTGGTTATGTAGGTGCTGTGAAGAAAGTCGATCCGACCCTTATCGATACCCTCCTTGATGCGGACTTTGTACCCGTGATATCCCCTGTGGGAGTGGATGAGCAAGGGAATACCTATAACATAAACGCGGATTACGCGGCCTCTGCGATTGCTGGGGCGCTGGGGGCTCAGAAGCTTGTGTTCATGACTGATGTCGAGGGCATCCTCCGTGATAAGGACGACCCGTCAAGCCTTATAAGAAAACTCAGCGCTAAAGATGCGAGGGAGTATATTAAGCGCGGGGTTATCAAAGGGGGGATGATTCCGAAGACTGAATGCTGTCTTGATGCGATAGCAAAAGGGGTTAAGAGTGTTCACGTTCTTGATGGAAGGACGCCGCATTCGATTCTCCTTGAAGTCTTCACCAGCGAGGGCATAGGCACCATGATAAACAGCGAGGAGGAAGAGGTATGACGGATTACATCGCACTTGCAAAGAATAATCTCATGAAGACTTATTCCACTGCAGATATCTGCATTGATCACGGAGAAGGTGTTAGGCTTTATGATACCGAGGGGAAAAGCTACCTCGATATGGTCGCGGGAATCGCGGTAAACGCTCTCGGCTATGGTAATGAGAAGATAAAAAAGAGGGTGGAAGAGGTCATGAGTGACGGCTTTTTCCATGTATCCAACCTCTATTACAATAAATGGGCTCCTCTGGCGGCAGAGAGACTTAACAGGCTCTCAGGAGGCTCAGAGGTGTTTTATGCCAACAGCGGCGCTGAGGCGAATGAGGCGGCACTCAAGATTGCCAGGAAATATGGAAGTGCTAGCGGACGGACAAAGGTGATCTCCTTTTCTCATAGCTTCCATGGGCGCACATATGGTGCTATTACCCTTACCGGGCAGGATAAGTACCATAAGGGCTTTGCTCCGATGGTTCCGGATATCGTGTATGCAGAGTACAACAATCTTTCCTCCGTCAGTTCCCTTATTGATGAGAAGACATGTGCAATCATAATGGAGCCTGTTCAGGGCGAGGGTGGAATAATACCGGCTGAAGAGGAGTTCATTAAAGGTTTGAGAAGGCTTGCGGATGAGTACGATGCACTTCTCATCTTCGATTGCGTGCAGTGCGGGCTTGGAAGGACTGGTAGGAATTTCGCATTCAAGCATTATGATGTCCGGCCGGATATCATGACACTTGCAAAGGCGATAGGATGCGGTGTTCCATTCTCCGCGACAGTCGCCTTCAGCAAGGCCAAAGGAGTGCTCTCCCCTGGGGATCACGCCTCCACATTCGGTGGTAACGCACTCTCTGCGGCCCTTTCACTCATTCTCTTTGATTCTCTGGAAGATGGTCTTGCCTCCGAGGTTGAGAAGAAGGGCGAGTATATGAAAGCCAGACTGAAGGAAATTTGCGATAAGCATCCGGATAAATGCGTTGAAGTAAGAGGGCTAGGCCTTATGCTCGGACTTGATTTGAAAATCAGCCCTTCAGCGGTTATCGCCGAGTGCAGGAAGAGGGGGCTTCTGGTATGCTCCGCAGGCTATACGGTGCTCCGCTTCGTTCCACCGCTTGTAATCGGCTATGAGGATATCGACGAGGCTGTCCGGATAGTTGATGAGGCCCTTTCAGCGCTTTGAGATGTCTCAGGCTGAAAAAGAGCTTTTGAAAAACAGCTATTGACCTTTCGCCGCATATCGATATTTTCTATTTCTGAAGTAGAAATTATGTATTTGTCCATTTTAGATAAAATACATATAATAACTGAACTCGGAGATAAGTCTTGGATAGCAGAATAATAGAAATACTGGTCTCGTCATTCCCTCAGATCCTGATACCGGGTCTGACGATGACGATTCCACTTACTGCGATTTCCTTTTTCTTCGCCCTTGTCATCGCGGTCATAACGGCGACGATACAGTATGCGAAGGTCAGGATTTTAAAGGATATCGTCAGGTTCTACATTTGGATTACGAGGGGAACTCCCGTTCTTGTACAGCTGTATGTCATCTTCTATGGTCTGCCAAGTGTCGGAATAACGCTCGAGCCTTTCCTTGCCGCGGTGATAGTCTTCTCTTTCAATGAGGGGGCATATGCCTCGGAGACCATAAGGGCATCGCTTGAGGCGATTCCAAACGGGCAGAGGGAGGCCGGCCTTTCATTGGGCCTCAGTTTCTTCCAGGTCATGAGGTACATAATCTATCCTGAGGCCATGAGGATTGCATTCCCGAGCCTTTTCAATGCCCTGATCGGAATGGTGAAGGATACGAGCCTGGCTGCGAACATAACGGTGCTTGAGATGTTCATGGCTACGCAGAGAATCGTAGCACGTACATATGAGCCATTGCTGTTATATCTTGAGGTCGCATTCGTATACCTCATTTTCTGCACCGTCCTTACTAAGCTCCAGAGTTACGGTGAAAAGCGGCTTAACAGATACGGGTATTCAAAAGCCTGAAGGGAGGAGAGAATGAAGAAGATTTTAAAGACGGTTCTTATAATATCACTGGTGCTTTTCCTTGCTTGCTCATGCCAGAAGAGCGATGATGGGAAAAATCTGCTGGAGACGGTAAATGAGCGTGGCAAGCTCTATATCGGAACGGAGGGAACATGGGCGCCTTGGACATATCATGATGAGAGCGATAAGCTTGTAGGATTCGATGTCGAGGTTGCCACAAGGATAGCTGAGATAATGGGCCTTGAACCTGTCTTCTACGAGAGCGAATGGGACGGGCTCTTCGCCGGTCTTAATTCAGGGCGTTATGATATCGTTGCGAACGGTGTCGAGGTTACCGAGGAAAGGGCTGAGGCATATGACTTCTCAGAGCCTTATGCCTATATAAATACTGTAGTAATCGTCCGTGATGATAACGAAGAAATTAAGAGTTTTGAGGATCTCGATGGAAAGACGACAGCGAATACCCTCGCTTCAACATACTCTCTCCTCGCAGAAAGCTATGGGGCGAAGGCAACCGGTGTCGATTCCCTTGCCGACACCATCCTCCTTGTGGAGCAGGGAAGGGTGGACGCGACGCTCAATGCGAATGTCTCATTCTTCGATTACATGAAGGTCCATCCCGATTCCCCTCTCAAGATTGTCGCAGAGACGGATACGCCATCAAAGGTCTCAATCCCTGTGAGAAAGGGAGAGCCGGAATTCCTTGAAGCAATCAATGAGGCAATTGATGAGCTCAGGGAAAACGGGGAGCTTGAAGAGATCTCAATAAAGTATTTCGGATCGGATGTGACAGAGTAAGGCTAACAGATTATGGGGCACTTCATGAAATTGTGGTGCTCCTTTTTCATGCTTTCTCATCTTTTTCATCGAGTATCGAATGGCGGCTTTTCGCCTCTCTTTTAAGGACGTCTTCTGAGATGAACTGGACGTTCTTCAGATTCCTTCCTGATACGAACTGCCTTATGGCGCATTCGCTTTCAAGACGGCCGGTTGCATAGCGGTACATCATGAAACCGTGGAAAGCTCCGGGAGCGGTGAAAGCCTTGACCTCCGTTTCCGCCTTCTCGAGTTCCATCGCGTAAAGACAGCCGTCATCCATGAGAGGATCTATCTCCGCCGTTATGATCAGTGCCGGAGGCAGTCTTGTCTTGTCCGGAGCAAGAAGGGGACTGAACGCGGGAGAGAGTATGTCCTTGGGCTCTCTCGCATATGTGTCAATATAGAAACTCAGTCGTTTCGCATTAAGCATCGGGGTATCGGCATGCTCCTCCAGAGACATCGTTCTGAGCCTGCCATCTGTTATCGGATAGAGCAGGATCTGTCCTGCAAGGCTTGGTCCCTTCCTGTCTCTTGCCAGAATCGAGACTACTGCGGCAAGGTTTCCTCCTGCGCTGTCCCCTGCAACGAAAATACGGTCAGGATCTATCTTCCAGTATTTTGCTCCCTCCGCAGCCCATATGAGGGCATCATAGCAGTCCTCGACAGGGATTGGAAATTTGAAATGCGGTGAAAGCCGGTAATCTATGCTGAGGATGCATGCCCCTGTCACTTCGGCAAGGTGTGAGAGATATGCTTCATAGAACTCCATATTGCCGAATGTCCAGCCCCCGCCATGGTAGTATACGATGAGTGGGGATAGCCCCATAGCGGTAAGATGCGGATTGGAAAAATAATAACCTGTTACCACTCCTGAGGAGACAGGAATTATGAAAGAGCTTGTAAGTATCTTTCTGGAAGCTTTCGGGAGAATCTTGAGATATTTCTTCTCCAGGCTCCTGTTATTTATTTCATCTATCATTTCTTCCGAAGGACGGTCCTCGCCACGTATGTAAATCTCATTTGTGAGCTCGACGATTTTCCTCATCCTTCTGGAGAGTTTATATTCTGTCATAAGTAGATTGTAGTTAAACTTTCTTGACTAATGCAATAAAAAGAGTGATGAAAAGGTAATTTTAAGATGATAATGCTCTGAAAGAGTCCTCTTTTTGAGTAAAACTAGTGAATATTATGAGATTGATAATAACCTTATGACAGAGCTGAATTGGCTTTGTTCCCCTCTCCAGCATGTAAAAATATGACTGGAGGAAGAAAAAAGTTTAAAAATTTGTAAAAAAAGAGCGAAAAAAATTTGCATTCGTATCTCTTTCGTGCGATAATCATATCTGTTCAGGGTTGCACTGATTGTTCTGGCATGCGACCTTTGACACCCCGTTTGGTTCGGGACAAGGAGGTTGCCGCTGGAAATCAGCGGTTTTTTTATGTATTTTTCTTCAAAACTGTAACTAAATTAAATATTTTCTGTTAAATATAAACAATGGCGAAGATAACTCTCATTTTATTTCTTATCCTGTCCTTATTCTCATGTTCGACAGAGAAGGTGATAGAGGTGGATGTTACACCAGTACCGGCTGTCAATGAGGAGATTGCTCCCATTCCATCATTTGAGGAGAGTGCACCCTTCGAGGATGCGGAGGAAATAGTTGTCACTGCTGAGGAGAATACGGAAGCTCATCCCCAAGATGATGTGGAGCCTCTTGAGGAGGTGGAGAGCGAGAGTGAAGCGGTGCTAAGGCCGGCAGAGGAGATTGTGGATGAGATAGGGGAGCTTATAACAGGGGTCGTTGCGGAGGAAGATTCTGCTGAGCCTTCAGTAAGCACTGTTGAAGAAGATGTGGCATCCCTTGATGAGGCGTCAGGAAAGGAAGTGACGTCTGATATTGCTGAGGAGTCTGCCGAACCTGTTACGCCACCTTCTGATGAAGGCACACCCCTTTCTGAGGGGAGTCAGAATGCTTTGCCCCCAGTGCTTCCCCAAGAATCGATTCTGGATAATAGGCTCAGCGATGACATCATGTACCTCATGATAGAGCTTATAGTGGTTGTATTCATATTCACGATAACAAGCGCGATAAGAAGCAGATTCCAGCGTCCGCTTCCCGTTTTCATCTCCCTGATTCTCACGGCACTTTTCATCGCGATACCGATAACTGCCAGCATGATAATCTCCGGCTGGAGGAACTTCCATTACGTCTATTTTGTACTGGCGATCTGTTTCATCGTCCTCCGATCAAAGGATAAGAGGGGTTAGAGGCTTTCAATCTCCTTAAGACTTTCGAGCAGCCTTGTCTTATAGAAATAGTGGTCCAGTGCAATTTCGCACGCCCCTTCTGCTATACCGCCATCTGCTTGAGTGCTTTTGAATACGGTGAAATTCTTTTTCCAGTCAGGAAGAAGGGAGAGTACCATGTTGTTAAGTTCCGTATAGTCCTCATCACTCATGGCAGAATACTCCCCGAGAAGCATTGCATTGGATGCTCCAAGCACTTCGGTAGCAAGCGCAATAGCGATGCTAAGGTGCTTCAAGCGGCCTTTAATAAGTTCTCTTGCTTCGGCAGAGGAGAGTATTTCCCTTGTACTCATCTCTTTTGCATGCATTTTGAAAAGCTGTCTTCTTATTGCTTGCCCGCTTAAAAAAGATTCAAGGCAACCGGATCTTCCACAGTAGCATTTCTCTCCTTGGGTGAGACGCATGTGAGAAAACTCGTTTAGAACATGCGGTTTGAAATATGCCGTAATTCTCTCAGAGAGCATTATGAAGAGCATATCATCAAAGTTTTCTAAGCATTGCTTTCTTTCCGCTCTGACCGCCGCCTCTATCTGGGAAACCCTGAGGGACGGGAAGGGAAGAGCATCGCTTAGACCGGGGATATCCTCATCTGAGACGATTACCGCGCCATATATTCTGACACTCTCATTCCTGAGCATTCTTTGCAGGGATGAGTTGAGATTCTCTTTGAACTCTTCTGCTCCGTTACCCCTGGGAAATCTCTCCATGCGGAGGATCTTTCCCATGAGATCGCTTGCGGCTATCATGCAGCCCTTATCCTTGATAATAAGCGAGAGGACCTTTCCTGCGCGCACATCTATCTCAAGAATGGTTGCTGGGCGTCCTGATTCGCTCATCTTCTTTCCGCTTTCCCTGATCAGCCCGTCTTTTATAAGGGAATCCACGATTTCGGAGATTGACACCTTGTTTATGAGCAGCTCCCTTGAAAGTTCTGCTCTGCTCATGTCTTTGCCGCCTCTTATGGCGGAGAGTGTTTTAAGCCTGTTTATCTGGCGTGCATTGTCCGGTCTGGAGAAGTCCATATCTAGAGAATAGCAGATGGCTCCCTCTTTTTCCAGAAAAGTGTTGCCGATTTGCCCTTTTGTGAATAACTTAATCGTTGAGGTGATATTCAATGGCAACAAAAAAATTCAAGACTGAGGTCACTGATCTGCTTCAGCTTATTATTCACTCCCTCTATTCTAACAGGGAGATATTTTTGCGTGAGCTTATATCAAACGCATCAGATGCAATAGACAAGCTCAAATACCTTTCGCTAGTCGATGATGGCGCTCTCAAAGGCTTTTCTTTCGATCCGAGAATCGACATCTCTTTCACCGAAGACGGAAAGAGGACGCTTACGATAAAGGATAACGGAATTGGAATGAACGAGGAGGAGCTTAATGGCAACCTTGGTACCATCGCATCCAGCGGTACGAGGAAGTTCCTCTCATCCCTTACCGATGAGCAGAAGAAGGACAGCAACCTGATTGGACAGTTCGGTGTCGGTTTCTATTCCGCATTCATGGTAGCTGAGAAGATCGAGGTCATTTCAAGAAAGGCAGGAGAGGATAAGGCCTGGAAGTGGACCAGCGATGGAAAGAGCAGCTATGAGATAGAGGAGGCTCAGCGGGATAGCCAGGGAACGACCATCACCCTCCACCTTACAGAGGATGGCTATACATATGCCAACCGCTATGAAATAGAGAGTCTCGTCAAGAAGTACTCCGACCATATCGCATATCCTATCTATCTTGAATATGACAAGGTCAATTACAATTATGAGAAGAAGGATGAGAAGGGTGAGCCTGGGAAGACCAGCGAGCATGTTATTGAGCAGATCAATACCTGCTCAGCCCTCTGGAGAAGAGCTAAGAGCGAGATAAAGGACGAGGAGTACAAGGAGTTCTACAAGAACAATTACTATGATAGCGAGGATCCTCTGTTCTACATCCATACCAAGGCCGAGGGTGCTACGGAGTACGTGACCCTCTTCTATATCCCCGCAAAGGCTCCTTTCGACATGAACTATGCCGATTACAGGCCGGGTGTGAAACTCTATGTTAAGAGGGTGTATATCACGGATGATGATAAGACACTTCTTCCAACATACCTCAGATTCGTACGGGGAATAATAGACAGCGAGGATCTTCCTCTCAACGTCTCCCGTGAGATTCTGCAGGAGAACAGGGTGATGGCCTCGATTAGAAACAGCTCTGTGAAGAAGCTTCTTTCCGAGTTCAAGAAAATCAGTGAGAACAACCCTGAACTTTATGACAAGTTCATCAAGGAGTACAACAGGCCGCTTAAAGAAGGTCTTTACAGCGACTATGCCAATAGGGATGCTCTTCTGGAACTCGTGCGCTACCATTCCTCCTCTCGTGACGGCTATGTATCTCTAAAGAGCTACAAGGAGCACATGCCATCGGATCAGAAGGCAATTTACTATCTGACAGGAGGCAAGGAGGAGACGCTGAAATCATCCCCGCTTCTCGAGGCATATAAGAAGAAGGGCTACGAGGTACTTATCATGGATGATGATATCGATGAGATAGTCATCGGCAGTGTTTACGAGTACGATAAGCTTCCTCTGAAGGCTATAAACAAGGCTGGAGCGATGGATGACCTCAAGAGCGAGGGAGATGACAACAGTAGTGAAGAGAAGAAGGATCTCGTTGAGAAGATCAAGAAGGCCCTCTCAGACAAGGTAAAGGATGTGCGCCTCTCATCCCGTCTTGTTGATACCCCTGCGGTTGTCGTGAATGATGATAACGATCCAAGTGCTCAGATGCAGAGGCTGATGAAGCAGATGGGAGGCCCGGATGTAGGGGATATAAAGCCGATTCTGGAAATCAATGCTTCCTCTCCGCTGATCCGGAAGATAGAAGAAAGCCAGGATGATGAGTATGTCAGGAAGCTTTCAGAGATTGTGCTTTCGTCTGCGATGCTTCAGGAAGGAATCATGCCCGACGATCCTGTCGCCTATACGAGGGCAATTTCGGAACTTCTATCCAAATAGTGTGTAAATTTTACCTTAAAGCTATTCTAAGGGAGGCCCGTCCTCCCTTATAATCGTCCGTATGGATCAAACATTACTTTCACAGGTTGGTGCGGATGGTCTCGTAAATGAAATCGTCGTTTATTTCAATCCTGAGACATTCATTCCTCGCCTCATAATATTCGTCGCTATCATCGTGATAGCTTCTCTTCTGACCAAGTTCGTCAGGAAATCATTCAAGAAGCTTCAGAGTACGAAGAGGATATCCTCCATATTCGGCACGCTGATGCGCAAGACGATTAATTCCATCATATGGGTAATCGCCGTGATATTCCTTCTTCAGGATCTTGGAGTTAACCTGACCCCGGTAATCGCAGGTCTTGGAGTATCCGGTGTCGTCTTGAGCCTTGCGCTTCAGGAAACGATAGCCAGCTTCTTCTGCGGCTTAATAATCGCCGTAAAGCGTCCGTTCGAGATCGGGGACTACGTATCCATCGGAGGAACGGAAGGAACTGTAAAGACGATGGACATCATGGGAATATCCCTCACCTCTGGAGATAACAAGCTCATAACAATGAGCAACAAGAACGTCTGGGGCAGTGTCATCATCAACACTTCCGCTCTGGATAAGAGAAGGATAGATATGGTTATCCCTGTCGCGTACAATACGGATCTGGAGAAGGCGAAGAGTGTCATTACCGGTCTCCTTTCATCCTATTCTGAAGTGCTGAAGGATCCTGAGATGAAGATCGAGGTTCATACGCTCGCAGACTCCTCAATCAATTTCATTGTCAGACCATGGACTGCCAATGCTGATTACTGGACCGTTTACTGGAGATTCCAGAAGGAAATCGTGGAAGCGTTCAGAGCAAACGGTATCGAAATCCCATATAACAAGCTTGATGTGAATCTGGTAAAAGCCTGATTATTTCTTTTCAAGTCCTATCAGGAAGATTTCAAAGCTGTCATCACGCGAGGCCTTCGGTTTGAAGGCCTTTGCTTTTTTAAACATCTCTCTCATGTGACGGAGTATCTCCTGCTCCCCGCCACCCTGGAAGATTTTTATAACGAGGTTGCCACCCTTTTTAAGCTGTTCTTCTGCCAGTCGGACCACTTCTGATGCGAGGCCTTCGCTTCTTGTCGTGTCCACAGTCCTGTTTCCTGTCGTCATCGGGGCTGCATCGCTTATTATCGCATCATATGGCCCCAGTTCGGTAAGCCGGGCCCTTATCTCTTTTGAGAAAGCATCCCCTGTGATTTCGGTTACGGTGGGAGGGACGGGATCGAGGGAGAGTGGATTGAGATCGCAGGAGACGATCCTTCCCTTCCCCTTTATTAGCATGCGGTGCGTATAAAGCGTCCATGAGCCTGGGGCGGCTCCCACATCAAGCACGCTATCACCAGGTTTTATCAGCTTTTCCTTCGCATTTATCTCTTCCAGCTTGTATACGCTACGCGCGGGGTATCCTTCCTTATGTGCCCTCTGCGTATAAGAATCCGCTTTGTCCCTTCTTGAATTAGCCATGGCTGAAATATAGCAGAAAAGGAGAAAAAAAACAGCATCGCCGACCATTGGGATGGGAGAGAGAGTCGACGATGCTATCATTCTAATCTGTTTTTCACACATATTTATAAGGAGGTGAAAAAACTGTTGCTCTGTATTTGTAAATATAGCAAATATCGTGCCAAGTATTAAAAACAGCCGGTTTTTGTGAGAATAGAGCGTTTTGCGGTGTGAAAATTCTTCACAGTGGGAAAATATTGCACTTAAATAAAAAGGGCACCTTATCTTAAAAGGTGCCAAAATGCTAAAAAAAGGAGGTTGAAAAAAACTGTTTTGCTCTGTTACTTATCTTCTTAGCAATATTCGTGCCAACTTTTTATACTGCCTTATTATTGACCATTGAGTGGAAATGAAGTTAATTTGTTTTCATGCCGAATATCCTGAACAGGAAGTTCCAGTACTCATTCTGGAATGTCAATATGATGATCGTGGCCTTGAATGTGATAATCTTCTTCATTGCCACATATTTCTATCCGTATCTGAACTATGTTCTTGCTATGATGCCTCTGAGAATACTTGCAGAGCCTTCGAGCATTTACACTTTCGTAACATATATGTTCGCTCATTCGGGGATTCCTCATCTTTTCTCGAACATGCTCGGCCTTCTGATTTTCGGGACGATTCTTGAACGCAGGATAGGTAGCAAGGAGTATCTGCTTTACTATCTCGTATGCGGAAGCATGGCGGGAGTTCTCTCTTTCGTGTTTTATTATTTCTCCCACTCATATTTCGTATTTCTGATCGGAGCAAGTGGTGCCCTTTATGCCGTAATGCTCCTTTTTGCCATATTCTTCCCTGATGCGGTGGTTTTCGTGTTCGGAATTATTCCGATGAGGGCCATAACCCTGGTGATCTTTTATTTCATAATAGAGTTCGCATCCTCGTTCCTCTCGGACGGGATAAGTCACGTGACCCATCTCTTCGGCCTCTTCACGGGCCTTCTATACATTCTCATCCGCATGAGAATCAATCCATTCAGAAGCCGTTAATAGGCGAGAACATACACCGCTGGGGCTTTTAGAGACAGGCTTCCTTTTACCTTGATAGGGCTATCCATGCGGTTTGAGCATTCGGGATCGAGAAGCACGCTGTACTCCTTCTCAAGAGGAAGAGAGGTCTCCTTATCCTCGTTCGAATATATGACAAGGAGGTGTGGGTAATCTTCACGGCCGCTGTTGTCCAGGGTGATGAGAACCGTTTTCTTTCCCACCGTGCTAAAAGAGGTTATTCTCTCTTTTGCCCTCTCTGATTTATCGTAGAATGCTGGCATCGCCTTTCTCAGCCGTATGAGCCCCTTATAGTAGGAAATGAGTTCATCAGCCTCTTTTGTTCGCACCCAGTCGAAGCGGTTTATGAAAAGAGGGGAGCAGTAGGAGTTCTTCACCCCTATCTTCGTCCTTGCCGCTTCTTCCCCGGAGAGCATGAAAGGTCTGCCCTGCATTGTGAAATACATGGCCGCCGCTGCTTTATTCGCTGCGATGGTCTTCTCATCCAGGACGAGGAAGTCCTCCTTCTCATCACATGTGAATTTCAGTTTGTCCCATAGCGTCCAGTCATCATGGCTCGATACGTACTGTATTGTCTGGTTTGCACTCTTCGTCCTGAAATGCCAGTCCCCGTTCATCCATCCCGCAACGGCATGTCGGAAAAGATTCAGGTCCACCATGCCCCCGTTCACGAAGCCTGAGGAATGGGAGTCGAAATTGCTTCCTTTTATAAGGTCCCTTGTCGAGTCGCAGAATGCTCCGATCCCGTTGCTCAAAAGTGGTAGTGCATTCTTGTCCGACAGCTGGAAACCCTCTTTTACCGCTGTCCCTCCCGCGGCCCAAGGCTCTCCGTATATGAGCTTCTCACCCTTTCCGTACTCGCTGTCCAGCTTCTCCCTGATGTCATTCATCAGTCTTGTGTCTATGAGCCCCATGAGGTCGAAGCGGAAACCATCCATGTGGTATTCCCTCGTCCAGTAAAGGATGCTGTCCAGAATGAAGCGATGGACCATCGGGCGCTCGGTTGCGATATCGTTGCCGCAACCTGAACCGTTAGAAGAGCTTCCATCCTTGTTCTGTCTGTAAAAGTACCAGGGTTCTATCCTGAAGAGGGGGCTGTCCAGCCTGTATGTATGGTTGTATACCACGTCCATGATAACACGTATACCGCTCTCATGAAGGGCTTTCACCATCTCTTTCAGTTCTCTTACCCTTACTTGCCCGTGTTCGGCATCGCTTGAGTAGGAACCTTCTGGTACGTTGTAATTCTCAGGATCATAGCCCCAGTTGAACTGCTCCTCCGATCCCATCTCATCAACGGATGCAAAATCGAAGATTGGCATGAGCTGTACATGGGTTATCCCAAGGCTCTTCAGGTATTCAAGGGCTGTAGGCTGGCTCTCGTCAAATGGAAGATGCGTTCCCCTCTCTGTCAGGGCCATGTATTTTCCTCTGGCCTTCTCGCTTATTCCTGAGAAACGCTGGGCTGTGAAATCCTTCACATGGATCTCGTATATTATGTCCTCGCTCTCCCGCTCCGGGGCTTTATCATCCGCCCAGCCTTCAGGATCGGTCTTTCCGAGGTCTAAGATCATGGCTCTCTTTCCGTTCGCTCCCGCGCTGACGGCATAGGGGTCCATGCTTCTATATTCCGTACCTCCGGTTGTTATCAGGTAATCGTAATATGTGCCTTCGAGATTCTCTGCGATGAATGTCTCCCAGTGCCCGTCCTGGAATTTCTCCAGGCTTTCCCTCCTGTATTCCGGGCCGAAAAGCCCATCGCTATAAAGGCAGAGCGTCACATCTGTCGCACTTGGCGCCCATAGTCTGAAATATGTGCCACTCTCCGTGAGTTCGAATCCCAGTGGTCCATCATAATAGGGAAGGGTATCGAGATTCCTGGTATCAAAAAGAGACATTGTCCGTGCCTACCTTCAATTCAGATTAACAGAACAATTCTACAATCATTCTTTCTTGGGGACAACAGGAAATTTCTCACTCTATGCCGTACTCCGCCCTTAGCTCGTTGTAGCCTTTCTTTATCACATCATAGATGATCCTAAGCCTCTCATCATGATGGATGAAAGCGCTCTTCATCGCATTTATCGTGATCTTCTCAAGATCGCGGATGTTAAGTCCGTACTCCTTGACTGCAGTGCTCATCTCTTTTGTAAGATCCGTATCGCTCATAAGACGGTTATCTGAGCATAGGAATACCCTGAATCCGCTATTGAAGAGTATCGGGAAGGGATGATCCTGGTAGCTTTCAACAGCACCGGTTCCGACATTGCTTGTCAGACACATCTCCATGGGTATTCTCATGTCATCAATGAAATGAGAAAGACTTCCCATTTTCCTTATCGCACCACCCTCGATGACCATGTCTTCGACAAGGCGGACCCCGTGTCCGATCCTGTGAGCACCGCATAGCTGTATTGCCTGCCAGATTGATTCAACTCCGAAGGCCTCTCCAGCGTGTATCGTTATATTGAAATTCCTGCTCCTGATATATCTGAACGCATCTATGTGCTTCTTTGGCGGGTGACCGTACTCATCTCCAGCAATATCGAAACCGACAACCCCTTTCTCTCTGAATGCGACAGCAAGCTCAGCAATCTCGAGAGTGGATGACGGCTCCTCGTTTCTCATTGCGCAGAGTATGAGATAGCATGAGAGTCCGCACTCTTTTTTCCCTTCCTCAAGCCCTTTGAGCACGGCTGTAACCACCTCCTCAAGATTAAGGCCTTCTCTCGTGTGAAGGGCAGGGGCGAATCTGATCTCAGCATAGACGACATTCTCTTTTGCAAGATCCAGTACGGCCTCTTTCGCCACGCGTACGAGGTTCTCCCTGCTCTGCATGACCGCAGTTGTTACCGAGAACGCTTCAAGATACAGGCTGAGGGATTTCTGCTGGCACCCCTTAACCAGATATTCCCTGAGCTCTTCCTCATCATAGGTGGGAAGCTCTATCCCATCCTTTCTTGCAAGTTCTATTATCGTGCCAACTCTGAGTCCCCCGTCCAGGTGATCATGGAGTTCAACCTTGGGGCATTTGCTAATCATCTCGTAAGTAATCATGTAATAATTATAATGTGAAAAAGGATAAAATCTTAACGTTTTTTGATATTTTGTCTTCCTCTTATGAAAAAGAATTGCCCATGCAGTCTATTTTTCTTAACATGATTTTAATAAATTTTATTTCAATAAAGATTTATATCTTAGAAAAATTGTGTTTTTTCATCTTTGAACTATTTACAATTATCGAACAAAGAATAATAATCGGGGCTATAGGAGATTAATTTTCAAATGGCAAAAACAACAGATTCACTGAACAAGAAGCTTCTCTCTGCAGCTATCAGCTCAACAAAAGCTAAGGATATCAAGGATCTCATCGCAGCAGGTGCTGATGTCAACACCCATAACGAGTGGGGTCTTACTCCCGTAATGCTTGCTGCACAGTACAACAACTCAACAGCAGTTCTTAACGCTCTCATCGCAGCAGGTGCTGACATCCATGAGGCGGAGCCGAAGTATCGCTCCAACTCACTCCACCTTGCAGCTAACAGCAGCAAGAACCCGAAAATCATCGAGGCTCTTCTTGCAGCTGGAGCTAACATCGACGCAAGGAACTACCTTGGAGAGACAGCTCTCATCATGGCTGTTAACAGCAACAGCGAGACAAAGATGACGACACAGCTCATCAAGAGCGGTGCTGATGTTAACGCATGCGACTACCAGGGACACAGCGTTCTCGACTATGCAAGAGCTGCAAAGAGAACATATGTTATCAACCTTCTCAAGGAGCATGGAGCTAACTGAGATTGCGTACTTTGAGTACACAAGACCTGTTGTGTTGAGCAACAGGTCTTTTTTTATAGTTTTTCTTTTTTTCTTCTTAGTACGTACTCATCGATGAGGCCTTTCGAGGTGTTGAGAATTCTCTCTGGCGGGAATTCAAGTTCCTTAAGAAGATTCATGGAGTAGCTGACATCACCAAGATTCCACCTATGATGCGAGTCGCTATTTGCAACCACCGGCACATCGTATTTCTTGCAGAGCCTGATTATATCGATACAGTTCTCCTCACTTCCTTTCCTCGCAATCGGGCTGTTTGAGTTAATCTCCAATATCTTGCCGCTCTCTTTCAGGGCCTTTATTACCGGCTCATGATCGAAATCATATTTGGGCGCACCCATATGCCCAAGACAGTCGACATATTTATTTTTGATAACATTCAGCCACCCCTCGGTATGCTCTTCCTTGTCCCCTGGCTTGATCGCTTCCATATGGTAGCTTGCGATTACGAAATCGAGCTTTTTAAGTATGCTGTTATCGAGATCTATTCTTCCTGAGAAGTTCTTTATGTTGACTTCCGCCCCTTTGTAGAATCTTATCCCCTCTATCTCATCTGGAAGGCGTGATAGCCCGAGGAAATGCAGACGGTTGGCTCCGTCCGTCATCTCAGGCCCATGGTCTGTGACGGCAAGGAATTCGAGGCCGAGAAGCTTCGATTGCTCAATCAGCTCTGAGACAGTTGAGAATGCGTGCTGGCTTGCGACCGTATGTGTATGCAGATCACCTTTGATTCTGTATAGTTCTTCCATTATGAAAATGCAGGTCCTTTTGAGACCTGCACCTCCTTATCTTATTTCGTAAGATTCTTTTCCACGAGGTTGTCCTCGATTCTGCTTCTCTCCTTCCTGATCTCTTCCTTGATCTGGGCGGCGAGATTCTCGATACTGTAACTTGTGGTCTCTCCTGTGGTCCTGAGCTTAACCTCAACCTTCTTCTCTTTCAGGCTCCTGTTGCCAAGAGTAATTCTGATTGGAATTCCGATAAGATCCGCATCTGCGAACTTGACTCCGGCTGATTCCTTCCTGTCATCATAGAGGACGTCGATTCCCGCATCAAGAAGCTCCTTATAGATTCCTTCCGCAATCTCTGTGTCCTTTACAAGTGAGACGAGATGGACATCGTATGGTGCGACCGTGATTGGAAGCTTGAGCCCAGTCTCATCGTTGTATTCCTCTGCAAGGCAGGCAAGGAGTCTTCCGATACCGATTCCATAGCATCCCATGATTACCGGCTTCTGAGCTCCGCTCTCATCCTGGTAGTTGCAGTTCATAGCCTCGCTGTACTTTGTTCCAAGCTGGAATATGTTGCCAATCTCTATTCCCTTGGAAGCCCTGAGAGGCTTGCCGCATTTCGGGCAGAGATGTCCCTCGCGTGCAGATGCGATATCTGCGACTATGCCGTCATAATCTCTTTTGAAATTGGTGTTGAGTAGATGATAGCCCTCCTCATTTGCACCTGCGACAAGGTTGTTGGAGTAGGCGGCGCTGTCATCAACAATCGTGATGAAATCTCCGCTTGCACCGATTGCGGACGCAAAACCCGGGACCATGCCGCATGCCCTTATCTCTTCCTCATGGGCGGGACGAAGGCTGTTTGCCTTAGCCGCATGCTGCAGTTTCGCTTCTTCGACTTCCATGTCTCCACGGATGAATGCCGCGATCAGTTTGTCCTCTTCCTCTCCTGTTCTGTCATTGATGAATGAGCCTACCATGAATACGGCCTTGCAGGTCTTCCTCTCCGGTATGCCAAGCAGTTTTGCAAGCTCCTCGATTGTCTTCGCATCGGGAGTCGCAACCTTTTCAACAGGTTTCTCTTCTTCCTTGAAGTACTCCTTCTTTATTTCTGCAATCTGCCTGTTTGCCGTGTAGCCGCAACTGTCACAGATTATGATCGTGTCCTCTCCGATAGGTGATAGATACATGTATTCATGTGCAACCTTTCCTCCCATCATACCGGTATCAGAAGAGACTGCGATTGATGGAAGCCCGCAGCGGTCATAAATCCTGAAATACGCTCTGTAGTTATCGGCATAGATCTTTTCAAGACCTGCCTGGTCGCGGTCGAAGGAGTAGGCGTCCTTCATTGTGAATTCCCTTACCCTTATGAGACCGGCTCTTGGTCGTGGATCATCGCGGAATTTCGTCTGTATCTGGTATACGAAGAGGGGAAGGCGCTTATATGAGTCTATCTCTCCGCGTGCTATATCCGTTACAGCTTCCTCATGTGTCATGGCAAGAACCATGTCCCTTCCGACCCTGTCTTTGAAACGTGCGAGTTCCTTGTCTATGGAGTAGTATCTTCCGCTTTCTTTCCAGAGGTCCCCAGGGTTTACGACAGGCATCAGGATCTCCTGACCTCCAATCCTGTTCATCTCCTCCCTTACTATGTTCTCTATCTTCTTCGTACTCTTGAAACCGAGTGGGAGAAGGGAGAATATTCCAGCTCCGAGCTGGCGGATGTATCCTGCTCTTAAAAGGTACTCATAACCCTTGCTTTCTGCTCCGCTTGGAGCTTCCCTGAGGGTGCGGGAAAACATGTTAGACATTCTCATGGCGCTATCAAATCTCCATTACGATGAAATGTTAATCGATAATATATAAAGCCTTTTGGCCTATTGCATTCTACCTTATTCTCATGCTCTCTTCAACGGGCTATTCTTCAAGCTTTAGCGGCTTTCCATGTATCTCTAAGAATCTCTTCTCTCACACTTTGCTTAATTGTAAATTCATCTGCAAGACGTCTGAGATCATCAGAACTAATGCTTTTGCCTTTTTTCATTACGGTTGTCGAATGCTCTCCGAAAGATGTCTGTGTTGATGTGATGTCATATGCGGGCGAGAGATGCCATTCTCTTTTTCCAGCATCATAAAGAAAGGCGAAATTCTTGCCGTGATCATCTTGATTTTCGATGAATACGTTGAAACAGGCTCTTCTGAATGCTTCTTCGGTCTCTTTTTCTGAATGTGTGAGGATTTCCGTAACCTTTAGTAGATGGTAGTAATCCAATGCTGGGTATCTGTGGGATGATTCCAGAATAGCAGAAAGGGATGCCATGTGTATTCTTTTTCCATCTATTCTGTCAAACCTTTTTGAGGCGAAGAATCCTTTTGTAATCTTTGATTTTATTAGTTTGAATTTCGCTACATTGATACCAGCGTCCGCAGCTCTCAAATTGCATTCATATTCTTTTTCTCCTGCATCATCTCCATCAAAGGATGATGGGAATTTCACAAGCCATGGTTCTTTGTCGTAGAGAACATTCACTTTTGGCCTCGCACCTCCGGAAGAACCACCTTTTTCATATAATTGGTCAAGGTCTTTTTCTTTAAGCTCTGTGTTCCTAAGAAGATTCTGCGCATCTGTAAACAGTTTGTCGAAATCATCATCTGAATAACTTGTCCTTGCTTCCATCCTCGGATGATACTCAAGATTTCCCGTAGCATCTTCATTGAGCATGCACAATCTTGTCAATATATTGATCCTGCATTCCCATTTCTAAACTAGGATTGGACCTTAACAAAATCGTATCTCAGCAGTAATTTCCTGCATAATCTG
>CALXKU010000028.1 GCA_944389025.1 uncultured Spirochaetaceae bacterium
TTGAGTACGAGATCGATCTCTCTCAGCCGAAGGGTGAGAGGATAAAGAATGTCATATTCAATGGAGAGCCTCTTGAGGATGACGATGTGCTCTCTCTTGCCGTGAATAACTATCGCTACTCATCAGCCCTTAAGGCGCAGGGTCTTGTAAGTGGAAAGAAGGATTGGGAAAGCTCTTCATCTATCAGGGACATGATTGTAGATTACTTTGCAGAGAATTCACCGGTTACTCCGTTTGTTACAGACAACTGGAAGATAGTCGGTGTTGATCTCAGTGAGGATGACCCAAGAAGGTCGGATATCATAGAGATGGTAAATGAAGAATATCTTGATCCTCCATATGCGAAGAGCTATAACCTTGCAGACTATGATGCTCTCATGGCAGAGGCAGAAGCCAATCAGAGTAGTACAAACTAAAAAGTATTACGTTTTGGTTGTTTAGGGGAGTCCTAGAGGCTTCCCTTTTTTCTTGAAGAAATGTGGTTTGTTGCATGCAATAGAGATACCAACATTAAAGTTGGTAACTTGTAAGTATGGAAATAATGGGATCTTGATGTCGTTTTTTTCGATATTTTTGTTTCTTATAGGTTTGGGGAGATTTCCAGAATGTATTTTTCCCTGTTTTCGCACAGAGGGGAAAGAAATGACATTCTTATAATCGGTACCTACTGGTATGACGATATATAAAGAAAAAAAGAATAGTGAATTCGATGTGGTGTTCAAAACAACAAAAGGATATGAGCTGTTTGAATGTAAGTTTCTCGAAAATAGGGAAGGAAATAATCAGAAAAGAAATGGATAAGGTAAAGTCGATCACATCGCTGAACATAGATGTATTTAGTAGCACCTCCTCTTCAGAATTTGAGAAGAAGGAGGAGGGGATAATCTGTATCGCTGGGGATGAAATGTATAATCTTACCGATTGAGTTTGGGAAATCTTACCGATTGAGAAATCATTGGATATGATTATTTCCATGGATTTATATAGTGCCTCTAACATTGTTAAAACCATAAAAAAGAGGCTACCATCTCGATAGCCTCTAGTTAAGTTTTCTACTTCACTACGATATTAACAAGTTTGTTTGGAACCACGATTTCCTTAACTACCGTCTTTCCATCCAGCCAGCTCTTAGCTTTTTCATCATTCTTTGCCGCATTTAGGACTGCTTCCTTATCGCTGTTTAAAGGCATCATGATCTTGCTTCTGAGCTTGCCGTTTATCTGGATTACGATTTCGACCTCGTCATCCACGCACTTCGATGCATCATACTTCGGCCAGCTTTCTTTTGAAATCGAAGGCTTATGTCCGAGCATCTCCCACATCTCCTCAGCAAGGTGGGGTGTGTATGGGGATAGAAGCAGTGCAAGGGTTTCCATGGTTTTCTTTGGGACGCTATCAAGCTTGTTGATCTCATTCACAAGAACCATCATCTGGCTGATTGCCGTATTGAAGTTAAGAGTCTCTGTATCCTCCGTTACCTTCTTTACGGTCTTATGAGTCAGCTTATCGAGATCTTTTGCCGGTTCTGCATCAACAAGCTCCTTTTCCGTCATGATTCTCCAGATCCTGTCCAGGAAGCGGTAGACACCCATAAAGCCGTTTGTTGCCCATGG
Organism: uncultured Spirochaetaceae bacterium; assembly: GCA_944389025.1. Lineage (GTDB taxonomy): Bacteria > Spirochaetota > Spirochaetia > Sphaerochaetales > Sphaerochaetaceae > Ornithospirochaeta. Next base: position 1,614 of record CALXKU010000028.1, read on the forward strand.
CTTGCTCTCCGTAAGAGGTCCCATGAACATCTCGTACATTCTCACAGAATCGGCTCCATAGTTCTTTATGAAATCATCAGGATTGATAACGTTCTTAAGGCTCTTGCTCATCTTCGCAATTACCTGCGTTACCTCTTCTCCAGTCTCCTCTTCAACGAACTTTCCTGGTTCTATCTCTTTGACTTTGTCCACAGGTACAAGGCTCTTGTTCTTCTTCTGATAGGCAAAGCTTGTAATCATTCCCTGGTTTACAAGTTTCTGGAACGGTTCCTTCGTGGAAACCAGCCCCAGATCGTAGAGAACATTATGCCAGAATCTGGAATAGAGAAGGTGGAGTACGGCGTGCTCTGTCCCTCCGACATAGAGGCCTACAGGCATCCAGTACTTTTCTTTCTCAGGATCTACGAACCTCTCGCTGTTGTGCGGATCTATAAAGCGGAGATAGTACCAGCAGGAGCCTGCCCACTGAGGCATTGTATTAGTCTCCCTCTTTGCAGGACCATGGCACTTCGGGCACTCGCAGTTAACCCATGAGGATACATTTACGAGTGGACTTTCACCCGTACCGCTTGGCTCGTATTTCTCAACCTCCGGTAGTGTAAGCGGTAGTTCTTCCTCTGGAACGAGTACCGTTCCGCAGTTCGGACAGTGAATCAGAGGAATCGGCTCTCCCCAGTACCTCTGGCGTGAGAATACCCAGTCTCTGAGTTTGTAGTTTATTGCTTTCTTACCGCATTTGTTCTCTTCAAGCCATTTCAGCATCTTTTCGATGGCGTCTTTCTTGTTCAGCCCGTCAAGCCACTCTGAGTTAACATGTATTCCATCCTCTGTCCATGCCTGCTGCTGAACATCCACTTCGCTCTTGAGAACTTCAATGATCGGAAGATTGAATTTCTTTGCGAATTCCCAGTCTCTGTCATCATGTGCTGGAACCGCCATGATGGCACCGGTTCCATAGCTGATGAGTACATAATCCGCAATCCATATTGGAATTTTCTTCCCGTTAACAGGATTTATGGCATAGCTTCCAGAGAATACTCCAGTCTTATCCTTTGCCAGGTCGGTTCTCTCTAGATCGCTCTTATGCTTCGTCTCGTCAATGTATTTCTCTACTGCTTCTTTCTGCTCAGCAGTTGTAAGTTCTTTCACAAGTCTGTGCTCAGGAGCGATTACCATGTATGTCGCACCGAAGAGGGTATCGCAACGTGTCGTGTATACCTCAAGGTATTCATCCCTTCCATCAATTTTGAAAAGGACGGAAGCTCCCTCACTGCGACCAATCCAGTTTCTCTGCATAGCCTTTACTGATTCGGGCCAGTCTAGGGAATCGAGGTCCTCAAGCAGGCGGTCCGCATATGCCGTGATCTTAAGAATCCACTGTCTGATGTTCTTCTTCTCGACCTTCGTACCGCAGCGTTCACATCTTCCTTCCTTCACCTCTTCGTTTGCTAGTCCTGTCTTACAGCTCGGGCACCAGTTGATAGGCGTTGAGGCCTCATAAGCAAGTCCTTTCTCATAGAGTTTCTCGAAAATCCACTGTGTCCAGTGATAGTACTCCTCATCGCAGGTCGATATCTCCCTGTCCCAGTCGTATGAGAAACCGAGGCTCTTGAGCTGACGGCGGAAATTCTCGATGTTCTTCTTTGTTGTAGTATATGGATGCGTACCAGTCTTTATAGCATAGTTCTCAGCAGGAAGGCCGAATGCATCGAATCCCATAGGATGAAGGACATTATAACCATTCATCGTCAGATATCTGGAATAGATATCGGTTGCCGTGTAACCTTCCGGGTGTCCTACATGCAGTCCCGCCCCAGATGGGTAGGGGAACATATCGAGTACGTATTTTCTCTTTTCCTTAGGGAAAGATGGATCTTCAGTTCTTCTGAAAGTCTTGTTCTCTTCCCAGTATTTCTGCCATTTCTTCTCAATTTCATTAAAAGGATACTTGCTCATAGCGTCTATGATATTCATTAAGCTCTTTTTGTTCAACTTTGGAAAATATGCTAACATGATTTTATGTTTGTAAAAGTCAATGGAATAGAGCTTTACTATGAAGTGGTTGGAAATGGCAGACCTCTTATAATGCTTCATGGCAACCGTGAAGATCACAGCATATTCGAAAAGGCTGCAGAAAGACTTAAAGAAGATCATACTATCTACCTGCCGGATTCCAGGTGTCATGGTTTAAGTGGTAATCCGGAAAAGCTCACATATAATCTTATCAGCGATGATGTCATTGCCTTCATAGAGGATTTGAAGATAGAAAAGCCGTTGCTTCTAGGCTACTCTGATGGAGCCATCGCCGCTCTCTATGTGGCGGCAAAACGCTCAGATTTGCTTTCTGGCGTGATAGCTGCTGGGGCAAATTCACACCCGAAAGGTCTTAAGCGATACGTATACCGGGGGCTTAAGCTGAAGGTCTTGTTTGCCAGGGACAAGTATGATTATCTGATGCTCAATGGTCCTCATTTCAAGAAAAGTGATTTTGAGCGGATAAGCGTGCCTACTCTCATAGTCGCAGGCGAAAGGGATGTTGTTAAAAAGAAGGATACCGAGTTCATAGCCTCTTCAATTCCCAAAGCTAAACTCATGATTCTTAAAGGAGAGGATCATGGTTCCTATATCGTAGCAAGCGATAAGATTGCAGATATCGTAGAGAAAGAATTTCCCGTTTCTCAAATGGAAAAATAATATGCTATATTGATAACATGGAAGAGAAACTGAAAGAAATCATATCTGACAGTTATGATTTCTAAGAAAAATGAAGAAAGCAATTCATAATTTTAAGAATTCTAGAATTTGGTGAAATCTTCCTTCCTGTCTGTAATATTTCTTTCCTTGGATGAGAAGTATATCCCGAGAAGGTGAATCGTTTTCCCTTTCTTCACGTGCTTCTCATAACATCTCTTATCTTTTTATTGTGAGGTATCCTGCTTGCAGGAGGTATGAGAGCATATAACCTGTATCAGGATGTTCAGTGAAAATCCTCCTGACTTCGAATTTCGTTAGTTTTGAAATCTGTATGGAAAACTCGTTGGAGGCTCTGAGATCCAGTTTCTATCCAGAAGTTGTCGAGAAAAGGCATCCTTCGTTTGAAAAACTTTCCTATTGAAACGGGATTATACATAGTGACATCACTTCTGATACTGAAGCGGGAGTCGTCGTAGTAGTCCTTGATGTTTCTTCTGAATGCTTTTTTCTCTTCCTTTTTGTTATCTTTTTATCGTAGATGTTGAGACCTTTAAAGAGATCCTCATTTCCCTTGAATATATTCTCAAGGGTGTCGATAGTAAGGTTCTTTCCAAATCTGCGAGGCCGGTAGATTATTCTGTCTTATCAATATAAAAAAGTGTTTCCAGCTTGTTTTAAACAATTATAAAGGAGGACTTTTTTCTTAAATCAACTGAACGATTTTGAACTTTTCTGCTTTATATAATCAGAAAGGAGAAAGAAAGATGATGAGAGAAGAAAGGGAAGTGGTGATACAGTTCTCCCTGATTCCGATTGATGACCCCATGCCTTCGTCACTTGGCGAGAGCGGAGGGGACTACTATGCGGGAGACATCACGAAGGATGGCCTAGAGGAGCTCAGGCATAAGAGCTTCCTCTCCGACTCGGTGTTCAACATCGGCATGAGGCACGGGACGAAGATGGCCGAGTATCTTGCAAGAATGATAACGGGGGATAGGAACCTCAGAATAGAGAAGGTGCTGACACAGTACGGTATAAAGAACCTCGGACACTCTGTGAGGATGGATGCCCTTGCCGTGGATTCGAAAGGCCGGATGATAGACTTTGAGATGCAGATGAAAAGGGAGAAGGAGATAGGAAGGAGGATGAGGTTGTATGAGAGCTCGTTCAACCTGGCATTCCTTGCGAAGGGGAGCAGCTACTCATCCCTCCCATCGTTCACGATGATATGGCTCTACGGAGAGGACCCGCATGGGAGGGGCAGGGCCGTGTACACGTCGCAGTGGAAGGACCAGGACAACATCATAACGGATGAAAGCGTGGTGAGGCACGAGGTGAACACGAGGTATGCCGGGGAGGATGAAATGGGAAAGATGATGTATAATATCAGGTGTGAGGAGTATGCGGAGATGAAAGACGATCCTTTGAAGGAGACGATGGACTACATAAAGAACACTAAGGAGGGGATGATGGAGTACACAAGCGACTATGCCAGATGGAAGAGGGAGGGTGAGGAGAAAGGAAGAGAAAGTACGATTGAAACCCTTCTGAAGAAAGGAGCTCTGACTGCTAGCCAGATAGCAGAGTACCTCGATATTCCACTCTCTGAAGTCTGCAGGATTGCAGAGAGCATCAATTCTTAAACTTTTCCAGGGCATTGGACGAACGTTTCCGATTTCCCTTTTCTCTGCTTTTTCCATATGTCTGCCCTATCTTTTCTGTTTTGGCAAATTCATTCATAATATAGTGTTGCAATTATTGAATTTGGGATAATATAAATAGATATGGCAAATGTGAATTATACAGAAGAGAGCATTAAATCGTTATCACCACTTGAACATATCAGGACAAGACCGGGAATGTATATCGGCAGGCTCGGAGATGGAAGTCATATTGATGATGGAATCTATATCCTTTTAAAAGAGATAATAGATAACTCCATAGACGAGTTCGTCATGCATCATGGTTCGAAGATCGTGATTACCGTGTTGAACAACCGTGTGACCGTAAGAGACTACGGAAGGGGAATTCCTCTCGGCGCTGTCGTAGACTGCGTATCCAAGATAAATACTGGTGCAAAATACTCGGGAGATGCGTTCCAGTATTCCGTTGGTCTTAATGGAGTTGGAACGAAAGCCGTTAATGCGCTTTCAAGTGAGTTCAAGGTAGCAAGTTATCGTGATGGGCAGTATGTATCAGCCCAGTTTGCCAGGGGAAAACTGAAAAAGAAGGAAGAGGGGCCGACCGAGGAGCCGAATGGAACCTATTTCGAGTTTGTTCCCGATGATAAGATATTCGGAGAATACAGCTATAACAGCGAATATATCCGTTCCCGTCTATGGAATTATGCCTATCTTAATACCGGTCTCTCACTCTCATTCAACAGGGAGATAATCCGTAGCCAGAACGGTCTGATGGATCTTCTTGCAAAAGAGCTTGGTGATGTCGCTCTCTATGATGTCATACACTTCAAGAACAATGAAGTTGAGTTCGCATTCACCCATACCCAGAGTTACGGAGAGAACTATTTCTCATATGTAAACGGTCAGCACACGTCGGATGGGGGAACGCATCTGGCAGCATTCAAGGAAGGTGTTCTCAAAGGGGTGAACGAGTTCTTTAAAAAGAACTGGGCAGCTCCTGAGATCAGGGATGGTATCGTAGGGGCGATCGCAATAAAAATAAAAGATCCCGTTTTTGAAAGCCAGACGAAGAACAAGCTTGGAAACACGGATGTGAAAGGCTGGCTCGTCTCAACTGTGAAAGAAGCCGTTGTCGACGCTCTGATGAAGAACCAGAAGGTTGCTCAGGCACTTCACGCGAAGATCCAGAGCAATGAGAGCGTCCATAAGGAGGAGCAGACCCTCCGTAACGGTGCGCGTGAAAAGGCGAAGAAGACCGCGACAAGCATAAAGAAACTCAGAGACTGCATGTACCATCTGACAGACAGGTCCAATGCTCACAGGGAGGAGGCGGAGAAGTCGATGATCTTCCTTACTGAGGGTGACAGTGCAAGCGGTACGATCACTAAGTGCAGGAAAGCCGAGTACCAAGCGGTATTCAGCCTGCGTGGTAAGCTTTATAATGCGGAAGGGCAGAAGAGGAGCATTATCTATAAGCATGATGAGCTTTATAACATCATGGCAGCCCTCGGAATCGAGGACGATATAGAGAACTTGAGATATTCGAAGGTTGTAATCGCAACCGATGCCGATAATGATGGCTTCCATATCAGGAATCTCATAATGACCTATTTCTTCACATTCTTTGAAGAGCTTGTCACCCAGGGACATCTTTACATACTTGAGACACCTCTTTTCAGGGTGAGAAACAAGCAGAAGGTGATTTACTGCTATTCCGAGAAGGAGAGGGATGAGGCCGTCTCACAGCTAAAAGGCGCTGAGATTACCAGGTTCAAAGGACTTGGTGAGATTGATCCGAAGGAGTTCGGTGCTTTCATCGGTGATGACATGCGCCTCGTTCCCGTTTCGATCTCCTCAATAAAGGAGACAAGGGAGGTGATGAACTTCTGCATGGGAGACAACACACCTAAGAGAAGAGAATATATCATGGAGAACCTTATCTGATGGCACACGCAGAAGAACTTTATAAGAAAAACTTTCTTGAATATGCTTCATATGTTATAAGGGAGAGGGCTATCCCTGATATCGAAGATGGACTAAAACCTGTTCAGAGAAGGATAATGCATACTCTCTTTGAGATGGATGACGGGAAATTCAACAAAGTCGCGAACGTTGTTGGTGCGGCGATGAAATACCACCCTCATGGGGATGCCTCGATAAAGGATGCCCTTGTAAATCTTGCAAATTCAGATCTCTTCATAGAAAAGCAGGGAAACTACGGTAACTTCCTTACGGGAGATGGAGCTGCAGCTGGAAGATATATCGAGTGCCGTCTCCTCCCTTTTGCTAAGAAGGTGTTCCTCTCTCCGGAGATTACGGAGTATGTCGACTCCTATGATGGAAGAAACAAGGAGCCTGTGGTCTTTCCTGCGAAGATTCCTGTTGTCGTAGTTCAGGGAACGCAGGGCATAGCGGTCGGAATGTCCACAGTAATCCTCCCTCATAATCTTATCGAGGTTCTGGAGGCGGAGAAGGAGGTCTTGCGTGGACATGATATCGAAATCTATCCCGATTTCCCAGGTGGTGGTATTCTCGATGTCTCCGAGTATGCGGATGGAACTGGAAAAGTCACGATAAGGGCACGGCTCAATGTAGAGGATCCTAAGAAGATAATCGTTGAAGAGCTCCCATACGGGGTTACTTCCGAACAGCTGATATCCTCCATTGAGGATGCGAATAAGAACGGGCAGCTTAAGATCGACAGGATTGATGATTTCACAGCAGAGAAAGCCAGAGTCGAGATAAGATGGCAGAGAAACACGTACTCAAAGGATATGGTTGACGTGCTTTATGCCACTACGAGCTGCCAGGTGAAGATCAGTTGCAATCCTCTTGTCATTAAGGGCGGACTGCCTCACGTTGTACCTATTTCCGAGCAGATAAGATACCATGCCCATCACCTTGTGGAGGTGCTTACAAAAGAGCTTAATATCGAGAAGGGGCATCTTGAGGACAGGCTCAGGGCACGCACTATCGAGCGTATTTTCATCGAGGAGAGAATCTATAAGAAGATAGAGAACAAAACCAGCGAGCAGGATGTGAATAAGGCAATCATCCAGGGCTTTAATCCGTTCCTTTCAGAGATAAACAATATCCCGCTCTCGGAAGATGATATTGAGAGACTTCTAAAGATTCCAATCCGCAGGATAAGCCTTTTCGACATAGAGAAGAACAGGAATGAGATTACGGAGATAAATGCGAAGATAGAAGCGGTTGAGCACCATCTTGCTAATATCACGGAGTATGCTATCGGTTATCTTGATGATCTTATCGATATGGCAGATAAGGAGACTCATAAGAGAAAGACCGAGATTGCATCGTTTGAGAGCCTGAGCGCGAGGGAAGTCGCGGTAAGGAACATGGACCTCAGGTACGATAAGGAGACTGGATACATGGGAACCAACGTCAAGAGCGGAGAGGTCCTCATGAAGGTCTCTTCATTTGACAAGGTCTTCTATATGAAGAACAACGGTGAATACCGTGTGGCAAACGTCTCCGATAAGGAGTACATCGGAACGGAGGGGCTCGCATATTACAATTACGGGGATAAGGACCTGATAAGCAAGGAAATCTTTACTGTAATCTATACGGAGAAGAGCAAGCTCGATCAGAAGAAGATCTGTTATATAAAGAGATTCCAGATTCCATCGTTCACAACAGGAAAGGTGTATTCGATACTGAAGAATCCTGAAGCCAAGATTAAGAAGTTCAGTCTCTATCCTTCCGCGGTGATTTTCCTCACCTATAAGAAGGGAAAAGGATACAAGCAGCTTGAGGAGAAGATGAGGTTTGCCGATTTCCGTGTCCAGAAGAGCGCAACAGGTGCTGGAGTACGCCTGACGGCGAAGGAGATAGAAAGGATATCCATCAGGCAGACAAAGGATAGCAAGACTAGTGATGAGAGCGGTCCGGATCTCTTTGAAGAGGATGATGAATGATAGACGATCGCATCCTCTATGAGGATAACCATCTCATTGCCATAAACAAGATGCCTGGAGAGCTTAGCCAGGGAGATAAGACAGGGGATCTTTCTCTGATAGATGATGTGAAAGACTATCTGAGAAGGAAGTACGATAAAAAGGGAAATGTCTACCTCGGCCTGCCTCACCGCCTTGATCGTCCCACCTCAGGTGTTATCCTCTTTGCCAAGACAGATAAGGCTCTCTCCCGTCTTTCCGATTCATTTCGAAAAGGGGAGGTTGATAAGACCTATTACGCAGTAGTTCTCGAAAGACCGCAAAAGAGTGAAGACCGCCTTATCCATTATCTCGTGCGCGATGAGAAAAGGAATATAAGCATCGCCTATCCCAGGGAGGTCAGAGGCAGTCAGAAGTCAATTCTTTCCTACTCCCTGATAGATGAGAGCGAGAAGTATTTTCTTCTTTCTGTGAATCTTGAGACCGGGAGGCACCACCAGATAAGAAGTCAGCTCAAGGCGATAGGGCTTCATATAAAAGGTGATCTCAAATACGGGGCTCCGCGTAGCAACAGGGATGGCGGAATCTGCCTGCACTCAAGGAGGATTTCTTTGATTCACCCAGTGAGAAAGGAGCCTCTTGAGATAATAGCACCGCTTCCTGATGATGATATCTGGAAGGTTTTCAAGCCACGCTTCGACATATGATTGGGAAAAGGAGGTAGAGCATCATGAAAATGATTACGGCAATAATTGAGGACAGGGACGGGGAACGAACCATAAAAGCCCTTAACAGGGAAGGTTTTTACTGCACCAAGCTCGCAACTACCGGAGGCTTTCTTAAGAAGAACAATCTCACGATAATCATCGGATGCGAGGATGAGAATGTGAACAGCGCCGTTGAGATTATAAAGAGGGAAGCGGGAAGAAGGTGCGAGGACAGGCTTTATTTATCGGCTCAGAGCAATGTGAAAGGAGCTTCTCCGAGTGTTCCTACCGTCGTTGGAGGCTGTACGCTTTTTGTAACCGATGTAATTCAGTTCATAAAGGCGTAAATTATTTCATGGCATTGAGAGCCCTTGCCCTGTATTGGAGCGGGCTCATGCCCTCATATTTCCTGAACGTCAGTGAAAAATAGTTTGGATCGCTGAATCCGGTTCTGAATGCTATTATCTTTACTGAGTCCTTTGTCAGAGCAAGCAGTTCCTTCGCTTTCTCCATTCTTGTTTTTGTTAGATAGTCGATTACCGTCATATTCATTACGCTTTTGAACAGGCGTGAGAGATGGTACTTGCTGTATGAGCAGTCCGAAGCTATCTCGTCGAGTCCGATTCTCTTATCATAGTTCGTCTCGATATAAGCGCAAACCTGTTTTATCGCATCGGGAAAATCCCCTTCAGTGTTCAGTGAGAGCGATGAGGATCTCACCCTCAGATAATCCTCTATTCTGGAAAGTTTTTCGCTTCTCTCCCTCTCTTCGGAAAGTCTTTCTATCGATTTTTTCAGGCTCTCTATCAGGCTCTCATCTGAAACCGGTTTTACGAGGAAATCCACAGCTCCGGACTGGAGGGCTTTCACGGCATAATTGAACTCATCATATGCCGTGGATATTATCACTTTCGTATCCATGCCGTCGGCCCTCATCATCTCAAGTGCTTGCAAACCGGTAAGCCCTGGCATGTTTATGTCGAGAATCACGATGTCTACATGATGGGCTTTGAGAAGTTCAAGCATTTCCCTTCCGCTGGAGGCTTCAAAAACCAAAGAGAAAGGAAGGGTGGATGATTCTACGATCATCTTTATTGCCTCTCTTTCTATCTTCTCATCATCAACAATAAGTATGTTATACATGCTGTCTCTCATCATGATCTCCTGAGCCTTATCATAACTGTTGTTCCTTTCCCGATCTCGCTTGTTATGGAGAAGGCATCCTGACGTTCCGAGAACAGTTCGATGCGGTGCATCGTGTTGCTTATTCCTATATGTCTTGATGCTCTCCAGCTTTTATTAAGAGCTTCTTTTATTGCCTCTTCTCTCATGCCAACTCCATCATCGGAGATGGAAAGAACGATGCAGCCCCCGTCTTCCACGGCTTTTATGCTTACATTACCCCCTTCCTCCTTTCCTGTAAGGCCGTGGATTATCGCATTCTCAACCAGAGGTTGCAGTGTGAATCGTGGCATGAATACGGTATCAAGCAGCTTATCATCGATATCGATTGAATATGAAAGTCTGTCGGAGAATCTTATCTTCTGGATGGAGAGGTACTCTTCGGTGATTTCCACCTCCTCCCTCATAACAGCCGGAGTGTTGCCGTCTGAAAGATTGTAGCGCATAAGAGAGGAAATGGAGTGGAGCATCTTGCGTGCATCAGCGGTTTTTCCTAGCTGTATCGTTCTGTCAATCGTATTGAGCGTGTTAAAAAGGAAATGGGGGTTGGTCTGCGTCTGAAGAGCTAGGAATGTCGCTCTATCCAGCTGGGCCTCTACCTCCATGTTCTTTTTCTGCTCTTCAAGCAGTTTCTTCTCAGCATCGATTCTCTTCGTCAGATCCTGCATCATTTTCTGTATGTCATCCGCCATCTCGTTGAATGTCTCTGTAAGAAGATTGACCTGTCTGTCATGAGAGCCGGTGACGGCACGTGCATCAAGATTCCCTTCCGAGATCCTTATTGCTGTCTGCGAGAGGTTTTTTAGCGGCCTGCTCAGGTTCCTGGAGAATATGAGTATTATCGCAATGAGGAAGATGATGAATATGAAAAGCACTATGAGGTTTGCAAAGAGGAGCAGGAAGCGGGAATGCGAGGTCGCCGCAAGCTCTCCGATGTTGTTCTCGATTATGATGGATATCAGCTCATCGAGGTATATGTTTATGTATTCGGCAATCTTTCCCGCTCTCTCTTTTTTCCCGTAGTAATCCTGTTTTCCTAGTCCGAAAAGCTCATATGTCCTATTACACTCTCTTATGTATGAGCCGAAGCTCTCCTTTATGGAGGAGAGGGTGAATGCTGCACGGTTGTTCATTCCTATGAGGGAGGAAATGTCTTTTATCATATCGCTCCCATGACTTATCGCCACATGGTAATCACTCAGCTTGTATGCGTTTTCCGTGCTCAGATAGTCGTCGAAATTCCTCAGGCTGTCGGAGATGGCAAGTTTCAGCTCCTGCACCGAATCCATGATTTCGGTGCTCCTGCTCTGTATGAGATAGCTTTCATACATGTTTGCCTGTGAGAAAACGGAAAAGAGTGTGAATGCGATGAGAAAGGATGAAAGGGAGAGTATTATGAATGCAGATGTGGATATTCTAAGTTTCTTAAACATCTAGCTCTCCTTCTTCTATGACATTCTTCTCTTTCCTCAGACGTGTCATGAGAGTCTCCTCGGCTCTCCTGAGAAGGGTGTCTGCATAGTACCTTGAAAGTTCCGCATCTTTGAGCAGGTTCTTTTTCTCTTGCTCATCAAGGGAGAGGAAGATCCTCCTGTTCATCAGCATGAGAGTTGGCATCCTCTCATAGTCAGGGAGGAATACGTCATGAGAGAACATATACGCATCCGTTGAGGCAAAATCCACTATGGGAGCTTCAATCGCATCTATTGAGAAATCTGCAAGTATTCCTGCTGAGTCTCCGAGCTTAACGGTCCTGGCGCTCATTCCATCCTCTTGAATGAGTTCAAGATACATTCTCCCTCCGACGGTTCCCACCTCGAGGGAGGCAAGATCATCAACGTCATAGCGAGATGAGAAAATTCCCCTTGTTTTCGGACCGTAGCAGGTAAGTGCAATGATTCCATGTCCTGAGAGCTGTTCGTTAATTGATATCAGGAACGCTTCAGGGTTTGAAGCCTCACGGTAACAATGAATGACCTCTGAAAGTTCTGGAAAGGCATTAAGGAGCTTGTCGGAGTCTATTATTATGATTGACAGCCCGCCGAATGAGAGCTGCTCAAGATTCTGTATCGAATCCCCATCCTTTCCTGATGGGCGGACTTCGACTTTCATATTGCCCTCTGAGTGCCTTTCCACAAGTCTTGCAAAGTACTCTGCCGCTTTTGCATGCGGATGCTGCACTCCAACTGTTGTGGCAAGTCTCATGAAAGTCACATCCTCTCTCTCCTGTTTTGGTATTGAGCATGAGAAGAGCAGTATCAGTAGTAGAATGGCAGGAAATCTGACTTTCATAAAATAAATTATAACAGGTTGTTTCAGATAGTGAAGGGCGATAATAATAGGAGTATTTTGCTTTTCGCCTTCAATTTCTTGCCATCTCGTTCCATTTTCTTGACAGCGGATTTTCATGGGGTAAAAAGGATAGGAAGAAAGGAGGTCTCTCTTTTGGAAATATTCTTGCAAGCCTGTGTTAACGGTCTTCTGATCGGCGGCTTCTACTCTCTGATGGGAATGGGTCAGAATATCATATTCGGTGTTATGAAGATCATCAATTTCTGTCATGGCGAGATGCTCATGATTGGAATGTACCTTACTTTTGTTTTCAACACGTATCTGGGACTTGATCCGTATCTGTCCATTCCTCTTGTTGTTATTGTGATGTTCGCTTTGGGCGCTCTGATACAGCATACTCTCATTACTCCGTCTCTTGGAACTAAGAGTTTTACGAATCTTCTGTTTCTCACTGTCGGACTTGGTATGCTCTTCCAGAATCTTGCCTTGGTAATCTTCTCTCCAAACTACAGGACGATTACCACATCGTACAGTACGAAAACCCTCTCTCTCGGGCCTGTTACCATGTCACTGCCTAAGATGATAAGCTTCATCGGACTCATAATAGTCACCGTTGCGCTTTTCTGGTTCCTCAGATATACGCCGACAGGAAAAAAGATCAGGGCAGTCTCTCAGAATCCTATCGGAGCCGAGGTCGTAGGAATAAATGCGAAGAGGATATATATCATCACATATGGGCTCGGTTGCGCCCTTGCTGGAATCGCAGGTGCTCTTCTTACGCTTTTCTACATGGTTTACCCGATGGTTGGAGCCTCTTTCAGTTTCAAGGCACTCATAGTTGTTGTTGTCGGTGGCTTCGGAAGCATTCAGGGTGCTTTCTTCGCTGGCATATTCCTAGGTCTTCTTGAAACTCTCAGTTCTCTGATTGTCGGTCCGACTTATCGTGATCTGACCGTATTCGTGACATTTATCGTCATTCTGGTCGTTCGTCAGATGATAAAGCTGAGGAGGAGATAATATGAAAGAAAACAGACTTACCCCATACAGGATAAGAAAGAGGATTGCAATCGCAGCTCTCCTCCTGATACTGGTACTGCTTCCGCTCCTGCTTTCAGGAAAACCTTACATAATGAATGTCTTCATCCTGATTTTCTATACGTCTACGATGTCGATGGCTTGGAATCTTCTTGGAGGAATGACAGGACAGAATTCTCTCGGGCATGCCGCATATATGGGTCTTGGAGCATATGTTGCAGCTCTTTTCGTTACAAAGGCGGGGATGAATCCTTGGCTGAGCATGATTCTTTCGATGGTAATAGTGGGAGGGCTTGCCGGCATAGTCTTCTACCCCTGCTTCCTTCTTAAAGGACCGTATTTCACTCTGGTCTCCATTGCGTTTGGAGAGACTATAAGGCAGTTCGTCATTAACTGGGATTTCGCAGGAAAAGCCACAGGAATATCCCTTCCGTTCGGAGCAGAGTCTTTTGCGGAGTTCCGTTTCATGGGTAAGGCTCCTTATTATTACATCGGACTTGTGATGATAGTCGGGGTTTATCTCATTCTCAGGAAAATCAGCAGGAGTAAGTTCGGTTTCGCTCTCAGGACTATCAGGGAGGATGAGGATGTTGCTGCGGCGATAGGAATCAAGCCTATGAAATACAAGGTTTATGCGCTCATCGTAAGCTCGATGATCGCCGCTATGGTTGGAAGCTTCTATGCGTATTACAACCGCTATATCGATCCGGATCTCATGCTTCAGTCATATTCGGTGGAATTCGTTCTTCCTGCCATTGTCGGAGGTGCGGCCTTTGTTGAAGGTCCTCTTGTTGGAGGGGCTATCCTCATAACCCTTTCTGAATTCCTGAGAAACGAGTTCGGTGCGATACTTCCTGGAATCAACCTCATACTCTATGCGGTTGTTCTGCTTGTCGTTATCCGTTTCCGCCCCGTTGGACTGCTTGGATGGTTCAGCACAAGCAGACTGAAGACTTTCGTCGAAGAGAAGATACTTCACAAGACTGAGGCTGATGAGGAGATATGATTATGGAAAATCCAATTATTGAAGTTCAGAAAATATCTAAGAATTTCAGGGGATTGAAGGCTGTGTCGGATGTCTCCTTTCAGATTAAGAGTGGTGGCATAACCGGTATGATAGGCCCTAACGGTGCCGGAAAGTCCACAACGTTCAATATGATATGCGGTTACTATCCGCCATCGGAGGGAAAGATTTTCTACAAAGGAAAGGAGATAACCCATAAGCATCCGTACGAATATACGGACATGGGAATCGCACGCACATTCCAGATCATGAAACCTCTTGGAAATCTTCCCGTGGTAGATAATATCGTACCCAGCGCTTATTTCGGAAGATATGGTGCGAAATCGCTTAAGGAAGCCAGAGAGATCGCACTTGAGGTTCTAGAGTTCACAGGACTTTATGACAAAAGGAAGGTTCTTGCAAAAGACATGGGAACTCCGGATCAGAAGAGGCTTGAGATGGCAAGGGCGCTAGCGACAAAGCCCGAGATGCTTTTCCTTGATGAGGTCATGGCAGGACTTAACCCCGCGGAGACGGAAGCTGCGATAGAACTTATTAGGAAAATCAACGACTCTGGAGTCACCATTTTCCTGATAGAACACATCATGAAAGCGGTTGTAAGCCTCTGTGAGAGGGTAATCGTACTTCATCATGGAGAGAAGATTTCGGAAGGCACTCCTGAAGAGGTCATGAATGACCCGTATGTCATGGAAGTCTATCTGGGAAAAAAAGGAGGGGCTAATGCTTGAAGTTAAAGGTATCTGCTCCGGCTATGGGCATGTACAGATAATCTGGGATGCATCTTTCGTCGTAAATGACGGAGAGGTCGTCGCAATTCTCGGAAGCAATGGAGCTGGAAAGACCACGCTTGTAAGAACAATTACGGGTATGATCCGTCCTTGGTCGGGTTCCGTGGTATTTAACGGTGATGAACTTGCTGGCAAAAACAGCAGGAACATTCTTGATCATGGAATCGTACAGGTTCCGGAAGGCCGTCAGCTTTTCACAGAGATGAGTGTGTATGAGAATCTCGAGATGGGTGCATACAGCAAGGAGACAAAAGCCAAGCTCGGCGAATCCCTGGAATTCGTATACAAATGGTTCCCGAAACTCAGGGAGAGAAAGAATCAGGCTGCTGGAACACTTTCCGGAGGAGAGCAGCAGATGGTTGCGGTAGGACGCGCTCTTATAGGGCTTCCCCGTCTCCTGATTCTTGATGAGCCATCTCTTGGACTTGCTCCTAATATAGTCGATGACATCCTCTCTGTCGCACACTCCATGGCGAAGGAGCAGGGGATTTCCGTAATTCTCGTTGAACAGGACATCACCAAGGCTCTCAGGGTCGCAGACAGGGGCTATGTAGTTGAGAACGGTAAGATAACCCTTGAGGGGACAAGCGAGGAGCTTGAATCGAATGAACATGTCAAGAAAGCATATCTTGGCATATAGAAAATAAAGGAGGAAGGTATGAAAAAAATACTTTCAATTGCTTTAATCGCTATTATTGCATCAGCAATGGTTTTCGCTGGCGGAAGCTCTGAAAGCGCAGCTGATGACGGAACATCACCAATCAAAATTGGTGCCATGTATGCACTTTCCGGAACGAACGCTGCTATCGGAACCAACATCATGAGAGGTGTTGATTTCGCAGTTGAGATGATCAATGAGCAGGGTGGAGTTAACGGTCGTCCTATAGAGATCGTACGCGGAGATACTCAGGGAGACCCGAAAGTAGGTCGCTCCGTAGCAGAACGCCTTATAACACAGGATGGGGTTCATGCGATTCTTGGCTGCCATCAGTCGACAATCACACAGATTGTTGCACAGGTATGTGAGCAGTATCAGATTCCTGAGCTGACAGCTATCTCAACCGTTGATAACCTCTCAACATTCGGTTTTAAATACTTCTTCCGCATGTGCCCGATGAACTCAATCTATGTTGAGAACCAGTTCATGTATCTTGAGGATCTCGGAAACCAGAAGGGTACTCCGATCAAGAGAATCGCAATCTTCGCTGATAACTCCAACATCGGACAGGAGCTTATCCGCTGTGCACGTCTTTTCGCTCCAAAGTATGGTATGGAGATCGTAGCAGAGGTCCAGTATAACAGCGGAGCAACCGATCTTACATCGGAAGTCCTCTCTATCAAGGCTGCAAATCCTGATGCCGTTCTCTGCGAGAGTTACATAAACGATGCCATCCTTTTTACAAAGACTCTTGCTGAGCAGGGCTATCAGCCTCCTGTAGTTGTTGCAAAGGCTAACGGATTTGCAGATCCAAGCTATATTCCTGCAACAGAGGGTATTTCAAATGGAATCGCATCCGTCGTTGAATGGAATCCGGATCTTACTAAGGGACAGGAGATAAACGCTGCATTCAAAGAGAAGTATGGGGTTGATATGAACGGACACTCTGCAGAGTCCTTCACAGCCATCTGGATCTTAAAGACGGCTTTCGAGCAGGCTGGAACTACTGATGGAACAGCTGTACGTGACGCTCTTGCTTCAATGGATATCCAGGGATCATTCCCGAACGGACCAGAGATCATTCTTCCTTATGACCGCATCAAGTTTGGCGATATGGAAGTCGATGGAACCGCACATACCCAGAACAACCTCTATGCATCTGTTGCAATCGCACAGATCCAGGATGGTGAGTATAAGACAGTATGGCCATTCGAAGTCTCCAGTACTGAAGTTCAGTATCCGGCAGAGTTCAAATAAGGACATATAGCCACCTGTAGGGCAGGGGAGAACATCTCCTGCCCTGTTTTTTACACACCTTATTTGGCAAGTAGGTATATTGCCTTCATATCCTCTCTTTCCAGAGTCTTGAACGCACCGAGAGTCCTCTTGCCGTAGAAAGTCGCCTTGTCAAGGAGTTCTTCAAGCATTTCATCACTCAGATCTATACCGGCTTCTTTCAATGATAGCGGCATCTCGAATTCCCTGAAACACTGCTTGAATTTCTCAATTGTCAGAAGTGCTCCATCCTCTCCGCTCTCTTTTATTCCGAATACCAGGCGACCAAGCTTGGCGAACCTTTCCGGTTCATCCTTATATACGTACTGGCACCATGCCGGAAATAGTATTGCCAATCCTGCCCCGTGCGCGATATCGAACATGCCCGAAAGCTCATGTTCCAGCTGGTGGCATGCCCAGTCGCCTCTCTGATCGTTTCCTAGGGCCATGAGGCCATTATGAGAGAGGGAGGATGCCCACATGAGACTAGCCCTTGCCTGGTAGTTATCCGGGTTCTCTATGGCTATCAGACCTTTTTCTATAGTATCCCTTATCAGGGTTGCGGCAAGCTCATCGGTGAAATCAAGACCATCCCCTGAATGGAAGAAGCGCTCAATCGTGTGCATCATGATATCTATGCTTCCGACCTCCGTCTGATAGCGTGAGACAGTGTATGTCAGCTCAGGATCGAGGATTGCGAACCTTGGACGGCTGATGTCGTTGTTGTATCCCCTCTTAAGAAAGCCTTCCTCATTTGTGATTACAGAGCTGTTGCTAAGTTCGCTTCCTGTTGCAGAAAGGGTTAGGATGACTCCTATGGGAACTGAGTTCTGCGCTTCTTTCCTTCCATCATAGAAATCCCAGACATCGCCGCACTCTTTTATGCCATACCCGATTGCTTTTGCACTGTCTATGACGGAGCCTCCTCCGACTGCCAGTATGAAATCAACGCCTTCCTTTTTCCCGATCTCAATCCCTTTCCTTACAAGCGAGAGCCTAGGATTTGGCTTTACGCCGCCTAGTTCTACGAAATCTATTTTCTTTTCTTTCAGGCTTTTTCTTACAAGAGAGAGAAGTCCTGATTTCTCAGCGGAAGAGCCTCCGAAATGTACGAGTACTTTCTTTGCTCCTTCTTTTTCCAGTTCTTTTCCAACTTCACTTTTCGCACCCTTTCCGAAAACCACCCGGGTAGGTGAGTAGTAGCTACTGATCATTTTCTATCCTCCTTCACTACGGCCCTGCTTCCTCTGCCGTCAACTTTGATTATAAGGTCCTTTTTGCTTCTCACATGTACAAAGTGAGCACTTTCCTCTATCACATCAAGGCTCATTATTGAATCGAAATCGATTTTCCCGTCTCCTCTCATCGGATTTACCGTGAGATAGATCGCCCCGAGACTTGTCATGTTCTGGAAGAAGTGCGTGCCCTGGCTTGGTTCCACCGAGAGTTCTTTTATCCCGGTCTCGATTATTACATGAGCCTTCGATATGTCAGCCCATGTGCATGGTATACCAAGCCATCTGTCCGATGAGCCAAGCCTGCCTGCGGCGATGAGAAGGTACTGTCCTTCCATCCTTGTGTTCATATCCCCGAGTTCCCTTACCATGTCGATCATCTCGCTTGCCTTGAATGCCTCAGGCTTTATCGTGATTATATCCCTTATTCCTTCCACTATGCCGTTACCCATGACGCTCTTGGCATAGATAAGGCTATCTTCTTCCTCGCTATCATCTATTTCGATATCGAAGTCGAAATCGGCACTGCTTATAGGCCTTATCTGAAGGATTGAGAAGTCCGGCTTCTCCCTCTCCGTGTTTATTGCGAATTCGATTTCAACGGGGCATGCCATGTCTTTTTCCCCCATCTTCAGTACTTCATCCACGATTGCAGCAAGCGGGAGTGCATCGTATTTCAGGATTCCGTTGAAAGTAAGCATGTTCATTCCGTCTTTCGAAGTCCTTTCCGAGAGTCTGCCTGTTGACATGTCGAGAGAGGAGAATATGTTCCTCATCGCTTTTGGGTAATCATATGATCTTTCAATCGGGAGTTTTGTCAGATTATCCTGATCGTTTCTGCTATCGAACGGTTTTTCGAGGTCAAGCGCATAGAAATCCGTCTGGTCGCTCACTTCCATTCCAGATAGGTTATTGGACGGTCTTTTGGGCTTTGCCGGACAGAAGCGGAAAACGGTTCCATCATCGACGACCGATTTACCGAATCCAAAAGAGAGCATGCCGATGCCATCCTCCCCCTTCTGTCCCGGGCTTGGGTAGAAGTTGAGAGAACGGGCAACGCCTGAGATGTTCGGAAACCACCACCGCCCATGCTCGCAGCCTGTGATCTGCTGGATGATGACCGCCATCTTCTCCTCTTCAAGGCTGTGCTCCGTGTTTCTGAGATATTCCTTTGCATTCTTGAAATACGTACTTGCCCATACGGTCTTAATCGCGCTCTCAAGTTCTCTAAGCCTTCTTTCATCATCTCCGCGGTTGGGTATCATCGATGTCTGATACACCCCTGCAAATGGCTGGAAATGTGAGTCCTCGAGCAGGGATGATGAGCGCACTGAGATGGGAACTTTTATCACCTGGAGTATCTGGCGCAGGCAGTCTCTGAGGTAGAGCGGAATCTCTTTTGAGAGGAAAATGGAGAGAATCTCGCTGTCGCTTTTCTCTACGAATGAAAGATCGTCAAGGCCGTTTTGCACCATGAACATGTCGAAGAGCTCTGTGGTTATGACGACCGTTCTCGGGGTTGAGAGATAAAGGATCTTCTCGTACTTTTTCCTCAGCCCTAGAGCATGCATCTCCGCCGCAAGGAAGGCTAGCCCCCGTCCTTTTCCTCCCATTGAGCCCTTTCCTATCCTGGAGAAATGCAGTGTCTCATCGTAATGCTCCTTACTGAACTCCGCAATCACACCCCGCGTCCTGTCGGAGCGGTATTCCTTTATAGTGTTATAAAGCTCGTTCCTTATATCCTCAGGATCGTCTCCTTCCTTTATGTTTATGTGCTTTATCATGGAGGCGAGTGTGTATAGCGACTGCGCCCTCAGCCATCGCGAGAAATCGTTGCGCCTCGAGTGATAGACGAATGATTCTATCGGAACCGTTTTTATGAGATGCTGGACTTCCTTCATCGTCACAGCCCTGGCAATCTCTTCTCCAGTCCTCGGGTCGATGAATATGAAAGGCCCGAAATTATAAGAGTGGACGAAATGGTCCTCAAGATCCATGAGAAGCGTAGGGGAGAGCTTATAGAGGAAATCGCATCCGAGCGCCCGGCTCTCCTTCTCGTTCTCTCGGTCCCTGGACTGGATGAGTACCGGTATCTCGCTGTCGGCCTCCTTTATGCGTCTGGCAAGCTCAAGCCCGGCTTTCTCTCTTCCCTCCTCATAAGGAAATGACACATCGGTGATCACACCCAGTATGTTCTCCCTGTATGTGGAGAAGAGGTTCCAGGCCTCATTGAAATTCCTTGCAAGGACGATCTTCGGCCTCCCTCTCATTCTGAGCGTGCGGCCCCATTCGTTGAGAGCCTCGAGTATGCTTATCCTGTTCTGTCTGATCAGGGCCGTATACATCTGGGGCAGATATGAGGAGATGAATCTCACAGAGTCCTCTACGAGGATTATGACCTGGACATCCGCCTCTTTTGTATCATGGTCGATGTTCATCCTGTCCTCGATAAGTTTGACCATGGCAAGGAAAAGGGAGGCGTTGCCCTGCCAGTAGAACATGTAGTCTATGTACGGACAGTTCTCACCCTTTAAAATCCTTGCCTTTCTGTGATCGGGAGAAGGGGAGAGGGCTATGATCGGCATGTACGGTTTTATCTTCTTTATGTTCTCACAGAGTTTCTCTACCCTGCCACTTGCGATATCGAGCATTGTTATTACAAGATCGAAATTCCTCTGTTTTATTAGATTCAGAGCCTCTTCCTCTCTGCTTGTATGGCTAATTTTAGGAGGGTTTGAGAGTCCGAGTGCTGTATATTCCTTATAAAGCTCCTCTTCGACCCTTCCATCCTCTTCGAGCATGAACCTGTCGTAGTCGGAGCAGATAAGAAGGACGGTGTATATGTGCCTTAGCATCAGGTTGCTGAAAGGCATCCAGGTCTGGTCAAGTAGATACATATCATGATTCTACAGGAGGAGAGGGTGGAATGCCATATCAATATTTGCTTATGTGTTGTTTTACTGGTTTGAGCATTCTAAAAAAATCTTGCAATAATTTGTAAAAAAGAAGAAATAATTTGAAGAAATTTAAAAATATTTCCTCAAAATTTTATGAAATACTTAATTTTCTTGACGACTTTAAAAAACGGTCATAATCTGAGACTGAGGAGTAAGAAATGTACGAGCTGGATTCTTTCATCAACACTCTTTCCCAGAAGAACCCCGGGGAGAGCGAATTCATCGAATCCGTAAGGGAGGTCCTTTCTTCCGTTATGGATACCGTCAACGACAATCCTCTTTATATCAAGAACAGGATACTGGAGAGGATAACCGAACCGGACAGGGTATATTCATTCAAGGTCGAATGGGAGAACGACGAGCATGAGATAGAGGTCAATCGAGGCTACAGGGTGCAGTTCAATAACGCGCTCGGGCCTTACAAGGGCGGACTGCGTTTCCATTCCTCTGTCACCCTCAGCTCTTTGAAGTTCCTGGCTTTCGAACAGATATTCAAGAACAGCCTCACAGGTCTTCCCATGGGAGGAGGAAAGGGGGGCTCCGACTTCTCTCCTAAGGGAAAGAGCGATAACGAGATCCTGCGTTTCTGCAGATCTTACATGACCGAGCTTCAGAAGTATCTTGGTCCAGACACCGATGTACCGGCGGGGGATATCGGGGTAGGTGGAAGGGAGATCGGCTACCTTTATGGACAATATAAGAGAATCAGGGGAGAGAACACAGGCGTCCTTACTGGAAAAGGTCTTGAGTTCGGAGGCTCTCTCATAAGGCCTGAGGCAACAGGTTTTGGAACGATGTATTTCGCCTCTGAGATGCTCAAAGCCCACTCTGATAGCATGGAAGGAAAAAGGATTGCGATATCTGGATTCGGAAACGTCGCGTGGGGCGCCGTGATGAAAGCCAGCCAGATGGGTGCGCGTGTTATCACGATATCGGGTCCTGACGGCTACATCCTTGATGAGAAGGGAATCAACACTCCTGAGAAATGGTCTTACATGCTTTATCTAAGAAGCACCAACAATGATGTCGTTGAACCATATGCGAAGAAATTCGGAGCGACCTTTGTTGCTGGCAGGAAGCCTTGGGAGGTTCCTGTTGATATGGCCTTCCCATGCGCTATTCAGAATGAGTTGGATGAGAGCGATGCGAAGAACCTGATATCAAACGGAGTGAAGTATGTCGTAGAGACTTCGAACATGGGTCTTACCAGGGGAGCCTATGAAGCTTTCATTAATGCGAGGATTCCAACCGCCCCTGGAAAAGCGGCTAACGCAGGTGGTGTTGCGGTCTCCGGTCTTGAGATGAGTCAGAATGCCATGCACCTTAAGTGGTCAAAGGAGGAAGTCGATCAGCGCCTGAGGACCATAATGGAGGGAATTCATGCCTCATGTATCAAGGAAGGGCTGGAGAGTGACGGGTATGTCAACTATCAGAAAGGGGCGAATATCTCAGGGTTTAAGAAAGTTGCGGATGCCATGTGTCAGCTTGGATATTGACAAAAAATATTGAAAGTCCTTTTCTTGAGGTCACTTTAAATAATTTTTTCTGAGCCTGCGATAATTTTTGACATAACTGCTTATAATAGAAAGAGTATTGTTTGGTTGACAGGTTGACAAAAGAAAGTATTTAGATAAAAATCCTTGCCTGAGGTGAATAATCTTTACAAAGGGGAGGATTTTATGGTTCGCACTGTTAAGGAAGTCGCGGCGGAATTCGGAGTCTCTGTCGCATCCGTTTCTGCCAAGCTTAAGAAAAAAGGCGTTAAGAAGGTGGGCGGCAGGTATGTGATTGATGATAAGACATATGCCTGGCTCCTCTCCAGAAAAGGAAAAGTAGGTCGCCCCCAGAAAGAACTCAGTGATAACTGAGATTAACTCCCCTGAAGAGAAAACCTCTTTTGGGGAGAATTTTTTGTCCTTTTGATTTCACCCCTTCTATTAATCTTACAACCTTCCTTTTTCAGATATGACACCATATCTCTTACACTCTCCGATATATCTCTTGCCTCATATGCGAGCTCCATTGTTGCTTTTTCGTGGGAGAATCTGGACTTGCTCTCGAGTGTCATAAGGCTGTAACTTGTAAAAAGCGGCCTTTTTCCACTTGCCTTTGCGAAGAGAGAAAACAGGGGAGAGGCTGCCTTCGCAAGTGCTATTGGAATGCACAGGACAGTTTTCTTCCCTGAAAAGGCAGCCATGTATCCGATAAGTTCCCTGATGCTTGTGTAATGACCTGAGAGTATGTAGCTTTCCCCAGTCCTTCCTTTTTCCAGTGCGCTTAATATTCCATCTGCCACATCCCGGACATCGACCATGTCATAGCCTCTAGTTACAGCAAGGGGAAGGTGCCCTGAGAGAAACGCAGAGCAGAGTTGAACCAGATGATTTCTTCCTGTGTCCCCAGGCCCTATTATCCCCGAGGGAAGGACTAGAGAGGCATCGAGACCTCTTTTCACGGCGTCGAGATCATATTGCTTGCTACAGCTTTGCTTTTCGCATATTCTCCAACGACGCATTCGCTATCATAATGCTCTGCTTCTGCTATGATCCCATCTCTCCCTCTTTCGTTAAGCGCATGGACGCTACTTACATAAATCATTCTCTTAACTTTATAAAAGTTGCCGCAAGAAAACCTGACAGGCTAGTCCTGCAGGATGAATGCGGCAGCAATCATTTCACTTTGT
>CALXKU010000029.1 GCA_944389025.1 uncultured Spirochaetaceae bacterium
GATGATATGGGAAGAATGATGTATAATATCAGGTGCAGGGAATATGAAGAGATGCATGACGATCCTCTAAAGGAGGCTGTTGGAGAGGTCAAGAACACGGAGGCTGGACATATGACATTTGATAACTACAGTGAAAGAATCATGAAAAAAGGTATGGAACAGGGGCGTGATGATGCAATCGGTATTGTCTTGAAAAGCGGGATGGCGAGTGCAGAGGATGTAGCAAAGAACTTTGGTCTTTCGCTTTCAGAAGTGTACGAGATTGCAAAGAAATCAGGAGTCAACGTCTGAAACGTTCATTATGGCGATACATCATATAATAGCACCTAGTGGCTAACAAAAAAGGCCTCCGCAAGGAGACCTTTCTGATGCTTGGCACCAATTAGAATCTGAAATGGCTGAATGCCTTGTTTGCGTCTGCCATGCGGTGTGTATCTTCCTTCTTCTTGAAAGCTGCACCTGTGCTGTTGTACGCATCCATCAGCTCGTCAGCAAGCTTGTCGGCCATTGTCTTGCCGTTTCTTGCACGTGCTGCATTAATGAGCCATCTCATGGCAAGTGCTTCCCTTCTTCCTTCCTTGATTTCAACAGGAACCTGATAGGTGGCACCACCGACTCTTCTACTCTTAACCTCGACGACAGGCTTTACGTTCTCAACTGCCTTTGTAAAGACATCGAGAGCCTTTTCACCTGACTTCTCTTCAATCTTATTCATTGCCCTGTAAAGGATGTTCGTGCTGATACTCTTCTTTCCATCAACCATCATCCTGTTGATGAATCTTGCAACGACCTGGCTGTTATATACGGCATCAGCAGCTGTTGACCTTCTTGGGACGTTCAAACCTCTAGACATTTTACTCCTCCCTCCTATCAGGCCTTTGGCTTCTTAGCACCGTACTTAGAGCGGCTTCTCTTTCTGTCGTTAACTCCAAGAGTATCCTTGCTTCCTCTGATGATGTGATAACGTACACCAGGAAGGTCCTTTACTCTTCCACCTCTGATAAGCACAACAGAGTGCTCCTGAAGGTTATGTCCGATACCAGGAATGTAAGCAGTAACCTCGATTCCGTTTGAAAGTCTAACCCTGGCTACCTTTCTGAGAGCTGAGTTAGGCTTCTTAGGTGTTACTGTCATAACTCTGGTGCAGACACCTCTTTTCTGCGGGCATCCCTCGAGAGCAGGGCTCTTTGTCTTGCTCTTTGAGCTCTGTCTGCCCTTTCTAATTAGCTGATTAATAGTAGGCATCTTTCGATACGCTCCTTGATTTCTCTTCCTCTCCTCACAAAAAAGGAAGACTTACCGACGCACAGGCACCGGCTATATCTAAAAACACTGGTCAGCATGAGAGAAGACACAAACGAGGCCTTACTCCTCGTCGGAAACGATCTCCATTCCCTCTGCGTCCTCTTCTCCCAGAGTCTTCATATCTGCGATATCCTCGATCTCGTGCTCTTCAGCGCTGCTCACCTCAGCTGGTTTCATCTTCCTCTCCCTGTCCTTTTCGGCCTGGAGCTCAAGAAGCTTCTCGTCATCAAGGTGAACTTCCCTGTACCTCTTCATACCGGTTCCAGCTGGAATGAGATGACCGATGATTACGTTCTCTTTGAGACCGCGCAACTCATCCTTTTTACCCGCAATTGCTGCGTTTGTCAAGACTTTCGTCGTGCTTAAGAACGAAGCTGCCGAGATGAAGGAGTCTACGCTGAGTGCCGCCTCGGACACACCCTGAAGAACAGGGCGTGCAATCGCAGGCTGCTTACCCTGCTTCTTAGCCTCATCGTTGACACGTCTGAAGAGATTCTTATCGACTCTCTGCATCTTGACGAACTGCGTATCTCCAGCGCGCACAATCTCAACCTTCTTCAGCATCTGGCGGATGATGATTCCAAGGTGTTTCTCGTTAATCTCTACTCCCTGCATTCTGTAGACCTTCTGGATCTCCTCAACCAAGAATGAGAGAACAGCATTTTCACCAAGAACATCAAGAACCTCACGGCTTGTGACCGTCTCATCACAGAGTGCATCTCCAGCCTTTACCTCGTCACCCTCTCTTACGGACAGAAGTGCATCCTTGGTATATACCTTATGAGGATGATCCTTTCCGAAGATGTCACGGATTACAACAGTGGTTGAACCGCCACCTGTCTTGTTGTCAATCTTGACAACCGTACCGTTGACACGGGAGAGGATGATCGGGTTGACCTTGTTGGAAGATGCAACCTTTCCATGACGAGCTTCAAAGAGTGAGTCAACCTGAGGAAGACCGCCGGCGATATCTTTCGTAGTAGCACTGTCGATAGCCTCTTTTGCAAGTGTATCACCAGCTTCAATCACCTCACCCACTTCCTTGACGACCATGTACGATCCACCAGGAATCGGGAAGCGGAACTGATTGCCACTCGCATCCTCTATTATGATTGTCGGATGGAACTGTCCAAGCTGTGCGGACGGAACCACGAGAAGCTCCGACTCTCCAGCCTCGTTGACAATCCTCCTGTAGGATTTATCGAGGACGAAATCAGCAAGTTCGATAACAGTACCACTTACATCGCTGATGATCGGGCTTGAGAACGGATCAAACGTGATGATCGGCTCACCGGCATCGACAACCTGTCCTTCCCTTACATGGAGCTCAGCACCTGATGGTACCTTGTACTCGTTCGCACTTGAAAGGATGAACGTCCTATCTCCTACGATCGTAAGTCTTCCGTTATTCTTGCTTATGACCTCTGTACCGCCTGTGGAGACATACATCGGATAACCCTTTACAACCGAAGAACCATCCTCAACAAGGAGCTTGCTGTAAAGCCCTGTGATTTCCTCAAGAACCTTAGAAATCGTAATATGGCCCTTTCTCGGGAAGAGGTTTACGCCATCAGCCCTTCTGATGACCTGTCCCTTGATCTCCCTGATAATCGTCTGATAGTCGAATGAAAGCTTGTTGTCCTTTGTGGAGGTACTTGCGGTACCACCAACATGGAACGTACGCATCGTAAGCTGAGTACCAGGCTGTCCGATCGACTGGGCTGCGATGATACCGACAGCCTCTCCGATTTCAACGGTCCTGTTGGTCGCAAGGTTCCTTCCGTAGCACTTGCGGCAGACACCATGCTCGCTCTCACATGTAAGAACGGTCCTAAGCAGTACGCGCTCAACACCCGCATCCTCTATGAGCTTAGCTGTCTCATCGCTGATTTCCTCATTAGCCTTGGCAAGAACCACCGGCTTACCGTTCTCATCCTTCAAAAGCGGATGAAGAACATCCTCAACCGGGCAGGATCCAGCTATGCGGCTTGCAAGAGACTCGATGATCTGGTCTCCATCATGTACGGCACTCGTCCAGATACCGTTGATTGTCTGACAATCCTCTTCTGATACGACGACATCCTGTGCGACATCGACGAGCTTACGAGTAAGGTATCCTGCCTTAGCCGTCTTAAGAGCGGTATCGGTAAGACCCTTTCTAGCACCGTTAGAAGAAATGAAGAACTCGATGATTGAAAGTCCTTCCTTGAAGTTACTCTTGATAGGAAGCTCAATGATCTTTCCATTCGGCTTGGCCATGAGACCACGCATACCACCAAGCTGGCGGATCTGAGTCTTACTACCACGGGCACCGGAATCGGCCATGAGGAAGAGCGGATTGAAGCCCCTCTGGCTCTTTTTGAGCTCGTCCATGAGCACGTTTGTAAGCTTCTCGTTCGTCTCAGTCCATACTTCGATGACACGGTTGTATCTCTCTTCCTGAGTGATCTGACCCTCATTGTACTGCTCGACGACCTGTGTCTGGCGCTCGTTAGCCTCCTCGATGAGTTCCTTCTTCGCCTCAGGAACGATCATATCGGACAGTCCGATAGTAGCACCAAAGAGGGTTGCATACTTGAATCCGAGATCCTTTACGGAATCGAGGAGTTCTACAGCCACGCTAGGCTTATGGTTTTTGATCGTCTCTCCAATCACCTTCTTCAGCTGCTTATCGCCAAGGCAGTAATTCTGGAAAGGAATACCCTTTGGAATAGCTGAATTGAAGATAATCCTTCCTGCCGTTGTAGCAGTCCAGCTCTTTCCATCGGAGACAGTTACATTACCCTTCTCGTCAACGACCTCAAGGCCCTTTCTGAAGCGATAGTAAATCTTCTCATTATATGTGACGCTCTCCGCATCGATTGCAGCCTCAACCTCATCAATCGACTCGAAGTGCTTGAATCTCTTCTTCTCCTCGCCCTCAAGCGGAAGCATCTCCTTTGTAAGATAGAAGATTCCGAGAACCATATCCTGGCTAGGGAATGCGATAGGCTTACCGTTGGCAGGGTCAAGCAGGTTCGTGGTGCTAAGCATGAGAGTCCAGCACTCAAGCTGTGCCGCCTGTGTAAGAGGAACGTGAATAGCCATCTGGTCTCCATCGAAGTCGGCATTGAATGCGTGACATACGAGAGGATGAAGCTTCAGTGCCTTTCCCTCTACGAGTACAGGCTCGAATGCCTGGATACCGAGACGGTGAAGCGTAGGTGCACGGTTAAGCATTACTGGATGCTCTTTCACAACATCATCAAGGATAGACCATACTTCCGGAGCCTCACTCTCAACAAGGAGTTTAGCCCTCTTTATGTTCTGAGCAACGCCATCCTGAACGAGTTTCTTCATTATGAACGGCTTATAGAGCTCAAGAGCCATCTTTGATGGGACTCCGCACTGATGCATCCTCAGCTCAGGTCCGACAACGATTACCGATCTTCCTGAATAGTCTACACGCTTACCAAGAAGATTCTGTCTGAATCTTCCCTGCTTACCCTTAAGGCCGTCAGAAAGGCTCTTAAGATCTCTCTTGGAAGATCCCTTTGTAGGATTGGCGGTCTTCGCGTTATCGAAGAGTGAGTCAACAGCCTCCTGAAGCATCCTCTTCTCATTGCGGATGATGATATCCGGAGCCTGAATCTTTATAAGGCGGTCAAGACGGTTGTTCCTGTTGATGACCCTTCTGTAAAGCTCATTGAGGTCAGTCGTCGCAAAGCGTCCACCATCAAGCTGAACCATAGGACGAAGATCTGGCGGAATGACAGGGATGACCTTGAGAATCATCCACTCAGGCCTGTTACCGCTTGTGAGGAAATCCTCGCAATAGCGGATACGGGAAAGAAGCTTTGAATCTATCTTGTTGTTCGCTCCCTCCTTCTGGCTGAGCTGAGCTCTAAGCTCCTCGGAAAGAGCCTTAAGATCGAGGTCCTTAAGGAGGTCATAGATAGCCTCCGCACCCATTGCGGCCTTGAAAGTGTCACCATACATGTCATAGAGGGCCTCGTAACGCTCCTCCGTGAGAACCTGGTTCTTTCTAAGCTCATCGGTATGTGTTCCCGGATCGGTGACTACGTATTTCTCGTATGAGAGAATCTCCATGAGCTCCGCCCTCTTGATGTCAAGAAGATAGCTCATGATTGACGGAGTGGACCTGTAGAACCATATATGTGCGACAGGGGCTGCAAGAGTTATGTGTCCCATCCTCTCACGGCGTACCTTGGTATCGGAAACCTCAACACCGCAGCGGTCACATACGACGCCCTTGTATCTGTTTGACTTGAACTTTCCGCAGTAACATTCCCATTCCTTCGTAGTTCCGAAAATGCGCTCGCAGAAGAGTCCGTCCCTCTCCGGGCGGAGAGAACGGTAGTTTATAGTTTCCGGCTTCTTTACCTCCCCGTAACTCCATGCGAGAATCTGCTCGGGAGATGCCAGCTTAATCCTGATGGTGCTGAAATCCTGAATTTCCTTCATTCTCTCCTCCTAGAAAGTACCTTTCTCTTTCTTGGCAATAAGCTCCTCATCACGCTCTGTGAGTGGAACCTGCTTGCCATTCTCATCATATACGGACATATCGAGAGCCAGTCCTCGGACCTCCTGCATGAGAACGTTGAACGCCTCTGGCATGCTGCTGGTCTTTGTAGGCTCACCCTTAACGATTGATCCGTAAATCTGCACTCTTCCCTTCATGTCATCACTCTTTATGGTAAGAAGTTCCTGAAGGGTGTTTGCAGCACCATATGCCTCAAATGCCCACACCTCCATCTCTCCAAGGCGCTGACCACCGAACATGGCCTTACCGCCGAGAGGCTGCTGGGTTACGAGCGAGTACGGTCCCGTAGAGCGGGCATGCATCTTATCATCAACAAGGTGATGAAGTTTGAGGTAATAGATGTAGCCACAGAAAACGTCATTCACGAACGGGATACCGGTGCGACCGTCATAAAGCCTGATCTTGGAGTTCTTCGGTAGTCCTGCCTTTACCATCTCAGCCTCAATCTGCTCCATGGATGCGGACTGGAATACCGGTGTCTTATACCAGACATCATTCTTGACAGCAGC
The DNA here is from genome assembly GCA_944389025.1 of uncultured Spirochaetaceae bacterium. GTDB lineage: Bacteria > Spirochaetota > Spirochaetia > Sphaerochaetales > Sphaerochaetaceae > Ornithospirochaeta. The sequence goes on from CALXKU010000029.1 coordinate 6,358, forward strand.
CCATCCGAGCTGTGTCTCCATCAGCTGTCCGATATTCATACGGGATGGAACACCAAGCGGGTTAAGACATACATCGAGTGGAGTACCGTCTTCCATGTACGGCATATCCTCTTCAGGAAGAACGCGGGATACAACACCCTTGTTTCCATGGCGTCCTGCCATCTTATCACCCTGCTTAAGCTTACGCTTAGTAGCAATGAGAACCTTGATTGTATGTTCAACTCCAGGCTGGAGCTCATCTTTATCACTCTTCTGCAGGTGCTGGATGTCGATGACCGTTCCCTCTGTTCCATGTGGAACTTTGAGAGAGGAGTCGCGGACTTCCTTTGCCTTCTCACCGAAGATTGAATTGAGGAGTTTCACCTCTGGCGTCGTGTCCGACTCACTCTTAGGTGTTACCTTACCGACAAGGATGTGTCCCGGGCGAACATATGTTCCAATGCATACGATACCATCATTATCAAGATGCTCGAGAAGTTTTTCCGAAGTATTTGGAATATCCTTTGTGAGTTTCTCAGGCCCAAGCTTAGTATCGCGGATATCTACGCTGAATTCCTTGATATGGATTGAGGTATAGATGTCTTCCCTTACAACCCTCTCACTGATAAGAACAGCGTCCTCATAGTTGTATCCGTTCCAAGGAACGAAACCTACAAGGATGTTTCTTCCAAGAGCAAGCTCTCCCTTATCGGTAGCAGGACCGTCAGCAAGCACATCGCCGGCATCCACATGGTCTCCAACATACACGATCGGCTTCTGGTTGAGACAGGAATCCTGGTTCGTTCTCTCAAACTTATTAACCTCATACTTGTCAATCTCGCCTTCAATCTCAGAGGCTTCCCTATCTACGAGTACTTCAATCCTTGTAGAGGAAACGTACTTAACCGTTCCAGGGCGTTTTGCCTTGATAAGAACTCCGGAGTCATAAGCCGCTCTCTGCTCCATTCCCGTTCCAACCCTCGGGGCCTCAGGGAATACGAGAGGAACCGCCTGACGCTGCATGTTTGAACCCATGAGCGCACGGTTAGCGTCATCATGCTCAAGGAACGGAATAAGAGATGTGGCAACAGATACTACCTGCTTAGGAGATACGTCCATCCAGTCGATTTCCTCAGGACGAGCAGTACCATAATCCCCGTTCTCTCTAACGGACACCTCCTCTTCAAGGAAATGACCGTCTTCATCTATTTTCGCGTTTCCCTGTGCAATCTTGCATCTCTCTTCGTCGTTAGCATCAAGATATTTAACCTCATTCGTAACGACACCGTTGACGACCCTTCTATACGGGGTCTCAATGAATCCGAGATCATTGATACGTGCATAGTTTGCAAGAGAGAGAATAAGACCGATGTTAGAGCCTTCAGGGGTCTCGATAGGACAGATTCTTCCGTAGTGAGTATAGTGTACGTCTCTAACTTCGTAGATGGCACGTGCACTGCTCCTTGAAAGTCCACCCTTAGGACCGAGTGCGGATACCCTTCTCTTGTGAGTAAGCTCTGCAAGAGGGTTGACCTGATCCATGAACTGTGAAAGCTGAGAGGAGCCAAAGAACTCCTTTATCGCACCGACAATCGGCTTGATTGAGATAATCTCCTGCGGTTTCACAGTATCATCAGCAATGTTCATCTTCTCCCTGGCTGTTTTTGCCATACGGGAGAATGCATCCATTATGTTATTCTGAAGAAGCTCCCCAACAGTCCTTACACGTCTGTTTCCAAGAGCATCGATATCATCTTCCTTTATTCCGCCTTCGCAAAAAAGCTCAAGATTCCTTACTGTCTCAATGACATCCTCAGGGAGTAAAGAGGTGCTGGTCTTATACTCCTCCTCATTCATGCCATAGAACTTCTTGTTGAGCTTATAGCGGCCGATCTTAGAAAGATCGAATCCCCTTGCACGGAGGAACATCTCCTGGAAATAACTGATAATCCTGCTCGGATCAGGGAATGTCTTAAGGTTCTGAGGAAGGGCATTCTTACATGCATCAACAATCTGGTTGATGTACTCGTTCTGGAACTCCTCCGATTCCTCATTCCTGTAGTGCGGACAGAGGATGGACTCTCTCTTGAGTGTCTTGATGACAGCAAGTTCAGGATGGTCGATATCCTTTCCTCCTGCATCGATTACCTCAACCTCCGCAATTCCCATGTTGTTGAGCTCTCTAAGCTCGATGGTTCCAAGCTCATCGCCCGCAGCATGGATAAGATCCTCATCAATTCTGAGGTCCTTATAGCAGTAGAACTTCTGATCGCCATAGTCCTCTGCCGTGCTGATCTTCTGGCTTGTATAGAAAGCGCTGACAATCTTGTCACGCGTATCAATTCCAAGAACACGAAGGAAGAAGGTTACAAGGAACGGTTTCTTACCGATACTTACCTGAATGATGTTATTTACCCTCTTCTTCTCCTGATTTGAAGAGATATCACCACTCTTCTTGGTATCGATTTTCTCATTCTTTCTTGTAAGTGCGAACTCAACCTTTGTTCCCGCATATGGATATAGTGTCCCGTAGAAAACGGATGATGCATCCATTCTCTTTCCGAGTTTGAATACGATTCCTGGGGAGCGTACGATCTGGGATACGATAACCCTTTCAGCTCCGTTAATGATAAATGTACCACGGTCGGTCATGAGTGGGAAATCTCCGAAGAAAATCTCCTTCTCTCTCATCTCGCCGCTTCTGAGACTCAGCGTTACCTTTGCCTTTACAGGTACGCCATAGCTTCTTCCCTTCTTCTTGCACTCCGATTCAGAGTACTTGATCCCTTCCATGTCGACTGTGTAGCCGTTATAAAGGACCATCATGTCATCATTGGGACTCTTGATAGGGAATACCGTCTGGAAAATATGCTCCAGACCATAAGCAGGATCGGGCTCAAGACCTTTTTCAAGCCTGTCCAGCTGTAGGAATTTCTTATAGGATTCAGTCTGAATACCGATAAGGTTTGGCAATGTGCAGACTTCCGGCAGTTCAGAGCCGATGTCCATTCTCTTTAAGGGTTTACCGTTAGAACCCATTTGTACCTCCATAGGATGGGAAAATCCCATCTTGTTCAGCACCGAAGTACTAATAAAAACGATATCTTAAAAAGACACGTTATGCCATCGGGGTCGCCGATGGCATATTCCCGGGGATTTCTCCCCGGTAAAAAGATTCAGAAAGCTTAGCCAGCAACAGCTACTACTTCAACTACGCAGCCAGCAGCCTCGAGCTTCTCCTTAATGGATGCAGCCTCTTCCTTGCTAGCTCCTTCCTTGATAACTCCACCGTTCTCGCAGAGGTCCTTTGCTTCCTTAAGTCCAAGACCTGTAACACCGCGAACTTCCTTGATACATGCAATCTTCTTTGCAGCATCAACACTCTTGAGTGTTACGTTGAACTCTGTAGGCTCCTCAGCAGCAGCCTCAGCAGGAGCAGCACCGCCAGCAACAGCAACAGCAGCTGCAGCAGCCTGAACACCGAACTTCTCTTCCATCATCTTAATGAGATCGGAAACTTCCATTACAGTCATGTTAGCAATGGACTCTAGGATTTCTTCTTTTGTAGCCATATTATCTACTCCTTATTTTTTCACGGTTTAGCAGGTTACTTGTAGACTAAAACCGTATTTCTCAGTTTTCTGAAGCAGCCTCTGCTGCTCCACCCTTTGATTCGACATAAGCAAGCAGTGTTGCTGCAAGCTTCTGTACCGGTGCCTTCATCGTACCCATGAGGGAAGCGATGAGCTCGAGCTTCGTAGGAAGCTTTGAAAGTGCCTCGATCTGAGCGGAGTTCATGAACTCCCCATCGATAAGAGCACCCTTGATCTGGAGCTTGCCATTGTCCTTTGCAGCTTCGAAAAGCTTCTTAGCAACAACATTGGCACTGTCTCCCTTAGCAAGAGCGACAGCAGTAGGACCAACCATCTGCTCCTCAGCCCCTGACCTGTCAAGGTTCTTAAGTGCAATCTTCGCATAGCGGTTCTTTACGACGCGATATGCGGCATCTTCCTGGCGCAGTGCCTTTCTGATGTCTGTGATCTGAGCAACAGTAAGTCCTCTATAGTCGGTGAAGATAAAGCTGTTATATCCCTCGAACTCCGTCTGAAGCGCCTTTACAGCATCCTCTTTAGCCTGGGTAATTCTTGTCTTGTAATCTTCCATTTTCTACTCCTAGTTATTGCTGGATGCGAGAACATCCTTAACATCGACATGGACTCCAGGGCCCATTGTGGAAGAGACTGCTACGGAGAGCACGAAATCACCCTTAGCATCACTTGGCTTCCTGCGCATGATCTCCTCAATCGTAACGCGGGCATTCTCAACGATCTGCTCTTTCTCCATGCTGACCTTACCGATAGCCATATGAACTACACCAGTCTTATCGGAGCGGAACTCCACACGACCCTTGTTAAGCTCTGCGAGAGCTTCCTTGATGTCGTTGGTAACTGTGTGAGTCTTCGGGTTAGGCATAAGTCCACGGCGTCCGAGGATCGGTCCAAGACGACCAACATCCTTCATCATGTCTGGAGTAGCTACAGCAACGTCGAAATCGAGCCAACCGCCTCTTACCTTCTCGATAAGATCGATATCGCCGACGTATGCAGCTCCTGCATCAAGTGCTTCCTGAGCCTTCTCACCCTTTGCGAAGACGAGAATCTTCTTCTGAGCGGAGAACTGGTTTGGAAGAACTACTGTGTCTCTTACGGACTGACTCTTCTTGAGAGAAAGCTTGACTGATACCTCTACGGTCTCAGGGAACTTTGCAAAAGAAAGCTCCTTTACGAGAGCTACCGCCTCGTCGAGAGAGTAGACCTTTGTCCTGTCAATCTTCTTGACAGCTTCCTGATATTTCTTACCTCTTTTCATCTTACTTCTCCACCTCTACGCCCATTGAGCGAGCTGTTCCGGCAACAATCTTCTTCGCAGCTTCGATATCGTTTGCGTTGAGATCCGGAAGTTTTGTAGTTGCGATTTCTGTAAGCTGAGCATCAGTAAGCTTTCCAACCTTCGTCTTGTTAGGTGTGCCGGATGCTGTCTCAAGCCCAAGTGCCTTCTTGATAAGCACTGCAGCTGGAGGAGTCTTGAGCTCGAAAGTGAAGCTCTTGTCCTGATAAACAGTGATGACAACTGGTACGATGAGTCCAGCTTCGAATGACTTAGTCCTGTCATTGAACTGCTGAACGAACTGTGGGGCACTGACACCATGAGGACCAAGAGCAGGGCCAACTGGTGGCGCTGGTGTGGCCTTCTGTGCCGGACACTGCAACTTGATTATTGCAGTAACCTTCTTCTTTGCCATATTCAATCTCCTTACGCTTTCGGCCTGGTCTGAGTTGACCGGATATATTCGGGCCGTGCGCTGGTATTAACGCCTGTCTACGATCAGGCTCCCACCTTGCTATTGCAAGGGAGTTTTATAGCTTATAAAATAAACTATTTCAAAAATCAAAAGCCATCCAGTGCTTACTGGACGGTCTTTTCAACCTGTGAGAAATCGACATCCACTGGTGTGAAACGTCCGAGAATCTCGAGTGAAAGGCGAAGCTTGCCCTTCTGCAGGTCAATATCCTCAACAGTTCCCTTGAAAGATGCGAAAGGTCCGCTTGTAACAAGAACCTCCTCTCCTTTCTCGAAATCCTGCTTCGGTCTGAATGTCTTTTCGGGAGCAATCTCTCCCGTGCGCTCAAGAATCGAGCGGTGCTCTCTGGCAGAGAGCGGTGTCGGAGGAACAAGTCCCGACTTATCTGCACTTAAGAATCCAGTAACACCCTGAATCCTGATAATCTTGGTCGTGATTGCTCTCCAGTTCCTCTCCTCAAGATCAAGCTCGACGAGGATATATCCAGGAAGAACCTTCCTCTGCTCCATCTTCCTTTCCCCTTTCTCATTGAGGACTTCGACGGTTTCCATAGGAACGTTCACGCCCGTGCAGTAAAGTTCGAATTCAGGATCATTCTGTCTGAGCTTGTTTATGATTCTCTCAATCTTCTGCTCATATCCTGAGTATGTGTGGACTACGTACCAACCTTTCGCCATATCTTAAATCCTAGAACAGTAAGTCGAGGCCGAGACCAAGAAGCACGTCTACAAGGCCAAGAACAATAGCAAAGATGATTGTTGAGATGATTACAACACCCGTTGACTGAAGCACAACCTGTCTTGTAGGCCAGCTTACCTTCTTCATCTCTGCAACGCATTCCTTGAAATATCTTACAATCTTCTTCATTGGAACCTCTCTAAGACAACCAAGCTCAAGGATCCTACAGGCCAAGAGGGACTCGAACCCCCAACATGCGGTTTTGGAGACCGCCGCTCTACCATTGGAGCTATTGACCTATACGAGCCTTGAGCCGGCTAGAACTTCTTATTTAATCTTTGTTTCCCTGTGAAGGGTGTGCTTGTGCTCAAACGGGCAATACTTCATAAGCTCGAGCTTATTCGGCGTATTACGGCGATTCTTCTCGGTAGTATAGTTCTTCTGCTTGCACTCAGTGCACTGTAAAGCAATCTTTTCTACAGGTCCTTTCTTCTTTGAACTTGCCATATTCTCTCCTCGGTATAGAACCGTTTTTTCTTTAGAGCCCTCGGCCGGGATTGGACCGGCGACCCCCACCTTACCATGGTGGTGCTCTACCACTGAGCTACAAGGGCATCAATCGCGCACATCCAGCCATGGACAAAAACCATGTTCTCAAAACATGCACCAGCTACAATAACAAAAGATGGAGTATTTTGTCAATATATTGCAAACAATTTTCAGCCGGGGATGAAATTAACGTGACATATTCTGCAAAATATCGGAACTTTTTCCAACTTTTAGGGCCATAAACGGTCATTTTCTCCCCTCTATTTTTATTTACAAGGTTTTTACAGTTGAATATGTAGTAAAAAATTATCTATTATAGAATGGCAAATTTCCATTACTGGGAGACTATATCTTATGGCAACAGAAACAAAGACACGTTACGGAAGAGTCAGCAAGGATATAGCTCAGGATTTCGCTGAGCAGCTGAAATACACATTCGATTCGGACGTATATCACAGAGACAATCAGGCAAGATACCAGGCCATATCACTGGCCATCAGGGACAGGATCATCCATCAGTGGGATGTTACAAGAAAGACGCAGAAAGAAAAGAAGGGAAAGAGAGTGTATTACCTCTCTCTTGAATTCCTCATGGGAAGGGCAATGACGAACAACGTCATCAATCTCGGACTTGAGAATCAGGTCAAGGACGCACTCAAGAGTCTCGGCTATGATTGGGAGGAACTAAGGGACCAGGAGCCGGACGCAGGACTTGGAAACGGAGGTCTTGGACGCCTTGCAGCATGCTTCCTCGATTCTCTCGCAACTCTTGAGATTCCTGCATATGGTTATGGAATCAGGTACAACTATGGAATATTCAACCAGCAGATAAAGAATGGCTGGCAGGTTGAGCAGCCCGATAACTGGCTCAAAGATGGGAACCCGTGGGAAATCATGCGTCGAGACCTCGTATTCCCCGTCTATTTTGGAGGAGAGGTAAAATCCTACAGAGAGAACGGAAGGGACATCTTCGTATGGGAGCCGAAGGAGCAGGTGAACGGCATGGCATATGATACGCCAATTGTCGGTTATGGTGGTAAGACCATCAACACATTGAGGCTCTGGAGTGCGATGAGTCCAGAGGGCTTCTCTTTCCAGGAATTCAACAGTGGTGATTACACAGAAGCTGTAAGGAACAAAATCAACGCTGAGACACTCTCTCAGGTGCTCTACCCTAACGACACACTCTACATGGGTAAGGAGCTCAGGCTGAAGCAGCAGTACTTCTTCGTCTCCTGTTCACTTCAGGATGCCATCAGAAGAGCAAAGAGAGACGGTGTGAGCTGGAAGGAGTTCCCGAACAAGACGGCAATACAGCTAAATGACACACACCCATCTCTTGCAATTCCAGAGCTCATGAGGCTCCTTATCGACCAGGAAGGACTCGGATGGGACGAGGCTTGGGATATCACTGTAAAGACGATGGGCTACACAAATCACACGCTCATGCCGGAAGCGCTTGAGAAGTGGCCTCTTCCAATGCTTGAGAGCCTTCTGCCACGCCACATGCAAATCATCTACGAAATTAACCAGAGATTTATCAGCGATGCTGTCTCCTTCTTCCCGATGCAGTCAGGCAAGATCGCAAAGGTCTCCATCATCGAGGAAAGTAACCCGAAGATGGTAAGAATGGCAAACCTTTCAATCATAGGAAGCCATAGCACGAATGGTGTTGCAGAGTTGCACTCAGAACTTCTCAAGAAGAGCATGTTCCCGGAGTTCTATACAATCTATCCCGAAAGATTCAATAACAAGACGAACGGAATCACACAGAGAAGATGGCTTCTGGATGCGAACCCAGAGCTTGCAAAACTCATTACGAGTGCGATCGGAGACAAATGGATTACGGACTTTGAGGAGATAAGGAAGCTCGCATCTTTTGCTGATAACGACTCTTTCATCGAGGATTTCTCAAAGATCAAATACAAAGCAAAGCTCAATGCCGCAGAATTCCTTAGAAAGGATTGCGGAATAACACTCAATCCTGACACTCTCGTAGATGTTCAGATAAAGAGAATCCATGAATACAAAAGGCAGCTTCTCAACGCCCTTAACATCCTAATGATCTACAACAGGATGAAGAATGATGAGGCTTACAGGAATTCCTTCACCCCGACGACATTCCTATTCGGAGGAAAGGCCGCCCCTGGATATGTAAACGCAAAGCTTATTATCAAGTTCATCAATAACATAGCAGCTGTGATAAATTCAGACAGCCAGGTGAACAAGATTCTTCAGGTGCACTTCATGCCGAACTACCGCGTAACGATGGCTGAGAACGTGATTCCTGCTACAAACATCTCAGAGCAGATCTCAACAGCGGGAACGGAAGCCTCCGGTACGGGCAACATGAAATTCATGTGTAACGGAGCTCTCACTCTCGGTACACTCGATGGTGCGAACGTTGAGATGGCGGAGGAAGTTGGAATGGATAACATCTTCATCTTCGGCCATACGGAGAGCCAGATTGCAGAGCTTTCAAAGACGTACAATCCGTATGAATGGGTTGAGAAGGATGATGAAATCAAGGCTATGCTGGCTCTGATTGAATCCGATTACTTCAACATCCATGAGCCGAATATTTTCGAACCTCTCAGAAAGAGCCTCTTCGATTACGGCGATAAGTATTTCCTCTTCGCAGATCTCAGAATGTATCATGATAGACACGAGGAGGCGGAGAAGCTTTATAAGGACAACCAGAGGGAATGGAACAGGAAAGCGATACTCAATATCGCAGCCTCTGCTAAATTCAGTTCCGACAGAACCATAAAGGAGTACGCGAAAGACATCTGGAACGTCTCCCCTTGCAAGGTTAAGAAAGCAAAGGATGATACGGTTCTTGAGGATGCAAGAAACAAGGATGCAAAGTAAAATCCTTTAAATCCATGAGAGGTCTGGTGAGAAGCCGGGCCTCTTTTTATTCTATTTCTAAATGTCTAAGAGGCTCTTTCCTCTCCATTTTGCTCAGAAGAGGTCTTTCTATTATCCAGCTCTTCAACTTTCTTAACAACAATCTCTGCCACAGCAGTCATCAAAGGGACCACAACAGAATTGCCAAACTGCTTATAGGCCTGAGTATCACTCACGACTATCTTGAATGTATCTGGAAATCCCTGAAGCCGTGCACATTCTCTCGGTGTGAGACTACGAGGGATCTCCCCCTCCCCTCGATTGATAAGGATTTCGGAACCGTCCTTATAGTACCTGGCACTGAGAGTACGGGAAATACCATGAAGATCAGGCATTCCATATCCAAAGCCATTACCGCACGATACGGACACGTGAAATACATTCCCCCATCTTCAGAATTATGACCATATAGTTTTATAAATTCTCTAGCTCCGAGCTTATCATATAAGCCACCATCAGTTTCCGGAGTCATCAACGTAATTGATGATTTATCATAGCATTTTAGCTCCCAGCCTTTAAAATCAGGTGCAGGTAATCCATTTGGAATGATTCCAAAACTCGCCTCAAGCGTATATCCTGCAGCATTTCTCGCCACATACGGCCTCATACTGCCATCAGGATACATTCTCACGCGTTCATGAGGATTTGTTTTATACTGCTTTCTCAGATGACAAATGAGCTCACTCTTAGAGTTCTCAAAGCCGAATTCAATACGGCCAAACAGACCGTCATGAGATTGTCCTATCAGATAAGTTGCAATCGATGAACCTCGAGGAGCAAGATAAGCATATATTCTCCTACCGACGGGAGATAGAACCAACACTCTACCGTCTTTCATACCTGTCCTATCATTTCTGGTTATTGTTTGAAAATGATCTGAAGGTGCCGTTCTGCACCCTTTCAAGAATCCAGATAGCCGGACCTCAGGATATTTGGGATACAGAATCAACTGTGCACCAGGGGCATTTCCAACCGTTCCATCATCTCTAATCCACCAGAAATCCAACTTTGCTTTCATGTTCGGTCTTTTACAGTCAGCATATGTGATAATATCACCATGAGGAATCTCCTGAAGAACCTCGTAAGAACCACCAAGATATACCTGATTCTTCGAATTATCATTCTCGGATAATTCTTTGAAGATGATTTCTGACGCACCATAACCTTTAAACCAATCACAAAGCTGATTAAAATTCATCTTTTCTCCAGAAAATCTAATATATACGTCCTGATGGTAACATATCTGCTCTTAATCCTAAGGAAAAGAAACGCAACTACCCTATTTCCTCTATATAAATGAACTGTTATGCCTGATTCGATATTGTTTGAAAAATTTATGTGAACATTTTCCATGTTTTACGCAACTAAATAGCATAGACAACTAAAAAGAGAGGACACAATGGAAAAAGAAAAACGGATAGTTGCGAGGCTTTTTGTAAGCTTCGGTTCTGAATTGGAGATTGAGGATGATTACTTTGATGTATATCTATGGATGAGAGAGGATAAAAGCTGGTGCAAAAGGAATTACAAGTACCATGAAGACAGCTTGATAGGAATGCTTCAGAATCCAGAAACAGCTAGAAAAGTTTTAGCAACCTTTCTTATCCGCAGGGATGGAGAAGAGTGGTTTAAGTTCTGGTGACATTCAAATTGGAAGATATGAAAAAAGATAAAGAAGGATAGGTGCAAATACCAAGGCAGGGAGGAAATCCCCAGTCTTTATCTTTTTTAGTTCCAGAAGGGAGAGTGCAAGCATCACCAGAAGATACCCGCCGACCGCACTTATTATCGCAATACCCTCCTCTCCGAGTAGAGGGCTTAGAAATCCTCCAGCAAGCGTGAAGAACCCCTGATAGACTATTATCGTAGCTGCGGAAAGGAATACACCCTTTCCGTATGCGGCGGCAAACACAACAGCCATGAAACCATCCATCACGCTCTTAATAAGAATAAGATCATAATTACCAACAGTTCCCGCATCAATGCTTCCAACTATGCTCATTGCTCCGGAACAGAAAAGAAGGCTGGAGTTCAAGAAACCGACGCCGAACGACATGTCCTCCCCTTCCCCCTTAGGCGCGAATCTCTCCCCCAGAGATAGCACACGGGCCTCTATTCTCATCGCCGTTCCGGCAAAACCACCAAGTATCAGGGAGAAAAGAGAGGCAAGGGTATCCGGAGAATCGAACGCCATGCCAAGGCCGAGAGCAAGTGTAATAAGACCCGATGATGTCATGACTATGGTCTTGAACTCACTTTTTATTTTTGATTTGAAGAAAAGGCCAAGAGTTGCGCCTATAATAACTGCCAATGCATTGATTACCGTTGCTATCATGGATAGAAGAATAAGACTTTCCCCGCTCTCGAGGCAAGGCTATAATATCCCTATGACAACGATTTTCCTCCTTGCAGGGCTTTCAGAGAGAATGGGAGAAAACAAGCTTCTCCTCCCATATAAAGATAAATTCCTTTTTGAGAGCACACTCTCATCCGCACTCTCACTTTCAGACAGGATAATAGCCGTTCTTGGCCATGATGAAGGGAAAATAAGGAAAGCACTCTCCAACTATCCTGATGTCGAGATAAGAGTAAATGAGCATTATGAAAAAGGGCAGAAGGAAAGCACGCTTGTTGGCCTTGATGGAGTCTGGGATGATGTAGCAATCCTTCCTGGGGACCTTCCTCTTCTAAAAGAAGATGACTGGATTATAGGGCTGAGATATCTAAGTCTCAACATTCCAGCCAGAGCTGGATACGAAGGGGCAATGGGAAATCCCGTATTCGTACCCAGGAGGCTGAAAAAAGGCCTTGAGACAAGCTCAAAGCCTTTCAAAGATTATCTTGAGGATGAGGGAATCATCATATACCCCGCGTCCATCGGATGTGTTTTCGATATCGACACGCCTGAGCGTTACAGAGCGTTACTCAACGGAGACACTGCCATTTCTCATGACAAGGTGAATACCCTTTGAGGGGTCCACATCCCCACCACCAAGCATGTAGATTGACAGTGGGTTCTCTACCTCGTTCTGAATCGCCCTTCTTATAGGACGGGCTCCGAATGTCGGATCGAATCCAGCTTTCATGATCTCGTTCTCAACATCTTCATTCCAGCTGAGAGCAATACCTTTCTTCTCCATTCGCTCCTTCAGAGCTTCAAGCTCAAGACGTACTATCTTTCTAACCTCACTCTCCCCAAGAGGATTGAATACTACGATCTCATCAATCCTGTTCACGAATTCAGGTTTGAACGCGCTTCTTATCGCATTCATGACATTCTCCTTGGCATGCTCCCTGTCGCGGAGAATATACTCCGAACCGAGGTTGCTCGTCATGATTATTATCGTATTCGTGAAATCGACGAGCCTTCCCTGGCCATCCGTAAGCCTTCCGTCATCAAGTACCTGTAAAAGGATGTTGAACACATCAGGATGGGCTTTCTCTATCTCATCGAAGAGAATTACAGAGTACGGCCTTCTTCTTACGACCTCGGTAAGCTGTCCACCTTCCTCGTAACCGACATATCCTGGAGGGGCTCCGATAAGACGGGAGACAGAGAACTTCTCCATGTACTCGCTCATATCAATCCTTGTAAGAGCTTTCTCATCATCGAAGAGCAGGAATGCCAGCTGTTTTGCAAGCAGTGTCTTACCGACACCTGTCGGACCTGCGAAGAGGAAAGAACCGAGAGGCCTATGCTCATCTGATATGCCGGCCTTGTTTCGTCTGATCGCATTACTTACAGCCTTTATAGCCTCATCCTGACCGATGACCTTCTCCGCAAGGGTCTTATCGAGAGTAAGGTATTTCTCCTTTTCGGAGCCCATCATCTTGGCAACCGGTATTCCAGTCCAGATGGAGACAACCTTTGCAATATCATCTTCGGTAACCTCCTCCTTGAGTATCCCGCCAAGGCTCTGTACCTTGCTTTCCGCAGCTTTGAGCTCTCCCTGAAGCTGAGGAATGGTGCCATGCTTTATCATGGCAGCCTTCGAAAGATCCCCACTTCGCTCTGCCATTTCCTCTTCGGCGTTGAGTCTCTCCAGCTCAGCCTTCTTCTCTCTAAGAGAGGCTATGCTCTCCTTGGCATTGAGCCACTCAAGATGCATGGCATCATACCTTTCCTTATATGAGGAAAGCTCCTCCTCTATTTTTTTCAACCTCTCCTTGCTCGCATCATCGTCTTCTTTGGAAAGGGCCTGCTTCTCAATATTCAGCTGAAGCATTTTCCTCTCGATGCTATCAAGCTCGGCAGGCTGACTCTCAAGCTCAATCTTGATCTGGCTTGCAGCCTCATCGACGAGGTCGATTGCCTTATCAGGGAGGAAACGATTAGTAAGGTATCTGTCAGAAAGGACTGCGGCAGATACAAGTGCCTCATCCTTGATTCTCACACCGTGATGGACTTCATACTTGTTCTTCAGTCCTCTGAGGATTGAAATCGTATCCTCAACCGATGGTTCTTTCGTATATACGGGCTGGAATCTTCTCTCAAGAGCCTTATCCTTCTCAATGTATTTACGATACTCATCGAGAGTCGTCGCTCCGATAGCATGAAGCTCTCCCCTTGCAAGGGCCGGCTTTATAAGGTTTGAGGCATCCGTCGAGCCTTCTGCAGCCCCAGCTCCTACAATCGTATGAAGCTCATCGATGAAAAGTATGATCTCACCATTGCTCTTTGCGATATCATTCACGACACCCTTGAGCCTCTCTTCGAACTCACCGCGGAATTTGGCTCCAGCCACGAGTGCCCCTAAGTCGAGAGAAAGAAGCCTCTTGTCTTTCAGGCTCTCAGGAACATCACCTTTCGCAATCCTCTGAGCCAGACCTTCGACAATAGCAGTTTTACCAACACCCGGCTCTCCTATGAGAACAGGATTGTTCTTAGTCCTCCTTGAAAGGACCTGCATAACACGCCGTATCTCCTCATCCCTTCCTATCACAGGATCAAGCTTCTCTTCCATTGCAAGACGTGTCATATCACGGCAGTATTTCTCCAGTGCCTGATAGCCGCTCTCAGGATCGTTCGATGTTATCTTCTTATCCCCTCTTACACTCTTAAGAGCCTCGAGGACGGATTTCTCATCTATCCCGTACTTTGTAAGAACGCTCTTAACATCGGGATCTTCCCTCAATGCAGCAAGGAGGAAATGCTCGGTGGAAACGTACTCATCCTTGAACTCCACTGAGACCTTCTCGGCTCTCTGCAGCACTTTCTGAAGTGCTCTCGACACTCCCCGATTCACATCTCCGTAAATCTTCGGAAGACGGTCTATATAACCGTTTATCTCATTTCTGATCTCTTCAACAGGCGCTCCAATCTTATCGAGGAGGGGAATGAGTATTCCCTCCTTATCCTCAAGGAGCGGAGAGAGAACATGGAATGTTGTTATTTCCGTTGAGGATCTGTCCTCAGCAAGGGATACAGCCGCGTTTATTGCCGACTGCATCTTCAAAGTATATTTATCAAAATTCATATTAACCTCCAACTTTCATGGAAGCATCAACACACACGATTAATCTAATAATGGAAAGTAAAATCGGCAAGACTCAGCGCTTAAGAGAAAGGAGATAGCTCTTCATGAAATCAAGACTCTCCTCCCTGTTGAAATTCTTAAAGAAGGCAATCTGGAAACAGAATGATTCCATAAGTGAAAATATATGCCTGGATGTCATATCCACATTACAGGTATCTACTATGGTCTTCTTCTGAATCCCCCTTGTAAGCAGCCTTTTGAACAGAATCGTCAGTTTAGCAGTCCTCTTATATATGATTACGGAGAAATCCTTATTGAACTCCTTCTCATGAAGCATTACCTCCATGAGTCTGGTAAGCTCGGCTTCCGCACCGATCGCATAATCCATTATGCGCGTACATATAGCTATGATCCTGTCTATCTCAGAGCCCAGTTTTTCATCGAATGCCAGTTCGGATAACTCTGAGAAAAGATGACCTGTTACAAGCTTGACAGCATAGTAGTAAATCTCATCCTTATCCTTGAAATACTGATAGATCGTAGGTCTTGATAGCCCTGCCTTCTCCGCAATCAGGGAAAGATTGGCCTCCCTGTAGCCTACATCGGCAAACACGGAGAGTGCCGTCTTAAGGATGTTCTCTTTTCTCAGCTCGTGATCTATCTTCTTCGGCATAAGGAAATAATACAATGTATTCTGACAAAAATAAAGCATTTTGTCAGAAATAGCCCACAAAGGGGCCACTTCTGGAATTGTCAGTAGTTCAAAGTGTCGGAGAGGGTTGCGACCATCACCGCCTTGATGGTATGCATCCTGTTCTCGGCCTCATCAAATACGACACTGTGAGAGCTTCTGAACACCTCATCAGTAACCTCCATCTCCTTGAGACCGAACTTCTCAAAGACTTCCTTTCCAATTGAGGTATTGAGATCATGGAATGATGGCAGGCAGTGTTCGAAAAGGACGGAGCCATTACCACTTGCCTTAAGAAGATCCATCGTCACCTGATAGCCTTTGAGAAGGTTTATCCTCTCTGCCATCTTCTCCTCTTCGCCCATAGAACACCAGATATCGGTATAGATAACATCAGCCCCTTTAACCGCCTCGAAAGGATCGGTGGTAACTGTAATCTTTCCCCCACTCCTCTTGGCATTCTCCTCACACTTTTTTAGTAGAACGTTATCAGGATAAAGGCTTGATGGTGTTGCGACCGAGTAGGTAGCGCCGAGAATAGAGCAGCCTATCATGAGAGCGTTCGCAACATTGTTTCTTCCATCCCCGACATAAGCGAAGCTGATTTCCTCCGCCTTTTTTCCTGTCTTCTCCATGGCCGTCATCATATCGGCAAGGAACTGTGTCGGATGATCAGCATCTGTAAGGCCGTTCCATACCGAGACACCGCTATACTTTGCAAGATCCTCCACAATGCTCTGCTCATATCCCCTGTATTCTATTCCATCATAAAGGCGACCAAGAACATTCGCCGTATCTTCAAGGCTTTCCTTCTTACCCATCTGAGAGTTCGTAAGGAAAGTGACGGATGCACCCTCATCGTGGGCGGCAACCTCGAAAGAACAGCGCGTCCTTGTACTGGTCTTATCAAAAAGAAGCACTATGTTCTTACCGCTCAGAAGTTTCCCATCAACCTCTTTTACATGGCTCAGCCCTTTCTTCTTAGCCTTGAGAGCAAATGATAGTGATAACAGATATTCAATCTCTTCCTTCGTAAAATCGAGGAGAGTCAAAAAGCTCCTTCCCTTAAGATTCATACATACCTCCTTTTTTCTTAGTATGACATTTTTATGCATTAAAATTCAAGATAAATTGCATTTTTATTCTATTTTATTCACACTTTCCCCATCAAATGGAATATCTATGCTTTTCTCTTCATCTCCAAGCTCTATATTCTGAAGTTTCATGGAAATCATGGAATTCCTCTTTATCACGGCATCTATCTTCCGCCCAGCGTTTCCTATCGCAGACTGAGTCTGGATAAGTTCTTCTGAGAATTTAGCCATAAGGGTCTTTATTCTGGCAAAGAGGTCCCTCACCTCCTTCGTTTTCCTCTCAATCTGAAGCGTCCTGAATCCCATGCCAAGGCTTATGAGCAGAGCCGAGAACGTGGTCGGACCGCTTATTATAACCTTGTACCTGTTCTGTATGCCATCAATATACCCAGGATCCCTCAAGAGCTCGGCATAAAGGCTCTCGGTAGGGACGAAAATGATGGCAAAATCGGTAGTACGCGGTGGATTGATATATTTTTCCGATATATCCTGAGCCTCCTTCCTCACCCTCTCCCTGAGCGCTTTGAGGGAAAGTCTTATCGCATTATCATCCGCGCTTGAGAGGGCGTCCACATAACGCTCATAATCCTCTTTCGGGAATTTCGAATCAATCGGGATATATACCTCCCCGCTATCTCTTCCCGGAAGACGAACGGCGAACTCTACAACCTCCTGGCTCCTTATTCGCGGATGGAAGTTCCTGACATACTGCTCAGGTGTCAGGATATCAGAAAGGATTGCCTCAACCTGCACTTCTCCCCAGACTCCGCGCGATTTGACATTACCGAAAATCTTATTCAGGTCACTCACATCACGACTCAGCTTGTTTATCTCTCCAAGAGCCGCTCTGAGCTGGTCAAGATTGTTGGAAACAAGCTTGAAGCTCTCCGTAAGGCGGAGTTCGAGTGTGCTCTGAAGCTTCTCATCCACGGTCTTCCTCATCTCCTCAAGCTTCTTCTCGTTATCAAAGCGGATCTTCTCCATGTCCGAACGGACAAGGGTTACTAGAGTCTTCGTCTGCTCAGCAAGGGTCTGGCTGCTCTTATCATTTTCGGCTCTTACCTTCTCGAACTCACTCTGAAGCGCTTTTGCAAAAGCTTCCATCTCCCCCTTTGATGCGAGTTTGAGATCCATCAGAGATGCTGATAGCCTCTCACTCATGTGAGAAACGGTTTCCGTCATGCTTTTTGTCTGAGCCTCTGAGCGTGAAAAGAGGTCGCTTTGCGATGAAATAGATGCATTCAAGCTCTTCTCAAGATAGGATGAGACCTCCTTTCTGAACTCATCATTTTCTCTCTCAAGGCTCTCAAAACCTCTGGAGATATAACTTTCAAGCCTGGCAATCGCATCATTAGAGATATCTTCTTTTCCCTTTCTCCTCCTCTCCGATGCCATAAGAGAGAACAGCAGAGATATTGTCATCAGGATATTGACTGATGCGAGAATCAGGATAATAGCCTGCATAATGCCTCCTTAGTCCCATGTGGACACATGATGATAGTAGCACGAAAAACGTGATTTTTCGCAAGAAAAAAGGTTCTTCACGGAAAGCTGAGGGATGAGGGATAGAGATTGAAAAAGAGAGCATGTGAGTTCTAAAGTTTAGTTACC
>CALXKU010000030.1 GCA_944389025.1 uncultured Spirochaetaceae bacterium
CATATGAGGAGAAGGGATTTACGACAATTCATCCATCACCTTAAAAGGTGATAGCTTTCTTGCCGATGCTTTGTAAATGAGGCCTATTATGTTCTCATCGTCCTCACGGTCTTGGGTCTTCTAATAGCTGCTTTCAAAAGATAAACCGCCCATTTTGAGCGGTTTTCGTTCAATGCATATGTGGGGCTACCGTTCATCGGCAGTGCCTCTTTCTATAATTATGGTAATCTTCCGTTTCCTAGCTGTCAATTAGCAGTCGAGCTCTGATATTCCCTTCATGAAACCAGGATGGTTATTATCCCCAGGCGGGATCGAACCGCCATCCCATCTTCCGGAGAGATGTGCACTATCCATTGTGCTATGGAGACACTTGCAGTACCAATATTTCCCTTTCTCTTTGATTTTTTCAAGCCCTAATCTGAAAATGAGATGTCCTGTCTCTTGTTTTTCCCATTCTATTGAGGAAAACACTTTATATTGTCTATGATATTGTCATGGAAAAAAGCCTGATGTCATATATGAGGCCTTACAGGAAGGAGTGTGTACTTGCGCCGCTTTTCAAACTGCTTGAGGCCCTGCTGGAACTTTTTGTTCCCCTTGTTGTTGCATCAATCATAGATGTCGGAATCAGTGGTGGCGATGTGCCGTACATTCTTAAAATGTGTCTTCTCCTTGTGGCTCTTGCCATTTTAGGACTTTCGGTCTCTATAACCGCACAGTATTTTTCAGCCCGTGCCGCATCCCTCTATTCCCGTGATGTGAAGGCAGCTCTCTTCAGAAAGATTGAGAGCCTTGGAAAGGCAGATCTCGATAAGGTGGGTGAGGCTACTC
Source organism: uncultured Spirochaetaceae bacterium (assembly GCA_944389025.1). Lineage (GTDB taxonomy): Bacteria > Spirochaetota > Spirochaetia > Sphaerochaetales > Sphaerochaetaceae > Ornithospirochaeta. Next base: position 832 of record CALXKU010000030.1, read on the forward strand.
TCATCACGAGGATGACAAGTGATATGAATCTGCTGCAGAACGGAGTGAACATGACGCTTCGTCTGCTCTTAAGAAGTCCGTTCGTAGTATTCGGTGCTGCGATAATGGCTTTCACTGTGAACGTTAAGGCGGCTCTGGTCTTTGCTGTCACCATTCCTCTGCTTGCTCTTGCAGTTGTCATCTTCATGTCTATCTCCCTTCCTCGTTTTAAGAAGGTGCAGGCATTGCTGGATAAGGTGCTATCCAGAACACGTGAGAACCTTGTAGGCGTGCGTGTCATAAGGGCGTTTGCTCTGGAGGAGAGTGAGGAGAAAGCGTTCAGGGAGGAGAACAGAAGCCTCTATCTGATGCAGCTTGCCGCTTCTCGCATATCGATTCTTACAAATCCTGTTACAAGTGCGATAATAAATCTCTCAATCATCGCACTTCTATATTATGGTGCGATAAATGTCAACGCGGGCTCATTGAGCCAGGGAGAACTTGTCGCTCTTATCAACTACATGAATCAGATACTCGTAGAGCTTATAAAACTTGCGAATCTCATAATCACGATAACCAAGGCCATTAACAGCGGCTACAGGATAAGCGATGTGTTCCGCATTAAGAGCTCTATCGGTTATGGAAGTTCTCTCAGAGATGACTCCTCTGATGTGGCAATCTCATTTGAAAACGTGTCATTCTCATATTCAGAGGGGGCAAAAGATGCTCTATCAGACATCAGTTTCACCCTCAAAAAAGGGGAGGTGCTCGGAGTAATCGGTGGAACCGGAAGCGGAAAGAGCACACTCTCTGCGCTCATCGCACGTCTTTATGATGCGAGAGCGGGGGAGATAAGGCTCTTTGGAAAGGACATAAGGGAATATGGGGAGGATGCACTATCCGACACGGTATCTGTTGTCCTGCAGAAGGCAAGGCTATTCAAAGGAACAATCAGAAGCAACCTGCAATTTGTAAAGAAGGATGCATCGGAAGAGGAGATGATGAGGGCTCTCGAGATAGCTAGAGCTAAGGAATTCGTGGATAAGAAAGGCCTTGATGCTACTGTTGAAGCCCTCGGCCGAAATCTTTCCGGTGGCCAGAGGCAGAGGCTATCGATTGCCCGTGCAGTGCTCAAAGGTTCTGCGATAATGGTTCTTGATGATTCGTCCAGTGCACTGGATTATAAGACGGAGAGCGAGCTCAGGGCAGAGCTTTCAAAGCTTGACTCAACCCTCGTGATAATCTCTCAAAGAGCCTCCTCGATGCTGCACGCCGATAAGATAATAGTCCTTGATGATGGGAAAATCTCCGCAATAGGAACCCATGATGAGCTCTTGAAATCATCCTCCATCTATTCTGAAATCTACTACACGCAGTTTGAGAAGGAGGTGAGAAGTGTATAAGAATACGCTCAAAAGAATCGTTTCCATGGTGTGGGAACATAAGTTCTCATTCTCCCTAAGCCAAATTTGCGCACTTTTATATACGATTGCAAATCTGGTTATCCCACTCTATACGGGTCGAGCCATCGACTTCGTAATCTCAGAGGGCAATGTCGATTTCCCATCCCTTTTCAGAATGCTCATCATAATAGCGCTTCTGGCCCTTCTTTCGTTCGTCTCGTCGTATCTAATGGCAAGACTCAACAACAGGATCTCATACCTTGTGAGCAGGAAGATGAGGGACCTCTCGTTCTCGAAGATATCACGCTTGCCACTCTCATATCTTGACAGCCATCAGAGCGGGGATACCCTTTCGAGGATCGTAAGTGATGTCGATAATCTGTCTGACGGTCTTATTCTTGGTTTCTCACAGCTCTTTACAGGTGTGATGACCATAGTGGGAACGCTCATACTCCTTTTCAATCTTAGCTTCATGCTCGCTCTCGTTGTTCTTCTTGTCACCCCTTTGAGCTTCTTTGTCGCCTCTTTCATCTCAAGCCGCACAAACCGAATGTACCGGGTTATGGCTGAGGACAGGGCCAGACAGACGGAGTGCATAGATGAGATGGTCAGGATGGATGATGAGATAAAGGTCTATGCTGGAAAGAGGAATGCAGAGGAGATTTTCGACAGAATAAACGAGGATTACGCCGCATCCTCATTCAAGGCGACTTTCTTCTCTTCGATAACAAACCCTTCCACGAGGTTTGTGAACTCCGTAGTATATGCCCTGACGGCCCTTACCGGTGCCCTTCTTGCGATAAGCGGAAGGATCAGCGTCGGCCTTATGACCTCCGCGCTCAGCTATGCGAACCAGTATACGAAGCCTTTCAATGAGATAACTGGGGTGATTGCGGAGTTTCAGAATGCGATCGTCTCCGCCTCCCGTGTATTTTCTCTTATCGATGAGAAGGAGGAGGATAGAGCGGGTGAGTGCGATATCGAGTCTTCCTCGGGAGAGGTTGCATTCGATCGTGTCTCGTTCTCATATGACAAGAGCCAGAAGCTTATCGAGAACTTCTCTTTTAAAGCTCTTTCCGGAAAACACGTTGCCATTGTTGGTCCCACAGGGGCTGGAAAGACTACGATAATCAATCTTCTGATGAGATTCTATGATGCGGATAAGGGAAGGATACTGCTTGATGAGAGGGATATCACCACAATAAGCAGACAGAGCGTGAGAAAGCTTTTCGGAATGGTCTTGCAGGATACTTATATCAGGAATGCCACAGTCAGGGAGAATATCCTGATGGGAAGGGATTTCAGCGATGAGGAGGTTAGAAGGGCTGCCCGTCTCAGTCATGCGGATTCATTCATTGAACGTCTTCCTGACGGTTATGATACCATCCTCTCAGATGAGTCGTCGGCTCTCAGTCAGGGAGAAAGACAGCTATTATCCATTGCAAGAATCATGCTCTCCCTTCCTCCAATCCTGATTCTTGATGAGGCTACAAGCAGCATAGATACCAGGACCGAGATTCTCATACAGAACTCGTTCTCACGCCTGATGGAAGGACGTACGACGTTCTCTGTCGCACACCGCCTTTCAACTATTGAGAATGCCGATACTATCCTTGTCATGAAGGATGGCGCGGTAATCGAGATGGGTAGCCATAAGGAACTTCTTGCTAGAAAGGGATTCTATTACGATCTCTATAAGAGCCAGTTCGCATGAGGGGGACAATGAGACTCTGCATATCAAAAACGATAGAGGAGAGGGCTGATGTGAAGGTTGAGCGTCTCTCCTTTGATAACAAAGATGAGCTTTGGAGAGCTGATGTCATAAGCTTGAACAGGAAAAAGGTTATAGTCTTCATAAACGAGCAGAGCTCTCTCACCTTCTTATATTTCAGACCTTCAGAGAGGGATTTCAGGCATCTGAGCGATGTCTTCAAATCTGTTCTCTCTGAGAACTTCAAAGCTCTTGGAATCGATTATCCCGCCTCGTGCGATATCACGGTGTCTAAAGGTGAGAGTAAAGCCCTCTTTGCAAAGGCAAGGGAGCGTCTTCTTCTTTTCGAGGAATACCTGGCAGATGATGACTCCTTTCTAATATATCCTGCTTTCATGATTAACAGCCGGAAGGTGAGGGGAGAAAGCCCTGTTGAGTCGTACCTTGCCTCCCATGGCCTTAAAAGAAAGGATTACTCCTTCATGCTGAAAATAAGGAGGGAGGATGGCAGGGAGACCTCCCTTCTCATTCCCCCTTATTTCACCCTTCTCAGCCTTAAGAAATGTATTGATATCATATACTCGCGCTCTTCTGAAGGACGCTATGATTTCACTTCATACAGCAATGATGATAGGTATGCGATGCTGGAGTATTTCTATCGTCCGGAGATTTTCAGGGCTCTCGATAAAGAGCTTGATCCCTCTCTTAAAAGGAAAGGGTGTCGCTATGCGCTTGCAAAGAGCACGATGCTTTCAACAATCGCTAAGGAGTATGGGAATATAGTCTACAGAAGCGATTTCATAAATCCTGAGAGGTTCTTCATATCTTTTGATTCAACGATGGAGAACATCAGCCTGGATCATCCGATGATCCTCTCCATAAAATGGGCGGACGATGATAATCTGAATGCCTTGCTTCGGGATATCACATCCTAGTTTCTGCCTGATGGAGTCTCAGCTTCTGTCAAGGCATTTGTAGCTCAGTACCGAAGAATCCTTTCCTTCCTTTCTTACCTCATAGCGTTCTGGGTAGTCCCTGAGGATGTCTGAGAGTTTGGAGTACCCGTACTGGTACGGGTTGAATTCCGGGCGGACCCTCTTTATGTAGTTTCCAGCACTGGAGACATTCACAAAGTCGTCATCATCCTGGTATTTCTCATAGGCGATGTGAAGAAGGCTGTGAAGCTCTTCCATCTGCGGATCCTCCTTCTCCTCTTCCTTCTTCGCTTCCTTCTCTTTTTCCTTTCTCGGAGGATTCTTCTTTTTCTTCTTCTCCACCTTTCCCTCTTCTCCGAGGTACTCAAGGTATATGAACTGGTCGCAGGCGTTGCAGAATGCGGAAGGGGTTTTCCTCTCTCCGACTCCGATTACGAATATCCCCGACTCCTTTAGTCTTACGGCAAGTGGGGTGAAATCGCTGTCGGAGGATACAAGTACGATCGCATCGTAAAGTCCGAGGTGCAGAAGATCCATCGCGTCTATGACCATCGCGATATCGGTGGTGTTCTTCCCCGATACGTAATCGAACTGCTGTACGGCCTTTATGGCAAGCTCCTTTATCACGTTCTCCCACTTCGCGAGTGCCGGTTTCTTGAAGTTCCCATAGGCTTTCTTGACTATGATTCTCCCGTATGCGGATACTTCCGTAAGTATGTCTGCAAGCTTCTGCAGCTGGGTGTTATCCGCATCGATTAATACTGCCATTTTCTCAAATTCTTTCACTTATTATTCCTTTCTGTCCCTATGATAGCATTCATAGCAGAATCCCGATAGTGTGCACGATGAGTGCAACCAGGTAGGCAATCAGGCACTGTGCGATAATAACCGTAACACTCCATCTCCTTCCAAGCTCTCTTCTTACCGTTGCTATTGCAGCGACGCATGGTGTGTAGAGCAGGGTGAATATGAGGAATGTGAACGCGCTCAGCGGGGTAAAAAGCGTTTTTATGGCTTCCTCGGAGCCCATGAGGACGAGCAGTGTGCTTACGACGTTCTCCTTTGCTGTAAATCCTGTGACGAGTGCAGTGGAAACCCTCCAGTCGTTCAGTCCGAGCGGTGTGAATATCGGGCTTATGAGGGAGCCAAGCATTGCAAGAATGCTCTCCTGGCTGTCGCTTACTAGATTTAGTCTCAGATCGAAACTCTGGAGGAACCAGATTATTATGGATGCCAGGAATATTATCGTGAACGCCCTGGTAATGAAATCCTTCGTCTTCTCCCAGATTAGAAGGCCGACGTTCCTAAGTGTTGGGAAGCGGTAATTGGGAAGCTCAAGTACGAATGGGATGGGGCTTCCTTTGAAGCCTGTCTTGTTCAGAATGAGGGCGAAGATGATTCCCACGATTATTCCTACGGCATAGAGTCCTATCATGACAAGGGCTCTGTAGCGTGCGAAGAATGCCGCAGTGAAGAGCGCGTATATCGGCAGCTTTGCAGAGCATGAGGCGAACGGGGTGAGAAGTATCGTCATCTTCCTGTCCCTCTCAGATGAAAGAGTTCGTGTTGCCATGATTGCAGGAACCGAGCATCCAAATCCGATGAGCATAGGGACAAAGCTTCTTCCCGAAAGCCCTATTTTTCTCAGGATCTTGTCCATTACGAACGAGACTCGTGCCATGTATCCCGTGTCTTCCAGTATGGAAAGGAAGAAGAACAGTACTACGATTATCGGAAGGAAGGAAAGCACGCTGCCAACCCCCACGAATATGCCATCGATTATCAGTGAGTGTACTACAGGGTTGAGACGGTACGAGGTGAGGGCCGAGTCGACAATGCCAGTAATCCAGTCTATTGCTAGAGAGAGGAGATCCGATAGCGTTGTTCCAAGCGGACCGAACGTCAGATAGAATATGAGTGCCATAATCACTATGAACGCGGGTATTGCGGTATATTTGCCCGTAAGGATCCTGTCTGCCCTTATGCTTCTCTCCCTTGCCTTGCTCTTGCCGCTCTTGATGACTACGGCATCGCAGACCTCCTCTATGAAAGCAAAACGCGAGTCGGCTATCGCAGCCTCCCTATCAGACCCCGATTCCCTCTCAAGCTGAAGCAGGATATGCTCAAGCATCTCCTCCTCGTTCTGGTCCAAGGCCAGCTGGGCTTTTATGAGATCGTCCCCCTCAACCAGTTTTGCAGCGGCGAATCTTATAGGAATCGAGGCGTTCTTGGCATGGTCCTCAATCAGGTGCATTATGGCATGCATGGTCCTGTGCATCGCGGTCTCGGCATCGCTGCCTTCACTCTTGCAGAAATCCACGTACTCAGGTGCTTCCTTGAATCTTGCGACATGAATCGCGTGGCTTATAAGCTCGTCTATTCCCTCTCCCTTCGCTGCTGAGATCGGGATGACGGGAACACCTAGAAGCTCCTCGAGACGGTTCACATCGATGCTTCCCCCGTTTTCCCTCACTTCATCCATCATGTTAAGTGCGATGACTATTGGACGCCCGAGTTCGATGAGCTGCATCGTAAGATATAGGTTTCTTTCGATGTTCGTGGCATCGACGATGTTTATAATCCCATCAGGTTTCGCTTTCAGAAGGAAGTCTCTTGTTACAATCTCCTCATTTGAGAAAGGGGAGAGTGAGTATATCCCCGGAAGATCGACCACTGAGGCATTCTCCCCCCTGATCATACCTTCCTTCTTATCAACGGTCACACCTGGAAAGTTTCCGACATGCTGATTAGATCCTGTAAGTTTGTTGAAAAGGGTGGTCTTTCCCGAGTTCTGGTTCCCCGCAAGGGCGAATGTGACCTCTATGCTCTCAGCAATCAGCGGTTTATCGCTTCTTTTGTGCTCTCCTTTCTCTCCGATATGAGGATGCTCTATCGTGGTGTGACGTCCATCCGAACCCCTTTCCTTCCTGATTTTCGCCTCGCATCGCTCAACGTCTATCATTGCCGCGTCATCCTTTCTGAGTGTCAGCTCGTAACCTCTGACATAGAGCTCCATCGGATCTCCAAGCGGTGCCGTCTTTATAAGTGTTACAACAGTATCGGGGGTAAGTCCCATATCCAGGAAATGTCTTCTTGTGGTGCGTTCTCCACCGACGTTTATCAGTCTGGCGCTCTCGCCAACCCTAAGTTCGCTTAATTTCATCAAATATATCTCTCTCTTTACAAGGTAATATAGAACAGATGGGGCGATTTGTTAATCGGAGAGATGTAAGAAAATCATCGCTACCCGCATCTTAAAATGAAAATTATGTGGCCGCTTTCTTTTTCTGCTATAATGTATGAAACTGTTGAAAGGTAATGGTATGGAAAAAAGAGAAGAAATAGATCAGATACTGTATTCAGAACTCACCCTTGCCCTTGGCTGCACGGAGCCTGCATGCGCAGCCCTCTCCGGGGCCCGGCTCCGTGATGAGCTTGGAGCTATTCCCAGAAAGGCGAAGGTGAGAGTCTCACGGGACATGATGAAAAATGCTATGGGGGTATCCATTCCGAACAGCACACTTTCTGGGATTGCCGCGGCTGTCGCGCTTGGGATAGCGACCGGTGAGAGCTCAAGGGGGCTGAGCGTGCTATCTGCACTGGATGATGAGAAAAGGATGATCGCCTCGGACATAGATATAGACTTAAGCCTCGTGGAGAATGTTCCAGCCCTTTTTATTGAGGTTGAGGCGGAGGAGGCGGGACACAGCGCATCCGTTGCGATAGAGAGGGAGCATGACCGTTTCTCACGCATAGTCAAGGATGGCAGGGAGGTCATGGAGAACCCCTCGTTCTTCTCAGAGTGCGACTCAAGTATTGAGAATGAGACTCTGGACAACCTTAGCCTCAGGGATGTCGTTGAATACGCAGATGGACTTTCTGACGGGGTGAAGGACCTTCTTGAGAAGGCATATAAGACCAATCTTGAAATCAGTTATGCCGGCCTTGAGGAGGACTGGGGTCTTGCGGTTGGGCGGACGATGTTCCCAATGGTCACAAAGATAGAAAGCGTGGATGATGCGATGAGGAAGGCCGCTGCTCTCGCCGCCAGTGGAAGCGATGCCAGGATGTCCGGCTCATGCCGCCCCGTTATGATAAACAGCGGTAGCGGTAACCAGGGGATAACCGTGACCGTTCCTGTCGCTCTTGTTGCAGAATATCTTAAAAGCGGTAGAGAAAAGCTTCTTTCCGCCCTTGCAATCAGCGAACTGGTAGGGCTGATACTCACGAATAAGAAAGCCAGGCTTTCCGCGCTATGCGGAGCTTTCACCGCTTCGATTGCTACTGCAGCCAGCTGGGTTTACCTGCTTGGTGGTGGCTTGGCAGAGATGGATGCCGCGATAAACAACATGATAGCCAACCTCACGGGAATAATATGTGACGGGGCTAAGAAGACATGCGCACTTAAGATATATTCATCCCTTATTGCCGCATCTGTTGCGGTCCATCTTGCAATGCGTGGAAAGAGCGCCTCAAGCGAGTCCGGCATAGTCGGTTCTGATAGCCTTGAGTCTATAAGGTATCTGAGCCAGCTCAGCCATGAGGGCATGGAGGAGACCGATAAGACGATTCTGAAGATCATGATTGAAAAGAGCTCAAACAATTCCTGATTTGTGCTATAGTCATCTTCTGATGGAATATGTATCGATAGATTTTGAAACGGCAAACACATCATTTGATAGCGCGTGTGCAATCGGGCTCTGCCTCTTTTCTTCAGAAGGGGAGGAGCTTGATTCGTATTACTCTCTCATAAGGCCGAAAGAGCTTGTTTTCGACACCAGGTGTACGATGGTTCACAATTTGGACCCGTATGACATAGCCAATGCGAAAAGCCTTCCTGAGCTCTGGCCCGACATCCTTGCTTTCATAGGAAATAGACCGCTTGTTGCGCATAATGCACCGTTCGATATGAAAGTTTTAAAGGCTAGTGCCGAATCCCATAACCTCGGAGGCTTGGATAACGATTACTACTGCACGCTCTCCCTTTCTAGGAAGATGCTCCGCCTTCCCAGCTACCGTCTCAGTGCTATAGCAGAACATTTTTCTTGGACCTACAGGGCCCATATGGCACTTGATGATGCGTATGTATGCGGACTTCTCTTCTCACGGCTTTGCGGTTCTGCGCTTTTTAAGAAGGACAGCTTCGATTCCTTCATGCTTGAGCGCTATAAGCCGGGCTCTGCCGGATACCCGAAGCATATCAGTCTTGAAAGCTCCCTTCTTTTCTAAATCACATCACGGAACATGTCCGTATAGTATTTTCTCTCTTTCATGAGACCGAGCTTTATCATGAGGCGCGGAATGAGAAGGGTTGCGGCGATTCCTGTAAGGGCATAGCGCACGAACGACCAGAGGTAGTATATTTTTTCGCTCATTACCGCTTTCGTTCCCTGTATTATGATTATAATGACCAGTCCCAGGAGTGTTGAGAGGATTTTGTCCCTCATTCTCTTTGGAGGGACGAAGTCTGATGAGTTGATCTCAACAGCTCCTCCTATGGCTGCTGTAGAGAAGACAGCGAGCATCTTCATGAAATCTGAGAATGCGGTCTCATCAATCATGGAAAGATGCAGCAATATTGCCATCAAAAGTGAGACCAGGGTGAGGAGTGTTCCGATCGGGACGTATATCCTTCTCAGTTTCCTTTTGTCATCATAAATGCTTGCAAAAAGGTTGGATAGGAATACCGATACACCGAGGCCGATGATGAGGCCGAATGTCACGTCAATCGGCCAGTGCACCCCAAGATAGAGGCGTGAGAGGGGAACGGCGACAATCAGTATAAACGCTGCTGTCTTGATCCAGATGGACCTGAATGATATCAGTATGGCAGAGTATAGAGATGATGCTCCAGTACTGTGTCCTGAGGGGAAAGAGTAGCCAGTGGCAGTTTCGATCCTGTCCGCGTCTATAAGCTCGGGATGAGCCTCGAACGGGCGTGGCGCTCTTACTATTGCCTTCAGAGTCTGCATTATTCCAAGGGAGAGGAATAGGGATGAGAATATGACGAACCCTTTCTTCTTATCCACAGCCCAGTAGATTGTGAGCAGTATTATTATCATGAGGCTTTCTTCTCCGAATGCGGAGAACAGGTTTGCCAGGAATGAGAAGAATGGATTCTGAATCCTCTGGAAAAACAACATTATCTCTAACTGCATATGAGTATTGTACCATGAAAAGTGGAAAAGACGGGATTTTCCTATTATATTGTTTCATATTGATGGGAAGAAGACTCATAGTTGGAGACATTCATTCATGTTACGGCAAACTCATCTCAGCATTGGAAAAGGCCTCATTCGATCCAGAGTGCGATATCCTGTACTCTGTCGGAGACATTGCCGATAGGGGGGACGAGCCAATTAAGACAATAGAATTTCTTATGGATCTGAGGGATTTCAGACCTGTGCTCGGAAACCATGACGGGTGGCTTGAGACCTATCTTGCGACAGGGAAGGTGGATTTGACATGGATTAGCCATAACGGCGGGGATGTGACCATTGCCGCAGTTGAAAAGATGGGAAAAGAGTGGAAGGAGAGGGTTAAGAAATGGCTCTACAGGTTCCCTATTATAAGGGTGGAGGAGGATGCGATCATCGTTCATGGCGGAATCCCTTCCGATTATACGGAAAAGGAGCTTGAGAACATCGCATCACGCTCACGTCCTCATCCCCTTGTAAAGAGTTTCAACTATGACGATTTACTCGATTTCTCTGAAACAGAGGATGATGATAGCGAGTATCTGGAGGAGTTCATCTGGGACCGCGATTATCTTTATAACGCCATGTATGCATCGGGTGTGAAGTCCGCCTTCATAAGGATGAGAAGGAAAGTAAAACCAATAGAAACAAAGAGGACTATCTGGATAGGGCATACACCATTCTCCGATTGTCGACCAATCATCGATAAACGCTATCATCTGGCTGCGATCGATACCGGCTCATGGTTTGGAAAGGTCACTGTCGTGGATATGGGGAGCCTCGAGTACTGGCAAGCCTGATCAGCCGCTTGCCCTGGCTGTCAGCTCCCACTTGAGAGAGAGAGACTGCTCTTTTCCACCGCCAAGCATCGATACGAGCATTTCTGCCGCAACCTTCCCCGTTCTCTGCACCCTGTGACCAAGCGATGTGATCGGAACGGCACCTATCTGGCTGTAGAAGCTGTTGTCGAAGCTCACTACCGATATGTCATCGGGGACTTTCTTTCCAAACTCAATCATGCGTTTTATGAGGGAGAATGCGATCTCGTCATTATAACATACGACAGCTGTTGATCCTGATAACCTCTTGTTGATGAAGCGGTCGATCCTGTCCGCACCCTCTCCCCTGATAATCGCTCTTCTGTCCTCGCTGTCATACCAGCAGAATGAGCTGTCGTTTATCTTGAGACCTGCATCAACCATCGCGGAGACAACCCCGTGGTAGCGCTCCGGCCCCTGCATGTCATCGCTTTTGAATATGCCTGCGATCCTGGTGTGCCCCTTATCTATGAGGTATTTTGTCAGCAGGTATCCACCGCCGTAGTTGTCATCGCTCACACATGGGAATTCAGAGAGGTTCCTGTATGAGCCGTGAAAGAACAGTACGGGGATTCCAGATTCCTTGAGGCGCATGAAAAGATCGCTGTTCGGTGTCGGCAGTGCTGTCTTCGAACCTTCTATCATGATGGCGCTCACGTTCTTCATTCTGAGAGATAGGAGTATTTCCCGCTCTTTCTCGACCTTGTTCTCCGTTGAGTAGACAAGCGTGGAATACCCGTTTCTCTCGAAAACACTCTGAGCCTCATGCAGCAGGGAAGGGAAGATGTAGTCATCTATGAACGTTGTGACGAGTGCAATCTGATGTGAATCCTCGCCCTGGCGCTGCATCCTTATGTATGAGCCGCTTCCCTGCTTTCTTTCGATGATGCCATCATCTTCGAGCAGTTTCAGTGCGTTTCGCACCGTCTGCCTGCTGATGCCATATGTGTCGGAGATTTCCATCTCCGTAGGAAGCCTGCTTCCGCCCTCTGCCGTTATCCTTGAGATTTCTCCTCTTAGGAGATCTGCAAGCTGCATGTATTTCGCTGCCACTTCATTGTACCTTTTTCAATGATGATAGCACACTTACCTGAGAATATGGAATTGTATTTATTTTTCAATTCTGAGTACAAAATGTATTCAATGTATTAAAAGTTGTATTTAAAAGTAGATGCTTTTGTTATGATAAAAATGGTTTTTCTCCCTAATATTGCAATAATATTTGTATTTAAAAAATGTATAAACATAGAAGTTGTATTTGATTTAAGTATTACTTTCACCAAAGAGTAAAAAATTTGTTGACGGCTCAAAAAAACCATGTTCTAATTCAAATTAGGGTATCGAAAAGGAGATACAACGATACCTTCAAACAAACAAAAGAGAGGTAGAAAATGAAGAAATTATTGGTTTCATTGCTAGTAATGCTCCTTGCAGTAACAGTGGTTTTCGCACAGGGTGCAGCAGAAGCTGAAGATGGCGGTCTTATTAGAGTTGGAATCATCAACAACGATCCTAACGAATCGGGTTATCGCACTGCTAACGATAACGATATGAAGGCGATGTTCACAGAAGAGAACGGCTATGATGCCTCTTTCTTCTACAGCCTCAGAAATGATGAGCAGATCGCGGCTGCACAGACATTCATCCAGAACGAGGTCGATTACCTCCTTATCTCCGCAGCGGGAACGGCAGGCTGGGATTCAGTTCTCCAGGATGCTCAGAATGCTGGAATCTATGTAATACTCTTTGATAGAACCATCGATGCCGATCCAAGTCTTTATGTGGCTTCAATCGTATCCGATATGGCTCTCGAGGGTGAGACTGCAGTCAACTGGCTCGCATCCCAGGGTCTTGAAGAGTACAATATCATCCATATCCAGGGTGTAATGGGCTCTGCTGCCCAGATTGGAAGAACGGGCGCTCTCGATGAGATGGTCGCTGCAAATGACAACTGGAACCTCGTAACACAGCAGACAGCAGAATGGAATGCCGAGACTGCACAGCAGATCGTACAGTCCGTAATCGATGCTGGAACTCCTTTCAACGTAATCTATGCTGAGAATGACGACATGGCACGCGGTGCTGTAGCAGCTCTTGACAGGGCAAACATCTCACACGGAGTTGACGGGGACGTCATCATCATGGGATTCGATACTAACAAGTGGGCTCTTGAGGAACTTCTTGCAGGAAGATGGAACTACGATGGACAGTGCAATCCGTTCCAGGCTGCATACATCGATGAGATCATAAAGGGCCTCGAGCAGGGCATCCAGCCGGAAGAGAAGGTCATCTACCTTGAAGAGAGAGGATTTGATGCTGCCACAATCACGGCTGAAGATGTTGAGAAATATGGAATCTGATCTGAATTCACGATTCTGATTAAAAGGCAAGGCACGGGGTAAGCTTATCTAGGCTAGCCGCGTGCCTTGATTGTTTTTAAGGTAAAAGAGGAGAGATTAGGCATGCAGAAGGATTCTGTTCTTGAAATGAGGGGAATCTCAAAGAGCTTTTATAGCGTAAAGGCCCTGCAGAATGTCGATTTTACGCTTAGAGAGGGGGAAATCCACGCCCTCATGGGTGAGAATGGGGCTGGGAAATCAACACTCATAAAGGTGCTTACTGGCGTATATGAGAAGGATGCGGGAGAGGTGCATCTCAAAGGGTTTGAAGGCGCGGTACATATCAAATCACCAGAGGATGCCCAGAACATGGGTATCAGCACGGTTTATCAGGAAATAACACTTTGCCCGAATCTTATGGTTGCGGAGAACATGTATATAGGAAGGGGAAAGGGTAAGATCACCCGATGGAGGAAGATGAATGCGGATGCATCTAAGATTCTGGAGAGCCTTCAGATCCCCGCAAAAGCCGAACAGCAGCTTGGCACATGCTCCATCGCCGTGCAGCAGATGGTCGCAATCGCCCGTGCGGTTGACATGGAATGCAAGGTCCTCATACTGGACGAGCCGACATCCTCCCTTGATGAGAGTGAGGTTGCAAAGCTTTTCCGTCTGATGCTGGACCTCAAGAGCAGGGGAGTCGGAATCATATTCGTAACCCACTTCCTGGATCAGGTCTATGAGGTGTGTGACCGTATAACCGTATTGCGCGATGGAAAGCTCGTCGGTGAATATACGATTGAGAATCTGCCACGTGTTGAGCTCGTTTCCAAAATGCTCGGGAAGGAGCTTGATGACCTCTCGGAGATAAAGAGCTCTGATGGATCTGAGGCGTGGCAGGATGAGGTCATATATGAGGCCTCAGGGCTTTCGAGTGTCGCTTCGAACCCGTTTAATTTCCAGATTCATAAGGGAGAGGTCAATGGTTTCACGGGCCTTTTGGGCTCTGGCAGAAGCGAGTCGGTACGTGCGATCTTCGGTGCGGACAAGGTTACCGGCGGAAAGGTCAGAATAGATGGTAAGGATGTTCATATCTCAAGACCGAGAGAGGCGATGAAACATGGAATTGGTTATCTTCCTGAGGACAGGAAGAAGGACGGAATTGTTGGTGATCTTTCAGTGCGTGAGAACATAATCCTCGCCCTTCAGGTCATGAAAGGTTTCTTCGGCCCGATTTCAAGGGCAAAAGCCGAGGAGTTCGCAGATAAGTACATAAAACTGCTTGAAATCAAGACCGAATCCCCGGACACGCCGATTAAATCACTCTCGGGAGGAAACCAGCAGAAAGTCATCCTTGCACGCTGGCTGCTTACGAACCCTCAGTATCTGATTCTTGATGAGCCGACGAGGGGAATCGATATCGGAACGAAGATTGAGATACAGAAACTCGTTCTTGATCTTGCAAAAGAGGGTAGGAGTGTCACGTTCATATCATCCGAGATTGATGAGATGCTTCGCACCTGCTCAAAACTCTATGTTATGAGGGACGGCAAGCAGGTAGGGGAGATCTCCGGTGAAGGCCTCACTCAGAACAATGTCATGAACACGATTGCAGGAGGGGGAAATTGAAAGAGCTAACAGTAAAGAGCAACAGCCTTAAGAAGCTGACACAGATGATGAGAAAGCAGATATTCATCCCTGTTGCGGCCCTGCTGATCCTCATAATATTCAATCTTATCGCGGATCCTTCGTTCTTCCAGATAAGCTATGCTGAAAACAGTGCCGGAGATCCGGTTCTCTCGGGCTATCTGATAACAATACTGGATAACGCATCCGAGCTTGCCATCCTTGCAATAGGAATGACCCTTGTCACTGCCGCATCCGGAGGACAGGATATCAGTGTCGGTGCGGCAATCGCGATAAGTGGTAGCGTGGTGCTGCGCGTTCTTTGCGGGGATAACCCTAGGCCGGAGGAGCTTCAGGCCTCAATTCTTACGGCTTTCCTCGTAAGCTGTCTTGTGTCGATGCTCTTTGGAGCATTCAACGGGACTCTTGTCGCGTATTTCAATATCCAGCCTATGATTGCCACGCTGATTCTCTATACGGCTGGACGTTCGATTGCGGCATGGATAAACAACAACAGGCTTCCTATAATATCGGAACCTGTGTTCGGATACTTTGGAACATTCATTCCAGGCATTCCGATTCCGACACCGATATTCATAGCTGCGTTGTGCATGATAATAATCGCCCTTGTCCTCAAGTTCACGACGCTTGGACTATATACCCAGGCTGTGGGAATAAACCAGAACTCGGCAAAGCTGAACGGTATAAATCCTCAGCTGATAAAGTTCATCACCTATGTGATAATGGGCCTCTGTGTCGCTGTTGCGGGCTTCATAAAGGTGACAAGATTCTCAACCATAAACTACTCGGTTGTCGCAGCGGACATCGAGATGGATGCGATTCTTGCGGTCGCACTCGGTGGAAACGCGCTCTCAGGAGGACGCTTCAGCATGGTCTCATCAATCCTTGGAGCCTATGTCATCCAGTTCCTTACTACGACGCTTTTCAAGTTCAATGTCTCATCGAGCGCACTTCCCGCCTATAAAGCAATCGTCGTCATCATTCTCGTTGTTATAAGCGCTCCGACCGTGAGGGAGAGGCTCTCGAAATTCTGGAAGAGGGTCAAAGCCACTAGAGCAGGGAAGGAGGTTGCCTGATGAAAACCGTTTTAAACAAGAAAACAAGAAGGCTTTCCACGATGACAGATACCAATCTTCTTCTTACGATCACGATCGTGGTATTCGTTCTCATGTACCTCTCTGCGATGCTTTTCATAGGACGTGGTTTCCTGCGCTTCCAGATGTTCTTCAACATCCTCAATGAGAATGCTGCTCTCATAATACTTTCTTGCGCAATGAGCATAGTCATGATCACGGGTGGAATAGATATCTCTGTCGGCAAACTCACAGCCCTGATATGTATGAGTGCCGCAGTCAACCTCGATTACCAGGGAGGGAATGTGATGACTGCAGTCCTTTTATCCCTTGCAATCGGTATCGCATTCGGCCTTGTGCAGGGTTATCTCGTAGCATATCTCGATATTCAGCCGTTCATTGTAACACTTGCGGGAATGTTCTTTGCAAAAGGCATGACCACGATAGTCAATTCCACGCAGTTCAATGTTCAGAACGAGGCATTCGTAGCACTTAAGAATACGAGGGTTTACGTTCCTGGAACAGGGTATGTGAACAGGCTCGGCGTATACGTTCCAGCCTATGTTGAAATAGGAGTAATCAT
Organism: uncultured Spirochaetaceae bacterium; assembly: GCA_944389025.1. Lineage (GTDB taxonomy): Bacteria > Spirochaetota > Spirochaetia > Sphaerochaetales > Sphaerochaetaceae > Ornithospirochaeta. The sequence continues at coordinate 17,517 of CALXKU010000030.1, forward strand.
CGCTCTTCTGACTGTTGCGGTCCTCTTTGTGGTCCTGAGATGGACTAAGCTCGGAAGGAACTTCTACGCAGTCGGTGGAAACTCCCAGAGTGCTAACATGCTCGGTATCAACGTGAAGCGTACGAAATTCCTCGCACACCTTCTTTGCGGACTTCTTGCAGGTATCGGAGGTTTTGTATACTTCCTGCATGTCGGCTCCGGTGCCCCATCCCATGCGACGGGTGCGGAGATGAACGCGATCGCATCCTCCATAATCGGAGGAACGATGCTCACGGGAGGTGTTGGAAACATCGTAGGTACTCTCTTCGGAGTTCTCTCCCTCAGCACCATTAAGAACATAGTGACGATGCTCGGTCTGGATGATGCCTGGTGGACGAACATAACCGTTGCTCTCATGATCTGCATCTTCCTTGTGGTGCAGTCTCTCGTGCTTCTGAGAAAAAAGACCAAGGCTAAGGCCTAGGAGGTTGTATTTATATGGATTTGAATCTTAAAGCGTGCTCTCTTGGAATCGAGTTCGGTTCCACGAGAATCAAGGCTGTTCTTATCGGTCCGGATTATGTTCCCTTAGCATCTGGAAGCTATACGTGGAAGGATCATCTGGAGGGGCAATACTGGTCATATTCACTTTCCGAGGTAAAAAGTGGCCTTCAGAGCTGCTATGCCGCACTGAAGAAGGAGGTGAAGGAGAAGTATGGTGCCACGATGAATACAGTGGGGGCCATTGGTATATCGGCGATGATGCATGGCTATCTTCCTTTCGATGAGAAGGGAAGGCTGTTAACACCTTTCAGAACCTGGCGTAATACCACAACGGCAGAGGCGTCAGAGAAGCTTACCGAGCTTTTCTCATTCAACATCCCTCAGCGCTGGAGCATATCTCATCTCTATCAGGCAATCCTCAATAAGGAGGAGCACGTAAAGGATATCAGGTATCTGACAACACTTGCCGGCTATGTGCACTATGAGCTGACAGGCTCGAATGTCCTTGGGGTAGGAGATGCTTCAGGCATGTTCCCTATCGATAGCGAAAGCGGCACATATGATGCGAAAATGGTAAAAGATTTCAATGAGCTTACGGGAATGGATGTTGTAAAGATACTGCCTAAAGTCCTGATGGCAGGAGAGGACGCGGGAGCCCTTACTAGGGAAGGCTCTCTTCTTCTGGATCCGGATGGTGATCTTGAAGAGGGTATTCCACTTGCACCTCCAGAGGGGGACGCGGGGACGGGTATGAGCGCTACGAACGCCGTGCGGGAGAGGACGGGTAACGTCTCTGCCGGTACCTCCATCTTCTCGATGGTAGTGCTCGAGAAGATGCTTAAGAGGGTTCATACGGAGATCGACCTCGTAACGACCCCATCGGGAAAGCCTGTTGCCATGGTCCATTGCAATAACTGTACCACGGACATGAACAGCTATGTGTCCATCATTCAGGAAGCTGTAGAGCTCATGGGAGGAAACAGCGATCTTGATGAGATCTATCGTCTTCTTTATAAGAAGTGTCTTGAAGGGGATCTGGATGCTGGCGCATTCACTGTCTATAACTATATCTCAGGGGAGCCTGTCGTTGGTCTTAACGATGGAAAACCCGTGATCGTAAGAAGGGCGGACAGACCTGCAAAACTCTCCGATTTCGTACGTGCTCATCTTTACTCCGCATTTGCAGCCCTCGCATACGGTATGTCGATACTGCAGGATGAGGGGGTTAAGATTGACCGCCTTATGGGGCACGGAGGGCTATTCAGACATCCTGTCACCGGTGCGAAGTTCCTCTCTTCTGCGGTTAACGCTCCCGTTTATACCATGAAAACGGCGGGCGAGGGAGGTCCTTACGGTATGGCCCTTCTTGCCGCTTACAGGGTCAGTGGTGGTAAGATGTCTCTTGAAGATTTCCTTGAGAGTGAGGTTTTCAGGAATACAGAAGGTGAGAGGATGGATCCTGTGGAAAAAGAGGTTGAGGGGTTCAAGGCCTATCTTGATAGGTTCATAAAGGGTCTTGAAGTTGAGAAAGCGGCTATTGCGAGTTTCTAAAGGAGTAAAAGATGGAAAAGCGTGAATTCTGGTTTGTAGTAGGTTCACAGTTTCTTTATGGACCTGAGGTTCTTGAAACTGTTGAGAAAAGAGCTAGGGAAATGGCAGAGGAGCTGTCGAAAGTGCTTCCCTATAAGCTCGTATATAAGGTTACGGCGAAGACCAACAAAGAGATTACCGATGTTGTGAAAGAGGCGAATTACGATAACTCCTGTCTCGGTATCATAACATGGTGCCATACTTTCAGTCCGAGCAAGATGTGGATTAACGGACTAGCATCCCTTCAGAAGCCGTACTGCCATCTTGCAACCCAGTACAACATGGAAATACCGAATGATGAGATAGATATGGACTTCATGAATCTCAATCAGGCGGCACATGGGGACAGGGAGCATGGTTTCATCGCTGCCAGACTCAGGATGAGTCGTAAGGTGATTGCTGGTTACTGGAAAGAGAAGAGCGTGCAGGATCGTATCGCATCCTGGATGAAGGTTTGTAACGGTGTTGCATTCTCAAAGAGTCTCAAGGTTATGAGATTCAGCGATAACATGAGGGAAGTTGCTGTCACAGAAGGAGACAAGGTCGAGACTCAGATCAAGCTTGGCTGGCAGGTCAATTCATGGCCGGTTGGACAGCTTGTTGAGACTATGAATGCCGTAACTGATAGTGAGATCGATGCTCTTATGGACGAGTACCGCGCCTCCTATGATTTCGCAACCGATGATATCGAGACCGTACGCTACCAGGCGAGGGAGGAGATTGCGATAAAGAAGATGATGGATGAGGAGGGATGCTCGGCATTCTCCAACAACTTCCAGGATCTTTACGGCATGGAGCAGCTTCCAGGACTGGCAAGCCAGCATCTTATGGCCAAAGGCTATGGTTATGGCGGGGAAGGGGACTGGAAGGTAAGTGCCATGATGGCTATCATGAAGAGGATGGGAAAAGATGAGAACGGAGAATCCGCATTCATGGAGGATTATACGTATAATCTCGTTCCAGGAAAGAAGTTCTCATTAGGAGCTCATATGCTCGAGGTCTGTCCGACAATTGCAGCAGAGCGTCCAAGAATAGAAGTTCATCCTCTTGGAATCGGGAACAGGAAGGATCCTGCACGTCTCGTTTTCGAGGGAAAGGCGGGGGACGCCATCGTCGTTTCTCTTATCGACATGGGAGGAAGGCTGCGCTTGATCTGTCAGGATATCAGATGCGTGAAGCCGATACTTCCGATGCCGAATCTGCCGGTTGCCCGCGTAATGTGGGAAGCCATGCCATGTCTTGAGACGGGAATCGAATGCTGGATAACAGCCGGAGGTGCTCACCATACAGTCCTTAGTTATGATGTCACTGCTGAGCAGATGAAGGATTTCGCATCAATCATGGGAATCGAATTCGTACACATCACGAAAGACACGACGGTTGAGAGCCTTGAGAAAGAGCTTTTCCTGAATGATATCGCATGGAAACTGAGGTGAGATATGCTTGAGAAACTGAAAGAAGAGGTATGTAAGGCGAATCTTGAGCTTCCGAAATACGGTCTTGTGACATTCACCTGGGGCAATGTCTCAGCTGTTGACAGGAAGAGTAGGCTCATGGTCATAAAACCAAGCGGGGTAAGCTATGATAACATGTCACCAGAGGATATGGTTGTAGTCTCCCTTGAAACAGGGGAGAGTGTGGAAGGAAAGTGGAAGCCTTCAAGCGATACCGCGACTCACATCGTGCTTTATAATGCGTTTGAGAATATCGGAGGAATCGTGCACACCCATTCCAGATGGGCCACATCATTTGCTCAGGCAGGATGCGGAATACCGGCTTACGGAACGACGCAGGGAGATTATTTTTATGGGGAAATTCCTTGCACAAGGAAAATGACGGCCGATGAGATCAATGGGGAGTATGAGAAGGAAACTGGAAATGTGATTGTTGAGACTTTCAGAAATCTCTCTCCTGATGACATCCCTGCAGTTCTTGTGAACTCCCATGGACCATTTTCATGGGGAGCTGATGCTGAGAATGCCGTACACAATGCGGTGGTCTTAGAGGAGGTTGCGTTCATGGCTTTCAACGCACGGATGCTCAATCCATACCTTGAGCCTATGCAACAGACCCTTCTTGATAAGCACTACCTGAGAAAACATGGTGCAAACGCCTATTACGGGCAGTGACATATGATGATGCTTGCATCCCCCGCTCTCAAAAAGCAGGGGATGCTCTTCTTTACTTATCGCAACCGAATCTCTTTGCAATCTCAGACACTTCTGAAAGCGAGAGTCCAAAGTTCTTTGCTACATCCTCTGCACTCGCCATCCCGCTTTTCAAGACAATACCGATTGCATCATCACGCCCCTG
>CALXKU010000031.1 GCA_944389025.1 uncultured Spirochaetaceae bacterium
CGTGCTGCTGTCAGTTCCTTCATAAGCTGGACTTCAAGTGCGATTTCAGCTTTCTCGTCTTTTGTGAGGAAGCTGTTTACATAAGCAAGGGCATCATCCCCGACAGGGCTTTGATTCTTTCTGATTTCGTCACTCATTTTCTAGCCTCTCCTTGTAATCCTTCAGCTCGTGCTCAGCCTTTTCGATTTCCTCCTGCGGTGTCTTCTGTGTTTTCTTCAGAAAGACATGCAGAAGTATGAAAGTGTCATCGACCAATGCAGCGAAGAGGATCCTGTTTCTCAGCGGTCTGAGTTCCCAGATCTCTCCTCTCAGGTGCTTCATGTATGGCTCTCCACCAGCAAGGCCGACTTCCGCAAGATAGTTGATATAGGAAGCGACCTTCTTGTAGTTGATGCGTGCATCCTTGCCCGACTGGGAGAGAAGTCCGTCAATGAAGTCCTTGACTGGCTGCCTTCCTTTACTGTCCTTATAGAACACTATGCGCTTAGGCATCTGCTCCTCCTAAAATATAACAAATTTCATATATTCTGGCAAACAAAATCTTTCTTGGAGATGGTCACGAGTTTTCCACATCATGGCTGGGGAAACGAGGGGTTTTCAGCGTACCTTTGGAAGAAGGGATAGCGTACCTTTAGAAGACAAACGGCGTACCTTTGGAAGATATTAGCGTACCTTTAGAAGAAAATTCCTCGCATAATGCGCGCGCGTGATAATAGTAAGCACTAGTAATAATAGTACTTTCAGTAGTAGAGGCGACAAAGATGTGGAAAACTCAACCTGACTGTCATTTCATCCCATTTGTGAACTCCTTTCCTTTCGAGATCTGAAGCTCATTGATCTGTGATGCGATGTCCCGTTCTGCATTGAGATCCGTGTACCTGGAGAGCATTTCCATTGAGTGGTGTCCTGTAAGAGCCATGATCTTCTCCGGATGCATGTTCGACCTGACGCAATCCGTTGTGAATTTATGTCTCCAGGAATGGAATGTGATTCCACGCCTCTGTCTTTCTGCTTCCGAGATGCCGATTTTCTCCATAGCCTTGTAGAAAGCAGCTCTGGCTCTTCCTTCGTTCATCGGTTTCTTGCCGTCAAAGGAGAAGATGAAATCATTCTCGTCATTTGGATGGCTTTGCCAGGCGGCGTAGAGATAGCGGTAGATTTCGGCTGTGATAGGAACGACTCTTTCCTCTGAAGTCTTTGTTGTACTCATTCCGTAAGACTCGTTGTAGCTTCGCTTGACGATGATCTTGTTGGGGTACACTTCATTGATTGTCAGGGCAAGCAACTCTCCAGCCCTCAAGCCTGTAAGCCCGGCTACAAAGCTGTAGACGTAATAGACGATTCTATCATTCCAGAGATCCTTGATTCTCTCGATATCAAAGAGCCTTGCACACTCGTCATCAGTGAGAAGTTCCTTTTTCTTCTTGTCAACTGTTCTTGCGATTGTCATTTCCACTGGATTCCTTTCTATGAGTCCTTTTGAGACTGCTTCCTTCATCATGATGATGAAAACGGATCTGATGTTGTTAATCGACTTCGGAGCGAGACCATGCTTGTCTTTCAGAACCTGCCAGAAGGAGTTGATCATATCGACGTTGATCTCAGAGAGCTTGTACTTGCCGAAATAGGGAATGAGATATTTCCTAGTCCAGAGTTCGTTGCAGGTCACATAGCTCTTCTTGATTCCAGGGTGTGACTCTGATCCAGCAGCTCTTCTGGCGAGGACATATGGACAGGTATCCCAATGCCACCAAGGGGAGGCAAACTCCTTGAATGTAGGTGTGCCAGAATTGGATGCTGCCGTATTGGACTGGAGTAAATGCGAACTGTCTATCCTGATTACCAGGTCGGATTCAAAGACCTTGCGAAGAAGATTCTCATTGTTGAGCAGTTCCTCAACATAAACCCGGGCTTTTTCCTTTGAGGTACAGCCTGTGCTTTTGGCTCTTCTCTTACCGTCTGGAAGATAGACACGAAAATACCAGATTGGTTTGCCTTTGACAGTCTTGTCAGAATACAAAGTGTACTGTCGTCTGAATCTCATCTCACACTCCTATAAATGTAATAGCGTCGTAGATGGAGTTGAGATAGTTGTAGAATCCAGAGAAAGTGACACAAATAATCCGGAAAAGGCTGAAAAAATTGCGACTTTATCGTTAAAAAAGCATTTTCGAACAGTGAAAATCTATTTAAAAACTGTTGAATTCGTTTAAAATTCGCAAAAATTGCGAACAAGATATTTAAAAATCGCGAACGCAGAGATGTTTTTAAATTAATCCGGAAATTTTGAGCAAAAATAGCGAACGAGACGTTTAAAAATTGCGAACGTATTAAACTCGGATGCCAGTTGTTTTATAAACGGGTTTAAAGCGTTTAAAAAGATGTCCATCTTACAGACATAATCTAAGAGTATGAAGAAGATTCATGCTCATGGGAAATGTTTTGATTCGAAGGATTTTGAAAGGCTTGTAATCGGTGGCCAGAATGATGCCGACACGATAAGATTTGTGATTCCGAAAAAATTTGGCGATGAGCTGGATTACTCGCAGTGGCAGTGGGCTATCCATTATGAGAACAAGGAAGGGCAGGGGGACACGGTTGCCCTTAATGCCAAAATCAGTGAAGAAAATGCGGACAATCTATGGATTGACTGGATTCCCACGCAGACCGCCACTCAGGTAAGCGGTAAGCTCATATGTCAGCTTTATGCGATCAAGGTTGAAGGGGATAACACGAAAAGATTCTGCTTCCACACTTTCGCGATTTATGTTGACGAATGGCTCGACCCAGAGCTTATTACCCAGACGCAGCCATCCCTAATAGAGCAAGCATTAGAGGAGATGGCGAAATACAACCAGGATTTGCAGGACGGAATACAGGCGGCAAAAGATGCTGCAAAGTCGGAAGAGAATGCCGCAAAATCAGCAACGGCAGCAGCATCATCAGCATCTGCAGCAAAAACATCGGAGACAAATGCTAAAAACTCCGAGACAAATGCGAAGACATCGGAAAATAATACCAGAAAAATATATGAAGATGCAGTTGAGCTGAAAGAGGAATATGACGCTAAGGTTACAGCGGATACAAATGCTTTCAATGCCAACTATGATGCGAAACTTAAATCATTCAACGATAATGCAAGTTCGAAGACCAACACCTATAACACTAACGCGCAGAATAAGTTAAATGAATATAATAGCAATCATGCGGATAAGTTGACTGCACTCAATACTCTAAAGACCCAGACCGAAGAAGCAAGGGATACCGCGGTATCCGCAAAGGATGCCGCCGTATCAGCCAAGACGGCTGCCGAAACTGCAAAGGGTCAGGCGGAGGATGCGAAAGATGCTGCAGTCTCTGCGAAGACTGCATCGGAGTCTGCTCGTGATGCTGCTAAAAGCTCGCAATCAGCGGCCGCATCTTCTGCCAGTACGGCCTCGACAAAAGCCTCCGAGGCAAGTTCTTCCGCTTCCGCCGCTCAGAGTGCGAAAACGGCAGCGGAGTCGGCTAAGACAGCCGCTGAAGAAGCAGAGACTGCGTGCCAGAAGCTGGTTGAATCAGTGGACGCCGAAGGGCTTGGAGAGAGGATGGACTCCATTGAAGCAGATATGGCGAACAAGTCCGATAATGGTCATAAGCATACATCTGCCGATATCACGGATTTGCAGGGTAAGCTTGATGCTAAACAGAATAAGATAACGGGAGGTGCTTCCACCGTAGTAACTGACAACCTTGACCCATCCCGGGCCCTTGTGTCCGATGGCTCAGGTAAGATAGCTGTCAGTGCTGTTACAAGTACAGAACTCGGATATCTTGATGGTGTGAAATCAAATGTCCAGACACAGCTCGATGGTAAGTCCTCGACTTCGCACACTCATAATAAAATAGACTCGAGGGGACCGGTATCGGAATTGACAGGGACTGCTGACGCATCCGGCCTCCAGATGTATGAGGTATATAATAATGACTATCCGGTGCCTTACGGAAATCTCATACACCTGAAGGGGAAAAACCATGTGGGGGAAGGCGAACTGTTGATTGCGTGGCCTGGAACCGACAGCGAACAGGCGCCAGTATATGTAAGATCTCGGAGAGATACTGGTACGGCGGGATGGTCAGAATGGCGGCAGTTAGCAAAAACTACTGACAATGTTGCCTCCGCAACAAAGTTGCAGACGAAGAGGACTATAACTCTTAATGGGGCGATATCTGGATCTGCTCAGTTTGACGGTAGTGCAAATATCATAATCGAAGTAACCAACGAGCGCCGCCACTGGCCGGGAGAGATCTTTGCGTTTGCTGGAAAAAGCAATAAGCTACCTGCAAGAACTCTAGTTTGCAACGGAGGTGCAGTATCCAGAAACACATACAAAGAACTCTTTAATGTTATAGGCACAACATATGGAGCAGGGGACGGTAGTACGACATTTAATCTGCCGAATTTATATGCCTGTAAGAATGATGATGGAACCACTGTAAACAACGGTGTTTTCCTTCGTGCGGCGGTCAACGACTCTCAAGTCGGGCAGAAAGAACAAGATGCTATAAGAGACATTACAGGATGGGCAGAAGGGGTTAGGTTTGGATATAGTCAAGTTTTAAAACAGGCTGGAGCTCTCAAAATAGCTAAAAGCTCACAAAGCGGCGCTCAATATGATAATGATGACAAAAATGTTCGAATTTCCATCGATGCAAACGCCGGAGCTACCACCGACAACCCGATGGCAGGACATGCTGTAGGCCCGGATATACATCCATACTCGATAAGGGTACTTTACCTCATTGCATATTGAGACATTACCGGAAGCTTTAATTTCTCTGGAGCTGAAAATGGTAGAGTTTGGGGCGGTGGCTCCGGAGCATTTAAAGCGACAACCACATCGCAAAAAAACTCCCTAAATTATCGCACGCATAGTAGTAATCAGTCTTTAGTTAGCAGATGGGACTTTGCCGCTTCAAATGTCGTACATACCGATTCAGATGTCCATCCGTACAGCATGCGAGTCCTATACTTAATCGCCTATTGAGACATTACCGGAGCGTCCAAAGAATTTGAATCAGAAACAGGATCTAATGGAACTGTCGGAGCAATCACAACATCACAAACTAAAACAAGTTGGGCTGGCGGCGCAAAAAATGGCAGAGCATACAGAAAAATAACATTTGATGCAAATGAAGGCACAAAAGAGGATAATCTTATGGCTGGACACGCAAATGGCGTTGATATCCATCCGTATACAATGCGTGTTTTGTATCTGATAGCCTACTAGTATGCTAGCAGGAAAAGTACTTTTATGCTGTATGGTCGAATCTCCGTAGCTGTGGCAACCACATTAGCCGCATCAAAAGATATGTCCATCGCCTGACCGCCCTTTACATGCCCATCATACTGTCCTGATATGGTGCGGGTCGCCTGTGTAAATGCACCGCTGGCAACGCCTTTATTTGTATAGGCTACGGTAAAACCTCCGGTAATGTCTCAATACGCGATAAGGTATAATACACGGATTGAATATGGGTGTATATCCGTTCCTGTTGCATGGCCTGCCATCGGATTATCTGCTCCTCCGTTATTAGCATCTAAAATAGCCTGTATTGCAGCCCATTGTTTATCATATGCTGCAGATGATTTTCCGCTACTTTTGCAACTAATTGCTCCTTTTGCCTTTGTACTTGAACTGATATGGCCCCATCTATCTCCATAGATTTCGCCGGTAATGTCTCTTGTTGTCTCACCTCCCACTCTCAGCTATACTATCACCGGCACTGCTTGAAACGGTGGACGGTAGCCTCCTTTTTATTCGTATCGGATATCGGGAGGCGTTGCTTCCCGATTCGTCTTTAAAAACGGAGAAGGAGGTGATGTCTATGGATTCAGAGACCTATTATGTTCTAATGGTCGTTTTCACGGTCTTGGGACTTCTAATAGCTGCTTTCAAAAGATAAACCGCCCTTTAGCTGTAGCGAGCTAGGACGGTTATCGTTCTAAAAGTTTCGTGAGGCTACCGTTCATCGGCAGTGCCTCTTTCTATCTAAATATTAAACCATCAATAATTAAGCGTCAAGGTTGATTCCATTCAACTGCGCTGAAGCCTGAGCAGCGTTTATGCTATCTCTGGCCTCCTGCCGCTTGCTGAGCGTGTCGGGATATTCAGCTTCAAATTCAGTTTTCACTTCCGGATGGGATGCTATATATTTGTCCATGAATTTGAGCACGCGATAGTCTGTGGAGTTGAGATAAGACTCAGACTCATATATCGTGTCCTTAAGATTTTCTTCCTGAATTTCCTTCTCTGTCTTTTCTGGTTTTGTTGTCATGGCGCCTTCCGGTAACGGCCCTATAACAGCCATGTATCTTGGCTCATCTTTCCAAGTATCCCCGGGGAGCCAATATGGAGTGCCTCCTACGTAATGCCCTGTGGCATCCATATGCCGCCTGTGGTCCTCTTTGATTGCCCATGCTGCTCCATCCCAGACAGCCACCTGTTTATCCCCACATTCCGGCGGTGGCGTCAAGGTTGAATTTGGTGGCATTATGACTCTTCCTTCCACCTCCGGATCCTGCATGGCATATGCTATTCCTACATAGGCACCTGTTTTCTTTGAGTAACAATAAGCGTCCATTTTGTGCTCCTATAAGCATAGATTACTACAGTTCTAATTTCTTTTTTTGAGACATTACCGGATATATAAAGGGAGACCGCATTAACAGAGGCTCCTCAAAAGCCTCCGGAGCTTTTTCCGGCAGGTCAATAAGCGGTTCATCAGGAGGTGCTGGCGGTTCGACTTATTGTTCCGACTCGACTACTAACTTTGACGCAAATGCAGGAACTGCCACAGATAACCTAATTGCCGGCCATGCAAATGGCGTTGATATCCATCCGTATACCATGCGTGTACTCTATCTCATTGCCTATTAATATGCTATCAAATATAACACTCTCATCGAATAGGGACGAACTTCATTATCTGTATTAACGGCATTGGAAGCAGCAAAATCCCATGAATAAACAAGAGAAGCTCCTGCGCTTATTTTCTGACCTCCAAGAAAGTTATAGTAAGTCCGACTATTTGCTTTGAATGCACCTGATGCACCTCCCCATGGGTGTGAATCACTGCCCCCTGTAAAATTGAGATTTCCAGTAATGTCTCTACCAAGTAACAATCTTGCTGATTCTCCTGCTTATTCCCTTGCTTGTTTTTCTGAGGTACCGCATTGTAGTCTTTATATCGGCATGACCAAGTAAGTCTTGTAAAAATTTAAGATCCTTACTTTTCTCATAAACATTTCGAGCAAAAAAAAGCTCGAAACTCATGAGGGTGCAAAGGTTCCTTAGGTAGTTTGTATTTTCTTGCGAATGCATGCAATCTCTTACGGATCACACCATCAGAATAGGGCAGTAGATATCCCTCTTCGTGATATTCAGATAACACCTCCTGTCGCAACTTTGACGGGAACCAAACCCGGCGATACTTAGTGCCCTTTCCGCAGACATCAGCGTATCCTCTTCGTAAATCCTCAAGCCTTATCTGTAGAAACTCACTGATACGCACGCCTGTAGATGCCAGCACCTTAATGGCTACCCACCATCTCAGATTTCCGTCCTCATAGAGGCATGATAGCAGTTTGTTGTATTGCACCATGGTAAGTTGGCTCTCGACATACTGCTGATTCTGCACTTTCACAGGCTTCAGCCTCCATCTAGCTTTGCTGTATTCAGCGTATTTGTTTAAGGCATGTATCCGGATGTTTACGGTCCCCGGCTTGTGGTTTTGCATCTGCAGCTCTTTCCATCTGCAGGCATTATCAAAAGAAAATGAGAATCCCTCCTGTTCGTAAAGCCTCAAGGTATTGATGTAGCTTGATACCGTTGATTCGCTTAACCCCTTTCTTTTCAACCATTTTTTGAAATTCTGATTCTCCATGGTTCCTCCTGTTTTTCTTTACAGGAGGATTATTATATATGGGACTGTTATACCATGGTCGTGTCGATTCTTATTTTCACCATGACCTGCACCTGCACCCTGCCATTCTGGGTGCTTGTGATTCTGATGCTTTTCCAGCCGGAAGTAGTGATATCAACCTCTTTGTCTTTCGTTGCGTTGCTTATGCTTTCCGCGGTTCCGAAAGAGGCTCCTCCGTCATTTGACACGGCGAGAGTCATACCTGAAGAAGATGTTCCTTCAATAATTCCTAACTCCATTCTGTGAAAATGATCTATATTAACCGTATGACTATGTGATGAAGGCGAAATAATAATTGTCGGTTCAGGTAATTCATGAGAATGCTCTCCGTCTTTAGATGTTTCTCCTGTAACGCCCCAAACATCATCGTAATCCCCGCTTACAGTATGCGTATGTTCTCCAGCGCTTTCGGTATACCATTGATAAGGGCTATTACCATAAGTTGCAGAACCTCTTATGCTTACAGAACTTGTTTGTGGATCAGAAGGTGAATCGATAATCGGTTCCGTTGCCGCAGAATAAGTTCTGAATTTCTGTCCTTTTACAGATATTTTCACATATTCGATTTCCCCATCTGGTATATAGAAATCAAAGATGGCCGGATGGTCAGCGTCCAATGAATCATTGAATGTAAATGGTAGGTACTGCACGACCTCGGCGAAGTTTCCGTACAGTTTCCCTGTTTCAGTATCGAGATAGAAAAGTACGTTGCCATTGTTGCGTATCTCAATCACTGGTCTGCCGGATCCGTCATCCTCCATGAATCGGCACAGCAGTCCTTCCGTGAGATTGCCTGATCCGATTGAGAGATTCCTTGCCACAAGTAGCTCCACGAATATGAGCGCCGCATAAATTAGGGTTCCTGTTTCCTTTGCAATCTGGAGGGCATCCTTCTGTGCGGCCATGACCACATCGGAATCCGTCGTCTCGTTCCATACCTCATCTATCGCGGAATACTTATATAGATGATACTGCTTGAACTGGGAATTTGTTGCTCCGGTATAGAGGAAGAAGTCCCCGTCAAGAGGGTTTTCCGGAATTGAGCTTGAAGCTCCACGGTATGATCCTCCATCGGTAGCCTCAATCCTCGTGGGGGCTGACCATGTGCCTTGGAGATTGCCGGTTGATGTGAACATCCCCATGCTCATCCAGACTGGTGCAAGCCCTTCGGGAATCTTATCGAATGTCCAGCCTGCTGGTTGTTCTCCGACCGGAGTTGCCGGAGTGGTGTAGGAGCGCTTATAAATGAATCTCGGGGAGGCCCCGTCCTGTCCGGGGCTTGCGGCACCTGAGCCTTGTGTTCCGCTGGAAGAGGAGGTGACATCTGCAAATGCAGCTATGGACAGGGTGACATAATCAATAATCTCATCTCCATCGGTTTCTGAAAAACTCATGATCTGTACATTGCCGTCATAGATGCCTCGCTGTTCAAGATGATATGTTTCACCCGGGGTGAATCGGCGCTTCGAGGAGAAGCTTATTGTGTAGCACCCATGTCTGAGATACATCCATCTGATTTTCGTAAGTCTCTCGGCCGCTTCCTTGTCATATACGTACGCAGTCTGATACACATCAGGATCCGAGCAGTTCTCGGGGTATGATGTGGTGACTTTATAGCTCTTTACGAGAGCGTCTCCGAATATGTTCGCGTAATAAAGCTTTGCCGCTTCGGCTCCCGTATTCTTGTATCTCAGGCGTGCCCTCAGCGCCTCATATATTATGTCTTGGCTTTCTGTGACAGGATCTATTTTGACAGCCTCATCCTTCTTGTCCTCAAGCCTCCAGTTAGAGGATGATATCAGGGCGATCTCCTCGTTCTTCAGCCTTGTTCTGCCTTCGAGGTAATCGGTATCGAGATAGTCGGTGCCGAAATCCTGCCAGATTTCTATTATGTCCGAATCTTCAGGCCAGTAGTCTCCCCCAGCTATGGCTTCTCCTGGACGCGGATTGGCCGTGTCCCCGATAGGCAGGTTGCCACGCCATAGGAGGGCATCCTTCATGATCTTGGTCTTAGGCCATTCCACCGAGACCCCGTTGCATGTCCTGTACTGCCTGTCCTTGGTAATCTTACCAATGATATCGTGCGGCCTTATGTCATCGACATGACGTATCTCGGCGGTAGCGGTAGGAAACCATGTTATCTTGTCCCCAACTATTCTGAGACAGTAGCCGTAGTCTGATAGGAGGCCGTCTATCAGGTCGCGGTATGTGACATCCCCCTTTGTCCATGCCATATGTTTTATGCTCTGTTTTATATCCGGAGCGTCGCGCGATATCCTGTTCTCAAGACCTGCGAGTTCCAGGATCCTGTATAGGAGGCTCATTTCGCGGCTACTTCTGACGAATATCGGGAATGCGGGGCCTCCGACAGCGGCGGGGTAGGAGGCCGACTGAGAGACGTGGTCGTCAAGTTTAACAGACCAGTCCACCAGCTCAAGACGGATGGTATCCACTGATGATATCGTGCTCCAGCCGAGTGCGAACACAGGATCCATCTGACCGTCGAATTCCATATCATGCTCGTTCCATACCCTGAATCCCACCGGTTCGAAAGAGTCCTCAATCGCAGCACATAGCCTTTCATCGAATCGGATGGAAAGCGATGCGGATGATACTGAGGACTTCCTTTCGCTGTTCATCGCCTGATACTGCAACGTGTATGATCCGGGTACATACAGCTTTGATATGTCGTGCCACGATGAATCCAAAAATATTTCAAATCTCCTCATGCTCTCTTCCTCCTGTCGATCTTCGCTCCCGCCTGCTGAAGTTTGATATAAAGATCCTCCCATCCGTACACGTCACCCTGTATCTGGATGATTGTTGTCTGAGTCTGAGGGGTGGGGGATTCTGAGGGGCTTAATGGTGTGATGGCCACGTGCTCTCTTCCCGATGGGTTATCTCCGACCATGATGAGCTGAGGACCGTTTGTGACGAATTCGCCACCTTCGGCGAATTTCGGAATCGAGCCTGTCGACAGCCCGTATTCTTTCAGCTTATCTACAAGACTTCTGAGTTCTTCTACGGTCGCAGTGTCAATGGTGTCCATGAGAACCCGAAGCTCGTCTATCTCGTCTTCGATGTCCTCATCGCGTCCGCTCCAGAATTTGTCCCAGCCACTCATGCTCTGGTATTCCGAATTGAGGCTCTGGATGCCGTTGTAAAGGCTCTGCGAAATCGCCACCCTCGCATCGGCCACATCGCGCTCATGTTGCAACTCTCCTGCGCGCTCTACGAACTCGTCATCCGATATGAGATTTCTCTCAAGCTGTCTTTTTAAGAGCTCGTATTCCGTGCTGATCGACTCGTTTATCGACTCTGCAAGCGTCCTCCTGGCTTCAACCTCATTTTGCAGTGACTGCATGATGTCATCGGATACCGCGGAGGATGATGCGCCCATCGCGCCTGATGCGACCCCTGAGAGCCCGCCCATTGCCATGAGTGAGAGTCCGAGCGCGAGGCCTCCGAGTCCTCCCTCGATTATGACCCTGAGCCCGGCAGAGATGAAAAGGGTGGACATCTGGCTCATGAGATCCTCGACCCAGTCTCCGATTCCTGAGGATATAGAGTCGAGAGCATCCTCTCCCGATGCGATCGCATCGCCCCAGGATTCGAATATCCCGCTAAGCCTGCCTGCAACCGCTTCGTAAGAGAGGTTCTGCTGGACGAACGATTCGAACCTTGTCATGACGTCATCCAAGTAGCTATCGCTTTCATGGAGGCTTTCCTGCTGCTTTTCAAGGAGGCTGTTATATTCCTCCTGTGTGATCAGCCTGTTATCGAGCAGTTCCGACAGTGTTCTCTCATAGGCTTCGATGTTCCTTTTCGCAATCTCCTCATCAGAGAGCAGCTTTGTGAGCTCCCTCTCCGCGACGAGCCTGAGGTCGGCAAGATGTGCTGATTCTTCCTGGTCCATTCTGATGGCTGCGGATTTTTCCGCAAGTTCGTCATATCTCTCCGTAAGGACCGAAAGGGCGGAGTTCCATTCGTCCAGCTCATCCTCGGCCGGGCTCTCACTCCATAATCTGTTTATAGCGCTCTTCAGCGTGGCCGTCTGCTCTTCGACGGTCTCGAGCTCCGTGCGTCCGAAATCATATGATATAGGTATGTTGAGAGCATAACTTGCCGCACTCATTCCGAGCACTCTTTTAACCAGTGATTCTGTCACGTTGCCGCTTTCGGCATTCAGGTCTGTGAGCTTTTTCAGTTCTTCCTGCTTTGCTTTTATAACCGTATCGTAGAGTGGGATCCTCTGCTCAATCTGGGCCCTTATTTCCTTGTCGGTCTCACTAAGCAGTGCATCCTGATCCGCCTGGTACTGTTTCTGGAGCGCTTCTATCTCTGCCCTGATCTGTTCTACGGAACCCTGATCGGTCTGGCTGTAAAGGTCGAGCATCGCCTCCGTACTCCGTATCTCCTCTTCAAGGAGCGATGCCCTCTCTTTTGCTACTTCTTTCTGCTTCTCCTCTTCCTCGGCCTGTTTCAGTGTGAGTTCGTACTGCTCCGTTTTGAGCGCTATCTGCTCGTTGAGTATCGGGAGGTATGATTTCTCAAAGGCTACCACGGAGCCGTGGTACTTGGTCCATTCGGTTGCAAGCCCCTCATAGAGTTCTTTGATCTCATTGAGCTCGCCCAGTGACAGATTCCCGTATTCCTCCGGCCTGATGTCCATGAGTCTTCCAAGATCCAATATCTTATCAATGAACCGTGTGAAGAAGTTGACACCATCTGCAGCCGCATCCGTTATGGGCTGCGATGCACCGTTTATGAGCTGCCCGACAGAACCGTAATAGCGGTCGATAGCCACCGCCAATGACTGGCTTCCTGCCACATCCGCCATCTTTTCGGCAGTTCCTGCGACCCTGTCTTGGATATCGTCTAAAAGGAGCTTCTGGGCATCATAGAGCCTGTTCTGTTCTATCAGCTCTGCAATCTGATCCGACAGCTCGTCTGTGACGAATATCCCCTGTCTGCGGAGCCTTGTCATCCCTTCTATGGGATCTTCCATTGCCCTGCCGATGGTGAGAATGGCCGATCCTATGTCTGTGCCGACAACACGGTAGAGGTCGTTCGCTGTATCGAAAATCTGCTCGAAAAGACCGGTGGGGACGCTCTCCATGATTGCCAGAGATGCTGCGGTGTCCATTACGGCTTGCTTGTCGGCATTCGAGTAGAGTTCAAGCTTGTCCGCCATCGCATCAATCTGTCTTGACGATATCTCGGCGGCTCTTCCCGTCGCCTCTAGGACGGACTGGAGCCGAGCGAATCCTATGTTTTCCTCCTCGGCTGCGGCGTTTGCCTTTGTCATGAAGGAGGCGACCTGTCTGAGAACAAGCCCCAGCGATACGTACTGTGCGATTGTTCCGGCTATGTTACCGCTGAGTGTTCTCAGCGATATGCTGCTTCTGCCCTGAGTTGAGAGCAGGGTGGTGGAGCTCTCGTTCGTCTCATCGGTGGCTTTTTTTACGGCTTCAACCTGCGACTCAAGCTCGCTGAGCGCTTTTTTCGCCTCGTCAGCATCGGCTTTGATTATCATTTCAAGTATTTCGGGGATGGTTGCCATGGTTCCTCCTCCTTACATTGTAGAAAAGCCGGACGCTCATTTTTTGCGCCCGGCTTCTTTCCTTGTCTCTGCTACGGCCTCGTCATACTCGTCTTCGAAGGCCCTGATGAGTGAGATGTACTCTTCCGTCTCATCAGCTGGCCCGCGGCCGTGAGCAAGTCCGAATCTCTTATAATCCTTCCATAGGAGGACCGCTTCATTAAGTCCTTCCGTATCCAGATATCCGTAGACATCCTTCCTTTTCAGGATGCCGTGGCTTCCGAGGTTCACAGGCTGGTCATCATACCAGTCGGATTTCCTCTCTACCCCTATGAGGAGGGCTCGGAAGCCGGTTCTGAGTTTTTTAGCTCCGCCTTGTAGTCCTCCCTCAGTATTTCGGCGGCAAGTGCGTCCACGAAGAAGGAGCAGACTGCGGAGCGTGCGCCCAGCAGCTCCTCTCCTGTGGAGATCTGACGCCTCTTCCCGTCCTCGTCTATGACAAGGTTGACGATCTTGACGTCGGAATCCCTGATGACCCTCGCCCTGTCGGTATCGACATAGGTCTCAAGTGAGCCGTCCTTCTTCCTGGTGGCTACGATCTTCTTCCATTCCGAGCGTTTGTACGCAAGAGGCTTGTCGTAGCTGAAGGAGACCTGTTCGCTTTCAGGAAGCTCGAGGTTCCCGTTGATGTCAGGCGTCCAGCTTGCCCTTTTCCCCACTGTTATTATCATTCTTCTCCTCCTTGGTTTTCTTCTTTTCCACGGGGCATGTGATGAGTGCTGCGAGCGTTATCATGCCCGATCCTGCGACCCTTGCACTTCCGCTTTTGCATCTGATCTCCTCGCATCTCTTTCCATCTACGAGGATTTCGACGCACCCCGGCTTTCCTTCGATCGGTCTTGCTGTCAACCTCATGCGCTGACCTCCCTGCGGTACTCGTATGACTCGAGTGTCGAGTAGTTGTAGTTGAAGCTGAAGTATCCCGACTGCGAGGAGCCGAGTGTGAGTCCGCTTATCTTCTGCTTGCGGATGATCGTCTTCTCGATTTCACCCACGGTGTCCGTCTCCCTTACGATGAGGAACGTCCAGAGTGTCTTCTCCTTCGGTGGGTTTGAAAGCGTGAGCTTCCCATCCTTGTCCGTGATCACAGGGGCGAAGAACGAAGCCATCACGTCTATCATCTCGCTGTCGGTCTCGTAGTATCCGTTGACCGATCCGGATTCCGAGATGTTCCCGTCTCCTCTAAGGTCGCGTCTGCCTCTTATCTCATCGCACTGGCTTGTCACATCGACCTCTCCCTCCGAAGGGGAGTAGTTTCTGTCCGTAGTCCAGCATGAGACCGATGCGTCGTAGATCTCTACAGTGTCCCCTTCCTCAAGCGGGTTGTCGTCGATCTGGCTGAACGCCTTGATATATACAGGGCATCCCACGTCCAGGGCCTTACCGCCTTCGATGGAGGAGTCAACCGCGCCGTCGAAGTACGAGGTCGCACCTTTTGCCGTTATGATCCCCCAGCCGCCTTTGAACGAAGCGGTGGTGCTTGTGAGCTCTTCGCCCGTGTCCTTGAAGAATCCGCTTCTTCCTTCCTTGGATGATACCTTCATCTCTTATTCTCCTTGTTCTCTTATCTCCAGTGCGATGTATCTCGGTTCCGTCCATAGATACGACCACTGGTTCGTTTCGACGACCTTCGCATCGTTCTGCGCAAAGGTCCCTGATGCCGTAAGTCCCGTCTCGAAGCACATCCGGCTTCTGACGCCTTCCGCTTCGATGTCGACATACTGCCTTTTGTTTATGCAGCTGTTGTAGAGCCTGTCGAGGTTTATGCTTGCTGATACGAGGGAGGGGAGGAACACGTCCGGTCCGTCTCCGGCACCTATGAGTGAGAGCTGGAACGAAATCCTGGTACAGCCCACGCCTTTCTCTTCTGAGCCTATGTAGGTGAGGCGGAGTGAGGGCTCCGCGCTTCTCACCGGCTGTGGATCCCATAGGACCTTGAGCCCTGTGAGGGCCGCCAGTTTGGACTCTACAGCTTTCATTAGCGGTTTGAAATTAAACGCTGCCATCCATAGCCTTCCTGAATATCTTCCTGACTTCGGTTTTGTCCTTCTCTTCAAACCCGAAGAATCTACGTTGTGGAATGTGCACCGATTCCTTAAGTATGAAAACCGTGCGCCATTTCTTGGATCCTTTTTCCAGATAGAGAAATGCGTGCCCGGACTGCTTGCAGTAGCCTGTGGCCCTGAGCTTTCTTATGAGGTTCGTGATGCTCCATCCGCTTCTCATCAGATCCTGGCGGGCCCTGTAATCCGCAGGAATCCAGAGGTACTTTCCCTTCTTCGGCCTGATGGTTCCGCCTTCGTTCTGGAGCCTCGCTCCGACCCTGTTAGTGCTTATGACCACGGAGTCGGTGCCTTGCATGGTGTGGTGGATTGAGCTCATCAGCTGTCCAGTGTCCCTCAGAGGGTTGCCGCCTCTTTTTATAGCGACGGTCAGGGAGCTGTTTTCAGCCCATTCTCCAGGCTTTGTGCTTCCGCCCATCATGATTTTAGCAACCGATGATGAGACCATGTAGCGTCCGGCCCTGTCAAGGAGTTTTGGGACGTCTATGTTGATGTTCCTCTCCTTGAGCTTCAGCGAATATGAGAGCATTTTTTCACGGCTCCTATGGCAAGCGGCTTCTGTGCATCCGGAGAGCCTGATGCGTATCCTGACGAATCGATTGCATCCCCGTAATACGCTTTCAGAAGCTCCATGGCATCCTCCTTCTTGTCTTGGGCTACGGCCTCGTTCTCGGCATAGGAGTAGAGCTCGTAGAGCGCTCTTTTTATGATGATAAGTCTGATAATCTCATTCTCATCATCCCATTCTCCCTTTGCCTGTATGATCTTGGCCTTCGCCCAGAGCTCCGCTTTCTCTATGGCCCTCTGGGCAGCAGTGTCGTCGCCATCAGTGAGAACCTCATAGTTGTATACTTTTATCTCAGCCTTCAGATTTTCGACACTGACCGCCATTTCTCACCTCCTCAGGCACCTTCTCCTGCCGCCTCGGTTTCGACTGTCACATTATTATTGATCGTCAGAGCGGTCCTTCTGCCCATGCTTGCAGTCACTGTGGCCCAGCAGATTGACTTCGGTGGGATGAGAGGCATCGGCTTGGATTCCGATATGATTTTATAAGCTGACGGATCATCCATCTTCCTGACCTTCGAGAAGAACGGTGTCGCCTGGAGGTTCCCGTCAACGTCGTCGATGGCACAGTATGTGATCTTGCCGGTTCCCACGACATACATGACGAGGGAGTTCTTATCCACTGCGTCTTTGACAACTTCCTTGCCGGAAGAGTCCTTGTCCGTATAGCTGTCCATGTTCAGATAGATTGGCACTCCAGATACCGTGATATGGTCCTCGGCTATCACGCTGCCAAGCCTTGATGACTCGTGGGTGACCGCGATGAGGTTGGCGATGGTGGAGTAGGCGTTCATGCCTGCCATGACTTCCATCGTTCCGCTATAGCCGGCATTGGCGAGGGCCTGACGCATCTGGATGATCGTGTTGTACACATCCACCAGTGTGGTGCTCTCATCGTCAAGTAGCGTGCCCAGGGTGTACTTGGAGGTGCCGTCGGGGTCGAACGTGATCTCATAGCGCTCAAGTCCGTTCTCGCTTTCCATCTGGTAATCAATCTTACCTGC
Organism: uncultured Spirochaetaceae bacterium; assembly: GCA_944389025.1. Taxonomy (GTDB): domain Bacteria; phylum Spirochaetota; class Spirochaetia; order Sphaerochaetales; family Sphaerochaetaceae; genus Ornithospirochaeta. The sequence goes on from CALXKU010000031.1 coordinate 17,202, forward strand.
AATTGCCTGAGCACAGAGGGCGTTGCGTGTGAGCTCTGTGGAGTCCATCAGATCCCTGACCATTCTGTCCAGTTCCGCCGATACGAGGCTCTGCCCCTGCTCATCCCCTGTGCCGTATAGGGCTCTCAGGTCATTGAGCTGTGCACCTGTGATGAGGTTTGAAAGTCTTATCGATAGCGGTTCTATGGTGGCCACGGAGGCGTTGTTCGGATCAAGCGGGATGGCCTGTCCGCCTCTGGAGATGACGGGCATGCTCTTCGTCATGCGTCTCAGCTCGGCCAGTGATATCCTTGCGGTGGCCCTGTTCTCGCGTCTTGTGAATACGCGGTCGAATATCATCGAGCGTACCGGTGTCCTGTGCTCGATGAGCTCTGATATGAGTGCCAGTGTCAGATGCTGGCGGATGAATTCAAGTAGTGTCATTTATACCTCCGTTAATCCAGGCAGTAGATGCCTGCTGTTGCTAGCTTGTTGATGTCGGCTACCGTGAGGGCGGCGGTTCCCATCCTCACCTTGTCCCTTTTCACTGACCCGTGGAGGAGTACGTTTACGAACTCATCTCCTGCCTTGACGTTTTCAAGCGCGACTCCGAACGGTGTGTCGCTGGTCGCGGCCGCTTCAATCGTGTTTGCCGTTCCCGTTTTTACGACCTGTCCTGCGTTGATTACGTTCTCCCCTGAGAGTTCCGTAAGAGGGCAGCGCATGATTACAGGCGGATGCCTGTGGTCCCAGATCTCACCGATACTGATGTCCGATACGTGTTTTGAACAATCCATAAAAAAACTCCTATTAGAATTTCTCCGCCATGCGGCGTGTGTCTATTTTCGAGTCGAAAGGCTTTGGTGCGCCTTCGACATCTGCGAAATCCATCCTTCCGGTCTTCACTGCTGGGGTGCTCTTCATCGCATCAACGATGTCGAGGAACAGGGATATGATTGCCGGCTGTTCGGCCCCGTCCGCGAAGTCAAAATCATCGCATGCCAGGTCTGCGAATTCGTGCACCTTGTCCATCATCGCAGGTGGAAGCTTGTCCGTTAGGGCCTCGTCGAGCTTGCTCTTGATGGCCGAGTTGAAGATCTTCCTGGCTGTCTTCATAGCCGGACTGTCTGCAAAATCGTCCTTGCCGGATTCGTTCTTTCCTGCTTCTTTCTCCTCTTTGGGCTCTCCTGGCTTCTCATCTTCCTTTTCCTGCTTCTCAGTTTTCTCTTCTTCTGCTTCCTGGAAGCCTTCTATCCCCATGTCCGCATAGGAGTAGCTCGCATAGTCCTCGAAACTGAAACCTTCTCCCTCGACCTTGATCGAGTTCTCAGGTGCGGTGCCGTCGGCTACGCTGAAGAGCTTGAGGTCCCTAATCTTAGGCGGGGTGGCTCCTATGAATGCGAGGTGGTGCAGATAGCGTTTCCCGTCTGCCGCTCGCTGCGGAATGGAGACGGACCAGGACGGATAGAAGCCTTCCTTCATGGCCTCATAAAGCACCTCGTTCACGGAGATGTCCCCTATGAGTACCGCTTCTCCGTTCTCCCTCTCCTCAAGGGTGATGTTCTCTACGTTTCCCCATTGTGGCCACCAGTCCTGTTTCGTCATGTAGTGCCCGAGTGACACAGGGCATTTCCCGTCGAAGGTCTCTATGACCTCCTTCAGATCCTCGGCCGTGATGGTCGAGCCCTGGGCGCCGAACGTGCCCGTCTTGGCTATCTCCAGCCGGATTAGTTTTGTATTGCTTGGATTCGGCATAAATCCTCCTTACATCCATGCTCTCACATGGGAAGGAACGTATTTTTTAATGTTTTTCGATTTGCGTGTCTGTGCGTTTAACAAAAACACCGTTTAAAAGGCGTTTATTTAACGTTTTAAACGGGGGGTCACCCCGAAAGTGGTATAATTTCACATCTTGAGAAAATGACGGGCCTTAAAAATCGTTTTTTAGGGACAGGTTTTTTTCGTTACGTTTTAATTGCCCTCAGTGTCGGCGCTTTTCCAAAAGTCAATTAAAGGGGAATGAAAGAGCCAAAGGAAAAGGTAACGAAAAAGACAAAAGA
>CALXKU010000032.1 GCA_944389025.1 uncultured Spirochaetaceae bacterium
AGGTAAACCGGAGACGGAGCCTATGGGCAAAACGCTCACGTCCAAGCCTTCAGGCTTGTCCTGAAGGTCGTTGACACCAATGAAAAAGATTGTGGATGAGAGCGGGAAGAATAATCAGATATGGATTACAGGAAGTCAGAAACCGCTACTTTCGAAGCGTGTTGAAGATACGCTATCAGGTCGTGTTGTTGAATTGAATATGTATCCACTCTCTCAGGCAGAGAAACAGAAAGAGCCTTATCGCAAATCTTTTTATCCATCTTTTGATTCTCAAGAGAAATCACATTGGGCATATGCGGAGACGTTGGAGAACATAGTTAAAGGCGGCTATCCCGCACTTCAGAATATTTCTCCAGAGAATGTTGATATATGGTTTAAATCTTATATAAACACCTATTTGTTCGGTGATATCCGTAATGAGATTCAGGATATGGACACTCTTACATTTAAGAAGATTTTAAAAATCCTAGCTGCTCGTACAGCAACAGCTCTGAACTGTTCTGCTATTGCAGAAGAATCAGGGTTATCTCAAAGAAGAGTGAAACAAATCGTTGACTTGTTACAGTCATGTTCTTTAATCACGTTACTTCCTGCTTATTCAGGTAAGTCAATAAAAACTCTGGTAAAAACACCTCGTCTTCATTTCGTGGATAGCGGTCTTTGCTGTCATCTGCTGGGAATCAGGACTGTTGAAGGATTCTTACGTCATCCTTTGCGCGGATCTGTTTTTGAATCGTATGTTGTGAGTGAGTTGATTAGAAATGCTAGGAACAATGGGGATGAATCAGAATTCTATTTTTATAGAGAAGAAAACCATGGAGAGAAAGAGGGACCTGCAGAAATAGATTTGATAAAGGAGAGTGACGGGATATTGTATCCGATAGAGATTAAGATGTCGGCAACTCCTACAACTGCCATGGCGAAACATTTCAAACGCTTGATAGGAAACAATATTGGTATGGGTACGATAATATGTTTAAATGACGTGAAGACAATACTCTCCCGTGATATTCTTGTCATGCCGATCTCTTCAATTTGATTCAGTATATTTCCTTCACCTTGTCTTTTTCCACATCATACTCTGAATATATTTCATTCCTGTTTTTGATGAGACAAAGGGATATGAACCTGTTAGTAGCATCTATGTATCCGAATGTCTCTTCTCCTGTACATATGCTTTTCCTGATTGCAGGGATAGCTCCTTCAGGGAGCCTTATCTTCTTTTTCCTTCTAAGCATATTCATATTGTAAAAGCTGTTAAAATTTTATGAAAGTTAAAAGTCCGGGCTAAAGATATGAAAAGTTTAGGGTTAGATATACGAAAAGTTTAGGGTTAGAGATATAAAAAGTTTGGGGTTAGAGCTGTGAACTGGATTATCTCCTCTTCTAAAATATTGCTATATCGATGCTTTCTCCATGAGATTCTTGTCCTGATTCTCTATCTTTCTTTTCCACTTATTTGAAAAGATTATGAAGCAGATGATATGGACTATGAATGTGACTGCCCACGATACGGGGTAAGAAAGATATAGTACGAACTGTGTCCTATATACTTGGAATATGGTATATACCCATAGTATTCTGAGGCCGCATGCGCCTGCGAGGGATACAAGGGTAGGGGCGATTGAGTATCCAAGCCCTCGTATGGAGCCGCATGCTGTATCCATGAGACCGCAGAGGAAGTATGTAAGGCATACGACATGAAGGCGTTCTATGCCATATGAGATTACCTCAGGATCTGAGGAGTATATGCCAAGCAGCTGATAGGCAAAGATTTCCACTATGGTGCTCAGTATTAGTCCAACAGCGGTTACTATCAGTATGCAAGAAAGCAGTACGGGTGTTATGTTCTTTGTCTTGTGCGCTCCTACGTTCTGGCTTGTGAAGTTTGTGGATGCTTGGTAGACGGCGTTCATTGAGGTATAGACGAAACCCTCGATATTAGAGGCCGCAGTGTTTCCAGCCATCACGAGAGAGCCGAAAGAGTTTATGGAGGATTGTATGAGCACGTTCGAGATGCTGAACAGAGCTCCCTGTACACCCGCGGGAATGCCAATTCTTATGATCTGAAGAAGCATCCGCTTCCTGATTTTCAGTTCCCTGAGGCTAAGCTTATATACGCTATCGCTTTTAATCATGCAGCGCAGTACAAGCAGCGCGGAAATGTACTGAGATGTTATGGTTGCAAGTGCGACACCTGCGACTCCCATGCCGAAGATTATCACGGATATTAGATTGAGGCATACGTTTATGATTCCCGCGATGAACAAGTAGAGCAGTGGGCGCCTTGTATCGCCAACAGCTCTAAGGATTCCCGCTCCGAAATCATATGTGAGCATTGCCGGCATCCCCAGAAACACTATGCGCATGTAGAGTATGGACTGGTCGATGACATCGGACGGGGTACCCATGAGGGTGAGAAGCGGATGGGCAAGAATCTGTCCAAGTATTATGAGTGTGCAGCCGGAGACGATGGCTAAGAGTATTGAGGTATGTATCAAAGTGTGGATGTTCTCCCTGCTCTTAGCTCCATAGAAACGGGCCATAAGTACGCTTGAACCGATTGAGAGTCCTAGAAATATGTTCACGATCAGATTATTCAGGGAACCGGTCGAGCCGACTGCTGCCATAGCCTGAGCACTTGTGAACTGTCCGACAACGATTATGTCCGCCGCGTTAAATAGAAGCTGGAGGATGCCTGAGAGCATCAGAGGAAGAGAGAAGGCCAGGATCTTTGGTATCAAAGGCCCTGTCGTCATATCGATTTCATTTGATTTCACACTCATGTTAATACGGATAATAGTTCCATGCCTCAAAAATTACCATATGTTTTTCTTTGTTTTCATTACCTCTTTCCCTAAGAGGAATACATTATTCTCTTTTTTTCTTCTTTTTGCTTAAAAATGATAACGTTTACATAAAAATACTGTGTTTTAGATTAAGTTAAATAATTTTATATTACATAAATAAATATTAATAGAATTACTGGAATTTATGAATATGTTAAATAGTGTCATATTAAAAAAATACATAAAACGTTTGACAATTCTTTGAAACAGGGTTTACGATTATATTCGTAAGGTCTAAGAAGACTAGAAAAACGGAGGTTTTAAATGAAAAAAATCCTAGCAGTATTTCTTATCGTCCTTCTTTCCTGTTTCACACTTTTTGCAAACGGAAATAAGGAGGCGGCAAAGGCCCCTGCGGCTACTATTGCTGTGAATCCTGAAATTGGAGAAGCTTTTGCTAATACGGTGAACATTTCTCTGATGAACTCCAAGCCGGAGATTACTGACGCTCTCGAGGAAGGAGCCGCTCTCTTTGGAAGTGCATACAATGTCAACATTGAAATTGTTGAGACGGATAACCCCGGACTCACAATCGCACAGCGCTACGCTTCCGGAGATGCACCTACGATCGCTATCGTTGACTCGGCTCAGGTAAAAGAACTTGCAGGGCAGAGAATTGCTGATCTCACTTCAGAACCATGGGTTGCTGTAGGTGGAGATGCGATGGGGTACAAGGTAGATGGTAAGATCTATGGTATGCCTCTTACAATTGAGAGCATGTGTCTTCTTTACAATAAGACAGTCATCGAGGAACTGCTTGGAAGAGAGTTTGTTCCTGAAGACTATGTGACACTCGATCAGTTCCAGACTCTTGTAGACGAGCTCGTAGCAGCTGGTATGGAGACACCTGTAATCCTCTGCTCGGAGGACTGGGCTCTTGGTCATAAGCCGATTCAGTATGTCTATGATTACCAGGATGGAACAAAGGCTGGTGCAATTGCTTTCCTCAAGGATGTTCATAATGGTGTTACAACATTCGAGGACAATGAGGTGTTCAACAATGTATACGATACTCTTGATCTCTTTATCAAGTACAATATCAACCGCGATGATCCGCTCGCCGCTGATTATGACCTCAATGCAAGCTATCTTGCAGACGGAGAGGCTGCTTTCTGGGTAAACGGAACATGGGCATGGCCAGATTTCGCACCGTACGCGGTAGAGGGAGCAGAGTATGGAATCCTTCCATTCCCAATCAATGACAGCCCTGTTCAGGGTAAAGTGGTCGTAGATTCCACGAAGTACATCGTTGCTGATATCATCAACGCATCTGAAGAGCAGCAGCAGGCAGCTAAGATGTTCCTTAACTGGCTCGTATTTGATCCTGCAGGACAGGATGTTCTTATCAACAAGTGCCAGATCGTAACAGCATTCTCCAACATCACGCTTCCTCCTACGAATCCGTTCAACCTTGGACTCCAAGAGTATATCAATGCTGGACTAACAATCGATGGCGCTTCCTATATGCCTTCAGATCATAGGACGGTTCTTGCACCTACCATGCAGGCTTATGCGGCAGGCGAGGTTACAAGGGCTGAGCTTGCAACGGCTCTCGACAACTACTGGACGACGAATCTTCCAATAGAGTGATAGAGCCTGAAACAGAAGGATGCCGTTCTGGCATCCTTCATCTTTCTTAAAAGGAGGTTGCTATGTGGGGAAAGCTTAACGCAAAGCAGAAAGCACTCTATTTCATGGGTTTTGCCGGTCCTGCGATGATTTTCTTCTTCATGGTGGTTCTTGTTCCCCTTGCTTATGGTGTATATCTAACATTTACAGACTGGAACGGAATCTCGCTTGATATGAATTTCATAGGGTTCGAGAATTACAGGCAGGTATTCCATGATGCCGTGTTCTGGCGTTCTCTCGGACTTACTGTCATATATTCCGCTGTCGCGGTCATAACTACGAATCTTGTCGCATTCGGTCTTGCCTATCTTCTGACATCGAAGATAAAAGGGCAGAATCTTCTGCGTGCGGGATTCTTCACTCCTAACCTCATCGGAGGAATCATACTCGGTTACATCTGGCAGTTCCTTTTCAGCCGTGTGCTTGTCAACCTATATGATTATGTAGGCCTTGAGATATTCCGCCGCTCATGGCTCTCTTCAACAGGCCTTGCATTTGCTGCCCTTGTGATAGTAACGACATGGCAGTATTCGGGGTACATGATGCTCATCTACATCTCCGGTTTCGTTGGGATCCCTCAGGATATGATTGAGGCTGCACGCATAGATGGTGCTAAAGAAGGAACGATCACACGTAAGATCCGTCTTCCTCTCATGATGCCGTCGGTCGTAATATGTCTCTTTTTATCAATTACCAGGACATTCAAGGTATATGACCTCAACCTTTCCCTTACGGAGGGTGGACCGTATGGCACGACGAAGATGGCGTCTATGCACATCTTCTCAAAGGCGTTTGAAGAGTACCGTTATGGCATAGGACAGGCTGAAGCCCTCATATTCTTTGTCGTAATCGCGGTAATCGCACTTACCCAGACCTACATTGGGAAGAAGAGAGAAGTGGAGATGTGATATGGACAGAGAGATGACAAAAACAAAGACAGTTACCATCTTAAAGACGGTTTTCGTATATTTTCTGCTTGTTCTCTACATGGTTCCGTTCGCTCTTGTTCTTATCAACTCTTTGAAGAGCAAGGTCAACATCGTTCGCTATCCTCTTGAACTTATTGATCCGAACGGTCCACAGTGGGGAAACTATGTGACCGCATGGGTGGACATGGAATTTCCGAAGGCGTTCATGAACAGCTTCATCATCACGGGCTTCAGCATACTTCTTCTCATAGTCTTCTCAGCTATGGCTGCATACCTGTTTGTGAGGACTGATTGGAAGATCTGTAAGGTAAGCTTTTCGGTGATGGTTGCCTCAATGTTATCCCGTTCCAGGTAATCATGATCCCTCTTGTATCGATTTACGGGGCAAAGTTCGGCATACTTAATTCGAAAACAACCCTGATACTGATGAATTTCGGATTCGGTACTGCGATGTGTACGTTTATGTGCCATGGCTTTATAAAGAGTAGTATCCCGATGGCCATAGAGGAGGCGGCACGTATCGATGGAAGTTCTCCGATGGGAGTATTCTTTAGAATCGTGTTTCCTCTTATGAAACCGATTCTCTCGACTATCGCTATTCTTGAGATCTTAGGACTTTGGAACGACTATCTTCTTCCATCCCTTGTTCTTACACATAAGGAGCTTTACACCCTTCCAATTGCCATAAGGACGTTTTATGGAAGTTTTTCGAATGACTATGGAAACATCATGGCGGGTCTTGTCATGTCCGTATTCCCGATAATTGTCATTTATCTCTTCTTCCAGAAACATATAACCGCAGGTATAATATCAGGAGCTGTAAAGTCATGATGCAGGGAGGCTTACGATATGGTTACGATAAAGGACGTTGCGAAGAAAGCTGGAGTATCGACTGCTACGATTTCTAGGGTGATAAACAACAGGGGTGCCCTTAGCGAGAAGACGATTGCGAAGGTTAACAAGGCTATGGAGGATCTTGGATACAGTCCAAACAGCCTAGCACGTTCTCTTGTGAAAGGACTGTCAACCTGCATAGGAGTGATTCTTCCTTCCATAAAGCAACCATATTGGGCACTTGTCGCGGACGAGCTAGAGCGCGTTGCTTCAAGCCTTGGATATACGGTAATGATAACCGTGTCAGAGGATGATGTAGCGCAGTATAAGAAGAAGTATCAGTCTCTTGAGGCGAGCAGGCCTGTTGGTATCATAACGTCTTACATAACGGATACGGAGGACTTCATACAGAAATCTTCCGTTCCGACTGTGATATGGGCGAATACCAATTACAGCCCTTCCATCTCTTCGGATGACTATCAGGGAGGGGTTCTTGCAACGAGGCATCTGATTGCGAAAGGGTGTAGGAACCTCATCCATGTAGGAGGAAACCTTAGAGGCAGAAGTTCTGGAAATGCCAGGTCGTTCGCATTCATAGAGGAGTGCGAGAAGGCGGGAATCAACTACAAGGTCTACCAGCTTACAGAGAAGGAGAATCTTGCCCTTGATTACTCTCAGATAGTAAGCAAGATCTTCTATGAGAACACCGACATTGACGGTATTTTCGCAAGTAATGACATCCTTGCGGCAGACTGCATCCATATGGCGTATTCCCTGGGATACAGGATTCCCGAGGACATCAAGATCGTGGGTTATGATGACGTGCTTTTCTGCACGCTGATCTATCCCCAGATAACAACCGTTCACCAGCATGTGGATAAGCTGGCAGAGCGTGTTATAGAAACGCTTTTTGACATCGCTGAAGGGAAGGAGGTACCAGCGAAGCAGGTACTGCCAGTTTCCCTTATAGAGCGGAAAACCACTTAGGAGGAATCAATGCAGCAGAAGGTTGCAAACAAGATAATGCTGATCACTTATCCGGACAGCATAGGAAAAGATTTCAAAGACTTGGATTATTTCCTGAGTCATTATTATGAAGGTGCTATCGGGGGACTTCATATCCTCCCTTTCTTCCCATCTTCGGCTGACCGTGGCTTTTCTCCGATCACATATAAGGAGGTCGACTCCTCCTTCGGGGATTGGAACGACATAATGAATTTCGCTCAGAAGTACTATCTCATGTACGACTACATGATTAACCATATCTCGGATGAGAGTGAGGTTTTCAAGGATTTCGTCAAGAATAAGGATAAATCTAAGTATTGGGATTTCTTCATCAAGTACAGGGATTTCTGGAAGAACGGTAATCCGACGAAGGAGGAGGATGCTATCCTTTATAAGAGGAAGGAGCATCCATATGTGGATGTTAAGTTCGCAGATGGCTCTGTAGAGAGGATCTGGAGTACTTTCAGCGATCATCAGATGGATATCAACATCCAGCGTTCAGAGGTTGCGAAGGATTTCATGAAGGAGAATCTCAGCTTCCTCGGCCAGCATGGGGCGGCCCTGATCCGTCTTGATGCATTTGCTTATGCTACAAAGAAGGCTGGTACGGATTGCTTCTTCGTTGAACCCGAGGTATGGGATCTTATCGATGAGTGCAGGAAATTCCTGGCACCATATGGCGTTGAAGTGCTTCCTGAGATACATGAGAACTACTTCATTCAGAAAAAGCTTGAGGAGAGAGGATACTATACTTATGATTTCCAGCTTCCGATGCTTATCATAAACGCTTTCTTCACAGGGCGTACGCTATACCTTAAGAACTGGATGACGTTCTGTCCGAGAAAACAGTTCACGACTCTCGATACCCATGATGGAATTGGTGTTGTCGATGTGCGTTATCTTCTTCCTGATGATGAGCTTCTGAAGACTAAGCAGCATGTCTTTGAAATAAATCCGAACATAACGGAAGTGTATGCCAAGACGAACAGGGCGATCACCTTTTCCTCGTTCGATACGTATCAGATTAACTGTACATATTTCTCCGCACTCGGAGAGGATGAGAGGAAGTACCTGATGTCCCGTGCAGTGCAGTTCTTTGCCCCCGGAATCCCTCAGGTATATTACTGTGGACTCTTTGCAAGCAGGAACGATTTCGATCTCTTCCATAAGACAGGGGAGCCAAGGAATGTGAACAGGCACTATTATTCCCTTGATGATATCAAGGGCGAGATGGAACGCCCTGTTGTCAAGGCTCTAAAGCGCCTCATGTTATTTAGGAACAATCATCCCGCATTCAACGGGACATTCTCTCTTCTTGCAAGTGATGAGCACTCAGTCAGGATTCGCTGGCAGAATGGAATTGAGTACGCTGAGCTTTATGCGAATTTCAAGAGCTTAGAGTATAGGATCACCTATTCGGATAATGCAGAAGAGAAAGTTCTCGAGGTGGAAAGATGAGAAAGGTTGTTGTAGTCTCTTCCGACGCAATGGTCGGTGAGGACCTCGAAATCTATAAGAATATGCCGAGCTATAAGAGGCTTTTCGAAGGGGGTGCGATGGTACGTAAGGTATCATCGATTTACCCTACGGTTACCTTCCCTGCACATGCAACCATGATGACTGGATTCTATCCAGGACATCATGGCATCTTTTCCAATATGCAGCTCATCCCTGGAAGTGATCCGACCCCATGGCAATGGAATAGCGATTTCCTCCATACGACGGACATTTTCAGAGAGGCCAAGAAAAAGGGCCTTATAACAGCTGCCGTGCTTTGGCCTGTAACAGCTTTCAATACCGCAATTGACTATCATATTGCAGATTATTGGGCCCAGAGTGAAGATGAGACCACCGTTGATGCTTTCAGACGTGCTGGAGCAAATGATGAAGTGGCGGAGATAGTAAAGAAGAACATGCATCTTTTCGAAGGAAACGAGAGGGTCCACCCTTATAGGGATGACTTTGGCATGGCCTGTGCTGCCGATATAATAAGGAAGTATGCACCAGATCTTCTTTTGGTTCATCCAGCTAACATAGATGATGTAAGGCACAAGTACGGGGTATTCGGTCCTCATATAAAAGAAGCTCTTAAGGACCTTGATAGGTGGATGCTCATGATAGCAGATGCCCTTGAGGAGAGAGGAATTCTGGATGATACCGATGTATTCCTCGTAAGCGACCATGGACAGCTTGATGTGAGAAGGAACATCGCTTTGAATGTGATCTTCAAAGAGCATGGGCTTATCGATGTTGATGCGGATGGGCATATCAAAGACTGGAAGGCATGGTGTCTTTCGAACGGAATGTCTGCAATCGTATTCCTGAAGGACAAGAGCGATAAGGCTCTTCATGATGAGGTGCGATCTCTTCTCGATAATCTTTTAGAGGAAGGACTGTATGGCTTTTCCCGCATATTCGAAGAAGAGGAGGTCATGAAGCTCTATACATATGGAGGCCCGTTCTCTTTTGTGTTGGAGACCGATGGCTATACTGCGTTCGCCGACTCTTATGAGCGCCCACTTGTTAAGCCTCTTGATAACTCCGATTATCGCTTCGGGGCGGCAACTCACGGCTATCTTCCTGAAAAGGGGCCTCAACCTCTTCTGGTTGCAAAAGGACCGGATATAAAGCCGGGAGTGATAGTTGAGAAGAGCCATATCGTTAACGAGGCTCCGACATATGCGAGAATACTCGGCTTTGAGATTCCCGGAGCAGACGGCTCCGCGATAGAGGAAATCCTCAGATGACATGGTGCCCCCTCAGGGGGTATCATTTTCTGTTTTACAGTTATAAAGTTTCAGTGCTATCCTTTTGATATGAAGAAGATAATATCTGTTTGTCTTATTGCTCTGCTTTTTATCTCAGCAATCTTTGCCTCCGAACCGTTCGTCATCCTTTCAACGCTGTCACCGCTTATGCTTTACTCGGGAAGTATGGAAAGCGAAACTTATGATGTCTCCATGTATCCCGAGTATTATGGTGAACCGGTAGTCGTTCCTTTCCTTATGAAGGAGTCAGGACTGTCATTTGATGATCTGATATCGAGCAATCCGTTCAAGGTCGGTTCGGCCATCTTCGATATCGTGATACTTTCAGGTTCTATCAGCGATTTCTATCCATTAAGCGGATCTGGAGCTATCACAATAGAGCCGGACCTGACTGGAGTTTTTGATGGCGATGTTTCTGTGTCTGTCGACTATGATGATGTTTCCCTGATGTACCAGGCGGGAGGATATACGGAGGCTTCTTCCATTGATGGAAGAACAACAGCAACTCTTTCATGGGATGGGGAATCTATCTTCAACCTCACCGTGGATGCGGATACCACTCTTTCAGAAAAGGGTAGTGTTTCCCTTGATGTCTACCTTGATTACGATGCGCTGAGCTCCTATCTATTAATGTCAGGATTATCTCTTTCAGAATTAAGGCCGTATGTGATGGAGATGCTTAAGACTGAGTTTTCTCCTGAGCTTATTTCCGCCATTATTGGTGCAGATGTTACTCTCTTAGATTCAGATGAAATTATCGCAGCTCTTGAGGAAAAGAACATGCTTGATGTCCTTGATGCTCTTTCCTTCATAATCATGGGCTCTGATGATTACCGCCTGAGCTCGACCGATCCATTCACGATGTGCTTTATCCCTAAACTCAGCATCGATGGTACTCTCAGAGATGACTTTGATATAGAGAAAATCATAAAAATGTGCATAAGAATCTATCATTTTACTGAAATGTTTTAGCCCGTATCCCTGGAATAATCCAGGGATCATTTAATCCATTTGAAAAAAGTGGAGATGTACGCATAATTTTTAAATAGATGGAATTTTCTTTATTTTTCTGCTATATTATTTAAAAAAAGTGGAGATATACGCAGAGTTTTTAAATTATGTATATAGAGAGAAATGAATATATAGAAAAATTAAACAGAAGAAAATGGAATGGCAGAGTTAAGGTCATAGCGGGTTTAAGAAGATCTGGAAAGTCTTTTCTACTGTTTGAACTGTTTAAAAAGCAGCTTATCTCAGAAGGCGTTAATGAGAGTAATATTATTTCACTTGCGCTTGACTCCTTAGATAATACAGCTCTTACAGATCCGTATGTGCTCTATGATTACATAAAGGACAAGATAACTGACAAGAGTGAAGCGTATTACGTTTTTCTGGATGAAATTCAGTATACTATTTCGCCAGAGGAATTAAGACAAAAGGATATCCCGCCGCGAATATACGGAGTATTGAACGGACTACTTCAGATGAAGAATGTTGATGTCTACGTTACTGGAAGTAATTCCAAGTTGCTTTCAGAAGACATAATGACTGAATTCAGGGGAAGGGGGGATGTCGTCTCTGTCTTTCCTCTTTCTTTTAAAGAGTTTTTACCAGCATCCGGAAAGAATAAGGAAGAAGCTTTTAATGATTATATGCTCTATGGCGGGCTTCCATTGGTTCTTTCCTATTCGACAATGGAGGAGAAAGCTGCTTATCTAGAATCTCTTTTCAGTGAAATTTACCTTAAGGATATTGTAGAGCGCTATAGAATAACAAAACCGGAAGTTCTATCAAATCTTGTAAATGTAGTCTGTTCTCAGACTGGTTCTCTGACGAATATCAGCAAAATTACAGATACGGTTAACAGTATGATGAGAAACAAGAAAGATGAGCGTATAGCGCATGCAACGATCTCTTCATACTTTAAATATTTGATGGATTCATTTCTATTCTCTGAGGCGAAGAGGTATGATATCAGGGGGAAATCTTATTTTGATGGAATTTCAAAGTATTATCCAACAGATACTGGGCTAAGAAATGCAAGACTGAATTTCAGACAAATAGAAGAGACTCACCTGATGGAGAATATCATTTTCAATTATTTGAAAAGTAGTGGATTCAGAGTGGATGTGGGGGTAATCGTAAAGAACAGGACGGATAAAGATGGCAAGCATATTCGAATCCCTTATGAGATAGATTTTGTGGTCAACAAAGGGATGTATCAATATTATATTCAATCTGCATTCAGGATGGAGACTGCTGAAAAAATGGAGAGGGAACTCTATCCGTTCAGTATTACAGGAAACTCTTTCAAAAAGATAGTTGTAACTCGACATGAATTACTTCCCCATTATGATGAGAATGGGATATTTCATGTTG
>CALXKU010000033.1 GCA_944389025.1 uncultured Spirochaetaceae bacterium
GCCAGAGTCTATAACATCTCAGTTGAGGAAGATGAGAGCTATATTGCTAACGGAGCCATCGTCCATAACTGTCAGGATATATCGATTGCAGGAAAAGGCAAAGGCATCGAAGGCGAGCATTCGGGGCTCTGGAGCGAGATGCTCAGGATCATTGGCGAGGTACGACCGAGGCACATCTTCGTGGAGAACTCACCAATGCTTGTTGTTCGAGGACTCGGCAGAGTGCTTGGAGACCTTTCCGAAATCGGGTATGACGCGCTCTGGACGACTCTACCCGCTTCCGCAGTTGGAGCGCCTCACGGCCGTGACAGGTTCTGGCTCTGGGGGACGCATTCAGGATAAGCGCTGGCCGACACCGAGGGCGCAGGAGCCCGGACGCACGACTGAGGGATACGGGAGGGGGCTTGCGGAGCTGGTCGAAGGCAAGGAGCAGCAAAAGAGATGGCCCACTCCGACATGCTCCGATTCGAAAGGGGCCGTGTCCCTTGAGAGGTTCTTCTCGTACGATCGGGGGGGGGGCGGATGAAGAGGCTGAGTAATCTAGTCAACGCTGTGGTCTTCCCGACGCCGGGGACCACAGGGCTGAGCAACGGCTCCGGCAACTGCGAGAAGGCGAACAGGCTCTTCGAGGACGGAGTGATATCCGAAGAGGAGAGGAGGGCCTTCAGGGCGGGGAACGGAGGGAAGCTCAACCCCGACTGGGTGGCATGGCTCATGGGATGGCCGATCGGCTGGGAGGATTTGAAGCCGATGGACGGAAGAGCCTATGGGGAGTGGTACAGGAAGACGAAGGAAGGCACATGGTGGTCCGAGGATCCGGCCGAGACGGGCGGGATTCCGAGGACCGTGGATGATACGGAGAACAGGAAGAAGCGGCTCATGGCGCT
This sequence comes from uncultured Spirochaetaceae bacterium, assembly GCA_944389025.1. Classification (GTDB taxonomy): domain Bacteria; phylum Spirochaetota; class Spirochaetia; order Sphaerochaetales; family Sphaerochaetaceae; genus Ornithospirochaeta. Next base: position 888 of record CALXKU010000033.1, read on the forward strand.
TGGGAACGGGCAGGTTCCGCTCTGCGCACATGAGGCACAGCAGATCCTGATGACGGCGGAAGAGGAGATCCGGGAGGAGGAAGAATGAGAAGAATCGGATTCAGCTATGAATACCCTAAGCTTGCGGGGCAGAGCAAGGCGAGGCTCCTGTATGTGGGGGATTTCACATACGACCCTTATGACGAAAGGAGCAGGGCCCTTATCGAATACGATACCAGGACCTGTAATGGAGGCCACTACGACCTCAGGAGAGGCCGATATGTACTCCTCCTCTTCCTCGGCGACAAGGGGATACCGTTCACAACAATACGCCCGATGATAGGGATGTATGGAAGGGACAAGTGGAAGTACTACAACGAACATATCGGAGAAGAGTTCGAAATCGTCGTAAAGGAGGACGAGCCATGCCCGGATTTGAACTTAGGAGGGACGACATGAGGCGGCACAAGAAGAGGAAGCTGCCTGAGAACATCCTTGCGATGGACTGCAGGACGGGACGCATAGCCGTGTTCAAAAGCGTTATCGATGCATCCGAGAAGCTTAACCTGAATCCGAATACGATCTACATGGCCATCAAAAGAGGCAGCCAGGTCGCAGGTAGGTTCTGCTTCGACTACTTCATCGGTGCGGAGCACAGGGACGAATTGTTCGATTCGGAGATCAACACCGAGAAGAGGATAGGCGAGCTTGAGAGGAAGGTCGTGGACCTTGAGAGGGCGTTGTCGAGGCTGGTGGAGGGATGGGGATGAACGAAATCCGTTTCAGGAACATCCACGGGGGTGAGGAGAGGCTTCTTCTCGATGAGGTTGAAAGCAGCGTGTTCAACGCCGACTGCATGGAGCTCCTGAGGGCCCTTCCCGACAAGTGCATCGACCTTGCGATAGTCGACCCTCCGTATGGGATAAGGCTCGACGGGTTCAAGATGCTCGAAGGCAAGGAGGACCACCCGAAGGGGGCTACGGCCGCAACGGTGGACAAGATGCGCAACAGGCTTTCGGGAGCAGGCGTGTTGAAAGGCAGGCTCCTCAACAGGTCGGATACCTCCTGGGATAATACCCCCCCCGGAAGGAATATTTCGATGAGCTCTTCAGGGTGTCGAAGGACCAGGTCATATGGGGAGGCAACTACTTCGACCTTCCACCGACAAGGTGCTTCGTCATGTGGGACAAGAGGCAGCCGTGGCCCAACTTCTCACAGGCGGAATACGCATGGACCAGCTTTGACAGGCCGAGTAAGGTGTTCGCGCTCAGCAACTGCATACCGGGCAGGATCCATCCTACGCAGAAGCCGATCAGGCTCTACGAGTTCCTGCTCGAGCAGTTCGGAAGCAAGGGGGAGCTCGTACTCGACACCCACCTGGGGTCGGGTTCGTCGAGGATAGCCGCAAGGAACCTCGGTTTCCGCTTCATAGGGACCGAGAAGGATGAATACTACTTCTCCGAGGAGGAGAGGAGATGGATGAGCCTTCCGACCGCAATAGAGAAGGAGCGTGAGGAGGGAGGACAGATGTATCTGTTCGATGAAGACATGGAGGAAGACGAGAGATGAGGGACAAGGGACCGGTAGGGAAGATCGAGGCGATCCTGATTGCGCAGAGGATCATAGAGACGTGCACCCAGTGCAACTACACAGGCGGCTGCGTGCAGTGTCCGTTCCGCAGTAGTCCTGATAGGGGATGCTGGCTGGAAGGCCTAAAGGTCGACATAGCCGAGCTTGATATTGTGGAAGAGATGAAGGGTAAGAGCGGGAAGCAGCTCAACCTGGAGCTGGAATACTCCACGGGAAGGAACCCGGACGCACTGGACGAGGCTTTCCGCTGCTACAAGGCGGCGATCAAGAGGATTGCGAAGGAGGGTGTCGACATCCCACTTGAGGAGTACGGCAGGCTTGAGAACACGTGCCTTTCGTTCCTCAGCATGGTCAAGGACCTCAACATGTCGGTGTCCATAGGTTCGTTCCTGACAGGGATGCTGGCTGGAAGAGGGAGGGATGATGAGTAGGAGATTCACCGATGAGATGCGCTCCTTCATCATGGAGCATTCAAATGGCGTTGGCTCCCAGGAGCTCACAGTGATGCTCAACGAGCGTTTCTCCACAAGCTTCAGTCTGGAGCAGGTGACGAGCATCAGATACCGCCTCGGGGCGAAAAGCGGCCTCGACTGCCGCTTCAAGAAGGGATTGCCGAACGCCGGGGAGCAGTTCCGGTTCAAGAAAGGCCATGTCCCGGCAATCAAGGGCAGGACGTGGGACGACTTCGGCCTTCCGGAGGAGACAAGGTCCCGCATGCGTGCAACCTGCTTCAAGAAGGGGAACATGCCTCACAACATGGTGCCTGTCGGAACGGAGACCATGAGGGCTGACGGCTACATCTGGAGGAAGATTGCGGAACCGGACAAGTGGAGGCCTCTCCATATCCTGATATGGGAGGAGGCGAACGGCCCCGTCCCGGAAGGGATGTGTGTTACATTCCTGGACGGCGACAGGAGCAATGCGGATGTAGGCAACCTCATGCTGATATCACGCAGGGAGAACAGGATCTTCAACAGGCCGTGCGCCAAGGAGCGGACGGATGACGCCCAGCTTACGAAGGCGAACATAGCATTGAGGAGAATCGAGGAGAAGATCAGGAAGATAGAGGAGGAGAACGGATGAAGAACACTCTGATGGATCTGAACAACCATCTCTTTGCAGAGCTTGAAAGGCTCGGGGATGAAGAGTTGGCAGGAGAGGAATTGAAGAACGAGGTCACCAGGGCGAAGGCAATAAGCGAGGTTTCGAAGAACATAGTGGAGAACGCCAAGGTCGTCCTGGAGGCCCAGAAGTTCAAAAGCGAGTTCGGTGTGGAAGACATGCCGAGGGAGCTTGTCGGGGACAGCCCCGAGAAAAGGAAGGAGATTGAGTTCCTGAAGTGCGGCGGCAGGGTCAAGGAGGGATGACATGGATGAGAATTACGAAGCAAAAAGCAGAGAGGACTCGGCGGTATCGAAGGATGATTTCATCGCTATGCTCAAAGACGGCAGGAAGACGGCAGATGAATTCTTTGACGGGGTTGAATACCTTGCATCAGAAATCTGGGAATTTTTACATAAGGCCCAAGATTTTCCTCGATTGCACCAGTACGTATCCGATCTTACTAATGCGCTGAAGGGAGCCAACGACGCCATTAGTCTTTTTAAAGAAGACATCGAGGAGGACAGACTATGACAGCATTCAGAATCGTACGGCAAGCGGGAATCTTTAAAGGATCTTGGAATGACATATCTGTAGTGGGGGCAATATGGACGAGATTAGGGACATCCTGAACAGGAAGGAGAGGGAGATTGCAGAGATGAAGAAGACGCTCGGCAGGCTCGAGGTCGAGGCCGATACGCTGAGGCGCACTCTTGTGATCCTGCAGTCGGACAAGGCGAAATCATCAGGGCTGAGGGAATATGATTCTTTCTCCAAGTTCTTTGAGGATTTCTGCAGGGAACAGCATTCGAACATCAAGGACATGTGCGAGGCGATCGGCTTCTCTGAGCAGGCCTATTACAAATGGTTGAGAGGAGCGCGATGTTCCGACAAGATGCGTTCCTTGATTGCCAACGGAATAAGCCAGTTAAGCATGAACAAGTACCCCGCCGACTACGTATACAGGCTTCTGGACAGGATGAGGCGGAGCACCATGGTCGATATCAAGGAGCTTGGGAATATGAAGAAGGAGGAGAACAATGGCTAGATACACATACGAGGACGTTATCATAGACCCTAAAGACCCGAGGGTTGAAATCGGGGCTGAGTACTGGTTTAGTGATTGTCCAAATGCCCTTGTCAAAAGGTTAAACAATGCAAAAGCAGCAAAAAAAGGACATTTGTCATCAGTCGAATCTAATAATAATCTACCTTTTTATGATGAAGACAGTCGTTGTTGGCTTTGCATCATCCGCAAGAAGGAGATGACATACACGGAGCGACAGGCTGAGTGGGTTAAGGCTAATAACATCAAAGTCGGAGACAAGGTAAAGGTTATTAGAAAGTGTGAAACCGAAGAGAACGGATGGGGCTGTACTTGGAATATCCATGTAATGGATTCAGCTGTAGATAAAGTTTTCAAAATTGTCAACTCACACTACAAAAAAGGTATTCTACTAAGGATTGGAATCGATGAGTGCTGGTTTCCCTACTTCGTCCTTGAGAAGGTGGAAGAACCTGAGAAGAAGTATGTGCCTTTTGATCTAAATAATGAGGAAGACAGGGCTAAACTTAGAGGAGCATGGGTAAGGATAAAAGGATCTAGAAGATTGGAACAACAAATTGTTGCGTTAGCCATAAACACACAGCTTGTATTTCTTCCTGATGTTGTATCTGTTGAAACTAAAGAACTGCTTGAAGGATATGAATTTCTTGACGGCACACCGTGCGGAATTGTAGTGGAGGATGAGCAATGATTACGAATCTTAAGGAAGGGCAGACAATTACGATACGGACGGAAGCGGAGTCTGTGAAAATTGAGGGTAATAGCTGTCCTGGCTTGGCCGCATATGCCGCAGGAGCATTCATAGCGAATGTGTTCAAAAAAGGTAGCTTGCTGGTTCCTCTGTCGTTCATAGAAGGTTTCGCATCGAATTCAGAAGATGGAATCGAATGGAAGGAGAAATTGAAAGATTTTTCCAAGACTGCGCTTAAAATCCTGGAGGAAACAAAGAGATGAATGATCTGTTCCCCTCAACAATCGAGGATGTCTACGAGAAAGGGATAGAAAGGATAATCTTCTTTTACAGGATGAGCATAGCCAACGGGAAAGGGAAACTGTATGTCGCTTTCTCTGGAGGAAAGGATTCTGTCGCCATCTATGGATTATGTCGGAGTGCCGCTTCGAAGCTTGGCATAGACATCTTCGATATGTGCGAGTTCCATTATCACATCACATGCGTGGATCCTCCTGAGCTGGTTCAATTCATAAAGAAGGAATTCCCTTTCGTTCTTCGTGACAGGCCTAAAGAGACCATGTGGCAGCTCATCGAGAAAAAGCAGATGCCTCCTACAAGATTGGTTCGATACTGCTGCCAAGCTCTAAAAGAAGGCGGCGGTAAGAACAGGTTTTGCGTCACCGGCGTCAGATGGGCGGAGAGTTCAAGAAGGAAGAACACAAGAGGAGAGCTTGAGATATATGCGCCTTCCGCCAAAGACAAAAGGATTCTCAATGCCGACAATGAAGAGGATAGAAGGCTGATTGAACATTGTCTGCAGAAAAGAAAATACATCTGCAATCCGATAGTCGACTGGTCGGATGAACAGGTATGGGGATTTATAAGAAAAGAGCATCTTCCATATTGCGAACTGTACGATCAAGGGAAGAAGAGGCTCGGCTGCATCGGATGCCCGATGGCAGGCAGGGAGCAGAGGATCAAGGATTTTGAAAAATATCCAAAGTTCAAGGATGCCTATATCAGAGCCTTCGACAGGATGCTTGAAAACAGAAGGAAATCCGGACTTGAGACGGAATGGAAAACTGGTAATGAAGTCATGGAGTGGTGGATAAGCAAATGAGAGAGAAAAGTGAAATCAAATTCAGGGGAAAATTCATCAACACAGGTGAATGGATCTATGGATATTTCAAGATGAACAAGGCGGGGGACTGCTACATCGAGGACGGGGATGGGCTGTCGCGCATCGTCGACCCCGAGACGGTATGCCAGATGGTATATAGGGATCAAGACGGCACAGAGTTCTATGAGGGTGATTATCTCAACTATTCAGGCTCTGATGGGGATTCCGATCTCGTACTGATAGAGTGGAGCGACCGGACAAACGCCTACACTCTTCTCTCCGTGGTTTACGATGAATACTACAGCATTGAATACATAGGAGATTATGTAGTAGTAGGGAACATCTTCGACACTACCGGGCTTCCTGAAAACATATACGTGCTGGGAGAAGGCCACGAAGCTTATATCGCAGGAGATAAGGATATCTACAGAACACCTGAGGAGTTTTTTGAAGCAGTCAAAAAGGACGACGGTGCTTCGGAGTACCTTGAAGGACAGGAAGTAGGACCTGACAGCGTAGATACGTATTTCTATGCAGGAGGGTGGGTGTTGTCGAAGTGGATAGAAGGCTCCACCGAGTGCTGGTGCCTGGTCGTCTAGGAGGTTGATGTAAATGAGAATAAAAGAGAAGACCACAGGAGATTGCGGAAGGCAGCGTTATGGCTATGCTCCTATAGACAGCAATTCCACACCTCCAGCACCTCCTAAGGATTTCGTTCCGGCAGGATGCAATCCGATGAAAGAAAACGATAAGAAGGCCATGAGGAATCCAGCGTTTGAATTGATTGAACACATGCTGGCTCGCAAAGAAAAAATATATGAAATAGCCATGCATTTCGGATACGAAACCCAGTACAACAAACTTGAAGAGGAGCTGTTGGAGCTGTTAGGGGCTATCGGTGAATATCAGGAAGTTAACGGCAGCATCTCACATGTATGCGAAGAGATGGCTGATGTATTGATTGTCATTGAGGGGATAGTACTTCTATCCAATAACGATGAAGGCAGCCTCGTATGCCGTTACCTGGATAATAAGGTCTCACGCACTTTAAGAAGAATCAAATCAAGATATTACGAGAAATTGGAAGAGGGAGGCAGATAACAGATGAATTTCAAAACCAATGGAATATAAGGCTAAAGGCTCTTTTGAAGTATTGGCTGATGACAATTACAAGGGGTATAGGTTCCTGATCGTTTCATACGGCACTCATCCATGTGCATATGTAGTATTGCCTAAGACTTCCAAGTTCTATGGCAAACCTTATGATGATGAGATATTCGATGATTTGAACTTCCATGTGCATGGCGGACTCTCTTACTCAGGTTGGAGTTTGCATGGACAGCTAGAAAAGGAAGCTTATGCGATTGGATGGGATTATGTCCACCCTGGAGATTACTACGAACATTCTCTAACACTTTCTCATGGAAAGAAATGGTCTACAGAGGAGGTTTACGAGGAAGTGAAGGAAGTCATTGATGAAATCATAAAGGAGGAGGCTGATAATGATTAAACGTTCATCGCAGGAGATTGCGGATTTTTTCGGATGCAAAGTTCAAGTGAATCCTTATATCTTTTCTGCAGGTTTATGGGACCCAAATGATGAAAGCAAAGAATGTGTAGGCTATCTGAATCATAAGTTAATACACATGTCAAACACGGATGACGATAAGTTAACGTATGAGCCGCAGGAAAACCAAGAGAAATCTGATTCCGATAAAGAAGACAGCTCTTGTTATCAAGATTTTGCGGATTCTGATAATAACGCACTACATCAGAGCGAGGTGTATACGAATAAGGAGTACTGTGTAGTAGCAGCATCTGATTTCGAGTCGTTGAAGAAAAGAGTTCAAAATATGATGAATTCAGAATGGAAACCGCAGGGCGGCATAGTTGTTGAGCATTTGAAAGAAGTGTTCTTCTATCAGGCTATGGTGAGGGGAATATGAAGAATAAAAATAATGGCAAAGTCATATTGTTGTATTTACTAATCGGATCCATTCCTGTTTGCCTTGTACTTGATTTAGTTGAATACATAGGCAAGCTATACCACTTTTTCAAATAGAGGGGCATATGAGTGATATTCAAAGTATTTGTATTGGCTTTCTCTGCATAATATTAGCAGTTTTCAATTTGGTTGACTGGGTTCAAGTTTTTTGGAAGATGGAAACAAAAAAGCACTTCTTTGCATATTGATTCCTCTCGATGTGGTCATCGTGGTGATTCTGATGTTAGGGGCATTCGGAGTGTTCGGATGACAAACTTTACATTGGTATTTACGCATTTTTTTGTAAAAAACATAGGAAGAAAGCGTAAAAAATGTAAAGCGGAGGAAACAGAATGACAACGGCAAGATGGATTTCATTGATAATAGGATGTCTCTGTATCGGCTCGATCCACATAGAGACGAAAGACACGAACATATGGGATTTCTTATGCAATCTGGCGCTCCTGGCGGTCCCCTGCTCCCTCGTGATAGTCCCATTGATCCTGGAGTATCTGGAGAGAAGATCAGGAGGTCAGTAGGAAATAAAAAACGCTCCCATCTGGGAGCAACATTGTGATTGATATCAAACAAAAATAATATTTCAATCCACGCTTTTCAGCGACAAATACAGTATAAGGCAGGATTATAGGGAATGCAAGGAGAAAAAGCAAAAGATATCAAAAGAATTGGCGAGGGGGTGGAGCATCTTATCAGTTTCTTCCACTTGTTAAGCTCCATGGGCTATTCGAAGGAACAGGCAAAGGAGACAGTTCTTGATGCTCTGGACTTCGCCTATAAAGACAAGGAGGGGAAATGACATTCGAAAAAATCAAAGACCATTTAGTTAGATTCAATAGGTTCTCAATTGAGGACGACGGCAGCCTCTCTCGTTGGTGGGAAGGTGCGTATGGCAGGTCGGGATTCAATATTGAATTCTCCCCGGATAAGATCCTCATAAGGATGGAAACAAGAGGGGACGGCGGAAGGTACATGGCGGAAATAAAACTTTCATCCTTGAAAGACATATGTCTTGTATCAACCGATACGGCTGACTGGTTCGAAGATGATACGGTAGTCCTTGAAATAGCTCTCAAAGACGGTACAAATTTTTCTCTTTTATGTTATTTGCCGGAGGAGAAATGACAGTACAGGAACTGATAGATAAGTTAGAACTCTATAAGGATAAGAATATTGAAATTGAATTTGTGCTTGGGACATCGTCTAAGCAGAAATACACAAGGGCAAGATTCATGGAATCTATGATTGTTAAGAATTTAAAGCTGGATCCAGTAAGAGGTTCGCTGAGAGCCTGCATTCAACTGTATCCATAAGGAGGGAGTATGACGCTGGAAGAAGCAAGAGTGAAGATAGCTGAAAAAAAGGATATGTGCGATTCTATAGCGAATGAATACAAAAATCGCTATAACCCTGCAGAAGAGTACCATAAAGGAGTAGCCTGCGGATTAAATGAAGCTCTATCTATCCTTGAAGAGGTTGAATCCGAACATGTCGGGAACTCCGGCAAGATGACGCTTGTGGCATTTGCAAAAAAACTGAACGACTTTATTGCTTTCAACTACCTGACATGCGAAAAGGAAAAGTACTGCAGGGATGCAATAGTACGGCTCCATTGGGAAAAGCCAATTTGGGTCGGTGGTGGTATCCGCCGTTGGTTCACAGGAAACAATGAGCAGGAAACAGCGGGAGAGTTGGCGATACTCCCAATATTTCTGGATCTGTCGGAGTATGCAGATGCTGACGGTAACATCAATTATTCAAAATGTATCGTGGAGGTGGATGAATGAGTACGTTCACATATTCAACTGCCGTTCCTCCTGGAACTATTTCCCTTATGAAGCATTTCATTGGACTGGATTATAAGAAGCCGGATAAGAACGGCAGATACGAGGCATATCGCAACTACTTTGCAGGAAAGGAGCACAGCTCGGATTGGGAAATCCTGGAGAAGCATCAGCTCATTGAGCAAGTGGGGAATGATCTCTATAAGCTCTCCCTGAGCGGTATTTACTGCTTGCAGGCATATCTCGATATCAAGATTTCTTTCAGGGATAAAGAAGACTGTCCGAAAGGCTGGGTGGAGGAGGAATGATGGAAGAAAAATTTATTTGCAGAGAATTTTTAACAGGAAATCAAATCCACGATTTTGATAAAAAGATAGAAGTAAGTATTGCTGAAAGAAATTTCACTGTAAGGGCTAGGATAAAAGAGGAACATGACATAGCAACCTTTTATTACATAGAACTGTATTCTGATAGCAATGCTTTAAAAGAGTTAAGCCAACTCATAGACCCTCTAGCCAAAAACTTTTTAGAAAATCTAATGGCCAAGGCTAGAACAAAACTTATAGAGGCAGCAAGAGAGAAAAGAGATAAAGATAAAGAACAAATCAGAAAAAGAGCCATGGAACTTATTGATGAGCTGACGATTTCAAATGATGAGGTGAAGTGATGAGAACAGCAGACCTTTTCATACGGCAGAACATTGATTCCATCAGGGGGCGTATAGCCACTCTGATGGGACTTGGCTTCAAGAGAAAGGACATACAGGAACTCATAGATAGCATATTCGAAGACATAGAAAGGAGGAATGATGAAAGCCAAATATCAAAAAAATAGGAAGTAAGTTTATAAAGTTAGCCGCCAGAAAACCGACAAGGCTTGTCCTGCCGGATGAAGGCGGCAATGATCATCTGATCTTAT
>CALXKU010000034.1 GCA_944389025.1 uncultured Spirochaetaceae bacterium
TTTTTTCTTTCCCATGTGAATACTCCCTTCAAGTAGTTTTCGTTTTTCTTTGTCCTACTTGAGGGGAGCGTATCACTTGCAAAGGATGATTCCTCATACCTCGTTGAACTTCTGATAGACAGAGCCGACAATTCCGTTGACGCATATATCATCTCAGAGTCATTCTGGGATGCCGGCTATTTCATATATGATTACCTGCTCCTTGATCTGAAAACCCAGAGAGGACTCGTAACAGAGATAACAAGGACGGATGAGCTCAACAGCGACCTCTCAGTAGATGAGGTAAGGGGAATGCTTATTAGCGACATAGGATCGACTACCTTCATAGACTCATTCCTGAGAGATACCGTCGAAGAAAACATGCCATCTGATTTCCCCATCAGCAAGGATGACATGCAAGGACAGCTTGATATCAGCTTTGATATGGAGAATCTCTCACTATCCAGCTACGTTCCAGGTTTTCCTTACACTCTTAACGGAAGCTTTGAAGGAGAGTACTCATTCTACGGAACGACAGTTACAAAGATAAAGCCCAGAGAGTCATACATAGATTTCCAGGGCGACACACTCTATCTGGAGAACTGCGATTACAGCCTGGATTACTATACGAGCATCTCCCTTCAGAAAGAAACACTTTCCCTTCTGAAATACTTCCTAATAAACAGGCTCTATTATAAAACGGCAGGATGCACGGTTAATGAGGAAAGAGGATACATCGATTTCAACATGAATGGGGAGTATCCGGTGCGCTATAACCTTACGGCAGAAACTATCGAGTTCTCATTCCCAGTACAGGAAGATTTCAGAGTCAGCGTACAGGCTAAGAAAGATGGTACGATAGAGGATGTCCAGCTCTATTACAATTACTATTATCTAGAAAAGACAGAGCTTCTCTCGCCCATTCTTCTAAAGCTGGCCAATGACATAAAGAGTAAGGTGGATGAGCTTTTTGCCGAACCTGAAACATATGAAGGAGGTCTTCCGGATCCTGCCTCCTCCACCTATCCTGGACTTTATTCGACGCTTGTGGAGAGTACGGTCTATCCAAAAGAAGTAAGCATCCCTGGAATAGAAAGAGAGAAAGGGATGGAAGCCTATTACTTCTCAATTGATGGTGTCAGGAGTGAGGAATACCCGGAATACACCATCTATGCGGAAGGTTACAAATTCAAGCGAGGAAATGGTGACTATGATACTGTAATCACGGACAGCAATGTCTACTACACTACCGGCAGTTGGCATCGTGAGATAGGTTCTCTGAGCTCAGGTGCGGTCTTCACTTCGAAAAATGATGTAGCAGGTCCATCTCCAGAGCATGATATGAGATCTTACGCCCTGAACTACATGATAGCCACCCTTGACATCTCAGAGCTTAAAGAAGTCAGCTGCGACTACAAGCTCTACCCTGCACTGGGAGACCTGAACGAGGACTACTACGGGAAGAATCCGCACTCAGGGCTTTTCATGAAGGTATATGACGGCGTAGCAGAGCATCTCATCATGTACGTGAACTGGACAAAGACAAAGGAGCGGGATATCATCTCAGTCTCAATCCATCCTGGGGAGGAGAGAGATAACGATTATGCACAGTATGAACTCGATAGCAGGCATTTCAATTATCCAACTTCCATGATAGAAAGATTCCTTAAAGAGAAAATTGAATAGATCAATTGGAAGGAGAGCGGATACTTAAAAACATGAAGACAAGAATTCCCTTCCGCGACAAGGAGGAAGGGAATCTCTTTCTACGCTTTAGTTCAAAGCGCGCTCTTGAAATCCGCAACTATGGTATCAAGTCTCGTCTCAAGGGCCTTTCTGCCATCAGGTCCTTCGGAAAGGAAGATATAGTACTTGATCTTAGGCTCAGTTCCTGATGGGCGGACAACAAGCTTTTCTCCGCTAACGAATCTGATGATGATGACATCGGCCTTCGGGAATCCGGTATTCTCGCCAAGAAGGTCCTCGATACTCTCGATCGTCCTTCCGACAAGGGTATCACCTTTCTTCATCGCCCTGAATCCTGCCATTATCGATGCCATCTTCTCCTTACCGGAGGCACCCTCGTAATCCCTGCTGAATACGACCTCTGTAGAGTATCCATAGGATGCATAAATCGCATCAAGGCGCTGCTGGAGGCTTATTCCCTTGGATGCGTAATAGCACATCATCTCAACAGCTGCGACCGCAGAGGAGACGGCATCCTTGTCATGAACCTCGTTCACAGTGAGGAATCCATAGCTTTCTTCACAGCCGAAAAGGAAGTATTTATCACTTTCAGGGTTCTCGTCGATCCTCTCCATCTGCTCGGCAATGTATTTAAAGCCTGTGAGTACGTCCTTGCACACACCCCCGTTCTTCTCCGCAATCTTCTTTACAAGATCCGTAGTTACAAGGCTCTTGACGACAAGCGGAGTCTTTCCTCCCCTACCCATCTCAAGGCTTGTTACAATCAGATAATCGGCAAGCAGGGTTGCAATCTGGTTTCCCGTCAGAAGCTGGTATTCACTCTTCTCGCTGTTCTTCGGAATCGCGATTCCCAGCCTGTCGGCATCGGGATCCGTTCCAAGCACGATATCAGCCTTGATCTTCTTTCCTAGCTCTATCGCCCGGCTCATCGCCTCCGCACTCTCAGGGTTCGGAAGTTTGACTGTCGGGAAGTTCCCATCTGGAAGTTCCTGCTCTTTTACGACCTCGACATCTATTCCAAGGTCCTTGAGCATGGTCCTGACAGGGATGTTTCCAGTTCCATGAAGAGGTGTGTATGCAACCTTGACAGTTGAGGACTCGATTATCTCAGGCCTTCTGAGTGAGGCCTTAACCATCGCATAGTAAGCCTGGTCAACCTCCTCAGGAACGGATGTGAGGATTCCCTTCTCTCTGAGAGATGCCTCATCATCATCCTTTATGTCCTCAGCCCTCACGGCATTCGCAAGCTTTGCAATCTCGATATCATGAGGAGGTGTCACCTGTCCTCCGTCCGACCAGTAAACCTTGTATCCGTTATATTTGCTCGGGTTATGGCTGGCAGTTACAACGATACCGGATGTTGTCTTCAGATGCCTTACGGCAAAAGAGAGCATCGGAACCGGATGGAGCGTGTCATAAAGGTAAGTGCGAACCCCGTTCGATGCGAGAACGATTGCCGCTGAGCGTGCGAACTCACTGCTGTAGTTCCTGCTGTCATATGCGATTACGCAGGACGGGTTATCTATGCTCTTCAGATAATTGGCAAGGCCCTGTGTCACCTTTCTGACCATGAAGGTGTTGATTCTGTTCGTTCCACCGCCGATAACCCCTCTCATACCCGCAGTTCCAAAAGCAAGAGAGGTATAGAACCTGTCAAAAAGATCATCCCAGGCTTCCGCCTTTATGGCATTCTCGACCTCAGAGCGGAAACTGCTGTTCTTCTCGCTCTCCACGTATGCCTTTGCTTTCTCCAGCACCTCTTTTTTCATGTTCTCGCTTATCTCCATTTTTCCTCCCAAAGAAACAACAATGTATTACTGACAGTATAGACCCAAAGAGAGAGTGTTAGCAAATATTAATTAACTGCCAGATTCTATTTCTAAGCTCTCTTACACTCGATATGCTATCCTCAATAGCGCTCTTCTCAAGCTCCTCACGCGTTCTGAAACCGTAATTCACGATCAATGATAGAGAGCCGGCATTCTCCGCAGTCCTGTAATCCACCTCGCTGTCTCCGACGAAAAGCGCCTCATCAGGCCTCATATTCATGGAATCCAGAACAGAAAGTGTGAGCGCCCTGTCGGGTTTGAGTGCCCTGTTCTCCCTCTTGCCTTCCACGAATGAGAATTTCACATCGGGATAGAATGCGGAAACGAGAGGCTTAGCGACCTTCTCATCCTTATTTGTGAGCACCCCAACCTCGATACCATGCGATACCAAATCCTCAAGCAGACATTCCATACCTGCATAGCGGACGGTGTGATGTGTCGCATTATTCTCGTAGTATCTTCTCAGGAGAGCAAGCATGGGGGCAAATTCCTCTTCCTCGAAAGGCCTCTCACATTTCTCCCTGATAGCCATCCTGAGTGCGTTCGCGAATCCTGAGCCAACGTAGCGTCTGGTATCCTCTGCGGTGCAGGGGCGCATATCATAGCATCGCAGCGTGTAATTTATTGCGGCGGAGATATCATCAAGGGTATTGAGTATCGTACCGTCAAGATCGAAAACAACAAGTCTGATTTTTCCCATAGCGGTTGCAATTATACGTCTTAACAACTATGTTTTGAAATATGAATTACACCATCACAATAAAAGAAGGAAAGGAAAAGCAGCTTCTGAGGCACCATCCATGGGTGTTCTCCGGCGCGATAAAGAAGGTAGAACCTCAGTTCAACATAGCATCATGGGCCGATGTTTATACCGAAAAAGGGGTATTCATCGCAAAGGGCTGGTATGATGAGAAGAGTCACATAGTTCTGCATCTCCTTTCTTGGAATGAGAAAGAGAAGATGGGAGAGGCTTTCGTGAAACGCCTTGTAAGAGAGGCGATTCTGAGACGGAGGAACTTCTTCTCGAAGGATTCGACGACAAACGCGTTCCGCCTTATACACGGGGAGGCTGATTTCCTTCCTGGTTTCGCGGTGGATGCATACGCCTCAAATGTGAGGATAATACTCTCATCCCGATTTGCAGCCGCATTCTTACAAAGCGCAGTCGAAGAGATCGACAGCCTCATTCATCCAAACCTGATAATAGCCACATCAGATAAGGATTACGCATCATCCGAAGGGCTGAGTGAGCGCAACCGGTATTTCATCGGAGCCGAGGAGAAGAAGATGGCGGACGATGCCATAGGACCGGTCACGATACTCGAGAACGGCATATACTATGAGATCCCAGGGACAAAAGGACAGAAATCGGGCTTCTATGTCGACCAGAGGGATAACCGTGTGATAGCCGAGGAATATGCCCAAGGTAAGACATGCCTCGACGTATGCTCTTACACAGGAGCATTTACGCTGCATCTTTTAAAAGGAGGGGCTAAGAGCGTGAAAGCCATAGACAGCAGCGAGAGCGCACTAAGGCATCTTCTCTACCAGACGCATCTGAACGAAGAAAAGGGCACGATTGAAAAAAAGAGCCGGGAAAAGGTTGAAATCCTCTCGGGTGACTGTTTCGAACTTCTAAGGGCTGAAGAGGGTGGCAAATACGATCTCATCGTGCTCGACCCACCAAAACTGGCAAAGACGAAAGGTGCTCTTGAGAACGCGATGAAGGCTTACAAGGATCTTAACCGCGTCGCGATGGAGAAAATAAAAAACGGTGGAATACTTATCACGTTCTCATGCTCTGGAGCACTTAGCAGGGAAGATTTCAGGACCGTGCTCTCATGGAGTGCGAAGGATGCAAGAGTTGAGGCTGAGATTCTCAGAACCCTCAGTCAGGGAGAGGACCATCCCATAAGACTATCATTCCCCGAAAGCGAATATCTAAAGGGCTATGTACTGCGAATAATCAAATGATCTCAGTCCTTGTCCTCCCCTTTTAGTACCTGGCGCTTTCTGGCCAGGTATTTTCTTTCCGAAGGACTCTTCTTCTTGCTTCGGCTCTCCCAGTTCGCCTTTAACAGCAGCTTGTTCCTCCTGTCACTGATTATATATGAGCCGACAAGTGCGACAGCGGCACAGACGAAGACGAGGATGAGCCATGCCCATCTGCTCTCCATTCCCGGGATATGGATGTTCATGCCGAAAAAACCGGTAATGAATGTCGGGAACATGAGAGAGAGGGATATCACGGTAAGGCGCTTCATTATTATGTTCATGTTGTTACCGATAACCGAGGCGAACGCATCCATGGTCCCGGTAAGAATGTCCGAATAGATGTTAGCCATCTGTATGGCCTGCCTGTTATCTGTTATCGCATCCTCGAGGAACTCCATCTCATCCTCGCTGTTAAGGCGGAAGAACGGAGTTTTCTGGATTTTTTCAAGAAGTATCTCGTTACCTGCAAGACTTGTCGTGAAATAGACAAGGGATTTCTGGATCTGCAAGAGCTGTATCAGCTCATAGTTCATGACCGATTTCTGGAGCTGTTCCTCCACAAGGTCCTTCTGCCGGTTGATATACTTCAGAAGGCGTATATAAACGAGTGCCGCCCGTCCGAGGATAGAGATTACGAGCCCCTCTTTCGTGTCTACAGGGCAGCTTCTTACCCTGCGCCGTGCGAGGTCATCAATTACAACACTGTCCTCTTTCGTAATCGTGACGATCTTATCCGGATAGAGCAGCATGCCAAGAGGCATGCATGTGCGAACCAAGGGATTGTCCTCGTCCTCCTCATCGCTTGGAAGACGGCATATTATCAGGATATGATCATCCTCCTTCTCGATTCTTGCCTGCTCGTCCTGGTCCATGATATCAGCAAGCACCTCGGAGGGAATCATATACTCATCGGTAAGGACTGCGATATCATCGCGATCAATGTTCCTCGCATCGATCCAGGTATAATTCTGCTTTTCTGTTAAATCTGTTCTCTTTACAATCATTTCTCACGCCCCGTCTCCGCAGGACGTGAGGGAAATCACATCCAGCGGCTTAAAAGAAATATCTTTTCTCTGGTAAAGGATAACTGCCGTCGTCCATGTGATACTCCCAAATCTTTGATCAGGCTCCAAGAAGCCAATAGCATACTAACACGTAAAATGAAAAATGGAAAGCTGGGAAGAAAATATTAACCATAACTTAATATGCTTTTAAGACAGTGCTGCATCTTTTTCTCGTCAATTCATTGTCTTATCATCAATTGGCAATGGACTGGCCTGAGAACGCGTTAATAAAGATTCAACGTCTAAGGCTTTTATGTTTATAAAAATTAAAATTCCCGTCACAAACCTGAAAGGACAATAATGACCGCTGAGAATAATCTTGAGACAGATTTTATATCGGAGGATATATGAAAACTAGGAAAGCAATAATGGTCCTTTCAGTTCTTCTTCTCTCCCTCAGCCTTTTTGCCAATGGCACTACGGAGACAAGGGAAGCCGTAATTGAGTACACAGAAGACGCCAGTCCCAAGTACATTTTCATGTTCATTGGAGACGGAATGTCTTCTCCACAGACTAACGCGGCGCAGGTTTTCGGAGGGGTGAACAAGCCCGGAAGAATAGAGCTTGATAAGCTCACATTCACACAGTTTCCTGTCGTTGGGCTGCAGTACACGCAGGATTCAACCTCATTCTGCCCGGACTCAGCAAGCACGGCAACAAGCCTCTCTTCAGGCTACAAGACCCATAGCGGGGTAATAGGACTTGGTGTTGACCGCATGACAGCAGGAGAGACAATTGCCGAGAAACTTAAAGAGCAAAAAGACTTCAAGATCGGTATCGTATCCACGGTCACCCTCAACCATGCGACCCCTGCGGCATACTATGCTCATATCGCATCGAGAAACGATTACTATGATATCGGACTTCAGATGGCAGAAAGCGGATTCGACTACTTTGCCGGAGGTTCCCTTTTGAGTGCAGAGGAAGGGGATAAGAGTCTCTATGATGTCCTCAGCGATAGCGGCTACCTCGTAACAAATGACAGGGATACGATTCTGAGCCTCAATTCTGCTTCCGGTAAGGTATACGCCATCAGCCCGGTTCTACAGGATGATGGAGCGATGAAATACGCTGTCGATTCAACCGACGATGAGATTCAGCTCAAAGATTTCGTAAGAAAAGGTATCGATGTCCTTTATAACGAAAACGGTTTCTTCATGATGGTCGAGTCAGGAAAGATCGACTGGGCTGGACATGCGAACGATGCGGTCGCAAACATTCATGATACACTCGCATTCGACGAGGCAATCGAGGTCGCACTAGAATTCGCGATGAATCATCCAGAAGAGACGCTCATTGTCGTAACAGGAGACCACGAGACAGGCGGTATGACTATCGGTTATGCTCAGACAGGATACAACACCGCATTCGACATTCTTGAAAACCAGAAGTGCTCATACGTGGCATTCGATGAGATGGTGAATGCTAAGATCGAAGAAGGAAACTTCTCTTTCGAAGAGCTCATGAGCATGGTAAATGAATACTTCGGCCTGGTAGCACCCGGAGAGGAAAGCCCGGTTGAAGCGCTAGTACTTGATGAATACGAATACGCCCGCCTTAATAAGGCTTATAACGATGCCCTAAGCGGAAACACGGACGGCTACGAGGAAAGCCTGCTTTATGGCGGATATAATCCGATTTCAGTCACACTCACGCATATCATCAACAACAAGGCAGGTATCGGCTGGACAAGCTATGCACACACCGGTCTTCCAGTTCCAGTATACGCATTCGGCTCAGGCGCAGAACTCTTCTATGGAGCATACGACAACACCGAGGTCGCAAAGCGTCTCATGTCTCTCACCGATGTCGAGTGAGATTGCTAGAAATAGCAGAAACATGGCGGGGGTTACTCCCCGCTTTTCATCTTCAAGGAGAATCCATATTGATAAAACCGAATAAGAAAGATCTTGTTTTCACTTTTATTTTTCTCGTTTTAAGCATAACACTTCTCATTATCCCTACAGGATTTGAAAGAAACATCTATTATAATGCAGTCGGAGCGAAGGCTCTTGTTCTTTCCACCAATGACAGCACCGTCATACAGACAGGGCTCTTCAGACAAGGAGAGCAGAGATGCAGGGTAAGAATACTTTCAGGGGAGCATAGAGGGTATGAGGGAGATGCTATCAACCTGCTATCAGGTAGCCTGAAAGATGATAAGATGTTCAGCCCCGGTGAGACGGCATGGACTCTTGTGGAGAGGGATGGAAACGGCTCTGTGATATTCATCAACATGATAGACCACTACAGACTTGCAAAGGAAGCCTTTCTTGCTTTTCTGCTCATTGCCGCATTGATAGCGTTCTCCCGTCTCAGGGGATTAAGAACCATCCTCTCATTCATCTTCGCCTTCCTTCTCATATGGAAAATCCTCATACCGCTTACACTAAAAGGTTACAATCCCCTGCTTACAAGTTCTTCAGTACTGATAGTAATGACGATTTTCACACTTCTTCTGATTTCAGGGGTGAATAAGAGGGCGTTATCAGCAATACTTGGCTCTGTAAGCGCAATAATCATTACGGTAGTCATCTCAAGGTTTGCAACCGAGTATCTTGGTATTCACGGCTCGGTTCTTGAGCAGAGTGAAAGCCTTCTCTACTCCGGTTTCATGGACCTTGATCTAACGTCTCTCTTCTCTGGCGTTGTGATACTCTCGGCAGGAGGTGCAATAATGGACCTCTCCATAGATGTTTCAGCCGCGATGTGGGAAGTGAATGAACACGCTAAGAATATTTCAAGGAAGGAACTCTTCAGATCCGGCATGGAAGTTGGAAGAGCGGGAGTCGGAACACAGTGCACTACCCTTCTTCTTGCCTATATGGGATCTTTTTTGACTGTTATGATGGTATACATGGCACAGAGCACCCCCACGCTAAACATCCTTACAGGCAAAAGCATGGGAGCTGAAATACTTCAGAGCGTAATCGGTGCATTCTCTCTCATCCTAGTCACACCTCTGACATGCGCTTTCGCATCTCTAATATTCAAAAATGAGAATTGAGGTTTAAAACAGCTCTGAACCTCCTTTGAAAAAATGCTTTCGAGTTCATGAAAGAGAAAGCTGTTTTGCCCTCTCCGATATTACATTCATTGGAATATTAAACCATGTAGATATTTCAGAGAGCGTAAATTTCTTGCTTCTAATAAGCGCTTTCAAATATTCATTCTGCAGCTTTTCTCTCTCTTCCAAACGACCTTTTTCAATCCCTTCCCTTTCTCCAATCTTCCTAAGCATTTCAAAAGTTTCACACATCTTCCTCTTTTCTCCTAGCTTCAGTAACCTGTTCACACTTCTTAACTCTTTATATAACGCTCGTTTAGTTAAACGATTAGGAAAATTCATTATCAAGAAAAATCGAACCTATAATCGTTATTCGATATGAGCAATTGTTAATGAAAATACATGAACAGATAAAGTCTACAAGCAAAAATTCCTTTCCGCTTCCAGAATCTCATCCATCGGGATATTGAAATTTGTAGATATCTCAGAGAGCGTAAATCTTTTGCTTTTAATAAGTGCTTTCAAATATTCATTCTGCAACTTTTCTCTTTCTTCCTTTCTGCCTTCAGCTCTAAGCATTTCAAAAGTCTCACACATCTTCCTCTTTCCTCCCGGGCCCTTAAGCCACTCTAAAGCTTCCCTGAACTCCCTGTAATATGCCTTCCTGTAATCCGTGCAGCGCAGATCCCTTATCACACGTCCGCACTCATCGTCCCCATCATAGCTCATGTTCACTATGATATATAGACCACCTGCTCCGAAAGTGGAGAAGTTTTCATCACTCCTCACACTGAAAGTATAGAACGGTTTTCCCTTGTTGAAAACATCTCTTTCGACAAAGAACAGGGTCGAGACGGTCTTGCCATGAAGCTTTCCGTAGTTCTCACCCTTCCCCAGCTCCTCCTTCGTCAACGAGCTCAGATAGTACCACATCCTCTCCCTGAGGTATTTCCCGCCCCTCCTCTGCATCTCGATGTTGAAGATGTTTCCCCTGTCATCACGGACAATGGTGTCGTACCGCACTCCCCTGTTTCTAAGCCCGATATGGCTGCTCTGCGTCCTGACCGATACGACATTGCCAAGAAGATTTCCGAGGAAGGGCCTCAGCGTCCTTTCCGCAAGAGCACTGTTATTGTCGAACGCGAGAGAGTACATGAAATCCGTCATCAGGGATGCCCTCCCTATGATCTCATCAAGGTCCATCTCCCTTACAGCTGTTACATATTCACTCCCGTCCTCCGCTACGGAGAATACGCTCTCAGGAATGATGATCCTCTCATGCATAACCTGCCTCCTTAATAAAAGTTTCTTATCTCTTAATGATGGAAAGTCAGGTTTTGTTCATAGAAAATCAGAAAAAAATAAATTTAATGAAAAAAATAGAGTATTCCTTCAATAAAGAAACCTCAAATCGTAGGACTATAGCTTAGTTCTCGAACTTCATTGGAGGTCTGCCACGCTTCTTCTTTGG
>CALXKU010000035.1 GCA_944389025.1 uncultured Spirochaetaceae bacterium
CTTTGTCCTACTTGAGGGGAGCGTATCAGAGCTGACGTCGGACTTCCGGTCCTTCTATGAGGGCTGGAAGCAGTCGGTGAAGAAAGCGGAAGCTATCACCCTTTAGGGTGGTGGTAGTTCACCCATCCTTCTTCTCAATCTTCATCTCTCTTGTGCTGTTGATGGTCAGGAATCGAGCCATCCCTGTATTTGAGGTAATGATAGCTTTCTATTTTAGTGTGGAGATTCTACTCCCATTGAATTTGTAGCCGTATCCACGTACTGTCTCAATCCATCCTTTCTCAATAGGAAAATATGAAATAACTCTATACAACGTAAAGAAGAGTAACTTCAGATGTATAAAAAGGAACAGAGAGTGGTCGAAGTAGGGAGAACCAATGTGAAGATTATGTGATTAACCTCATGAAAAAGAGGCTTCCAGACATGCTGAAAACCTCTTTTGACACAAGAAAAACATGAAGTCTCTTATAGCTTTTCTATAGCAGCAATGAGGGCTTCCACATTCTCATCGCTTGTAGCCCAGGATGTGCAGAAACGGACTATCGTTCTATCTTTTTCCTTTCCCCAGACTTCAAATACGAAATCTTTTGAGAGCTTTGCAATCTGTTCATCTGTCAGGAGCGGGAACTGCTGGTTCGTCTCAGATGAGCCGTAAAGCTCTATTCCCTTATCCTTGAATGCCTTCTTGATTTTCAGAGCCTTATCAACAGCGGATGCGGTAATCTTGAAATACCTGTCATCTTCAAAGAGCGCTTCAAACTGTATGCCGAGCATCCTTCCCTTAGCCATGAGTGCACCGTTCTGTTTTATCATATACCTGAAGTCTTTCTTCAGATTATCATTCAGAATTACAAGGGCCTCTCCAAAAAGCGCACCGCACTTCGTTCCTCCGATATAGAACATGTCACATAGCTTTGCTATTTCCTCTATCGTGATATCGCAAGCGGGGCTTGCAAGAGCATAACCGAGGCGCGCACCGTCGATATAAAGGTACATCCCGCATTCCTTCGTAACGCTGTAAAGGCTTTCTATCTCTCTCTTTGAATAAAGTGTTCCGCTCTCCGTTGGAAAAGAGATGTATACCATCCCTGGCTGCACGGTATGTTCAGCTGTTGGGCTCTCATAGTGCTCTTTAACGTATTCTCTTACATGGCTGGCGCTTATCTTTCCATCGGTGTTTAAAAGTGTGAGCACCTTGTGCCCCGTTGCCTCTACAGCTCCGGTCTCATGTACCGCAATATGCCCCGTATCTGCTGAAATGACTCCCTGATAGGGTCTTAGCGCGGAGAGGATTGCAATGCGGTTTGTCTCCGTACCGCCAGAGAGGAAATGAATGTCGGCATCCTCCCTTCCAATCCTCTTTCTTATAAGTTCTTTCGCTCTTTCTGAGTGTTTATCGAGGCCGTAGCCCTCACTCTGCTCCATATTTGTTTCAACTAATCTACTTAATATGGAGGAATCAGCACCTTCTGCATAGTCACACTGGAAATATATCATGCAATTAACATACAACAAAATATTCCGTTCTGCAAAGATTGCACAATCCTTCTGTATAATTTCTGTGTTGTTGTCAGGAGTATGAAATGGCGCATAGAACGGAATTCTATATCTATAAAAGGAAGAAGCAGAAGGCTTCCTACTGGTACGTGTGCTATCTGGATCGTGATAGCGGTAAGCAGATGAGTGCGAAGAGTATTGACGTGCTTAAAGAGCGTCTTGGGCTCTGGGATTTTAAAAGTGTGACACGTCGTGATGAGGCTGTAATAATCGCAAAAAAAGCCCTTGATAGCGGGATAATATTCTCAAATGAGGCAGATATGCCGTTTTTAGACTATTGCTTGCTATTCTGGGATTGGGGTAAAAGTGAATATATAAAGCTTAGAAACGCATCAAAGGCGGGTTCCATCGGAAAGGAATATGCGCACAATATGGCTTTTTTTATCAGGAAACATGTTGCTCCGAGAATCCCTGCGAATCTGAGACTTCACAGCGTGAGGACAAGACATCTTGATGAGATTGTGATAGCCCTTAAGGATGAGGGGCTTGCAAGCGGTACTATACAACTGATAACCCTCTCTTTCTCCCTTCCACTCAAGGAAGCATACAGGAAGGGTTACATCGCTGATAACCCTGCTCTCAAGATGATGAGGATATTCCGCGAGGAAAAGGAGAGAGGATGCTTTTCATATGAGGAGTGTCTTTCGATACTCGACTATCTTAAAAAACACAGGGAGGAGCTTTTCCCCTCATACTATCTTGCCATCACGCTTGCAATGGTCACCGGAATGAGAAGCGGAGAGGTGAGGGCGCTTAATGTCCGGGATATCGAGCGATCACGCTACGATGGACTGTGGAAGATAAACATAGTGCACTCTCTGAGCCCGTATTCAGGACTGAAAGGTACGAAGGGCAATTACGGGAGGGCCGCATTGATCCCGGAGCGCCTTAAGAATGAGCTCGTTGCTAATGCTGACAAGACCGGGATTGCACTCCCTTCCCGGTGGGGAGGATACATATCATC
Source organism: uncultured Spirochaetaceae bacterium (assembly GCA_944389025.1). GTDB lineage: Bacteria > Spirochaetota > Spirochaetia > Sphaerochaetales > Sphaerochaetaceae > Ornithospirochaeta. The sequence goes on from CALXKU010000035.1 coordinate 2,522, forward strand.
GCCGACACTGAGAAACACTTTCTATTCAATCCTTGATGCCATCGGCATAGACAGCAAGGTGCGAGCGGAGAGGAATCTTACGTTCCATTCGCTACGCCATTCGTTCTCGACCCTTGGCCGCGACCGAGATATCCCACAGGAGGACAGGATGGTGGTCATGGGGCACAAGAGCCGGGAAGTTAATGACCGCTACACGCACATATCCGATGAGGCGCTCTTCAAGGTTTCCACGCTTACGAGCGAACTTTTCTCACGACTTTGAAGTGCAGAGGAAAGTGCAGAAATCAGTATTTTCTCTGGTCTGAGAACACGAGGCACGCAGATAGCCTGTCAAGGAAGAGTGCCGTATCGTTACCTCTTCTTATCGCAGTGCAGGGGCTGAGCGGGGTAAGATCATCATATATGCACATCGCAACCGCTTTCGCTTTTCTCTGGTCCGGGCATGAGACTATTATATGCTTGCTAGACATTATCTCATGAATGCTCATCGTAATCGCAGTCTTAGGCACGTCATTTATGCTTTTGAACCATCCCTCGTTTGCCTGCTGACGTCTTGATCGGTCCTCAAGTTCCACAAGTATGTACGGGTCCTTCGTATCGAAATCGGCAGGTGGGTCGTTGAACGCTAGGTGTCCGTTCTCTCCAATGCAGATGAACGCGACATCAAGGGGATGATTTTTCATTGTATCATTAAGATTTTTCAGTGTCTCATCTATCTTATCTGCATCAGGACAGATCGCATGAAAGCTGTTCACACCTGAAATCAGGTTGAGAAAGTTCTCATATAGGAATGTGGAGGATGATGCCTTATGTCCGCGCTCAAGCCCGATGAACTCGTCAAGCAGGAAAACATTGACCTTCGTCCAGTCGATCTTGCTCTCTAGCGCCAGAGCCTTGAGTGTTGCCACCTGGCTCGTTCCGGTTACGAACGCCACATTGCATTCGCCCCTTTCAGCGATTGCTTTTCTTATCAGCCAGCCGCCTCTTGCCGCAGCCTGCTCTCCAAGAGCGTTTTTATCGTCACAGATTGTAATAAGCATTGTATTCTCCTTGTTTGATGATAATATAAAATTAAAAAGTAAAAAAGTGTTTACAAATAGGGAAACTAGAACTAATATATTAGTATATTAGTAAAAAAGGAGTATATGCTATGCAGATGACATTACGTTGGTTTGGCGATAAGTTCGATTCCGTCAAACTCTGGCAGATCAGGCAGATTCCGGGGGTTACCGGGGTTATCACAACACTTTATGACATCCCAGCAGGGGAAGTGTGGCCTGTAGAGAGGATCAAGGCGCTTCAGAAGGAAGTTGAGGATGCTGGTCTCACGATTGCGGGAATCGAGAGCGTGAACATCCATGACGCTATCAAGATCGGAAATGCGGACAGGGACAAGTACATTGAGAATTACATTACCACGCTCGACAATCTAGGACAGTGCGGTATCAAGCTCGTATGCTACAACTTCATGCCTGTATTCGACTGGACAAGGACCGATCTTGCAAAGATGAGGCCGGATGGATCCACTGTTCTCGCATATGACCAGAAGGTTGTTGATTCCATCGATCCTCAGAAATTCTTCGATCAGACGAACGATAACTCGAACGGTTTCGTAATGCCGGGCTGGGAGCCGGAAAGGCTTAGCAAGGTGAAGGAGCTCTTCGAGGCATATAAGGATGTGGATGAGGACATGCTCTTCAATAACCTTGTATATTTCCTCAAGGCGATCCAGGGAGTATGTGAGAAGTGGGGAATAAAGATGGCTATCCATCCTGATGATCCGGCATGGCCTGTCTTCGGACTTCCGAGAATCATAACCAGCAAGGAGAAGATCCTCAAGGTCATGAAGGCGGTTGACGCCCCGTTCAACGGTCTCACATTCTGTGCGGGATCTTTTGGAAGCAATCCGAACAACGACCTGCCCGGTATCATAAGGGCACTTCCTGGAAGGGTTCACTTCGCACATGTCAGAAATCTCCATCATTTCGCACCGGGACTTTTCGAGGAGGCGGCACACCTCTCATCCGACGGTTCGTTCGACCTCTATGAGATCGTAAGAGCTCTCTATGAGACGGGCTTCGACGGACCGATCCGCCCTGATCACGGTAGAGCAATCTGGGGTGAAGTCTCAATGCCCGGTTACGGACTGTATGACAGGGCACTTGGAGCCGAGTACATCCTTGGGCTCTGGGAAGCGATTGATAAGAGCGAGAAAAGGCTTAAAAAGTGAGAAGGACTGCAAGCGAGGATGTGTATGAGGCCCTCAAGGGTGACATCCTCGCCCTCAGACGGAAGCCAGGATCGGAAGTTAGCATAAACGAGATAGCCGATGAGCGTGGTCTCTCCCGCTCTCCCGTAAGGGACGCCCTGATGCGTCTTGCGGATGAGGCTCTGATAGACATGATAGCCCAGCGCGGCTGCTGGGTCAGTCTCATCGATCTTGAAAGGGTTGATGAGGAGAGGTTCCTCCGTCATAGCCTTGAAAAGAGCGTTCTCAGCTATTTCATAGACGCTGCGAAGGACTCCGATATATCCAAACTCAATTATTTCGTCTCTCTTCAAAAGGAGGCTCTCAAGGAAAATGATGAAATCGCATTCTTCTCTTACGATGATCAGATGCACGAGAGCATATTCATCACTGCCGGTAAAGGCAGGATATGGAATCTGATTTCAAGAGAGACGGGACACTATAGGAGGATGAGGATCCTTTCTTTCGATCAACCGGGAGTGCTGGATCTTAACATAAGACAGCATATCGAACTGATAGACGCTTTGAGGGAAAAAGACCTTGCGAGAGCCCTTAAGATCGAGGGTGAGCACGTGTTCAAAATCACTTTCGAAGCGAGTGAGATTATCCGAGATAATCCATCATATTTTAAGAAGGTTTAATTATGAGACTCAATGATAAGGAACTTGAGAAGAAAAGCGTATGGGAGGAAAAGGGGTACAAAACGCTCTCATATGATAGGGCAGAGATGATAAAGAGGACTCATATCAATCCGATGTGGGTACATTTGGGCGCTGGTAATATTTTCAGAATCTTCCCAGCCCGTCTTTGCCAGACCCTTCTGGAGAACGGTCTTACGGACAGGGGTATCATAGTAGGAGAGGGTTTTGATTATGAGATTATCAGCAAAGCTTATGCTCCTTTTGATAACCTTACCCTGATGGTTACACTGAAGGCGGATGGAACGATCGATAAGGATGTTGTGGGCTCGGTTGCCGAGGCTTATCCGTTTGACTATTCCTTCAAGGATGAATGGAAGAGGTTTGAGGAGGTCTTCGTTTCCGAGAGCCTCCAGATGGTTTCTTTCACGATAACAGAGAAGGGCTATGCTCTTAAGAATCCAGCAGGAGAGTACTTTCCTGCATATGTTGAGGATTTCAAGGACGGACCAGGAAAGGGCAGGATGCTCTTTTCACGTCTGACAGAACTCCTGTATAAGAGATATAAGGAGATCGGTACTCCGATCGCACTCTGCAGCATGGACAACTGCTCCCATAACGGAGAGAAGGTTGAGATGGCTGTGAAGACTATCGCCTCCGAGTGGAGGAAAAACGGATTTGTCGATGATGGTTTCATCGAATATCTCAATACTAAGGTCTCATATCCATGGTCTATGATTGATAAGATCACACCGCGCCCCGATAAGAGTGTCGCGAAGATGCTTAGTGACGACGGATTTGAGAACACTGATGTCATCGTGACAAACCGCAATACATATACTGCTGCATTCGTAAACGCCGAAGAGTGCCAGTACCTCGTAATTGAGGATGATTTCCCTAACGGAAGACCGGCCCTCGAGAAGGCAGGGGTTTATTTTACGGACCGCGAGACAGTGAACAAGGTTGAGAAGATGAAGGTATGCACCTGTCTCAATCCGCTTCATACCGCGCTTGCCGTATATGGGTGCCTCCTTGGCTATGATCTCATAAGCAGTGAGATGAAGGATAAGGATCTTGCTGCACTTGTTGACAGGATCGGTTATGTGGAAGGCCTTCCTGTAGTGGTTGATCCTGGAATCATAGAGCCGAGAAAGTTCATCGACGAGGTTGTCAAACTCCGTCTTCCGAATCCGTTCATGCCGGATACCCCTCAGCGTATCGCCACCGATACAAGCCAGAAGCTCTCGATCCGTTTTGGAGAGACAGTCAAGGCATATGTCAGAGATGGAAGGAATCTTGATGAGCTCAAGGCGATTCCGATGGTCTATGCCGGCTGGATGCGCTATGTCCTCGGTCTTGATGATAATCTCAACGAGTTCACACCTTCCCCGGATCCTCTTTTGGAATATGCGAAGAAGGAGCTCTCGCAGGTAAGCATCGGAAAAGAGGTGAGCATTGAGGATATCAGGAGCCTTCTTGAGAATGAGAGTATTTTCGGAGTCAACCTTATTAAGGTCGGTCTTGCGGAGCGCGTAGTCTGCGATCTGAATAGCCTTCTTAAGGGTAAGGGTGCTGTAAGAGCGACTCTTGAGAGCTATCTGAATTGAGGTAACTGTTTTACAGGCTGGAAATTGAGTCCAGCCTGTAATATTTTCCTTGTATTTAGTTAGTATCTATAATTAACAAAAAATCAATTATTTGAATACTCTTACTTTCTCATTCTCTCATCCGTATGATACACTTTTGAAGTATGGAGAATAAAAAGGGTAAAGTGAAGCTTTTCTCAAGGCCGAGCGAGTATCTCTATCTTATCGCCGGCGCACTCACATCGGCAATTGGTGCTGCTGTCTTCTATACTCCGGGGCATATCACGGGAGGGGGAGCGACAGGTATTGGAACCATCTTCTACTATCTCTTTCACATCGATCAGGGACTTGTGATGATGGCTGTGAATATCATCCTATTCATAATAGGAGTGCATTTCTTCGGAATACGCTATGGTATCAAGGCACTTATAGGTTCAACCATGCTATCCGTTTTCGTCACCATTGTTGGAACTCTCACAGATTACAGCGGCGTGCTCGATTACTCTGACAGGCTCAGTGTCCTTTTAAGTGCGATCTTCGGCGGGGTTTGCATGGGAATCGGGATAGGCCTTGTGCTTAAAAGCGGTTGCAACACGGGTGGAACGGATATAATCGCGCAGGTCGTATGCCATTTCACCCCGTTCGCATTCGGTACGGTTCAGTTCATCTTCAATGGAATCGTAGTTGTCTGCGGTGGAATCTTCATGGGATTTGAAGAAATGCTTTTCTCGATAATAGCTATGTACATCTCTTCCCAGGCGGTGAATTTCGTACTTCTGGGGTTCGGTACGAATCTTGCGAAGGCACTTTATGTCATATCGGAATACCACACGGTGGAAATATCGCAGCGCGTGATAACAGAGCTTCATAGGAGCGGTACGATTCTCCATGGAACAGGAATCTACACTGCAAAGAACAGGAACGTGCTCTTCGTAATCGTTCCAAACCAGCAGCTTCAGCGCCTTACGAGGATAATAAATGAGGAGGATCCTACGGCGTTCGTTCTCGTCACTCCTGCTTACGAGGTTCTTGGCAAGGGATTCGAATCGCTTAAGAAGGTAGCGGATAAGGAAAATTAGGAGGCGTTATATGGATGCATATTCAAGCATAATCTCAAGACGGTCTATCAGGAAATATAAGAGCGATATGCCGGATCTGGAGTTGGTCATGAAGGTCGTTGATGCAGGCCGTATGGCTCCAAGCGGAATGAATACTCAGAAATGGCATTTCACGGTAGTACTTGGAAAAGAGAGAATCATGGAAATCAGCAGGTTCATCCTAAAAGAGGAGAAGTCGATCTGCTATGATGCACCTGTCTTCATAATGGTCAGTTATGAGAAGGACGATTACTTTGCCAGAGAGGATACATCCTGCGCACTTACGAACATGATGCAGGCTTCTCATGCTCTTGGCCTTGGATCTGTATGGATCAATGCTATCAACAGAAGCGGGGAGAAGGCGGAGAGGATGCAATCTTTTTCTGTCCCTGAGGGCTATAGGGTATATGGTGCTCTCGCACTTGGCTATCCTGATGGAGAAGTCAGAGAAAGGGATCTCAAGGCTGCAGATACGATAGTATCGATTTTAAAGTAGGTGAACTACCACCACCCTAAAGGGTGATAGCTTCCGGTTTCCCCGCCGACTGCTTCCAGCCCTCATAGAAGGACCGGAAGTCCGACGTCAGCTCCACCGGAGTACGCATGTGTCCCGCATGCGTGCTGGAATGCTCTATCTCCCCAGCAAGGAGCGTTGTTATC
>CALXKU010000036.1 GCA_944389025.1 uncultured Spirochaetaceae bacterium
CCGATGGTACTGCGGCCCGTCCGTGGGAGAGTAGGTAGCTGCCAGGTCTTTTTTTTCGCCCTATATGGGCTTTTTTTTATAAGTCTGTGATTTTCATAGACATCAGTTCTTCCAGAGATGGGAGTCTTTCTATCTTCTTTTTTTCCTTTACTGTACTTACACCTCCGAGCTCATCAGGAGTTTTCCCTGCAACGAAGGCATATTCGAGTTTTGAATAGAGCTCTCGTATGTTTCCTTCCCAGTTGTAGTTTATCCAAGGTTCTAAATCTGATAGCTCATGTGCCCCCATTTTTCTTGTAAGTTCACGGCTTTTCCTTTTCATAAGTTCTGGAATATCTTCTTTTCTTTCCCTTAGAGGAGGAATAGTCAGTGTAATTATGCCTATTCTTGAAAGTAGATCCCTCCTTATTCTCTCCTTAAGCTCTTTCATAGGAAGGCTTGAGGCTGTTATCAGTTTGAAGTGGACACGTATCTCCTTGTCCGATCCCAGCGGTCTCATCTTCCCGTTTTCCAGAACTCTCAGAAGCATTGCCTGCACTGAATATGGCAGGTCCTGAAGTTCATCGAGAAAGAGAATCTTCCCATCTGCCTCTCTGCATAGTCCTATGCGTTCCTTATCCGCTCCTGTAAATGCTCCCTTAACATGTCCGAAGAGGCTGTCCATTACAAGGGATCCATCGAGGCATGAGCAGTTGAGCGATACAATCTCTCTACCCTCGGCAAGATAGTTTGCAAGCATTGTCTTTCCGCTTCCCATCTCACCTGTAATATGTATGCTGCATTCCCCCTTTATCGACCTGTCTGCTAGGTTCTTGAGTTCTTTCATGGCGTCTGTTTTGCCCCAGTAGAACTCATCAATCTGCTTTTTCTTCCTTCGTTTTTTGATTCCAAGTATGTCAATCGCCTTAAAAAGGGTGCTGAAGCATACAGGTGTGGATATTATCAGGGTTTTATTCATACGTATCGGGTTGATAAGATTCTCTTCTATATACCTGATTATATAGGTATTGCTACTTCCAAGCTCACTCTTACATTCCTCGAAAGCAGGGTAGTCAGGCATTATTATGACGACTGAATCATCTCTAATGCATGATAAATCGCAACCTGGGGCAATGAACACAGGTTCTTTTTTGAATACCGCGTAAATCAGTGCGGAATAAGAAATGTTCTCTTCTCTAGAGAGATAATATGTTTCCAACTTCAACCATCCTGCTGGAAACTGCTTAGGGGATTTTCAGAATAACATGCAAAATAGGCTTTGTGCGAATTATTTTTGCATTTAGAGAGAAAAATAATATAATTTGGGCATGATGATTATAAAAAACGGGATTATTACGGCAAGTTTCGATGAGAGCGATGGGCTTACATGCACATCTCTTTCTTTCAAAGGAAGGGAATATGTGTATTTTGATGAGAAGAGAAAGAGAGAAGGCGGTACATACGGCATTCCAATTCTTTTCCCGACTCCTAACAGGGTCCGTAACGGTTTCTATGTTTTCGGAGGACGGAAAATCATTGGAAACAGGCATGGAAGACTGAGACATATGCCCTTTGAAATCCTGAAAAAGAGGGATGATATGCTTTCTGCCAAAGTCAGTTTCTCTCCTACGGATGATGATTTCCCATATAGCGCAGATTTCATCCTTACGTTGAAAATTGAAAACAACTCCCTTACCTGGACTTTTGAGGTAATTAACAAGGGAAGTGAGGAACTTTCCTATGGTCTTGCACTACATCCGTATTTCGAGAAGAAAGGGTGTAGAAGGCTTGCTGTCAATCTCTTGAAGAGGATAGTTCTTGATGAGGAGAAATACCCATCAGGAGGGCTCAGTGATGATATCGCGTTGGAAACCGATGTTAAGAAACTCGATGAGGATGCGCTTTTCATAACCGATGGCGCCATTAATGCATCGCTTTTCTATGAGGGCGCGAAGATGCATATAAAAGCCTCTGATGATTTCAATCATGCGGTCATTTATACTTCTCCAAGCATGCCTTCGATCTGTGTTGAGCCTCAGAGCTGTGCGACAAATGCCCATAACCTTTATTCAGAGGGGAAAAGGGATCTCGCATCTCTTATCATCGTGAAAGGTGGAGAGAGTCATAAGAGCAGTGTTTCGATCATATTCGAGCACTAGGCTATTGCAACTTTCCTTTAAAACATTCATAATCATGCAGGCTGGTGACCATAGCAGAGCTGAAACACACGTTCCCATCCCGAACACGTAAGTGAAACGCTCTCACGCCGATGGTACTGCGGCTCGTCCGTGGGAGAGTAGGTAGTTGCCAGCTTTTTTTGTTTCACAGCATAATTTTAATGTTTTCATGATTCAAAAGATGGTTTGCTTTTGATAGAATCATGCATATGGAAATTAAATTAAAGCATCTAAGAAGAAATTACGGCGCTCTTCATGCCGTAGATGATGTATCTTTGAATATACCATCCAATACCGTTTTCGGCATCATTGGACGCTCCGGTGCTGGTAAGAGTACTCTTGTTCGCCTCATCTCGATGCTTGAGCGCCCTGACGAAGGTGAGGTTTACTACGATGATCGCCGTGTGGATAACCTTGAAAAGGATGAATTGATAAAAGCACGACGCAGGATTGGAATGATTTTCCAGAATTTCAATCTGTTCGCATCCCGTAATGCTGCGGAGAACATAGCTTATCCGATGGAAATCTGCGGCATGGATAAGAAAGTCATAAAAAAGAGGACGGATGAGCTTTTAGAGCTTGTTGGCTTGGAAGGTAGGGGAAACGCCCCTATCTCCACACTCTCTGGCGGTCAGAAGCAGAGGGTTGCAATCGCAAGGGCCCTTGCCGTCAACCCTGATATCCTTTTCTGTGATGAGGCTACAAGCGCACTTGATCCTCAGACGACACGTTCAATACTGTCTCTTATAAAGGAAATTCAGAAGAAGATGAATCTTACAGTGGTCATGATCACCCATCAGATGGAGGTTGTTCGTGATTCCTGCGATTACGTTGCCGTCTTGGATTCAGGAAGAATCGTAGAGGAAGGAAAGGTTGCCGATGTGTTTGCCAATCCTTCAAGTCCTACAACAAAGGATTTTCTTTCAAACCTTGCAAGTGCTCATGATTCGGTCGTCCGCTGGTCAAAGGATGGAGGCCGCTATACTTTGAGATTCAGAGGCAGCAAGACAGATGCTCCGATACTCTCCACAGTGTCGAATGAGACTGGCGCTATTTTCAATATCAGGGCCGCTGGCATACAGAATGTAAATGGTGAGGAGCTTGGTGTCATGGTCTGTGATATCGGGCCTGATAAGGAGACGGAGGAGAGGGCTGTATCAAGCCTTATGGCTATGGGCATAATAGTGGAGGAGGAGAAATGAGCAGGATGTTTGATATCGTGTTCTCATCAACGATCGAGACACTGGAAATGGTATTGTTTTCAACGGTTTTCTCCGTGATAATCGGTCTTCCATTAGGTATAATCCTCCAGATAACCGATACTGAGGAGCATGGAGGACTAAGACCGATACCCGTAGTCAACTCCATACTTTCAAGGCTGGTTAACATTCTCAGGAGTTTTCCTTTCATAATTCTCATCATTCTTCTCATGCCGCTTTCCCGTATAATACTTGGTACGGCTATCGGAACGGAGGCTACAATAGTCCCTCTATCTATTGCGGCGGCTCCGTTTGTTGCGAGAATTGTCGAGTCCGCGCTCAAAGAAATTGATCCAGGGGTCATTCAGGCTGCAAGAGCCATGGGGTCCACCGATTTTCAGATCATAAGAAAGGTCATGATTCCTGAAGCAATGCCATCACTTGTCTCAGGTGTTACCCTCACCATAATCAATCTGATAGGATACTCCGCGATGGCTGGTGCCCTTGGAGGCGGTGGACTTGGAGACCTTGCGATAAGATACGGCTACCAGAGGTTCAATCCGTCATACATGGTTGCCGCTGTTGTCGTTATTCTCGTAATGGTTGAGCTGATACAGGTCATCGGAAACAGGATAAGCAATCATCTGATAGCTAAGAGGTAAATGGATATGGCTGGATCTGTCTTTAGAAAGGTCGTGCTTATCATTATCCTGATCTTCGTTCTAATCATCTTTTTCCAGCCTGTAATCGTCTTTAGCAAACTTGGCTATGACGCACCTGACGGATCGGCATCCCATGTTCTTGATGCCGATTACGTTGTGTACCGTGACGGAGTTCCGATAAAGGACAGTCTTCCGTTCCGTTCTCTCTTTTTCAGCCCTGGAAGGTATTCCCTCTCTTTCACCCTTGGCAGCCTCTCTTCTCATGATGCTCTAGCTTTTCAGACTAAGGGTTGTGGAATAAGAGTTTTAATTGATGGCCGAGAGGTCTACTCATACGCATATCCTGAGTACTACTCCTATCCCGCGGTGAGGATGTATCACTCTGTGCCACTCTCTTCATCCTACTCGGGATCTGGCGTCATAGTGGAGTATCTCAAGGGAAATGGCAATCCCGCAGTGCTTGAGATAGCTTATCCCGTACTTGGTAGTACCAGTTCGAACTACCATTATTTCTTCGATCCATACAAGTGGCCATCGGTTCTGCTTGTGGCGATGATTTCTTTCGGAGTGATGCTCCTTGTTCTTTCATTCATGGTAAAGGGCAAGAGGAGGTTTATGCTACTCATATTCTCGCTTCTTGTTCTTGATATAACGCTCACGATATTCTTTGAATCCCTATTAGCTGAGCTGGTGTTCTCAAATCCCTTGTTATCTTCTAAGATAGCGTGCTTTTTAAGGACACTTACCTGCCTCCTGTGTTTTTTGCTGCTGCGAGTGAATTTTCCTCAAAGCCGTGCTTTCTATTTTAATTCAATACTCTTCTCCCTGAGCCTGTCCTGCGTGCTTTTATTTCCACTTTTCTCCCTTCTCTCTTTCATAGGCGCCGCTGATTTCAACATGATATATTTCCTTCAGCAGTCGTGTGCAATTCTTTTCTTAGCGATCGCAACGACGGAGGTTTCAAGGTTCAGAAGTAGCAGAAGAATCAAATTCGTAGCTTTTCTTACACTTTTCCTTATGAAGAACATCATATCGATCATGCTCTCTTCTTCAATAACATTTGGTGCCGAGGAGGATGTAATTAATATCCTCATTTCCTCTGTCGCTTTTCTGCTTCTTACACTTGATGCGCTCAGGAGCTATGCGGAGGAAAATGAAATGATTGTAAATCTGAACACATTCATAAGAAAGAGTCATATAGACAGCCTTTCCGGACTTGAGAACCTGAATGCGTTCACACCGTTCCTTGAAGATTTGAAGAAAAACGGTGAGGTCTGGTTCATGATGTTCTTTGACATTGACGGGCTTAAGGGCGTTAACGACAGCATGGGGCATTTAAAAGGTGATGAGCTGATAAGGGATTTTGGAGAAGCGGTCCGGGGGGTCTCTCAGGATTCTCTATATCCGTTCCGTCTTGGAGGGGATGAGTTCATAATCTTTTTTAAAGGTGTGCAGGATGGATATGCCATTCTTTCTGACATAACTAAATCATATGAATCCATGTCTCCACACTATGGTGTCAGCGGAGCAGGGGGTGTGATTGATTTTCAGAAAGATGATTTCATGGAAGTCTTCAAAGGTCTCGATCGGAGCGTGATGGATATTAAGAGGTCTAAAAATGAAAGTAAGTAGGATCTCCTTGTTGACGACAGCTCTGGCTGTAATCATCTCATTTGTCGCTCTCATTCTCACAATCATCGCCTCACAGTTTTCACGTCTTTCTCCGGTAAGCGGTAGGGCGGTCACTTATGAAGGGGATATCAGAATCACGATTGATAGCTCTGATGCAGGAGTTTCAAAGACACCTGTATCCCTTTATGGCCTGAAGCCATTTGCACAGCTCTCTTATTCTCTCACCGTTCCTGAATATGTCATAGCTGGGGATACAGCTGCCATACGGATGAACTCTGCTAAGTTCAGTGTCTTTCTCGATGGTGTCCTGCTTTATTCCTATATCCCTGATGCAAGCGAGAGTGGTAGACCCGAGTATGGGTACGGTACGACATTCTACATACCCCTTGCTGATGATGCAGCAGGCAAAGAACTTAGGATAGATGCCATTGAGGCTGCTACAAACGGAGGAATAAGGCTCGCTTATGTTGAGTTCGGCGATTTCGCAAGCATGGAGGTTGAGACGCTCTTCATGGAAATCGAGCCCGTAATCGTATCTTTCATGATTGTCTTCATGGCATGCATTGCGTTCATCACATGCTTTTTCTCCCGTGAATCTGATACGAGAAGAAGCCTCCTTTCTTCCGCATGCCTTCTTCTGATTCTCGCACTCTGGATCCTTTTCCAGTCAAGATCCAGACAGTATATAATCAGCAATACGGCCCTTCCTGCCTCTGTTTCCTATTTTTGCATATTCTTCCTGCCTTATTCTCTTTATAAATATTTCATATATAACTATCCTCTCAGCCATGGTCGCCGTCTCAGTTTTTTCCATTACTTATCAGTTTTCTTCATAGCATGCTATTGTGTCATAGGACTACTCTCCCTTGCCGGCGTATGTGGCTTCATGGAGTGCCTTACGCCAGCAACGACATTTGTCCTCTCCTATACAGCTGCTTTCTTCGCATATGTCTGTTATCTTTTTTCCAGACATGAGAGGGTGGGGCTGTTCCTGATAATCACCTCCATAATGATAGTAAGCTTTCTTATCGAGTGGATTCTTCTCTTTTTCGGTATTAGCCTGCTTACTCCGCTGACCCTTGAAGTACTTGCATTCTCCACACTTGCCATACTCTTCAGGAGTCTCTCCCTTTTCCTGCTTGAGACGAAGGAGAGGGCGGAGAATGAGGCTATCCTGACTCTCGCTTACCGTGATCCTCTTACAGGGCTTAGAAACAGGGCGAGTTATGATGCGCTTTTAAGGCAAAGCTGGCACGGGGAAAGGTATCTGGATGTGTTCGTAATCGATGTGAATGATCTCAAGGTGATTAACGATGAGAAAGGTCACAGCGAGGGCAATGTGCTGCTACGCACTGTGGCGGAGGTGCTCCTTAAGACTTTTCCGTATCCAAGAGAGCTTGGGTATCGTACAGGAGGGGATGAGTTTGTAGTTTTCTCCCCTTCCGTTGCTGAGCGAGATACCCGTGCGGTTTGTTCGGCAATAAAGGAAAAGCTTTCCGTTTCTTACGGAAAAAGTATGGTTTCCATAGGCTGTGTCAGTGTGGATACAAGGAAGATAAGTCTTTCAGAGGCTGTGAATAAGGCGGATATGGCGATGTATGCTGATAAAAAAAGTAATAAAAATTCATAAATTTGCATATTCATGCATTGAATAATGAATTTTTTTAAGTTATAGTTGGCTTATCTTAGAAAAGGAGAGTATAGGAAATGACATATCTTAACAGAACTTCCATGCGCATGCTCTCCATGATGATGCCCGTCAGGGCATAACATTATTCATTTCACCACAGAACATTTAAATTAGCGTAATCAAAACAAAGTCTCAAATCTTGGGATTATTCATTTTCAAATTGTTCATCATAAAGGAGAGAAAGATGAAAAAAATATTAGTAACGTTGTTTGTTCTTATTACATTATCGACACTTGTATTCGCACAGGGTGGAAATGAGACTAAGGAGATTACCGACACGATCAGGGTTGGTGCCACACCGGATCCTCATGGAGTTCTTCTCAGCCTCGTTGTGGATGATCTTGCTTCTCAGGGATACACCCTTGAAATCGTTGAGTTTACCGACTACGTAACACCTAATGAGGCTCTTCAGGCAGGGGAGATTGATGCCAACTATTTCCAGCATCTTCCTTATCTTGAGAGTTTCAATGCAGAGCGTGGCTACAACCTCGTAAGCGCAGGTGGAATCCATATAGAGCCGCTGGCACTCTACTCAACGGAGTATTCCTCCATTGATGAGATTCCAGACGGGGCCACTATTGCAATTCCTAACGATCCAACGAATGAGGGAAGAGCTCTTCTCCTTCTACAGTCCGCGGGTCTCATCACACTTGCTGATGACGCTGGACTTGAAGCTGTTCCTCAGGATATCGTGGACAATCCGAAGAATCTTGAGTTCAGGGAGATTGAGGCTGCAACACTTCCAAGAATCATGGAGGATGTAGATGGTGCGGTCATCAATGGTAACTACGCAATTCCTGCCGGTCTTATTGCAACACGTGATGGCCTTTATGTCGAGGGTGCGGACAGTCCTTATGTTAACGTGATTGCAGTTCAGCCAGGAAATGAGGACAATCCTGCAATCCAGGCTCTGGTAAAAGCTCTCAAGGGTGAGAAGGTTGCCGCATATGTCGCGGAGCGCTATCCGAATGGAGAGGTTGTACTGGTTGACTGATTATCAGAGTTTCCATTTTTCGGGGTATGGTTTTCCACCATGCCCTTTTTTGGCTCTTCACGTTTTTCTGTGGGATTGAGCTCTGACATAAGGGATGGAGATGAACTGAATCAAAGAGAAAA
>CALXKU010000037.1 GCA_944389025.1 uncultured Spirochaetaceae bacterium
CCGCTCTTTTGAAAGCGGGCTGGCTGGTCTTGAATCCTATATAGATGGGCTACCGCGACCACTTAAATGATACCATTGCAAAGCTTGATAATCAATAAAAAAACCCGTCCTCTAGGAACGGGAGCTTCTGACGTTGGAGATATGGGGATGCCATATCCACCGCCCTCACTTATTATGATATTGCACTCAAAGCAGGAGGTCAAGTTTTGAAAGAACTGGGGTCAGCAGTTCCCTGTTTGACAGCTGCACCATCTTTCCATCCATGATTACGAACATCTGCTTTATGACCCTTGTTTTTGCTTTTTCAGGTAGGTTGTTCTCTATCATCTTCTTCAATGCTTCGAGCTGTTTCTCTGATGTCACTGTTACAGCGACAGTCTGTGCCTGGTCGTATCCTCCGAGGACAAGCTTATCAAGGGATCTTACGGAGAGCGAGGATGGAATCGGATTCTTGAATTCCACCCTGTCCACTCCATTGAGCCAGGCATCCCATGACTTGTTGTTATCTATAGCGTATGGTGCGTTCACCTCAACGAAGAAACCGCTCTCCGCAAGAACCTCCGCTGTGGCAAGATTTAGCTTGAACTCCTTCTCCCTCTGAATTTTTTCTGGATACCTTATACCTCCTATGGCTCTCTCAAGGGTTACGTAGCCGCTCTTCTCCTCCTTGAAGTCCGCAGCGAGGTTCTCCTTTGCAAATGCGTTGAGGTCGCTTTGTAGCCCGGCTTCTATGATCCTGTTCTGCTGGCTTACGGTGGTCGCCCAGAATGTGTTGTCCTTTGCCGGCATCTTCCCGAACGTGGAAGACGGGGAAGGGGAGTAGTCCTCTCCTTTTGCATTTATGACCTTGTTCTCGGCTTTGACCACATCAAGCTTCCTTGCGATATCCTCGGCTTCGCTTCCCATGATCTCTCTTATCGTGGATCTGCAGTTGTAATGCAGTGGAGGCCAGTTGTCATCCCACCACGGGTCTGTTGCGGGAAGGATCACTCCGCTTCGTGCCTTGCATATGTCGCTCTGCCTCTCATCCTCGATTCCTACGAACTGTAGGAACTGCGGAGGGTCGTTGATTATGTCGAAGGCCTTTGCAGCATTGTAGTCTTTCTGGAGGTTCGTGCGGAACACCAGGTCGAAATACTGGCTGTAGCCTATGTCATTTCCAGTGATTTCAAGCGCATCCTCGATGAACTTCTTTACCGATACCTCGGATGACTTGAGCTGCTTCACATATGCCTCCTTCACCTTGGAGATCGTGTCGATCTGGCTAAGACGGCCGAGCGTGAACGCCTGCGTCCTGAGATCCGCTGAGAGTTTTTCAAACTGCTCTGGCGTGCAGTTCATCCTCCTCATGGCCTCCCTGACCGCATCATCATAAGGGCTTCCGAATTCGTAGGAGAAATCCGCGAAATCATCATCGTCCCTTCTGTCTGAAGAGGAGTGCGTCAGCCCGAGTGCCCAGGCTCTTAGGAGCATCTCGTAGATGTTCTTTATGAGATCCTCATCCTCCTCAGGCTTCCAGGAGGCGAAGAGTTCCGAGTCCGTCATGTTCAGAATCTCCGGATTTTTCTCAAGGCGCCTTCGGAATTCCTTTATGGTCTCATCGATTCTCTTCTCGATCCTCAGCCTGTACTCATCTTCTATTGCTATGACTTGCTTTACCTTCCTGATCTCCCGTTCAATAAAATCAGAGGTAGTTTTTTTTTACTGTTGCCATCATCTGCGAAGTTGAAGGCAGAGCCTATCCCTCCTATAGGAGAGGACTGTGCAGGAGGTGTTAATGCGTCCTCCTCATCTTCGGGTTCAGGTAGCCCGTACATTGAATACATGGCTTTCCTTGATATAGGGATTCCGGCCTGGTAGGCCTGCATGACTTCACTGAAGGACGCCTTATCCTCCGTATCGAAGGAAAAGATTGGGGAGGGTTCATCATCTCCGAAATTGACGGAGATTGAGTAATCCACGAGTTTCTGTAGCGTATACCGCAAAGCTCTTGCATCATTTTCATATGCAGCGTTTTTAGTTCGTTCCTGGACTGTTCCAAGCGCCTGCGTGCCGGTCTCTGATATATTGGTCGCAAGGGCCTGTCCGGTCATGCCGTAGGATATCTGGAGGTCGCATGCGGTGATCAGTGAGTTGAAGTCAGCAACCGATCCTCCCATGCTCAGCTGCTGTATAGCATTCACGTTCGCAAAAGCACCGCCGCTTCCCGATGAAATCGATAGGATGAGATCCGCAAGGTTGTCAGCAGTCTCCTTCGCCTTCTTCGGATCTGACTGTTCGAAGAGCACCACGAGGGATGGCACCGAGAACTTCTCTGTCGCCGTAAGCCAGAACTGCCATCCGAGGCTTTTGAACTTCCAAGGCCAGTATACACGTTTGAGGTAGGCCCTCCCGTATTGCCTGTTGTAGCTGTCCCCTTCGTTCCTATGGACTATCCACTTGTACGGCTGGTTGAGCGGTGTGAGTGTGTCGTAGAAGAGATCCCCGTTGGTGTTGAAGCGGTAGCGGTTGATGTCGTGGATGTCGAGACCGGCTATGTAGTAGAACCCGTCCCTGTCACGCTCCCATATGATCTCCGCAGGCTGGAAGCCGTAGGTTAGGGCTCCGTCCAGGAGGATGAACGCCCATTTCCTGATCTCAGCCTCCGTAAGGTGTCGGGATGCATAGTCGTTGACCCTTCCGCTCTCGACATCCGTGAGATAGCATGGGAGGTTGCTTGTCGCATTCCTCCGATCTTCGAAGAGGGAGCCGACCCTCGCATCCTCCTTCATGTCGTCGTAGATTCTAAGCCCCCTTACGGAACCTCTTATGATGTTCTCGGGGCTCGGCAGATAGTTCCAGATTTGCGAATCCCTTATGATCTTCACTTCAAGGTCTTTTCTGCTCTTTGCATCAATAGCCATCCTTGTACCTCCCTATGATTCCAGGCAGTTTGCTTGTTCTTCTCGTGCTTGTCCCAATAGGCGATCCGAGTCCCCTGTTGAATGAAAGATATGCGTAGCTCATCGCATCAACAGGTCCGTCGTTGAGCCCTTTTGTGGGGAAGCGCTGCACCTTCAAGAGGAACTCCGTGTCCTTGAGTTTCTCCGAGTGCTCCCATGTCCCGTTCTCAAGGAAAGGTTGAAGCGCCGTAGCCCTGGTCTCCTTGCTCCCTTTTGCTGAAATCGGAACAAGTGGGAGCGCTATCCCCTGTGGAAGCAGCATCTCCTGAAGGAGCTTCATGTATACCCTCTGGAACGCCACCTCCTCCCATGCGATCATCGTCGGATTGTATTTCCGCCAGAACCTTACAAGCTGATCCACGAGCTCCGTGACCGTCGCTCCGTCCTTACACCATGCGTCTACCGATAGGTATCTTCCTGTAACCATATGCCGTCCGAGGACGAAGACTGCGGCATCATCCGAGCCCTCAGCGTTCGGGTCCACACCCATGTGCATCTCGTATTCCGAGAGGTCAAAAGAGGAGGGGCTTCTGAAGCTGAAGATCTCACGAGGGAGTATCTTGTCCCTTCCTCCTGTTATAATGCTCATGTATTCGACCATGTAGGTCTGGCTTCCGACCTCGCTCCTTTTGAACTCGAGCTCTTCTATCGGCCAGAGCTCAGGCCATAGTGCAACACCGTCCGAAATCTCCGCAGAGAGCCTTACAGCAAGCCATCTTTCGAGGCTTCCCTCCTCAACCCTCTGCTGAAGGCGGTACATCGGATCAAGCTCGTTGTAGATGGTGTTGAGGTAGAGTATGACCGCATCCTTCGATAGTCCGAAGATTGCGGATACTATCCAGTCATAGATCTGATCCAGCATTCTCGGCGAGTTCTTGTTCTGGTCGCTTGTGAGGTCGTCGAGGATTATGAGGTCGGGTCTCATGTGCTTGTGGACAAGTCCTCTGATGTTGGCACCCATTCCGACAGCTGCGAAGACAGCCCCGTTCTTGAGGCTGTACATCCCCTTGTTCCAGATCGGGCCCTTGAGATTCCCGTAATCCTTGATAAGTTTTTCGTTGCTTTCGAATTCGCTCATGGTGTCCAAGAGGAATGCCTCTGCAAGCTCCGCATTCGCCCTGAAGTACGTTACGAACTTCACATAGTCGTAGCAGCAGAGCCAGATGAGGAATATGCGGGCGAATATGGTGGACTTGCCCTGTTCTCTGGGCGCTACCAGCAGCAGTCCCCTCATGACATCCATCTCTGTTGGAAGATGCCTGAATTCGGTCCTGTGGTATGATGCTAGCCGTTCGGCCTGCTTCTTCGTCACATGCCATTTCCATCTTCCCGCCTCATGAACAGGGTGCTCGAATATGTCGAATATCGCCTGCTGCCATCCTGCCGGCTCAAGCCTCACGTATTCCGGAAAGTAGTATTTCGCAAAGGCAGATATGTCCGTCCTGAAACGCTCATACCTCGACTTTGCAGCCTTGCTCTCCTTTGAAATCAGGGAGGCTGTCTTCTTGTCGAGGTCGAGAAGCGATAGGAGAGGGGAGTAGTCGATGTCAGGTGTTCTTACCTCATCACTCACAGGGCACCTCCATGTGGCTGGCTAATTCGAAGAGCTTTTCATAGAGTGCTGGATTGTCCCTGTAGAGCACCGTCTTCAGCTGTGCCATGAAGTCGTCTCTTGCTCTTGCGTACAGGCTCTGGTAGTCCATCCTCTGTTTAACCAGATCGGTCTTGACCTTCGTGATGTCCTTGACAAATTTCGCCAGTTCCGGAAGATCCTCGAAATCCATCGCCTCGATTGTTTTCACATATTCGAAAGCCTTTGCGATGAGGAAGTCCGCGCTTGCCTCGTTCACATCGGTAGCAGGCTTGCTCCTTATCACATCTATGAGCTGCGCTGTCTCCTCCCTGGCCTTTTGGAGCTCCTTTGCAATCGTCTTGTTCTTCTTCAGCGTCCGCCTGATGGACTCCCTCGATATCTGGTAGCCTTCTTCTCTGAGTTTCTCCTCGATATCCTCAAGTGTCATGCCGCCCTCATACATCTTCACGACCTTCTCCACGATTCCGTAGAGCTCGGCCTTTGTTCGCCTTAAGTTCTCGCCCATACTTATTCCGCCTTCTCCATTATGGTGACACCATCGTCTCCTTTTATCTTCTCGACAATCTTCATCCCCTCGGGTGTAATCTCATAAAAAGCCTCGCACCTGTTTGAGATGGGGGATTCGACTTCCTTCTTCCTGATGTATCCCGACTGTGCAAGGTAGGATATCGATCTCTTGATGTCGCTTGTCGTATAGTACTCGTAGTAGCCGGAGATTATGGATGTCTCCTTCACACGCGCAGGCGCGCTGTCATATATGAATATGAGGATGTCTCCTCTCAGAACTTTCAATATAGTCTTGTTAGTACGCATATGCTCATCCTTTCAGCACCTTGTCCAACTTGTCGTTAAGGTTCCTGATCTCGTTGCGCCATCCCGATACCACCTCCTGCACATATGTCCTCGGTGCGTATTCGGTCTCTATCGTCCGGATCCTCTTCTCGAGCTCCTTATCGACTTCCTTCAGCGAGTCGACCATCTTCTCGGTTGCAGCCTTATGCTCGGCTATGTCCTGAGCGATGGCCTCCTCATGTTTCGTAAATCTCTTGTCGAACTTCTCCTCGTGCTCCTTGAGGTGCCTCTGTATCCTAGCATTGTCCGCTTTGACTTCACGGAAGAGGAGGATGAATATCACGACAAGCAGTGCCAGGAACGGCACCGTGCCGAGGCTGTTTATAACGGACAAAAATTCCATCAGCAGTCCTCCTTCAGTTCAGGATCAGTGCTGTAACCACTATTCCTGAGGTTATCACCGTCAGCACTGTCAGGATTATGTTCCCCCTTTTCAGAGAAGAAATTTGTCGCTCCTGCTCTTCTGAGTAGCTCCTGAAGGATTCGCTCAGACTCTGATTCAAGCTCGTCATATCTGTTAGCGATTTCCTCAATTCTTCTCGAGGCTCCTCTATATCCGTTAACCGCTCTTCTAAGCTCGTCAAGCGATTCTGAGCTCTTGCCAAGGAGATCTCTTGTTCTTTCAATGTCAGACTTAGCGAGTCCAACTCCGTCTCCAAGAGCTCTGACTGACTCCTCAAAACTCCCAAGCTGATCTGCAGCCCGCTCTGCAAGTTCCTGCGCTCTTCTGATATCTCCGTCAATCTCATCAGCAGTTCCTCTGTCGGTGTTTCTTCCAGACTTGCCGAGGATAAGCCCTGCAATGAAGAGAACAGGAAGAATAAGATAATGAAGTATCTTTTTAATCTTCTCCCACACATCACTCCTCCCTCACCTTGTCGTAGAGCTTCGTGGCCACATAGCAGCATACGGCTCCGTGCACTATCCCGTAGAGCAGGAATGATTCCATGAAAAGCTTCCAGCCATCACGGGTGCTTATGATTAGGCCAAGGAGGAAGCCAATGAAAATATCGATGGAATATAGCGCCCCCGTGATGCCGGAAGTGGTTTGAATGACTTTCTTTATAGGATTGTCGCTCTTGCTGAGAACCGCTTTTTTAAGCACTTTTCCGACAATCCATGTGAACGGAATCAGAATGAGGAATTCCGCCTTTATGTAACCTGTGAAGACCTGAAATAAATCCATATGTTTTCTCCTACATTCAGGTTATCAGAAGAGGGGAGGTTTATTTTTAAACGGACTGCATCTATACTGTAGGTATGAAAAAGGTTGTGATTCTATTATTGGCTGTTCTATTCGTGTTCGCCGGATGTGATGGTGGTATCGATGGCGGTTTCAATCCGAATGAACCAATAGACCCTGATGATATCGTTATCGAGACGATACCGACTGGGCCGAAGTTCAGAGGGGACTTATCCAGCATAGGAGTGGATGAGAACGGATTGATCACATTTGCAGATTCTCATGAGTACTATGACTTCCAGGAAAAATATTTTACGGATGAGGAGAATGGCAAGCTGATACTGTCAACCATGTGGTGTAGGCAGGATATGAAGCCTGAGTATCAGGCGGAATATGACCATGCATACAATTCCTTGAATGAGGGTTATTCAAATTCTAGGAATGAGCTGGATAATGACTATGTGAATGGATTGATGACGGTCAACGAGTATTATGCACAGCTTGAAGTTTTAAAAGATGAGTATCAGAGTAAGATAGAAGTACTCAGAAGGAGCTGGCAAAGTAGGACAGGTGTATGGGGTGATGTTAGAGTCCAGATAGTAGGGAAGAACCGTTCATCTGCTCCCATTACATTATATATGATAGATTCGGACTATAGGAGCTATGTACAATTCTTTGGCCCTGTGGAATTCCCTGTATCGGATGAATGGCAGGGCTATATCTACCGTTTTGATAACGGTGGGGATTTGTATCCTCGTGGCGATTTTCCATACTACATGGAAATATGATCATCAGTAGGGGTGGCGGTGTAGCCACCCTTATTACTTGAAATGTGCCATTTCCTATTTTGTCAGAATGTAAAAGAGTTACTATTAGGTGCCGTTGTTTTCCCCGTATTCTTTGAACTTTTTATCCACCCGGATTTTTCTTATTTCATCCGAAAGCTCGTTTTTCAGTTTTATGAGCTCAAGGAAATTAAAACAGTAATAGATCAATATCCAGAAAATGTAATAGTCGGATAGAACATGCAACGATACTTTGAACCATTTGAATTTAAACTCATGGTTAGGGTATGGCTTTATGAAGAATATCGCTGCGAAGATAAGCAAATATACGAAGCATTTAGTCACATATCCGATGTTGGCTCTGATTCTGTCTACATATTCTTGATTGTCTATTTCGTCGAAAGGCATTGCAAGGGACTGGGATACCGCTATGGGCATTATTATTCCTATGATGCTGATTAAGACGGGGATGA
>CALXKU010000038.1 GCA_944389025.1 uncultured Spirochaetaceae bacterium
CTCTTCTCCATTACAATCTTGAAAAGGGCGTCGCTGCATAGGCTCATGTGCTTAAGCTCCTCGAGAGCGGTCGCGGACACCTCCTTCGTAAAATACTCATTCCCGCTATCTCTCAGCATCGTCTCTGTCTTTAGATATGACGGCATGAAAGAGAACCGGATAACGGAATATCTTTCCTCTCCATTCATATTTTATTTCCTCCTCTTATATGAATGTAGAAAAGGGGAGTTTTGTTAAATTGAGCATCAATTTATGATAAATTATAAAGAAAATCTCCCTGAGCGTACTGCTAAGGGAGAATTAATCAGAATTCGTATCCGGCATTTATTCCAAATGCAAGCTTATTAAGCGATGTATAGAGCTCTGCACTGAAGCCTTTGTAATCTACACCGAAGAGCAGACGCGAGTACTCAAGACCCGTTGAGATAATCAGATCTTCTGAGATGTCATAGCTGAAATACACTTTAGGTACCGCATAGAATTCAAACAGGGAAGAATGGGCTTTATCCATCCATATGAGCTGATTCACGATATCGCCGAATTCTACCGTAACATGGTATGGCCCCTGATCCCAGTAGGCTCTGAGTATAAGATCAAGAGGCTGGTAATATACGTTTGGATTGCTTGTAAAACCATCAAATGATACGAAATCGGTTAAATCCATCATCGTATATTTCCTGAATGATGCGAGATTGACCACATCGAGTGTGAATGCGAGAGAGTCGTTAAGACGGTACATCGCACCAAAGTTCGCTGAAAAACCGAGTCCAAGCATGAACGGCTCAGAAATTCCAAGATCTCCTGAGAATCTTGAAGCGAGCAGGGTAGAGTTAATAAGTGAGTTCTCCGCATATGCCCCGAGCTCTAAGCTCATACCGATTGTAAAACGGTCACTTAAAAGATGGAATGCGTATCCGATATCAGCACGGATGTCAGCGCTAAGCAGGCTGGTTCCATCACTCTTGAGCATATTGTCATCACCCAGAAGACCGATGTTTGACCTTATCTGCCACCCAAAGCCGTTACCATAAACGACGCCCCCATACATATGCAGTGCTAAATCTACTCCTCCATGCATGGTGGGGATATCAGGGGAGGTGAAGATATCAGTACCATTCATGGCTCCAATTACGATTGATGCCCTCTGAGCATCATTAAACCTCTTGTAATACGAAGATGAAAGATATGCTTTGATCTGAGCTAGATTCGCTTCAGTCAGAGTAGATGAATAGTTTGGAAAGTTTGAAGAATCAAAATCAAAAGCTGAGCTTAATTTACTGTAGTTCTCCTGCCAGAAAGCAAGATCTCCATTCATCATCTCATCATATAGGTAATCTGATGCCTCACTTAAAGAAGATGAAGGATTTGCAAGATAAGAAAGGTAATTAACAGCACTGAAAGCATTGACGCTTATTCCAAACGGAATCGTACCGCTTTCCTCTATGAGTCTTGCAGGGGATGAGAACAGGCTGTCCTTATCAAAATATGGATCCCTTGTTGGAATGAGGGAGGCGCTTATGGAACTTATGAATATAAGAATAATTAATGTGAATGTAATAAGTTTTCTCATTTTTTCTCTCCCTCCCATCATCTTTCAATCAGATAGAAACTGTATTCATCTGTAGTACTATCGCCATACTGTAAACCTTCATTAGGATTACTGTTTTTGCGTAAGAATCCTGTAACAAGAGAAGAGGAACTGGTATTTCTGAATTTAATTACCGGTTTGTATTCCCCTGTTGTTTCATCCATGTATTCCATGAACGAGAATGTAGTAGTTGTTGGTTGTTCCATGCCAAATGCTTTAGATTGGGTGAGTGTTTCTATAACATCTTTGCTCGATTCGCTTGGACCGCTTTTCTCAATATACCATGAAGAAGGATTTACAGGACTGCCATTCCATTTGCTACTATTGGCTTTATACGCATTGTTTTGAGGAAAGTTCTCTTTCCATGAGATCTGATTGCTTTGTGTAGGCAGACTTTCTCCGTTTGCCTCATCAAATAAAGGCATGATTCTCAGTTCTTGTCCTTCATATTTGCTATTTATTATTGCCGCATCATCATTTGAAAAATAAACATAATATGGATATTCACTACCTTCAACGGGGTCCTTCACGTATATTCTGAAATTTGTTTCTTTTGTGCTTCCGTTGAATGTGCCTATCCACTGATAGCTCTTGCCTGCAAAGCTTTTCGTATCTACATGAATGCTTTCTGTTCCTATGTATTCTGAGTCCACATATCGGAGAGTGAAATCGTAGGATGTTGCACTGTCAAGTTTGCTAATTTTTACTCCTGAATTGGAAACGCTGATTTCAGCGGACTGTAATCCATTTCCTTCAATGCTGAAATTTGAATCTGAAAGTTTAACATCTTCCGCAATATCGATTTTTATCTCCGCGCTACGGTAGTTTGCAGTTGTCGATTCAATTCTGAGAGGTATCGTATATTTAAGTATATTGCTGTTAACTGTTCCATTCCCTGTTGATACAAAGAAATATCCTGATTCAAGGCTTTTTAGGCTACGGAAAGGAATTGTTGCTGTACCGTCTGCGTTCTCGTCGATGTTGCTGAACACAGGCGACGTCTTATTCGTTTTATACAGTGAGATATTAGTACCGCTCGGTATTCCAGAAATGTTGAAAGCATCTTTCGTTTCTGAAATTTCCAGTGTTATGGTCTGCTCATTATTGCTATCATATGGAGTGATTGTAACGGTTGTGCTTGAGTTTGCTCCATAACTGGTTTCAGTTTTTAGCTTGTTCCTGATTGTTGCTGTGTAATTGCCAGCAGCTGTCAAGCCTGAAATAGTGTAGCTGTTATTCTCTTCTGAATATGTATAATAAGGCTTTTCTTCAGGATTGTCGCTTGTTATTTCTATCTCATAATCCACACTTGATGGATCTAGTTCAGAGTCTATCCGTATTTCCGCCTCTGTCTCTCCGCGTTTTGAGAGATATGCATCAGGCTGAATGTTTGCAAGACTCATTACATATTCTGCAGTTGCGATTTTTACCCATTCGCCACCATTTTTCCTTCCAAATACGAATATGTTTCCGCTATCATTCAAACCACTAAAAATATTAAAAGCATATAGCCCATTTTTGAATGTTAGTGAGGCATCTTCCTCTATAGCACTCTCATCATCTATTGCATATGCATATTCGGAAGCAAATGCTGCTGGGGTGAATGTGATATTGATGGAGTGCTCTCCTGTGATAGTTGCCGTTGCTGTCGCTGATCCTTGTTCTATATCCGCATCCGGTAATGTTGATACCGCTACCGGAGAGCAGGAAATTATACAGACTGCTAAAATTATGAATAATAGTTTTTTCATTTTCCGTCCTGTAATGTTTTGTTCTACCTTATTGTATCTCTAGAGTGTGATATCTGGGAAGTGTGAAAGTTGTAGTTCTATTTTCATTGTCTGAATAGTCATTGAATTGTTATCCAGATTTTTTAATACGGAGAAAGAAAAAAGTGTATTTCTTCTGATCCCTGTTACAATTTGACAATAGGGGAGGTGTTATGCGGCTTTTATCTCTTAGTGTGGATAAGTTTGGTGTATATGATAATATGACCATCTATTTCACCAAAAACAATTACATTGATGATAAGTGTGAAAAGAATATAAGCGAAAATGAAAACCAGGAGAATACAGGAAATCCTGTGCTTGTTACTGTTTTTAAAAAGACTGGAGTAAGAGACTCATCTGTTATTATTGGCAATAATGGTGCGGGAAAGACAACCCTTGCAAGAATATTGGCGGAAATAGCCTCCAATCCCAGAACAGTAAAATTTAAATATAGACTAACATATGAGAAAGATGGTCATCTCTATACATGCTCTAATGAAGATACAGTCTTCCCTGATTTCAATTTCATCTATTATTCTCCGGTATATTATTCTGAACAGGAAATAGCGGAGCCTCTTCCTCCTTTTGGAAAGAACGAAGCACATGTGATTGATATATCTACAACGTATTGTCTGGCCCATGATGCGGATAAGGAAAGGGGAAATGTGGAATATGAGAGGATGATGACAGGCACAAGCGGGTATTCCAATTTTTCTCAGATAGCACTTAACCGTATGGAAGATTATTGCCGGATTGTTGAGATGATTTCAGACATATCTGGAGAATTTGATTCATACTCCCGTTTCTTCCATTTCCCAGAGGTCATTCGAATCACTCCAGTGAGAAAGACGGAGATAATGGCAAGATATTTTGGGCTGAAGAGCTATCATGGATTTGATATGCAAAGTGTTAACGGTGCACCTCATTTGAGCATAAGGGAAGAAACGTTCAAGCAGTGCAAAGATGCTTTCCTCGCATTTGAAAGTGCAATGGAGAAATATGCTGGAAATGAATCATTGCTAACAAACTTTGCACTTGTTCTAATAACTGACTGGATAACCGATGTCATGCAGGCTGTGGTTCAGCATCTTGGGGGAATTGAACGTATCTTGGAGTTGATTGTTGAGAATGCAAACATAATAGAAGCGGATCCACACACTTTCCTTGAAAAAATGCTCTCCAGCGTACAAAATAATAACCTTGCTGATGTTTTCGAGCTTGAGAAGAGAATTAAGCTTTATAATATGTTCTCATCTTCGGAGCATGATTACATGGATATCACTCTAGATGAGAAAAACAGGGAGAGGAGTCTCGAAATCATAAGACTCTATTTTGGTATCCGAGGCATATATGATTTCCTTTCGTTCCGTTTCCTTCCACCTCTTTCTTCGGGAGAGTTTCTTACACTGCTTCTCTTTTCACGTCTCAATAGGGTCTTAAAAGATCAAAGAGGGCGAGATGTCGTCTTATTTCTAGATGAGGTGGATACCCTCATGCATCCTGAGAATCAGAAACGGTATGTCTATCAGGTTCTTTCATTTCTTAACGAGAGATTCGATATCGATACCCATGTGATCTTTGCAACACATTCTCCGATACTCCTTTCTGATTTTCCCTCTAGCAACGTGATTTGTCTTCGAAAGAGCGAAGATAGAACAACCGTGGAAGAAGTGGAGGGTGATACTTTCGCGGCGAACATATACAGGCTCTACTCTGATGATTTTCTTATTAATGATGGACTTCTTGGAGAAGTTGCAGAGAATTTCATTAAGAAAATCATAAAAGAGAAAGATGATAAAAAATTCAATGAGTATGTGGCTCTCATAGGTGATAACGTGCTTAAGACATTGGTGAAGGTATCGAGAGAGGAGAGGTTTGATGCAAAGAATAAATCTAAGAGAGATAGGTGAGGCAAAAAGAAAATATTGGGACTGTATTGTTCCTTTTCTGCTGAAGAATAAGGCAGGTCTGTTATTTGATTTGAAAAAAGCATCTAACAATAGCTCTACGCCATTCTTTTCAGATATCATCATTGAAGCGGAAAAAGCAAGTAATGATAGTGATTACCTTTCCGCTCTTGAGAAACTCATATTCGCAAGTCTTGATGAGATGGCAACCTTGCCAGCAAAGACTTCAAATGGGAGGAATACATTCAAAACGGAATATAAAACCATCAATAAAATAAATGATGATGTAGGTGCCAAATGCTTCAAGGATATAATGGAAATACTGGAGGTTCGCATATGTCCATACTGTAATCATGCTTTCATAGACTACGAGACAGCATTCCAGAAAGATCATTTTTTCGCTAAATCCAAATATCCTCTCCTCACGCTCTCATTCTTTAACCTTGTTCCCTCTTGCAGTTACTGCAATACCAAGAAGTCTACAAAGGAAATACATGACATTAAGTTAAATCCTTACCACATGAATTTTAATGACGATGCAATCAGAATGAAAGCTGTCATAGATACGGAGAAAACGGGTAGCATAAAAGATCTGATAGACCTGCGATTCTGTTATTCAAGCAATGACTATCATGAGTTTTATCTTAAGAAATTGAAGCTTGAGACCATATACAAGAATGACATAGGACATGTTCTTGATAAGATAAGAGCATACAGTATCTACAATGAGTTCTATCAGAAACTTTTGAGTGAGAATTCCGTGTTCCGCAATCAGAAAGGCATTCAAGCGTTCATCAGCGAACTTTGTGATATAGCTCTACATTCCAATACAAGAGAAGGAAAACCAAACAAGAACATTCTTTATAAACTCGATAAAGATATAGAAGAGGAGTTTGAAAAGGAAATATAATACTAAATCAACAAATTTTTAAAATTTGTCGTAATATCAACAAAAAACTGAAAAATGTAGTGAAAATCCATACTTTTCTATTTACAAACTGGGATTCAAGAGCTACCTTATCTGTAGAAATTCTATAAAAAATGGAGATTAAAAATGAAAAAAGCGTTAACAGCGGTTTTAATCGTTCTTTTGGCATTGTTCATGGTTGCCTGTGATTCAAATCCAAACGATGAGCAGACGCCCCCCCCTATGCCAAATGATTTTGAAAATGGTTTGATTGATGTAAAATATGAAGAAGATTTTCTTGGTTTAATTTCTCTTTTAAATTCTTTCGGTGGTTTTGATAAGCTTGCAGCGGGAGAGGAAAGTACTTTTAGTGTTTTGGGAATTAATATTGGTTCTATAACTCTTAATGATTATGTTGATAATAATAATTTCTCCTATGATGCCACATTTAAGGAAGGAACAAAGACCGGGCTGGCTACTGTAACAATTGGCCCTGATATAGCGATTAAGTATAGTATTGTTGATGGAAAATCGGCATTTAGTGCTGATATCCCAGAAAATAGTAGCAGTTTACAAGTAGTTTTTGGGGGACAGAATTTGATAGTATCGGAATTACCTTTTGATGTTACCCTTGAGAATGATGGAACAGTTAAGGTTGGAAGTAATTCTTATACCGCTTCTGAAGCAAATGTTTATGGCTCTGTTGCTGAGGTGCTTGATAAAATAAAGGAAAATATGACAGCTGATGAATCGGATTTAGTAGGTTCTGAGGAAGAGAATGCCTATTCTTACTCCTTCAGGAAGACTGTTGTGAGTGAGACAGAGATCAATTGTAACGGAACAGTGGTAATTGGAAAATTAAGTGTTCCTGTGAGTTTTACAATAGGAAAAACTTCCGAAACTGATGTTTGGAGTTTCTCAGAAATTTCTATTGACAGTAAAAAAATATCAGATAATACAGTTAACAAAATTAATGATCCTTACATAGTAATGTAATCAATGTTGATAGTTTGAAATTGCTTGTATAAATGTAAATGTCTTAACTTATAAAAGTTATTTGCAAAAATACTCAGGGGTTGTTTCTCCAACCCCTGAAATGTTTAAAACAAATTGAATATTGTCTTACTTTGAAAGCATCTTTTCGATGTTATCAAGTACTTTCTTGCTCATAAGGTTGTAGGCTTCCTCGGTCATTCCCGCAGAGACATCAGGGCAGAGGACGTTCTTTCTGTCCTTTACCTCGCTATAGATCTCTCCAACTCCACCTGATGTGTCTGAGATGAAGATGTTCTCATCATTAGCTATCCAGTTCTTAAGAGCTGTCATATCTGCTGCTGGTCCGATTGAGGTGTTAATCATTATCTTCTTGTTTCCAAGGGCTTTGAATTCTTCCTCGTGAAGCAGTATTACACCCTTATTAAGGCATGTGATTACGATTTCAGACTGCTCTAAAAGCTCATGAAGATCCTTGTAGTGCATTCCTTCCTTCTCGCAGTCCTCTTTCTTCGAACGAGCGTAATAGCTTATCTCAGCTCCAAGTGCTTTAAGAGCTCTAGCTGTCATCTGGCCGCTGGTTCCAAATCCGACGAATCCGATTTTCAACCCTGTTATCTCTTTCGGCCTCGTTCTCCATAGTGGCCAGTCATAGCCGTGAAGGATTCTTACAAGGGCGTAGATTACGAATTCGGTGACTCCCTTGTCTCCGTAGTCCCTGATACCATATACCGTTATGCCGTGCTTTTCGGCGTAGTCTATATCGACATTGGCACTCTCTTTTGAATAGAGGGAGCAGCACATGCCCACATATTTCAGGTTCTTACACTGAGACAGGACGGATGCGGGAACAAGCGGCAGGTTCCTTACCAGAAGGGCATCAGCATCCCCGATTCTTCTTACAAGTTCCTCCTCGCTCTCTGGCAAGCTATCGTAATGGATTATTTCTGAAGCGTACTCTTTGAGCTTCTCTTCCGCCCATGGCTCAAGTCCTATTGGACCGCCCTCTACGAGCTTTGTGAATTTTCTCATTTTATCCTCCTCTTTAGAAAAATATCATCGTGGAAGTCAGGTTTCTCATCAGGGCGACAACTGACCAGGCCGCGATGTCACTGGTTGCAGAATATATGTCCGCTCTAACCCTGTTGCCTTCAGTTTCTGCAAACGCACACTGGGTATCGCCTGTGAAGTCTGGGGAGCATACGATTTCTGCTGTGGCATTGTCTGCTCCGATAGAGGAGAGTGCTGTGGCAACTGCGACATTCACCTTTGTTGGAAGAATTGCGATAGCCTCTGCCGTAGTTCCATAGAATACGCGCCTCTCTTCTTCTTTCAGTTCTTCTGAGTATAGCGGTGTGTTTCTTAGTCCCGCCGGTCCCTTATGATTATAGAGCCCTGCCTTGATCGGCCAGCCGTTGGCTTTTGCCATCAGTGATATCGTCAGCATCGCATCGAATCCTCCGACAGCCCCTGATGGTATGTATATCCTCGCATCGCTTTTCTCTGCGGCTTTCAATGCCTCATCTTTGAAAGCTGAATCCGCAAATGCTCCGATTGATAGCGGTATAACGCTGATTCCTTCTTCAAGGGCTTTAATTGCGAAATCCTTGAAGAGTGCGATTGATGCGGTCTCTATAATGTAGTCCGGCTTGTGTTTTATCACATCATCCATGGAGGAGAGGGCCTCCGCTCCTGTTTCCATAACAAGCTTCTTCGCATCTTCCTCATTTCTGGAGTATGCAGCTATAAGCTTGTAATCCTTCAGAAATCCACCAAGATATGCATTCCTTATTATCGTTCCAAGATGTCCACATCCTGCGATTGCAAAAGTTTTCATGAAAAAGCCTCCAAACAATTATAGCAATATACAAGTGAAAAATGGAAGGCGAATGGAAAAAGGGGAGTGCTGAGATTTTTTTGAAATCAAATACTCTTAATACATGATGCTTCGCAATATGAGCTGTTGCATTTTCTCTCGAGCTTTTGGTGTTGTTAAAAAGGGGATAAGAAGGCATAATCAAAGGTGAATATAATTCTTAATTCGGAGGATTAACATGGAACAGAGATTTTTCATTTGCACACATTGCGGTAACATAATCGCCATGGTCAGAGATAAGGGAGTTCCTGTAGTATGCTGCGGGGAGAAGATGAAGGAAATCATCCCGGGAACAACGGATGCGGCCAAGGAGAAGCACGTACCAGTTTATACCGTTGAGCAGAACAAGGTAAATGTCAAGGTAGGATCCGTAGAGCATCCTATGACAGCCGAGCATTATATCGAGTGGATCTCTATCCAGACCAAGCAGGGCAATCAGAGAAAATGCCTCAAGCCCGGAGACAAGCCGGAAGCATGCTTCATGATCTGTGATGGCGATGAGGTCGAGGCGGTATATGCGTACTGCAACCTTCATAGCCTCTGGAAGGCCTGAGCCATTTCTGGTTAAGCAAAGTAGAGCCCATGCTGTCATAATGGTACGGGCTCTATTTCTTTTCTCTCGGATTCTAGGTACCCCAAAAACGCTACGAACTTAGCCAATCATGCGACAGTCATGCTCATAATAACGCGGTAGCATTATGTGGATTTTGTTAGCAATAGACCTGCATAATAAAGTCCTTTTGTCGTGTAGAAGCAGTAATCTGAGAAATCCTGTCTATCCAATTTAAAATAAAAAAGGCGCCCTTTCCTCAGACGCAGGGCTGGTCCAATTCCAGCCGGGTCAGTCGGGGAGCAACCATGCTAATGAACTACCCTCATTTAAGAAGTAATGGCTTCCGGTTTTAGTGCCAGCTGCTTGCTCAGAAAAACTCTGTTCAAGCCTTACATCACCACTACACCGGAGTACGTATGTGTTCTACATACGTGCAAGGTTTATGCCCTGCAATCAGCTTGGCTCTATTATAGCATACGATTCATCTCCTTCCTATAGAGATGAATGGAGTTTTTTGATAAATATTGATGTATAGATGACTACAATATCGATAGCTAATCAGAATGGGGTGTCGGCAAGATGATAACAGCAAATAGAAACTTCTCATTCTCAGCGATCATTCATAATAAGCAATTGATTTAATAATAAAGAATTACATTTTTATATGTTTTTTTAATTTGAGCTTGGATTAATTCGTTTCTCAGGCATGATGCAATTCCTAGAGTCCGTGACTTTCCCGGTTTCTATTCTCTAAATTTATTACAAATTCCTAGTTTGGCTCGGAATTTTCTGATATAATTCCGATTAGAGGTAGCAATATGGAATATATTAGACGAGCAATTGAGATTGAAGACCTGCTTGAAGAAAGCTCCCTTTTCCTCTTCGGCCCAAGGATGACAGGAAAGACTTCCTATATCGAGAATGAGCTTCAGAAGAAAGCAATTCTCTCAATTACCTTCCTTGATGGTGACACTCTCGATGCTTTCCGTCGTAATCCTGTTCTACTCCGATCCATGCTGAATGGGAAAACTGAAGGCTTTGTCATTGTCGATGAAGTGCAGCTTTTCCCTCCAGTGCTTCTCGATATCCAGCATATCATGACCCATAGTGATATCCAGTTCCTACTCACAGGATCCAGTGCAAGGAAGCTGAAGAAGAGCGGAAGCAACCTTCTTGGGGGAAGGGCTGGAATAGTTTCGATGCATCCTCTTGTATGGAAGGAGATAAAGGACAGGAATCCAGATCTTGATTCCATATTTGCAACAGGAATGCTTCCCAAGGCATTCATGTCGAAGTCATATCAGACTCAGCTAAGGAACTATGTCAGAGGCT
Organism: uncultured Spirochaetaceae bacterium; assembly: GCA_944389025.1. Lineage (GTDB taxonomy): Bacteria > Spirochaetota > Spirochaetia > Sphaerochaetales > Sphaerochaetaceae > Ornithospirochaeta. The sequence continues at coordinate 10,926 of CALXKU010000038.1, forward strand.
ATCTCGATAATGAGATCGCTGCCGAAGGAGAAAGACGTAATCTTGTAGCCTTCAGCAACTTCCTTACATTCGCCGCTAGTGAGAATACTGAGCTGATGAACTTCTCGAATGTGTCCAGAGATATTGGAATGTCCGCAGATACGATCAAGGAGTGGTATCAGATTCTTGTCGATACTTTCATCGGTTACTATCTCCGGCCATATAGAAAAGGATCAAAGAGAATTCCTGTGAATACTTCGAAGTTCTATTTTTTCGATGTAGGAGTTGCTAGAGCCGCAGCCAGGATGCCTGTTCCTTCAGAGACAATGACAGAGTATGGAAAGATGTTCGAGAACTACATCTTCATGGAGCTCAAGGCCTATATCGACTACAACATGACAGATGACGAGCTTTACTTCTGGCGCACACGTGAAGGCTATGAGGTTGACTTCGTAATCGAGAACAAGGTTGCCATTGAAGTAAAGACATCGAAGAACATTACCAATAAGGAACTCAAAGGACTGAGGGCTTTCATGGATGAGAATGCTGTGAAGGACTATATAATCGTATGCCGTGAGCTTTTTGAGCGAACTACCGAGGATGGAATCAGTATGATGCCGTGGAAGGTTTTCCTAGACAGGCTTTGGGACGGAAAGATTATCTGATTGTAGGTTTGTATATGGTAATCGTTATGGAAGCTTCTGTTTGCATAGCAGCTCCTCTGTGATGCAAAAAACGGAAGCTGTGTTGCAATAGTCGGAAAGAGCATCCATTTCATCTTGTCCTACCATCTTCAATTTCCATTTATCTATGGATACTGAACTCTATTATGTTAACTATGTAGATTACAAAACAAGTGTATAACTTCTTTTGTATAAAAGAAATCAATTCTAAGTGCTCTTAGGAATATATAGTGATAATAATAACCATGAAAAACTAGTTGCTGAATTTATCAACTTGATACACTAAGATAAATTAAACACAGTATGGCTAGGTGATAAAATAGAATTCAGGTTTTGAAGATATTGATTTCAAACGTATAGGCCTATCTGAAAATTAAAGTGTATCACCCGTGAGATAACATTTTTTGATGTGCTTTATAGATAATGATGCATACTTGGAAGTATGTTTGAGGAAACTTGAATAGAAGAAAGCCTTTTAGCTCTGCTTTGTAACAGCTCTATGCGAAACCTGAAGCGGACGGTCGCATTGTTCATTAAGGAATTCATATACCTGTGGTATATCAGTTCCTGATTAAAAGCATAGTCGTTGGATATAACAAAAAAGACTCCAGATTTCTCTGAAGTCTTTCTAGCGTGAGAGACGGGGCTCGAACCCCTCTTCACGTATATCGACAGGCCAGCACGTTAACCAGCTTCGCTACTCCCACAAGCATCAAAGCGTTTACCACAAAGGAAAAGTAATTGCAAGGGGGCTGAAATATGTTTCAGAAGAAAGATGCCATGTTGCAATTTCAATTGTCAGCCGAAAAGGTGCAACAAAGACAGGGCTTTTGAAATACTAAGTAACTCTTTCCACCTGTATTTCTATGTTGCAGAGTGTGGCAATATGATTACAGATGAGCGAAACGGTGTTTAAAAATCAGTTGTCAGTCGCTGAAACACCGTTTTTCCAAGATGAAACACCCATTCTCTTATACACCAGCATTTGTGCTGTGTGGCCCCTGTCAGAATATGCTTGAAGCAGGAGGAAATCAGAATGGTTGTTGCATTTTCCGGTGTGCTTGTTGCCTGCTTTTATTGGACTGGTCGCAGTCTTGGCCTCTCTGCCATGCTGTTGTCATAATCCGACGTTGTATTTCAAATTACAGAAAGCCCGTTGCATTGACTGGAAAGATTGTTTAGGCATTTGACCGCCGCTTCGGTCCCCGTCTCCAACACATAAATGCAACTGATTTACCGATAAGTACTTCCGGATTTCAGGTTCTTGTTGATTTTGTAAAAAAATGGTCGTGCATTGATGGTTATCGCCTAGTGATAAGATTCAGTGAACTCAAATAAAGTATTGGGATTTATGTCTTGGACGAGAAACTGTATACAGTCAGTGCTACTGGCAAATTATTATAAAAATCGCTAGTAGAAATAACAGAAATCGTAATATAATGGCAGTAGAGGTGACATATGGAGAAGTACATACAGCGCATCATAGATATTCAGTCAAAACTCAAGAGCAAATCTCTTTTCCTTTTCGGCCCAAGGCAGACGGGGAAAAGCTCTTTGATAGCAAATCAGATTCAGGATGACGTAAAGCTTTCATGGTCACTTCTGAACGCAAGGATACGAAGAAGGTGCCAGGCGGATCCTGGAGTGCTGCGTGATGAGATTGCGACAAGAGGAATCCATGATGGGCTTGTAATCATCGACGAGATCCAGAAGGTTCCTGAGCTCTTGGACGAGGTTCATCTTCTGATTGAGGAGACAGATATCAGATTCCTTCTGACAGGCTCAAGCGCAAGAAGGCTCAAGGAACAGGGAGTGAATCTTCTGGGAGGTCGAGCTGGAAAGATGAACCTCCATCCATTCGTATGGCCGGAAATCAAAGAGCTCAATCCTACTCTGGACAGAATCCTAAAATACGGGATGCTTCCATCCGTATTCTTGTCAGATACTCCTGATGATGTTCTTGATGATTACATCAATGTCTACCTTCAGGACGAGATAGC
>CALXKU010000039.1 GCA_944389025.1 uncultured Spirochaetaceae bacterium
ATTTATCGAATATCATATGGAATTCTTCAGGGCAGGAATCACAAGGATTATACGGATGTGGCTGGAGAATGGATGCAAAGAAAGTCCTGAGGATATGATGGAGATTCTCAGGAGCGAATATAAAGGCAGATTGAGGCAGAACTCTTAAAGGCAGTATATATCTGACTTCTGCATTTTATGGCGATTTTAGCCTTTATATCGATCTGATGAAGTTGTCCATAGTACAACGTAAATCTCAAACGAAATTCAGACTATGAAAAAGTTTCTCTGGTCTGCAGCCTCTTTTTACTGCACTTTTATAATTTTTCTTGAACTGTCAAGTGAATTCAGGCTTAAGCATTAAGAGCCTCCATGAGCTCCTTCACACTGTTCCTAAAGATCTGAAGCGGTATGAGGCCTCTTTCTTGAGTTCCGGTTCTATGCGAATAGTGAGATTGCTTTTCTGTGTCTGCATACTATACACTTCTAATTACAAAATATCATTGTTTACTTAATCTGCAAATGCAATGCGCATAAATCAGATTCAAAGTTTATTTCCTCTGTTAGAGAAATTCCTGAGACAGGATCACATCCTCGTTATCAAAGCGGTCTGTGTCGAATACAGAAACAATGATGGCACCAGCAGGGAGCTATCTCGATTTGCGTGAGGCGCTGACGAAAGCCAAGGATCTTTTGATGAAGCTGGAATCGGATGAGAAGTTTGTCATCGGAACTGCCTATTGTAGCCAGAACACCTTAAGACAGTAGAGCTTCTCAGATTGTCCCCTCAGAGTATGATCTGGGAATCGGTGGCGTAAAGTATGTAGACTACAAAGAGGAACTCCTCAGAATCGAACCTGTAGCTTTCTGTTATTGACTGGAAGGGACTCATGAGCATATCTTCGGTGATGTGCGACAAAAGAGGTAGGGCAGTGATGCTTCACCTCATAATAAGCTACAATAACATCATTCGCAGTCAAAGTGTTCAATCTTAAAAATAACAGGTCTTGTTCCTTCAGTGTTGCATCTTGTGTGCCCTTAAATCCTGAAAACCGCTGAATTCATTTTCAAGAGCTTCGATAAAGACCTGAGCAGCGGGGGAGAACACTTGGTATTTCTTCCAGATCAGGCTAAGTCCTGATTCCAGTCTTGGCTCAAGCGGACGGAAGCAGAGCGGGCTTGCCATAGATGTGCTCACGAGTTTATCGAGTGTGATTGCATAGCCAATCCCTGACTCGACCATTATCGCGGCATTGTAGACGAGATTGAATGTCGTCACTATATCGTAAGACCCGAAATCATCGCCGAACCATGCGATAAGATCATTCCCGGTCCTATATGGGGATAGAGCCTGCCTTGAGAATATCAACGGTAGATTTTTAAGATCATCTTTTTTTATTGAAGACTTCTCTGCAAGGGTTGAATCCTTCCTCATCACAACACCCCATACATCTTTATCTGGCAAATTGATGTAATCGTATTTCGATATATCCGCAGGCTGTATCACAATTCCGAAATCAAGAATTCCCCTGTCTAGTCGTTCTGTCACATCTTCCGCATTTCCGCTGTAAAGATGGTAATGGATGCCCGGATACTGTTCTCTGAGTACTCTGATTATATCAGCAAGCCTCTTTATGGCTCTTGTCTCCCCGCTTCCAATATGGATATCTCCTGATATGCCTTCATCAGCAGCGGTGAATTCGGCTGTCGTCCTGTCAACCATTTCAAGGATTTCCTCCGCTCTTTTTCTGAAGCGCATTCCATCCTGTGTCAGTTCAACTTTGTGGCTTTTCCGTACAAGCAGGGTTTTCCCCAGTTCATCTTCCAGATCTCTTATCTGCCTCGAAAGGGTCGGCTGCGTCAGATTCAGACTGTCCGCAGCAGCCGTGATGTTCTCTTCCCTTGCTACAGCAAGAAAATATCTGAGTACTCTTATTTCCATTGTCTCTTTCTCCTCTTCTTGCAGATGAAATACATAAAAAGCATATCATGAAATAGAAACAAAGTATTTGCTATTTTATTTGCTTGCTCTTATTCTTTGGCAGTAAGGAAGCGGGCATGGATGAAATGACAGAAAGGGAATACCTGATAAGAAACCTGAAGGATTCTGGTTCTGATGAGAAAGAGGTGAACCGTTTTCTTTCTCTGGAAGACAGAAGAAGTGAACGGGAGAGGTTTCCTTACAGGCAGAGGTCGGTTCTTCTGAACAGAACCATGCAGATCATCAGATGATCGACAGCCTCGGTTTTCTGATTCATCAAATAAAAACAAGACATTATTTCACAATCAAGGAGGAAATATGATCAGTTTCGATTTTTACAATCCAACACATATTGTTTTCGGCAGCGGTTCTATCGATAAGCTTTCAGAGCAGAAGCTTCCCGGTAAGAAAGCACTTCTTTTAATATCTTCGGGAAAATCTCCAAAGGCATCTGGTGCATATGACAAGACAATCGCACAGCTTGAGAAGGCAGGTGTTGATTATGCAGTATGTGCGAATATCCGCGAGAATCCGACGAAGGAGCTTGTGATGGAAGCCGCAGCAGTGGCAAAAGAGAATGGATGTGATTTCATTCTCGCACTTGGCGGTGGAGCAGTGCTTGATTCAGCAGTTGGTGTTGCTGCAATGGCAACAAACCCCGGAGATCTCTGGGATTATGTAAACGGCGGAACAGGGAAAGGGCATCCTCTGCAGAATGTCCCGCTTCCTGTCGTTACCATCACACTCACAGCAGGAACTGGCTCTGAAATCAACAACTGGGGAGTCATTTCAAAGACCGACACACATGAGAAAATCGGATTTGGCGGCGATCCACGCCTCGTACCGGTACTTGCAATCGTGGATCCGGAGCTTATGAGGAGTGTACCTTCAAAGTACACGGCTTATCAGGGATTCGACGCTCTCTTCCACAATACAGAAGTCATGATGTCAAAGGGTGTTAATATTCTCAGTGAGACAATCGCTCTTTCCGCAATAGAGAATATTGCAAAGTATCTTCCGATTGCAGTAAAGGATGGAAATAATCTTGAAGCAAGGGAACATGTGGCATATGCAAGCATGGTGGCGGGAATCACGATGCAGCTCACATCCACAACAGCACAGCACTCTATGGAACATGCAATGAGCGCCTACCATCCAAATCTCCCTCATGGAGCAGGCCTGATAATGATCTCTGTTGAGTTTGCACGCTATTTCATAAACCGCCACGCATGTGATGAGCAATTTATCAAGATGGCGAAAGTGATGGGGATACCGAATGCTTACAAGGCAGAGGATTTCATCACAGCGCTTGTAAATCTGCAGAAGGAATGCGGTGTTGATAACCTCAAAATGAGTGATTATGGCTTTGAGAAGAGTGAAGCAATGACACTTGCCATCAACGCCAGAGAGACAATGGGAGGACTTTTCCTCGCTAATCCCGCTCCTATGTCTGATGAGGAGTGTGCTGGTATCTTCGAGAAAGCCTACCGCTGATTAAGTATGTGCCCCTTCAAGGGGCACTCTGATAAACAAACTGTTCTATGGAAAGCTGCGACCAGGCTTTTGAACGTAGTGTGGTTGAGGCGGCAATCACAACATCTGTGATCAGTATTAAGAATCCATTGGAAGGAAGCTGTATCTCTGTGCCTTATGCTGGTGATGTCATAAGGGATATTTCAGATGGATCGTGTGAAGTTAATATAAGTCACAGCAGAGCTTGTCATGAGTGTGCCAGAGAAGGGGGGATATCATGCTATTATATTAGGGAACTTGACAACTTTCTTCCAAAGGTATCTCTGAAGCCCGATTTGGTTCAGAATGAGATTCATCCGTATTACCAGGATACCGCTGTAATCAGACACATACAGTAGAATGGTATTGCCGTGCAGGGATGGTATCCACTTGGAGGACGGAGATATACCTCCGAGATGCTTCCAAACCCGGTTCTGGTGAAGATTGCCAAACAGCATGACAAGTCCGTCGCCCAGATTATCCTCCGCTGGAACCAGCAGCGCGGTGTGATAGCAATCCCCGACTCCAGCAATGAAAAGCATATCAAAGAAAATATATCTGTTTTTGATTTCGTTCTGAGCGATGATGAGATGAAAATGATCTCATCTCTGGACAGACATGAGAAACACGACTGGTACTGAAGATAGGAGGAATGTATTTTAGAAAGGAAATTAAAAATTCAGAAAACATACTGTCGATGTCTGTTATGCTTGTAGCTACATACAACGAGACCTGCCCATTTAAGGATAAGATGATTGAACTTGAGAAGAAAGATGCTGGAGAATCAGAAAATATCCTTGAACACACTTATTGATAATGGTGAGAACAGGAACGATCCGATGAGTTATGAAAGATTACACTGTATTGTGCCTCAGATTATTTATTCCTTATGAATGATCTGTTAAATGCTTCTTCGTTGATATGTGTCGGAAAGAGGCGGGGCAGTGGTGTTTCCGCCTCTCTGAAATTGAACTCTTAAACGAAACTCATACTCTGAAATGAAAATACCTGTAGGGGTGGCTAAAGAATTAAAAAGCACAGAAGAGGACTGGTTTTCCTCTCAGTCATCTTTTTGCTAATCAACATAGCGTTGCTTATTCAAAGATAATACCTGATTTGTAATTTATCAGAAAAACTGCAAGAAGACACCATCTTCTGAGCTCAAAATGCCTTAACAGGGAGGAAAGGAACAGGCTTGAGATGCATTTCGTCGAAGGCAGATGGCTCAGGAACCATCTCCTCTCCCTCCGTGATGAGGATTTCAGAACGTTCGACATGCGCAGCAGGGACATATGCTACTTGCAGGAAGGCAGGAAACATCCTGCACGTGTCTGGAAAGGACACGTACTCCAAAGAAGCGGAAGTCAGCCTTCTCCGCCTCGTATGAGATATGGAAGCTTTCTGCTAAGAAACCGGAAGCTCTAGACTCTATGCTTTAGCGTAGGAGGGAGTACTTCACTGGATTCCCGTTCCTTCTAAAACATTTTCTCTTAATTCTGGAAAATTTTGGTTCTTCACGGAAAGCTGAGGGATGAGGGATAGAGATTGAAAAAGAGAGCATGTGAGTTCTAAAGTTTAGTT